>JAJFFK010000018.1 GCA_021776655.1 Henriciella sp. | reverse complement strand
GCTGACCATTGCTGCGAGCAGCTGCGGCGCGGGCCAGATCTTGCTGACGGGTGCCGCCAGCCAGTCGCGTAGCCATGGCATCACCCGGCTATCGCCCTGATACACCGGCGTGAACAGATAGGTCATGATCTGGTATAGCCGGACATGTCCGATGCGGGAGCGGCGATACGCGGCCAGCGCGCCGGGCAGATCGCCGCCACCCTCAATCGCCTGCGCCAGCGCCCACGCATCCAGCAGCGCCATATTCGCGCCTTGGCCAAGCTGCGGCGAGGCGGCGTGCCAGGCGTCGCCAATATGCACCAGACGCGGCCCGGCAACCGGCTTGGGATGGGTGCGATGGCGATAGCGCGCGAAAGTCAGATCATCGTGATGGCTAAATTGATCGACCAGACCCCGCGTTTCTGGCCATAGCTCGGTTGCGCGGTCTTTCCATTGATCGAGTGGTTCGGCCCGCCACGCCGCCTCCCTATCCGCCCGGATCGACCAGAAATAAGTCAGGCTCAGCGGCGCGTCATGACCGGCCCGCCCCGACGCCATCACCCCGGTCATCTGGCTCGCCGCGCGGTAGCGTTGCTCCAGTGCCGTCGCTTCAAACGGACCATTCTCAGGCCAGGGCAGGGTCGCCCATAACGCCCCATAGGGGAGTTCCTTGCGAGAATTTCTCGTCAAAGGCGAGTGAACGCCGAGCCCATCCACAACCAGATCAAACGGCCCAAGCGTCTTGCCGTTGCTGGTTTCAAGCATCCCGCTCTGTGCGTCGGCACTGGCAATCTCGGTCGAGGGGATCAGCTGGGCCCCGGTCTCTATCGCCGCCGCCAAGATCTGATCAAACAGCATTGAGCGCTGCACGCCCAGCCCATACAAGTCAGGCTTCCATTTCGCGTAATGCACATCCAGAACGGCGCGCCCAGACGGCGTGGTCAGCCCCCACAAGCGGTCAATCCGGCTACCCAGCCGATCAATCTCACCCCGCAGACCAAGCTTGCCGAGCACGGCCAGCCCGGTCGGCTGCAACATCAACCCAGACCCAATCGGCTGCGGTGCATCGAACTGATCGAACACCCGCACGCCATGTCCCTGCCGCGCCAGAAAAGCCGCCGCCGCCAGCCCGCCAATCCCGGCCCCAGCAATCGCAATATCGAGTGTTCGCCCCATGCGCGCAATTAGGCGCGGTTGGCGGGCTTTGTCACGGGCTGCGCGATCCTCGTTCTTTCCTCCCCCACTTGTGGGGGAGGTGCCCGAAGGGCGGAGGGGGCGTGGCTGGCTAGGGCTATCGAGGCGTTCCCCCTCCGAGCGCTGCGCGCCCACCTCCCCCGTGAACGGGGGAGGATGACACTGCAAATGAAACGCCCTATCTCACATGGCATGACAAAGACGCTGAACATTCTTGCTGCACAGCTCAACCCGGTGGTGGGTGACATTAATGGCAATCTGGCGCTGGCGCAGGGCGCACTGGCTGAGGCCAAGGCGGCGGGCGCGGACCTGCTCGTCTTGCCGGAGCTGTTCATTCTCGGCTATCCGGCTGAGGATCTGGTGCTCAAACCCTCCGCCGTACAGCTCTCAATGGCAGCGGTCGACGCCCTCGCCGGTGAAACCAAAGACGGGCCGGGCGTGATTATCGGCTCGCCTTGGGCGGATGACGGCAAACTGCACAATTCGGCACTGCTGCTGCGGGGCGGCGAGATCAGCTATCGCTATGACAAGCGCGAACTGCCCAATTACGGCGTGTTTGATGAGGTCCGCGTGTTTGATCCCGGCGTCGGGCCGGCCCGCGCGATAGACTTCAATGGCGTGCGTATCGGCATCGCGATTTGCGAAGACATCTGGCTCGACCGTGTGCCGCAAGACCTCAAAGACGACTGCGCGCAAGTTCTGATCGTTCCCAACGCCTCGCCATGGCGGCGCACAGTGCAAGTCGAACGCCACACGACGTTCTCTTCTTGGCGCAAGAACGGCTTGCCTTATTTGTTTGTCAATCAGGTCGGCGGGCAGGATGAACTGGTCTTTGATGGCGCCAGCTACGCGGTTGATATTGACGGCAATGAGCATCAATTGCTTGGCGATTTTATTACTGGCTCAGCGCTGGTCAGCTTCAATGCCGAGACGGGACGTTTCGCGTCTGAGGCGCAAGCCAGCTTGACCGAAGGCACAGAGGCCGAATATCGCGCCGCCGTTCTGGCGCTTGGTGATTATGTGGACAAGAACCGCTTTCCCGGTGTTGTGCTTGGCATGTCGGGCGGGATTGATAGCGCGCTGACAGCGGCCATGGCGGTCGATGCGCTCGGTGCCGACCGCGTCTGGTGCGTGATGCTGCCGAGCAAATATACCAGCAATGATAGCCTGGAAGACGCGCTGGCCTGCACAAAAGCGCTTGGCGCGCGCTATGACACGATCAATATCGCGCCGGGAGTTGGCGCGCTGGGCGAGATGCTTGCCGATCAATTCGAAGACACCGCCCCCGACACGACAGAAGAAAATATCCAGTCGCGCCTGCGCGCGGTTACGCTGATGGCATTGTCGAACAAGTTCGGCCACATGGTCGTCACCACGGGCAACAAGTCCGAAATGGCGGTCGGCTATGCGACCCTCTATGGCGACATGTGCGGGGGCTATAATGCGCTCAAGGATTTCTACAAAACCGAAGTGTTTGAGCTGTCAAACTGGCGCAACGCCGATCATCCGCGCGGTGGTCTCGGCCCGAAAGGCGAGGTTATTCCGGCCCGCATCATCACCAAACCGCCAAGCGCCGAATTGCGCGAAGATCAGCGCGACGACGATAACCTGCCGCCTTACGAGGTGCTCGACGACATTCTACGCGGACTGGTCGACGAGGAGCTTGACCTCGACGATATCCTCGCGCGCGGCCATGACGAGGCGACCGTACGCCGGATTGAGCATCTGCTCTACGTGGCCGAATATAAACGCCGCCAGGCCCCACCCGGTGTGAAAGTCGGCGGCAAGAATTTTGGCCGCGACCGACGCTATCCGATTACCAATCGGTTCCGCGATGACTGATTTTACCGCTGAAGCTGAAGCGATATTTCGGAGGATCGCGGCGCATCAGAAGCTAAACATTGCGCGGGAGTCTGAGACCCCGGACGAGGTCATGTTCTTGCTCTCGTCAATTGACCCCAGCCATCAGGCGGTAACTTTAGGGCTCCAGAACGGCGACGAGTTATGTTTTGGCGTTGATGGTTTTCGGTCATATTTCTTCCCGTTTGGAGAGATCAAAGGCGTGTTCGAAAAGGCCGTTGCAGGCTGGTTCACTGGCCAAACACGACTGGCTTATTATTGGCGCGGCAAACGGCTGGTGAAAATTTACCTGCAGGTGAAGCTCAAGAACGGAAAATGGCAACGTATCTATACGGAATATAAAACATGGTTCCTGCCTTTTTTGGCCCTTCGAACCGAATTCAAGACGGGCACGTGACCTTAATCGCTTATGTCCGGCTGCATCCGCGTGGTTTGCTAGAAGGAAATATTCTCTGCGCAAGCCTCAGCCCGTTTCGCCGAGCAAAAATCCAGGCTTTGGCCGACTGATTTTCCATGTATGCTGGTCAAAACTGCGGAGTCAAACCATGCGCCTGACCCTCCCTCGCCTGCTTTTACTGGTAATTGGTGGCTTTATTGCTTTGAGTTTTCTTGGTGGATCAGCCATCTGGGCGGCGCTCGGTTTAGGGGCAAATCTCGATATTGACGGGCGCGCGACGCAGGTCCGTGTTGCCCCCGCAGATATTGGCCTTGGCTGGGCGGCTTATGGCGGTGACGCAGGCGGGACGCGCTATTCGGCAGCTGATCAGATCGCGCCGGACAATGTTGCGGATCTGGAGGTCGCCTGGTCGTATCGATCTGGCGCGCTTGAAGGGCTTAGCGCTGATGTCCAGCGCAGAACGGCCCTCGAAACAACCCCAATTCTGGCCGAGGACACACTGGTCTTCTGCACCCAGTTCCAACAGGTCATTGCGCTTGACCCTGGCACGGGTACTGAAATATGGCGCTATGACCCGGATGTGCCGACCGATGGCCGTCCGGCCAATCAGTTTACCTGCCGGGGGGTGTCCTATTGGCAAAGCCAAAACGATGAGGATCAAGGCCTGTGCGCCTCGCGCCTGTTTCTGGGCACCGTCGATTCACGCCTGATCGCGCTCGACGCCAAGACCGGTGAATTATGCACAGATTTCGGAGCAAATGGTACGATCCAGATCAATCCGAGCATGGCGCTGCGCTGGCCTGGCGAGTTTCAGATCACCTCTGCCCCAGCCATCATTGGCAACACAGTCATCACCGGCACAGCCATTGGTGACAATTTACGCACCAACGCACCAATAGGAACCGTGCACGCCTATGACGTTCGCACGGGTGCGGTGAAATGGCGGTTCAACCCGGTCCCACAAGACCCCGCCGATCCAGCCCGCGATAGCTGGGCAGGCGGTAGCGCCGATCAAACCGGGCATGCCAATGTCTGGTCAACCATCTCAACAGATGAGGCGCGCGGCCTGGTCTTCCTGCCAACCTCCAGCGCCAGCCCCGACTATTATGGTGGCAACCGGGTTGGCGACAATAATTATGCCAACTCTGTCGTCGCGCTGAATGGCGAAACCGGCGAAGTGGTTTGGCATTTCCAAACCGTGCATCACGATGTCTGGGATTATGATCTTCCGGCCCAGCCCGGTCTGTATCAGGTCTGGCGCGATGGCACAGCGCATGATGTAGTAGTGCAGGTCGCCAAGACCGGCCTGGTCTTTGTTCTCGACCGGGATACGGGCGCGCCATTCCTGCCAATTGAAGAGCGCGCCGTGCCACAAGGCGGTGTCGCAGGCGAGGTCCTGTCGCCAACCCAGCCCTATCCGGTTTTAACGCCGCCGATTGTATCGAACACATTGGCACCCGGCGACGCCTTTGGAATAACGCTCTGGGACAAGCTGGCCTGCGCCAACAAGTTCAAGGCGCTGCGCGGCGATGGCCTGTATACCCCGCCAACCGAGCAGGGAACCCTCGCCTATCCGTTTTCTGGCGGCGGCGCGAATTGGGGCAGCACAGCGTTTGATCCGAGCCGCAATCTGATGGTTGTGAATATGAGTAATGTCGCCAGTTTTGTAACCCTGACCGCCAAGACAGCGGCTGGGGATGTCGCCGACTCGATTGAAGATGGTTCGGAATTTGCGCCGATGGAAGGCGCGCCATACTCGATGCGCCGCGATATCATCCTGTCACCACTAGGTCTGCCCTGCTCGCCGCCGCCATGGGGTGTGATCGCTGGGGTCGATATTGATAGCGGCGAGATTGTCTGGCGCCGCACCCTCGGCACGACCAGGGATCTTGCACCAGGCGGGATCGCGTTAAAACTCGGCACGCCCAATTTTGGCGGTCCAATTATCACCGGGTCTGGCCTGATCTTCATCGGCGCGGCAATGGATGATTATCTGCGTGCGCTGGATGTTAAAACAGGCAATGAGTTATGGAAAGGCCGCTTGCCCGCTGGCGGACAAGCGACACCTATGACGTACACCTATAATGGTCGCCAATATGTCGTGATCGCGGCAGGCGGGCTCGGCAGTGCTGATACAAGACGCGGTGACCATATTGTTGCTTTCGCCTTGCCTGAGTGACCCTAGGCTCAGGCCCGCGTGTCAGTCGCAAGGCGGCCCGGCGCTAATGCGCCGCGCCCGTGCAGGCCTTCGTGTCAGCGAAGAAGCCGTGAGCGAAAAATGCTCTAGGTCGTCTGCATGAAGCTGATGATCGCCTTACTCAACGGCTCAGGTGTGTCTTCTTGCAGGAAGTGACCGCCGCCCTTGATCGTGACGCTCTGCACATTCGGAATTTGATCCTGAAACGCTTTCTCGCCGCCCTTGGTTACCAGGTCACCGTCGCTAAAGGCGGTCAGAACCGGCACGCCCATGCCTGCCAGAACCGCCCAAGCGCAATCCCCGGCCTCACGCTCAGCTTTCTGATCTGGGCGCAGCGGCACCAGTAGCGGAAATTGCCGCGCGCCAGCTGCAAACCGATTGTCCGGGAACGGCGCTTCATAGCCATCAAGCACCGCCGCATCCTCAATCCGCGATAACAGGCCAAACACGTCACGCACGCAAAAGTCTGGCGATTCTGCTGCATACTTTATCCAGTACAGGAATGCGCCTTGGCCGCCCGCCGCAAACTGTTCCTGCACCATCGCAGCGGTCGGAACCGGCACAGTGTCATACATTTGCGCCATCATCGCAGACACCTGATCAGGGACCGACCTGGTGCTCGGCAGTCCCGTATTGGCAATCACCAAACGCGCAAACCGCTCAGGCTGGTCGGCGACCAAACGCAAGCCGATCAAGCCGCCCCAGTCCTGGCACATCAGGGTCAATCCGGTCAGGTTCAGCCCGGTCAACCATTGCGCCATCCAATCAATATGCCCGGCATAGGAATAATCAGCCATGTCGGCGGGCTTGTCTGATTTGCCAAACCCAATCAGGTCCGGCGCAATCACCCGATATCCAGCCGCCGTCAGCAGCGGGATCATCTTGCGATACAGATAGCTCCAGCTCGGCTGGCCGTGCAGGCACAGGATCGGCTCACCCTCACGCGGTCCCTCATCGAGGTAATGCAGGCGCATGAGCGTGCCATCCTCAGCCTTGACCTCGAAATAATTGGGTTGAAAATCGTATCCTGAGAGGCCTTCAAACCGGCTGTCGGGCGTTCTTAATATTTGCATCATCATGGCTCCTGAAGCGAGACAGCTACAAAGCGACAGATGCCTTACGTGTCAATTTGTTCAACCAGATTGTGATCGCAAATCACCCGGTAAAAGCACGACGCGCGCCCAGTATGACAGGCCCCGCCGGTCTGGCGAACTTTCAGCAAAACCGCATCCTGATCACAATCAATCCGTATCTCGGCAATGTCCTGAATATGCCCGGACGTTTCGCCTTTGACCCAGAGCGCGCCGCGCGACCGTGACCAATAGGTCGCCCGGCCGGTCTCGATACTCAGCGCCAGCGCCTCGGCATTCATCCAGGCGAGCATCAAGACCTCGCCGGTCTCTACATCCTGCGCAATCGCCGCGATTAATCCGTCAGCGTTGAATTTTGGCCGCAGCTCACGTGTCTCGTCTTGCGCGGCGGGGTCGAATGGCGGTTTAAACTCTGTCATCTGACCTCAATGCCCGCTAAACAGGCAAGATGACAAGACGTATTGATATCGTAGAGGTCGGCCCGCGTGACGGATTACAGAATGATCCCGGACACCTGAGCACGGATCAGAAGCTGGAATTCATCGCCCGGCTCGAAGAATGTGGTGTGGCGCGAATGGAGTCCGGGTCCTTCGTTTCACCTAAAGCTGTGCCCAAAATGGCCGATAGCGCCGAGGTCTTTCGCGGCCTGACCCGTCGCCATAATACCCGCCACATCGCGCTCGCCCTGAATGAGAAAGGCGTGCGCCGGGCAATTGATGCGCGCGCCGATGAGATCAACTTTGTGCTGGTCGCCAGCGAAGGCTTTGGCCTGCGCAATCAGGGCATGACCCCGCAAGCCAGCGCCGATGCGCTAGCGGCCTGCGCTGATCTGGTCCACGAGGCCAATACGCCGCTCTCAGCAACCATCTCGGTTGCGTTCGGCGACCCGTATAATGGCGAGGTTGATCCTGGCGTGGTGGCAAACCTGGCAGCCCAAGCCCAGCGCGCAGGCGTCACCGAGGTCGGGCTGGGTGACACAATTGGCGTGGCGACACCCTGGCAGGTGCGCGCCCTGATCGAGCGTGTGCGCACCGAGGCGCCAGATGTATTCCTGCGCCTGCATTTTCACGACACACGCGGCGCGGCGCTGGCCAATGTCTATGCAGCGGTTGAGGCCGGTGTGGATGTCATTGACGCCAGTTGCGGCGGCATTGGCGGATGTCCGTTTGCGCCTGCCGCTACCGGAAATGTCGCCACCGAGGACGTGATTTACATGCTGGAGCGGGCCGGGTTCGAGACCGGGATTGATCAGGGCAAAATGATCGAGACAGCGAAATGGCTCGAAACGGCACTGGGCCACAAGGTCAGCTCATCCTTGAGCAAAGCAGGCGGGTTTCCGGGGTAAAGCAGCACCTGCGTCCGGTGCGCCGTATGGCGTCCGGTCTGTTTTGCGAGAGGTTCCCGCCTTCGCGGGAATGAGCGAATATGGGTAAGCACAGCCCTGAGCCAGGTTCATGTGGCAGCGCGCAGCGCTGTCGCGGAACCCGCTTCGCGAAGCGTGCCCCGAAGGGGCTTAGCGCTTCGCAAAACCAGAGCTTAGCGTTTCGCACACCACTGGATCGCGAATTGTCGGGCGTTCGGGGCGGCAGACTGCCGGACCCTCAAAGCCCAAAACCTTCGGCATAATAATCCAGGCCTGTACGCCAAAACCGGGCGCGTAGGCCGCTTCAATCCGCAACCGCCATTGGTCCCGGCGTTCGCTGGGAAGACGGGGGGTGAGATAATGTTCGTGTAAATGCGGATAGAGGCTCGGCGTCCAGAGGCTTGGGTCGTCGCTCACGTGGCGGATATGAACCCGGCCATATCTGTCGACGGTGACCAACACATCGCGCCCGGTCAGCTCGCCCCAGAGCGCGATACGCCAAAGCTGCCAGAAGACCCACGGCCAATAGAGCACGGGCACATTGGCATAGAGGTGAGGCTGAAGCGCAAAATCCATGGCGAGGAGTATAGGTCAGGCTGGAGAGGGGGTGGACAAGTTTTATTTTGAGCACGCCCCAATGCCCCGAAAACGCCCGTGGCGACGGGGATTTATGGAGGAACGCGCCGCCACGAATTGGGGGATAGAGCGGTCCTTGGAGACCCACCTGCGTGGCTATCGGCGGAAAAAA
>JAJFFK010000017.1 GCA_021776655.1 Henriciella sp. | reverse complement strand
CTAGGCTCTAAACCCAATCAGCCTATTGATAGCTTATAGCAAATCATGATTCCAGTTGTGTGAGGCTATCGGAGGATAATGAATGTCGCACCTTTTCTGGCTCAGTGATGAGCAATGGTCGGTGATTGAGCCACATGTGCCGAAGAACCAGCCGGGGGCGCGGCGTGTCGATGACCGTCAGGTGATTTCCGGCATCATCCATGTTCTGAAAACGGGCTGTCGCTGGTGTGATTGCCCGCCCGATTACGGCCCGACGACAACGATCTATAACCGGTTCAACCGCTGGTCGCGCAAGCGCTTCTGGGCGAACCTGGTGGAAGCGCTGGCGATTTCAGGCGCGGTGATGAAATCGACCGCCATCGACTCGACCTATGTCAAGGCTCACCGCTCGGCCCATGGCGGAAAAGGGGGGCGAAAAATCAGGCCATCGGCCCCTCGCGCGGCGGCCAAACGACCAAGCTCCACGCCCTTACCGACACGATTGGCCGCCCCTACGCCTTCGCGCTAACCGCAGGAAATATCGCAGATACAACAGGTGCAGACTTGTTGCTGCACTACGCGACCGGAGCGCGCTACCTGCTCGCCGACAAGGGCTACGACGCCAATGCCATCCGCAAAACCCTACGCCAAAACGGCAAGGTTCCAGTTATTCCAGGCCGCATCAATCGCAAGCGCAAAATCGCCTATGACAAACGCCGATACAAAGACCGCCACCTCATCGAAAACGCCTTCTGTCGGATCAAGGACTTCAGGCGCGCGGCAACCCGGTATGACAAGCTCGCTCGCAACTTCCTGTCAACCATCGCACTTGCAATCCTCGTCGCATTCTGGATCTGATTGAGTCTGGAGCCTAAAACGGTGACTGGCATCACAACACTGCGCACAACATGGACAAGGAAAGGGTTACTCACACTGACTGTAGGAATCGTGGACCCTTGTTACGACGGATATCTGAGTACAGCAGTCATCAATTTCAGCAATACAGCCTTTTCATTGCAAAAGGGGGATACATTCTTCAGGACCGCATTTTTTCAACATGAGAAGGCGGATTCTGCAAAAGGCAGGTCAGAAACTGAAGAGGGGTACAGGAACTCTGTTGTTCAGGAATCCAACCTTTTTTCCGAGACATTTCTTTCAGTGGACTCTCTGGCCGACGAGGTTGCATCTAACATTTTTGGGATGCCAAAAAATGCTGCGAGAATTGCCACCATTATAGGCATGATTGCGTTGCTAATAGGATTCGCGGGCTTAATTGTACCCCCTGCACTCAATCTTTCAACTGAAGTGGCGCATAAGAACGCCAAGATCGAACTTCTCGAAGAACGGTTGAGGGAAATTGAACGTCGTCTCGTCATTGGATCAAGCCAGTTGAACCCGGAATCTCAAGAGAAAAATCCATCAACTGACACAATTGCAGACCCAGAAATTCCACCTGCACAGGATGTTTCGCCGGATGATCCTCCACAATGACAAATTACCATTCGTTCCGTCGCGTTACTTTATCACGCCTGCAACCCCTCTGCTTGCAGTGGGAAGTGCAGGTGTGGCGATAATCCGGTGAGCCCCCGCAGCGCGGCGCGCAAGCGCCGTGACCGGAGACGAGCCGGGCCGGAGGCGGCGCTCATATCAGGCTGGCGGGAGAGAGCGCGCCGGGCGTAGATCGGCGTCTCGCCCGCTTGGCGGCCGAAGGTGTGCCGGGCGAAGTCAGGCGCAAGCAAGGCGATGTGAGCGAAGCCTCAAACAGCCCTCTCGCCAGAGTGGTGTTCGCAAAAGAAACATCAATGATATTCAATCGACGGTCGTTCATTTCCTTTGACTCGCGTATGCGAAACAGTTGAATGAATACTGAGTTCAAACTCAACTTGGTTCGATCTACTCTACTGTTTTCTGGTCGTGCAAGTTAGTCTAAGGGGGCAGACTTGGAATCATTCTCGGCTGAACCCTTGGCTTCGACGCTGATCGAAAGTCTGCGAGACATAGGCTATACGCTGGATACAGCGCTTGCCGACATCATAGACAATTCGATTACTGCTGGCGCTCGATCTATCGAGATTCTCACACATGCAGACAACCAGGCTGTCCGGCTTGCAGTTCTGGACAATGGTTGCGGCATGAACCGTGCTGAACTGCGTGATGCGATGCGCCCCGGATCACGAAATCCACTGGAGTCTCGCGAGTCTGCTGACCTCGGCCGATTTGGACTTGGGTTGAAGACGGCCTCTTTCTCTCAATGCAGGAAGCTCACAGTTGTCAGCAGGCGGGCTGGCGAAACGAACGCTGCAATCTGGGACCTCGATCACATTGCCGAGACGAACCGTTGGGAAGCTCTGGTACCCGACATGATCGACCAAATTCCATGGAGTGACCAGCTCGAAGGTGACGGCACACTTGTCGTCTGGGAAAACCCTGACCGCATTGTCGATACAGAGCTGACACCGGAAATCATCTCCGAAGTTATCCGAAAATTCGATGATGCAAGATCCCATCTCGAACTGGTATTTCACCGTTTTCTCTCGGGGGAAACTGGTCTCAACAAGGTAGAGATATCGTTCAATAATCGCCCACTGAGCGCATGGGATCCATTCTGGGCAGACCATCCAGCAACTGAATGCAAGCCTTCGGTGCCAGAGGTCATCCGGATTGGTGATCAGGAGGTGACCATTCAGGGTTTCACTCTTCCGCACCATCGCAAGGCAGAACGTGCGGCTTGGGAGCTGCATGCGGGTAAGGGAGGATATATTCGCAACCAAGGCTTCTATCTTTACCGTGAACGACGCCTGATCTTGCATGGGACATGGTTCAATCTGGCTCGAAAATCCGAGCTGACAAAACTGTGTCGTGTGAGAATCGACATGCCCAATGGCCTCGATGCGGATTGGAAAATCGACGTCAAGAAAGCTTCGGCACAGCCGCCGAGGCAAATCCGGCAACGCCTCAAGGCACTGATAGATACGATAGGAGACGGCTCTCGCAGGGTTTACATAAGGCGGGGGCAGCGGCTGGTATCCGAAAGCGCTCTACCAGTCTGGCATCGAAGCGCCGGAGATCGGGGCATTACTTACTCTGTCAATTGCGAGCATCCTGCCATTGCTGCTTTGTCAAAGACGTTGGATGAAGACCAGAAACGAGCCCTCGAACGCGTTCTCGCACTCGCAAGCTCAGCAATCCCATATGATTCCATTTTTGCTGATTTGGGGCGCGATCCCACCAGCTTGTCCTTACATCTCGAAGATTCGACGCTTCTGGAAATTTCTATTGAATCTTGCAAACATCTCATAGTTAGCGGCTTTCCCGCTGAAGATATACCAGCCATTCTTCGAGTCGCCGAGCCGTTCAAATCGAATTGGAAGCGCGCCGAACCGCTCGTAATTAGTATTC
The DNA here is from genome assembly GCA_021776655.1 of Henriciella sp. GTDB lineage: Bacteria > Pseudomonadota > Alphaproteobacteria > Caulobacterales > Hyphomonadaceae > Henriciella. The sequence continues at coordinate 23,944 of JAJFFK010000017.1, read as the reverse complement.
TGGAACGGAATGAAATCTCATGACAAATCCTCTTGAAACACTCGAAGGCATGGCAAGTTTTGCTCTTGCGAAGGGTAACATACCCAGTCCGGAACGTATCCGCGAAACACTCCATCAGTTGAGTAAAACTCCCATGTGTGAGGGCATTGATGAGAAGGACATTGAGTTGTTAGCCCGTCAGTTTGAGCAACGTCTCGGCGTCACCATGGAGTTGGCCTCCATCCTCGATGATCACGATTTCACACCATGGCTGGATCAGGCCAAAGCCGACATCGACCCTTACTTTTGGGGGCGCTACAAGAGACTCATGCTGGAAAAGGGTTTCTCGACTGGTCCAGACGGCGTCATCACCAAGCTTGACGAAATAACCGACAAGATACTTGGTCGATTGGGCGACCCAAATGGAGAGGCTCGGTGGGATCGGCGCGGTATGGTGGTCGGCAACGTTCAATCGGGCAAAACCGCAAATTATACAGGCCTTATTTGCAAGGCTGCAGATGCTGGTTATCGTCTGATTGTTGTTATTGCAGGTATCCACAACAATCTCAGAAACCAAACTCAATCGCGTATCGACGAAGGCTTTGTTGGACGTGAGAGCATTCCCGATGGCCGTGAGAATGCATCCAAAATTATTGGTGTCGGACATTTCGATAACTCCAAGACGCCATGGACATTCACGACTGCATTCCGTGATTTCAACAAACGGGGAGCAGAGCAAGTTGGTGGAAACCTGAATGACCTGAAAGTTCCAGCCGTTTTCGTGATCAAAAAAAACACAAGTACCCTGCGAAATCTCATCGAATGGCTGAAGGAGTACAATGCGCGAGGCCTCAGCAAGACCGTCAGCGCGCCAATGTTGTTGATCGATGATGAAGCCGACAATGCCTCGATCAACATTGCCAAGGGCAAGGACGAAGTTTCTCGAATCAACGGTCAAATTCGTGAACTCTTGAATCTGTTTCAGCGCAGTTGCTATGTCGGTTACACAGCCACGCCGTTTGCGAATATCTTCATTGACCCAGACGAAGATGATAAAATGGCTGGTCAAGACCTGTTCCCAAAAAACTTCATTGTCGGATTGGAAGCGCCTTCAAATTATTATGGCGCCACCAGAATGTTCGTTGATGAATCGAATGAGTTCGTTCGATCTATTAATGACAACGAAGAGCTTCTACCCATCAAGCATGACAAGGAGTATTTGATCAGTGCGCTACCCGATAGCCTGAAGCTGGCTGTCAGATGTTTCGTTGTTGCGCGTGCCATCCGGCTGGTCCGTGGTCATGGCTCGGAACATATGTCCATGCTGGTGAATGCGTCGCGGTTCACAAATGTTCAGGGACGTTTGCGTGGCGGAATCCACGACTTGCTCGAGGGCATTCAGACAAGCGTTCGCATAAATGGTGCAAAACCCCTTGCTGAGGCAGAGGCGGACCACGAAATTGCACTGTTGAAAGATGCATGGTTGAGGGAGTACGCACACAATCCTGAACAGTGGGCTGATATTCTCGTTTGCCTTAACGAGGCGGTAGCATCCATTTACGCCGTGGAAGTTAATAGCAAATCCTCGGGAACGTTGAACTACTCAGAGTACAAGGATATTGGCCTCAATGTTATAGCTGTAGGTGGTTTTTCCCTGTCTCGTGGTCTGACTCTCGAAGGGCTCATGACGACTTACTTTCTACGAAATTCTGTCATGTATGATACGCTGATGCAAATGGGGCGATGGTTCGGGTTCCGTCCAGACTATGGTGATTTGTGCCGCGTCTGGATGCCAGAAGAAGCCGAAGGATGGTACGCTCATATTGCTGAATCTTCGGATATGCTGCGTGACGAGCTCCGGGCGATGGAGGCGGCAGGTGCAACACCAGAGGAGTTTGGTCTCAAAGTTCGCAGCCATCCAGACACGCTCATAGTCACTGCGCGTAACAAGATGGGGACAGGACAGAACGTGGTTGTGAAAATCGGCCTCGGTAACAATTTCATCGAAACAGCTATCCTTGAGCGCAACGAAGTAATTCTCGAAACAAATCGCACAGCCGTACGCTCACTTGTTTCCGATCTTGGCGGTCAGGGTTGTCCAGTTTCATCTGCAAAACCCTACGGTCAAGGCTGGTTGCTCAAAGAGGCACCAGTGAATGCTGTGCGCTCCTTCATTGGGGCCTTCAGGAATCATCGTGGCTCCATGTTGACCGATCCGGGACCTGTTCTGAGTTACATAGGTGAACGTTCTGACGGCGAGCTGTCAAAATGGGATATTCTATTTCCAGGCGTTGCTGCTCCCGATGATGGCAGGATCGAAGATACAGGACTGACAGGTTTGAAGATTGTCTGCCAGAAACGTTCAATTGGTGACAAGAGCGACAGAGCCACACTCCGAGTAACTAACAAGCAGCGCGTTTCATCTCGCGGCTTTGAAAAAGCTGGGCTGGACGAGGGTCAGATAGTTGAGGTGGAAGAATCCTACCTTGCTGCGCTATTGATCCCACATGAAAACAGGAAGCGCCCAAACTATCCTGATCGCATTTATCGAAATGTGCGTAGCCGCCCTCTACTCATCGTCCATCTACTTGACCTGCGCGATAAGGACGGTGCCCGCGAAAGCGATAAGCCGATCATTGCCTGGAGCATCAGTTTTCCTGAAACCGAAACGCCCGAAGAGCGGACCGAATACATTGTGAACACAACATGGCTGCGTGAGAATTATCGCGATGACCTCGATGAAGACGAGATGGGGGGCGACGATGATTGATGACCCGTGGGTCAATATTGCTGTTCCCGACTCAAGCAACTCCATCAATGGCAGGCGTGTAGACGCCGAGCATCCTCAAGACTTCTTCTGGGCACGCGATGTAGAAGGCAGACGATTACTTGTTATGGATTATCCATCTGGGCTGGAGCCGTCTCGGCGACTCCCCGATTTGCGAGATATGGAATTTGTCCAGACAACGACTCAGCCCGTATCCAAATTGATTTGGCGACTTACCAAGCCCGAGCATGCCGAAGTATTTTACCGTCTGTGCGAAGACATTGTGGATCGATGCCGCGAAGCTGGAGACACACAAGAAGCGATTGATCTGGCCGTGGGGCGAACTTGGCGTTGGCTACATCTTCTGAAAGGTGGCAGCGCTGGTTTACTCACGCCTGAGCTCCAAAAAGGATTGATTGGTGAGTTGATGGTCATCGAACGCGCATTACTTACTCTCCTATCGGCCGCCGACGCTGTGACGGCTTGGAGAGGACCGGAAGGTGCACCCAAGGATTTCGAGATTGGTCGGTTGGCAATTGAGTCGAAGGCACGCCGAGGCGGTGCGCGTCCCTTCATCTCGATCACATCTGCCTGGCAGCTCGACACTGATGGTGTGGACACCCTGTATCTTCATGTTCTGGAGGTCGATACTTGTCCTCTTGAGGACGAGCGGGGCGAAACGCTGACAGACATCGCGTTACGAATTGGAAGACAGATTGGCCGCAAGGACCCTGCCGCTGAAGAGCAATACAATAATCTTCTTGGTGAAGCCGGATTCGATCCGCTAGATGACTATTCCAATTATCCATGGCTCACTGGTCCAAGCCTTTGTTTTGAAGTCAAGGATGACTTTCCAAGAATATCTGGCTCCGATGTGATGCCCGGAATCGAGACGGTAACTTACGCACTTTCTCTAGCTGCATGTGAACCCTACGTGGTTCCGCTTGCCACTCTCGTGGAGCGACTGGAGACTCAAAATGGTCGATGAGGATATTGCGGAATTCCACGAAGAGTTCTTTCAATCGATTCACGTCTTGGCTGATTCCGATGGCCAATATGCCGAGGATGCGTTTTTTGAACTCTATTGCGAGCAATTGGTCGATGCGGGTGAATTTGCATCCTTCGAGCGTGTTGCATGGGCTGGTACGCGTGGCGCTAGAATAGACGGCTATGGCGGCGATCCTGCCGAAGCCGGTGGAACACTTTCACTGATTGTCTGCGACTTTCATCAGGACCGAAGCGTTACGTCTCTGACAGGAACTGAATTGGAGGCCGCACTCAAGCGGCCCGCAAACTTCTTGAAACGATCACTCGATCCCGTATTTCGTTCTCAACTGGAAGAGACATCACCAGCTTTCGGTCTGGCCGATATGATTGCAGCGCGATGGGAGCGCGTGAATCGCATCAGATTGTATGTACTCTCAAACCGGCATTTGAGTTCGCGAGTCGATAGTGTGCCCGTTGTCGAGTTCGAGGGGCGCACTGTTAGTGCAAGCGTCTGGGACTTGGGACGCCTCGGACGCTACATGGCATCGGGTCGTGGCGTCGAAGACATCGAGATAGACCTCGAGGAAGACTTTGGGGGCGCATTATCTGTGCTGCCAGCACACGTGACAGAAGCAAACTACGAGTCATACCTTGCGGTTATTCCAGGACAGCAACTGGCCGACATCTATGATCGCTATGGGACCCGCCTTCTGGAACAGAACGTACGTGTATTCCTGCAAGCGCGCGGCAAGGTGAACCGGAAAATCAGGGATACGATTGAACACGCTCCCGAAATGTTCTTCGCTTACAACAATGGCATTACTGCAACCGCAGAAGGAGTGACGTTCGTAACGGGTCGTGAAGGTGGCAGGGTAGCCCGATTGAGAAATTTGCAAATCGTCAATGGCGGACAAACAACTGCCTCACTTCACGCCGCCTTGTTGAAGAAAACAAACTTGTCCCGTGTCCATGTTCAAATGAAACTCTCAATCATCGATCCCGAACTGGCGGCGGAGATTGTTCCCAAGATTTCGGAGTACGCCAACAGTCAGAACAAGGTCAGCACAACAGACTTCTTCTCCAACCATCCGTTTCATATTCGAATTGAACAATTCTCCCGGCGCGTACTGGCACCGTCCGCAGACGGGGTATTCCGTCAGTCACGCTGGTTTTATGAACGGGCCAGAGGGCAGTATCAGAATGCCCGCAGTTTGCTCACAGTATCCAAACGCAAAGCCTTTGATCTCGAAAACCCCAAACACCAGAAATTCGACAAATCCGAGTTGGCTAAATTTGCGATGCCGTGGGAAGGATTTCCGCACTTCGTTGCACGTGGGGCGCAGAAAAACTTCATTGAATTTGCAAAACGGATCGAAACGTCTTGGAACACGGCGAGCGAAAATTTCAATGAAGACTACTTCAAGCGTGTTGCGGCGATGGCAATGATATTTCGAGAGACAGAGAAAATCGTCAGTGCTCAACCATGGTACACTGGTGGTGGAACACGGGCGAAAATTGTACCCTATGCCATCTTTTTGCTCTCGGAGGGCGCGCGGGTGCAGGGCGGCGAGATAGACCTGTTGCGCGTGTGGAAGCTGCAAAGTCTGCCGGAGGTGCTTGCCAAGTCGTTGCTGGTTGCGTCAGAGGCAGCAAATCAGGTTATCTATTTTGACGATGCTGAACAGGCAAACAGAGCCGAATATGCTAAGAACCAAATCTGTGCCGCGCGAGCGGTAAAGGCAAAGGTGGAGTGGCCAGACCGCTTCGATGATCTTCTAATCTCTGCGGATGAGGTGAAAGAGCAGACCAAGACTGCAAGGAAAGATCAAAAGGTACTTTCCAGTATCGAAGCTCAGGCTGCAGTGGTAAATGCGGGCGCGGAATTCTGGCGAGACGTATCCGTGTGGGGACAGAAGCACAGAATGCTCTCACCTCGAGACGCAGGCGTTCTCGCGGTGGCGAGCGGTATGCCGATGCGATTGCCTTCAGAAAAGCAATCGGTCCTTTTGGTGAAACTATTGGAGAAGTTTCAAGCCGAAGGGTGCAATTTGCATCTGGACACTCCCATAATGAGCTAAGCTGTTAGGGCGATGGATTTTCTGCTCTTGGATCGAACAACATCGCCGAACGCAGCATGCTCCAAAATGCTGTCCAATGTGCCCGCAATTTGCTTTGCCAGAAACGGCGGCACTGCGTTTCCAACCTGCACATACTGCTGAGTACGATTGCCAAGAAACAGGTAATTATCCGGGAAAGTCTGTATTCGTGCTGCTTCTCGAACTGTGAAACTACGGCACTGTACTGGGTCGGGATGTATGAAGTAATGGCCATCCTTTGATATGTGGCAAGTCACTGTTGTGCCGGGTCGATCCTTGACCTGTACACGAAAACGATCTGCAAACTTGCCACTCTTCCAATTGGCGTGATCTGGGGCAAGCGCATCCGGAAAGTCGCCAGATTTGGGTGATCGGCCATGAAGGGAAGCATATACAGAAGCGAAGAAATACCGCGCCAGATCAGAGGGCATGTGCCCACGGGTTTCATGATTTGGCAGGCGTTTGACTTTCGTATCAACGAGCCAGTCCCTTAAATCAGAGGGGCAGGAATTTGGAACCCGCGATTGTGCAATACCTGTTCGCGTTAGCTCCATCGCAGACTTGCGCAACCCGGCCCTCGCCTCGCGCGCAACCTTTGCCAGCGCCTTGTCCGACTTTTCTACTGTTGCGACTACGATGTCGGCTCCTTCAATAGCGGCGGCCTTCCAGAGTTTCGCATCATCTCCACCTCGACTCAGCCCACTTCTCAGCGCAGGAATGTCACCAATAACGCTGTCTATGCTCACTGGTTCGCTGGTGTCCAACTGAAGGTGGCCCTCAATCAAATTGGCCACACCGGGCTGGCGACAGATGTCTGCTCTCAACCCAACAATAATGACCCGGTGGCGCGCTTGCGGAACGCCGTGATCTTCTGCACGAACAACGAAATCCGCCAAGGCAGGAGATGTATTGCAGCCAAGCAGGTCTGTCTCGCCACTCAATGCCACCAATCGATACCCACCATGCTTTACCGATACGGATTTGAGGTCGGCGAGTATTCTATTTCCCACGAGGGAACCATCGACACTAGAAGAGAGGAGGCCCTTTACGTTCTCCATAACAAACGCGGCGGGTTCGAGCGTCCGAAGGATGTCTATGTACTCGCGATAAAGGAAGTGGCGTTTGTCATCTTCAGCGCGATAGTTCTTTTTCCCTTTGTTTCGAGCTCGCCCAACGAGTGAGTATGCTTGGCAAGGTGGTCCACCGATGAGGATCGTGCGATCTCCCGCGTTGTTGGCGAGTTCCCTCAAACGGTTGCCCACAACTGAGCGGGCGACATCTGTTCCGAGCTCAAGATTTAGCGCTTCGTTTTCTGCTGCCGCCCATTGCTGAGGATAGAGCCGAGAGAAATCCGGCAACTCGCTTCCAGTATTCAGCGCCTTGTAATACTCGGCTGGGAAGCTCGTCCCGAATTGCCGTAGAAATGCCCGCAAGCGAAGCGTCGCGTGGGCCGAGGCTTCCTTCTCTACAGAGAACGCGACCTCGAAAGGCCGGATGCCATCTTCACGGGCATATCCGGAAAAGCCTTCGGCGAGGCCTCCTGGCCCTGCAAAAAGGTCAACGATTTGAAAAGCCGTCATCTCTCGTCTGTCCCCAAAGCATTGCTCTATACTGATACCTTAGCGTGGAATCCGAGGTGATCCAGGGGTAAAGAGTACGCCATGGCAGATATCGTCTCGAAACAGGTAAGATCGCGCATGATGTCTGGAATCGGTGGGAAGAACACCAAGCCAGAGATCGCACTACGCAAAGCATTGTTTGCCAAGGGGGTGCGGTATCGATTGCATGATCGCGGATTACCCGGTCGCCCGGATATTGTCCTGCAAAAATGGAATGTAGTCATCTTCGTTCATGGCTGCTTCTGGCACCGACACTCCGGCTGCAAGTACACCACCACACCATCCACTCGGCCCGAGTTCTGGCAGGCGAAATTTGATGGAAATGTCGAGCGCGACACACGAAACATGAAACGACTGATTACAGCAGGGTGGCGCGTTGCGATTGTGTGGGAGTGCGAAATCAAGGCCAGTCTCTCCGAAGTTTCAGAGAAGCTTGTCGAATGGATTGGAGACGAAACAGGTGAAGCTGATCAGCGGTTTGGTTTTCAAAACCATGAATTAGGGGTGTAGATTGCCACTCTTGGGGCATTTGCATCTAGGCCAACCCTACCCCAATCACGTCAATAAACACTACATATAGGTCAAAAGCGTGGGGACATGGTGTGGACACAGAATGTTAGTGAATGTTCGATCACTTTATATCACTTGTAACACATTGTATTAATTGTATTAAATGGTGCCGCTAGGGTGACTTGAACACCCGACCCCCGCATTACGAATGCGATGCTCTACCAGCTGAGCTATAGCGGCACATGTCAGCACGTGGTGGACATACCGCCTAGCTACAGGTCCGGCAAGCGTGCGTGTCAGGCATGTTTTCGCTTATGACCTCACACCTCGCTGACGCGAGGCGCACCCGCCCCGGGCAGCCTTGTTGTTTGATCTGCGGGTTTCGGTGAAACGTGGAAATACGCTATTTGTCTTCAGGGGCATAGTCGAGTGGCCGCGTGGTGACCGTCGCTTTTGCGCCTTCGACCTTGACCTGGTTCGTGCCTGGCCCAGGCAAGGCGATGGTGCGACCTGCGGCCAGCTCCCGCGCTGAGCTTTCATAGCGTGGATGGACCAATTGTCCGGTATCGCCAAAGGTATAGACCAGCCGGGCCCAGTCGCGCGGGGCATAGTCAAAGGCGGCCCCTTTGGGATCAATATCTGACCATTCCGGTTCGCGCGACGCCGTAATCGCCATGCGGCCCCAACGGTCAGCCTCAGACGGATCGCCGTAGCGATTGAGGGCTTTCTCAAGCAGCAGACAGAGCCGTGATGTCGGGTTTTCTTCAACCAGAAGCGCCAGCGCTTTAACCGCGCTGAGCCAGTCTTTGCGGCTCATGGCCAGTTCGGCTTTGAGGATGCGGCTTTCGCGATGGTCTGGATTGGCGGCGATCAGGCCTTCAAGTCGCTTGGTCACCGTTTCAGCATTGGCTTGCGGGTCGAGGCGGCCGCTTAGCTGGGCTAATGCCGGGTGTGGGCGGGCTTTCCAACCCAGTTCAAGGACACCTTGAGCCGCTTTGAACTTGCCATCAATCATCAGGTGACGGGCGCCATGCCAAGCGGCGGGCGGAAACCCCGGAGCTGACCGGATCGCTTCAGCAAGCAAGCGCTGAGCGTCCTTGCGTTCGGCATTCTGCATCGCCAGGGCGCGCGCTGTCAAAAGGACTGAACGCCGTCGGCGCAGGCTGTCATCGGTAATGTAGCCGCGTTTTTCGCCGACTGAGAGCGTTGACAGAGCTGCTTGCCAATTGGCATCGGCGACCTGGCTGTCGAACAGGGAGTTAAATGGCCATTCGGCAGCGCTTTTTAGCTCCAAGGCTTCGCGGGCGCGGCTCTGGGCCGACAATGTATCACCGCGCGCGCTGGCTGCAGATGCGGCGCCGCGCAGGCCTGCGAGCTGTCCACCGGGGAGGCGCGTCAGCTGCGCCCAGGCGCGTTCAGCGCTCGACCAGTCATCGGCAACTTCGGCGGCGCGCGCTTCAAGCAGCAATTTCAAGCGATCATCATCGGCGTGTTGCGCGGCTTTCTTGGACAGCTTCTTGGCCAGTAGCGCGTCGCCGGCTTCTGCGGCCAGCAGCCCGTCGGCAAGCGCCCGATTGGCGTCACGCACTTTTGAAGCCTTGCGTGACCGGCTGAACCGTTTTGGCAGGGTGACAAAGCTGGCAAGCAGCCACCAAACAAGCGCGACTGCGCCGCCTATGGCAATTAGAAACAGGATGGTTGGAACGACGCCAAGCTCGTAACTGCCCGCACTGGCCAGATCAATGGTGATCCCGCCGGGTAGTTTCGACGCGAACACAAAGCCGATGCCAATCACGATCACAAGCAGGATGAACAGGATTAAGATGATCATGGACGGTCTTTCGCGATCATGGCGAGACGTAATGCCTCCAACGCGTCATCGAGAGACTGGCGTTGCTGGGCATTATCCAGCCAATCAGTGAAGACAGACTGAACGTCTGGCGGCAAGGCCTCGATTTCCGCAATCGCGGCGCGTAAATTGTCGCGGGTCAAATAGTCATGTGCAGCTTCCAGCCGGTCGACGGCATTATCCTGTCCGGCGCGGCGCACTTTGACCCCGTCGCCAAAAATTGACCGCATCAAACTTGTCGCCCCGCCAGCATCTGTGGCTTCTGCGTCCAGCGCCCGGCTTTCCAAGGCGGCAAATTGTTCACGCAGATCAAAGATTGTCAGTGCGCCTGTCGCGGCAATCGGCTGGAGGGCCAAAACGGCGGCTTCATCAGGCATCGCAGCGACAAGGCGTTGATAGCCAGACTGGAACGGGCGTCCGCGCCGGGCCGCCGCTTCGATGGCGGAGAGGGCAAGCGCGATGTCGGTCCCGGACATTTCAGGGCGCGCGCTGACCGGGGTCCCTGCGGCAGATATTTGCAGGCTCTGCTGCAGGGCGGCCAATTCGGTGCGCAGGCGGGCGACCTCGGTTGTCAGACTGTCCGTTTGTGTCGTGGTGGCTGGATCGGTCGCTGGAAACTGTGTGATTGCCTGCTCGAGAGCGTCGAGCCGGTTCAAGAGCGCTGGATCAGTGGCGGTGATCATTGTTTCGCCAGTTTCGGGATCAATCGTAGAGGTTAAGGCAGGCACCGCTTTCAAGGCGTCGATATCCGAGCGCAGGCTGGTCGCATCGGTTCCCAAGGCCGCGACGGTTGCGGTCAGGTTTGCAAGATCCTGGCGACCCGTCTGGGCCGATGAGTCTTGTTGATCGGCGCGTCTTTCGATCACTTGCAGGCGGGTTGAAAGATCAGCGCATTCGGTTTGGGCAGCTTCGATTTGCGTGCGCAAGGTCTGGTTTTCAGCTTGCAATGCCGCCTGGTCCTGGGCGGCCTGGTTAAGGCCAGGAATGAGCCCGGAGGCTGTCGCTGCCCAAAAAAGACTGGTGATCACCACAAGTCCGACCCCGGCAAAAACGGCCCAGCGTAGCCGAATGCGATGGCCACCTGATAAGAGCGAAGAGGCCGCAGGTTCAAACTCTGCATCAATCGCCAAATCTTCGCGGGTCGCTTGTGGGGAAGTTGTTTCGCTCATGTCACACACCTGCTTCGCATTCGGCTTACTCTACATGGTGTTGATCTAGGCCGAAAGTGCGGCAATCGCCTCCTTCAAGGTTTCCATCAGTCTGGCTTCGTTTGGCATTCGCGCCACGAAGGTCTGGGCATATCCAAGCTGCGCAAGTGGCCGTGCGGCAGGCGGTGAGATTGCGACAGCGGTTAAAGCTGAGACTGAATGATCGCGCGACAAGTGGGCAAACGCCTCTGCACCCTTGGCGGAATGAACCAGGACAATTGCGGGTTTTCCGCTGGCTAGCGTTTCAATCACGTCCGGTTCAAGCGCAGGTGCTGTATCGGCGCGGTAAAGCGGTACGAACTTGACCTTATAGCGGCGCATCTTCAGTTCTTTTTGCAAATCACCGGTCGCAGCGGCATTGGCGATATGCAGCAAAGGCAATGGCGGCGGCGCAATGGTGGACGCAATCAAGGCTGCGAGCCGGGTCGCATTGCCAGTGCCCTCGTGGACCTCTTCAAAGCCAACCTCGCGCGCTGCGGCAGCGGTCGACGGGCCGACACACCAGGCTGGCAGCGTGCGATCGGTTTCGCGTTCGCCATAGAAACGCGCACCATTGGCGCTGGTGAAGATCACGCCGGAAAAACCCTCTGGTGAAGGCACAAGGATGTCGGGGTCTGGTTGCAACGTCAAAGCCGGGCTGAGCAGCGGCTTAAGGCCTAGTGCGAGCAGGCCTTTGAGGGTTTTGGCGGCACCCGGTTGGGCGCGCGTAATGATGATCGGTAGGTCGCTCATATGTCTGCAAATATCGGCAAGTCTCCGCCTGCCGCCTCTCTTATTGTCTGGCCAAGGCTTACCCCCAGCGAATTTAAATCCTCATGTGTGGCACTCAGCAAGGCTGTTGCTTCAGCATGCCACCGGGATTGACCGTTGGGACTGAGAACTTCGCCGCGCAGATACCAGCCACCGTCTTTGAGCAGCATATGGGCAGCGATGGCAGTTCGGCAAGAGCCGTCAAGCTCTGCCAGTACAGCGCGCTCGGCAATTGCGGCGCAGCGGGTTGGCGCGTGATCAAGGATAGACAGGCCCGTCTTGAGCTGCGCGGACAACGCATCCGGGCGGGCAGCAATCGCGATGATGCCTTGTCCGGCGGCGGGTAGCATGATGTCGACCGCAACCGGGTTCGCCAGATCGGCCAGGCCGAGCCTGGCCAATCCAGCCATGGCCAGGAAGGTGGCATCTGCCAATCCGTCCTCAAGCTTCTTCAATCGGGTCTCAACACTGCCGCGAAAAGGGATGACGTTCAGATCCGGGCGCAAGGCCAGTGCCTGAGCCTCCCGGCGCAGACTTGCCGTGCCAAGCGTCGCGCCCGGAGGCAAGTCCTGCAGAGCTGTGACGCTGCCCTGTGCGATGAAGCCATCGCGTGCATCGGCGCGGTCTGGATAGGCCAGAATTGCCTGACCATCCGGCATCAGGCTGGGAACATCTTTCAAACTATGTACGGCGATATCGACCTCGCCCTGATCAACCGCGCGGTCGATTTCACGCGTGAACAGGCCTTTGCCGCCGGAATTGATCAAGCGCTCTGTGGTCAGTTGATCGCCTTTGGTGGTGAAGGGGACGATTTCACCCTGCAGACCGCCAGCGCTCGCATCATGCAATGCCTGCGATACCAAGCTTGCCTGGTACAGCGCCAATGGCGAGCCGCGCGTTCCAATACGAATGATCTGTGGATTGCTCATACTGGCTCCGGTGGTCTTCGTGTTGAGCTATATTGGCCCGTAACCGGGTGCAAGCCGATGAGACATGCCGTCGCCTGTCTTGCCAGCCATCATAGACTGTCTGCCCTATGATTCACCAGCCCTTTGCCGTATTGCGGCGCGATGATCGGCGCATGCACTCTCCTCGGTATTGAAACCAGCTGTGATGAAACAGCCGCCGCCCTTGTGCGTGTGACAGGCGGGCGGGTTGAGATCTTGTCGGACGTGGTCCGCGCGCAGATTGAACAGCACGCGCCTTATGGCGGCGTTGTCCCGGAGATCGCCGCGCGCGCCCACGCTGAACTTTGCGATCATGTCGTTTCCGCTGCGCTGCTGAAGAGTGGTCAAGAATTGGCCGATCTGGATGCGATTGCCGCAACTTCCGGCCCGGGCCTGATTGGCGGCGTGATGGTCGGGATGATGACGGGAAAAGCCATGGCGATGGCATCGAACATCCCGTTCATTCCGATCAACCATCTTGAAGGCCATGCTTTGTCGCCGCGTCTGACGCAGGATTGCGCCTTTCCATATTTGCTGTTGCTGGTGTCCGGCGGGCATTGCCAGTTCATCGCGGTCAAGGGTCTGGGCGATTATCAGCGCCTGGGCACAACCATTGACGATGCAGCTGGTGAAGCGTTTGACAAACTCGCCAAGACATTGGGCATCGGCTTTCCCGGTGGCCCGGCGGTCGAGCTTTTGGCGCGTCGCGGCGACCCTGCACGGTTTGATCTGCCGCGCCCGATGTTGAACCGGCCCGGCCTCGACATGAGTTTTGCCGGACTGAAAACCGCTGCCGTGCGGGCGGTGGCAGGCGAGGCCCTAGATGAGCAGGGCCAGGCTGACCTATGTGCGAGCTTTCAGGCGGCTATAACCGAGTGTTTGGCGGTCAAGACCGCGCGCGCGCTGGATGTATTTATCGCTGAGCAGCCGTCTGACCCTCGGCTGGTCGTGGCCGGCGGTGTGGCAGCTAATCAGGAGATCCGGGCCGCATTGGACCGCGTTGCTGTAAAGGCTGGCGCGCGTCTGATTGCCCCGCCTTTGCGCCATTGCACCGACAATGCGGCGATGATCGCGCTGGCCGGTGCTGAGCGATTGGTGGCAGGACAGGTTGAACGTGACGGACTTGATTTTGCGGCGCGACCGCGCTGGCCATTGGACGCGGCGGCGGCGCGCACCAATCCCGTCTTCGGTGGCGGCAAACGCGGCGCAAAAGCGTAAGCGCACTTACGCTTTTGCGCCCGCGCGGAGCGAAGCGATCACACACTCATATTGTCATCCCGGAATTTGCGTTAGCAAATATCCGGGACCCAGTGCCAAGCTTCCCTGGGTCCCGGATCGCTTCGCGTCCGGGATGACAATTGAGAGTGTGGCGTGTGCGAAGGCAGGGGAGCGGGGGCTCTGATTAAGTTTAGAGTCTAGAACTTGAACGCCGAGCGTAGGCGGATGCCAGCCTCGAATCGTTCTTCTTGTATCAGAGGCTGATTTGGGTTTTCAATCGGGTCGGAGCCAATCCGAAACTCACCACCCACGCTGATGCGCGGTGTAATCCGGAAATCGGCGCCAGCCGACATTTCCTCACGTGGTAAAAGTGAGCGTTCGTCGCGAGAGGTCAAATCAACACTAACACTCCAGCGTTCGCCTTTGGACCAAGCCAGACTGAACGTCTTGGCCGGCTCAACTTGCCAGAGCGGTGATTGGATATCATTGCTGCTGAAGGTGAACTGCTGAAACCAATCGGGAGCAGCTTGATCCGTGTCGGAGATCGTTGCGGCGGGCATTTCAGGCGTAGCTTCCTGACCCAGCGCCGGTGCGGCAATGGCCATGGACAGTACAAGAGACGCACAGATGGCACGCATAGAAATCACTCCTGCAGTAACAAATAGCACTGAAGTGCGTTAATAGAACCTTAATTTCCCGTCAGTTTCAGGATTTCCGAGGATAGTGTGATTTCGACAACAACACCTTGTGATCTGTAACGGTTTTGGGAATTTACGACCTTGTCAGACAAGTAAGCAATGGCAATACGCGCCTCTTTGCCAAAGCTGCGCGCCGCGCCAAGCCGCCAGCCAGACGATTCGATCAGCGCCGCGTCATCGCTGGCTTCGCCATAATCCAGCGACCAGTCTATCTCGTAGGCCCGGCGGGCAATTCCGGCGCTCCAGGCTGAATAGTCGCCATTTGCCAAGCCATTATCGCTGGCGAGCCAAGCGGCCCCGAGGGTCCAATCGTCTTGCTCAAGCCGCGTTCCGGCTGAGAAGGTCTCAACCTGGCGATAAGGTATGACAGCGCCGCGATCGCCGACCGATGCAGTTGACCAGGCCAGAGCTGCGTCGATCCGCAGGCCGCTATCGCGGAACCTGCGTGTGCCGTTGAGCGCAAGCTCAATCGCGTCGCTTATATCCGGGCCTGTCCCTCCGGTGCCAGCATGCGGGCGGCGGTCGAGGCCATCGGCTGTGGCATCCGGGGTGTAAGATATGCCCGCGCGCAGGCCGAGGATGCGAGGGCTGGCATAGGATAATTTCAGGCTTGGCCCGGTCAGGTCATGGCGTGTGCGAACGGTTGCTAGGCCGGTCGGATCAAGCAGGGCGCTGTCCAGGCGGGCATGGGTCAGTATGGCTTTGCTGCCCTCGTGAAACCGGGCAGCGACACCAAGATCCTTGCCGACCCGGACCTCGCCATAGCCGCCATCAACTTGTAGATAAGCGGTTTCCAGCCGAACGCGCGGGTCATCGCTAGACCGGGTTGGCGCCGCAGACAGACCTGAGAACGCACCAACCGGCGCGCCTGGCAGAGTGCCGAAACCGCCACTATAGCCGACCCGGTCCGGGTGATCCTTTTGCAGACGCAAGGTCGTTCGGGCGCGCAGACGTACCCCATTGTCGAGCACGGTCTCTGCCTGGCCCTTCAAAGACAGCTCACCAAGCAGCGTTTCTGTGTCGGACACCGCATTATCGTCACTGATCGGCATGATGACGAGAACGCTTTCAGCGGAAAATGTCGTGTCTATTGCGGCATCGGTCTGCGCTGCAGCCGCGCTGGCAAGTGTTACCGAGACGATCGAAATGGCGATTATCCGCATGATATTCCCCTAAATACCCCGCTTCAGCGGGCTTCAACAGATGAGCACTGGCAGGCTTGGTTTCAGGTGCTATAGAAGAGGCCAGTCAACAAGGTCTTGCCAACAGGAAATGATCAAATGAAGGCAACAAAAACTCTCTTCGCAGCCATTTGTGGCGCTTTGGTGCTCTCAGGCTGCTTTGGCGGAGGCAGTGTCGAGCGCCGCGTGGTTGCCGAAATCTCCGGCGGCTCGAACCCTTATCTATGGCGCGCCAGCCTGGATACGCTCGAAGACTTGCCGCTGGTGACTGCAGATCCGCTGGGCGGTACGATCATTTATGATTGGAAAACCTATGCAGGCGCTGCTGATGAACGGATCAAGGCAACCGTCTATATCCTCGACTCGCGGCTGCGGGCTGATGGTGTGAAAGTGTCTGTCTTTCGGCAGGTCAAGCAGGATGGCGAATGGACGGATGCTGCGGTTGATGCCGATACCAATATTCAACTCGAAAATGCCATTCTAACCCGTGCGCGCAATCTAAAAGCGTCGGAACTCGGCTAAGCTTCCAATTTGAAGGCAGGGGGAGGCAGTATGGCGCTGCGATACGATCCGCAGAGCGCGGAACCCAAATGGCGTGCTGAATGGGACAAGATCTCCCTGTTCAAGGCAAAATCCCCGGCGCAGGCTGGCGACGCGCCAAAAGCCTATGTGCTGGAAATGTTTCCGTATCCGTCGGGTCGGTTGCATGTCGGGCATGTGCGCAATTACGCGATGGGTGATGTCGTGGCCCGGCACAAGCGCGCCAAGGGCTATAATGTGTTGCACCCAATGGGCTGGGACGCGTTTGGGATGCCAGCTGAAAACGCTGCGATGGAGCACAACACCCATCCCGGCAAATGGACCTATCAAAATATTGCGGCAATGAAAAAGCAGTTCATGAAGCTCGGCCTGTCGCTCGATTGGAGCCGTGAGTTTGCGACCTGCGACCCTGACTATTATGGCGAGCAACAGCGCCTGTTCCTGAAATTCATGGACAAAGGGCTGGTCTACCAAAAGAAAGCCAAGGTGAACTGGGACCCGGTCGACAATACGGTTCTGGCCAATGAACAGGTCATCGATGGCAAGGGCTGGCGCTCTGGCGCCGAGGTCGAGCAGCGTGATCTGGTGCAATGGTTCTTCCGAATTACCGACTATGCCGAAGATCTGCTGAGCGAAGTGCAAAAGCTTGAGCGCTGGCCGGAAAAGGTTCGCACCATGCAGGCCAATTGGATCGGGCGCTCTGAAGGCCTGCAAATGCGGTTTGAGTGGGCGGGCGAAGCGCCGCAAGGCCACGAGACCGGCGTTGAGATTTTCACCACACGCCCGGATACTTTGTATGGTGCGAGCTTCGTTGCGCTGTCGCCCGATCATCCGCTGACGATAGAATGGGCCGAAAGTCGCGAAGATCTGCAGGCCTTCCGCGCTGAATGCGCCAAGGTTGGCACGTCCGAGGCCGATATTGAGAAGGCCGAGAAGATTGGCTTTGACACCGGGCTGCGGGTCAAGCATCCTTTCATCGACGGCGAAACACTGCCCGTCTGGGTCGCGAATTTTGTCCTGATGGGCTATGGCACCGGCGCGATTTTCGCCTGTCCAGCCCACGATCAGCGCGATTTCGATTTTGCCCGCAAGTACGATCTGCCCATCCTGCCCGTGGTCAAGCCGAGCGGCGAGGAAGCCGATGAGGCTTGGGTCAGCTCTGGCCAAGGCGCGGACATGGACGCGGCCTATACCGGGCCGGGCACGGCGATGCAGTCTGGCTTTCTGGACGGGAAATCCGTCGATGAGGCGAAATCCGAAGCGATTGCCAAGATTGCCGACGCGGGCCTTGGCGAGCGTACGGTGAATTACCGCCTGCGCGATTGGGGCGTGAGCCGCCAGCGCTATTGGGGCTGTCCGATCCCGGTGATCCATTGTGAGGGGTGCGGAATTGTCCCGGTGCCAATCGCCGACCTGCCCGTGAAACTGCCCGAAGCTGTCAGCTTCGACCGGCCGGGAAATCCGCTCTTTCATCATCCGACATGGAAAGACGTTGACTGCCCGACTTGTGCAAAACCGGCGCAGCGCGAGACCGATACGCTCGATACGTTCAATGATAGCAGTTGGTATTTTGCCCGATTTGCCAGCGTCGATGACCCGGCCGAGCGCGCCTATTGGCTGCCGGTTGATCAATATGTCGGCGGCGTCGAGCATGCTGTGCTGCACTTACTGTATGCGCGTTTCTTCACCCGCGCGATGCGCGATGTTGGTGAGCTGGACCTGCCCAGCGGAGAACCGTTTGCGGGCCTGTTCACGCAAGGCATGGTCACACATGCGACATTCAAATCCGATAATGGTCGCTGGTTGCAGCCGTCCGAAGTTGAACAGAAACCCAATCATTGGATCGAGACCGCGACGGGCGAGAATGTCACGATGGGCGACATTGTCAAAATGTCCAAGTCGAAGAAAAATACCGTCGATCCGGATGAAATCATTGCAACGTTCGGGGCCGACGCGGCGCGCTGGTTCGTGCTCTCGGATAGCCCACCAGAACGCGATGTTGAGTGGACGCAATCGGGTGCCGAAGGATCGGCGCGGTTTGTGCAGCGTGTCTGGGGTGTTTTTAACGCTTTGAGCGATGCCCCGCGAGACGATGCGCCGATGGAGGGTGAAGCGACCGTCGCCTTGCGCCGGGCTTCGCATCAGCTGGCCCAAGCCGTCGATACGGCGATAGAAGAGTTCCGCTTCAACTCGGCCATCGCATCGATTCATGAATGGACCAGTGTTCTGAAAAAGGCCGAGCAAGGCGATGATGATCTGATTGCGGCGCGGTTTGAAGGGGCTTCCATGTTGGCGCGCTGCCTGACCCCGTTCATGCCGCATCTGGCCGAGGAATGCTGGGCCTTGATCGGCGGTGAGGGCCTGGTCTCGGCGGCGGCCTGGCCAGTGGTCGATGCGGGTCTGTTGGTCGAAGATAATGTCACATTGCCGATCCAGGTGAATGGCAAGCGGCGGGCTGAAATCAGTGTTGCCAAGACGGCGACAAAGGATGAAATTGAGGCGCTTGCATTGGCACAGTCGGCGATTGCGAGCTTTCTTGACGGCAAAGACATCAAAAAAGTGATTGTTGTTCCCGGCCGGATCGTCAATATCGTTGCATCATGAAAAATTTCGGTTTTGCTTTCCTCGCTTTTCTTCTCATTGGCCCACTTAGCGCGTGCGGGTTTACCCCGCTTTATGCCGGGGCAGGCGGCGGAGGATCGATCTCCATCGATCAGATAGATGGCCGCGCTGGCCACGCTTTGCGCAAAGCGCTGCTTCAGCAATTATCTGTCGGGCTTCCGGGTCTGGAAGAGCCGGGACGATTGACGATCATCCTCAAGGAAAGTGTTCAGCGACTAGCGCTACAACCCGACGAAGCGGCAACAAGGACAGATATCCTGGTCGAGGCGCAATATGTCCTCGCGGTGCCGGACAATGCCTATTCCGGCAAGATCGAAGCGGAAACAACGTTTAGTGTGCCGGATGCCCCGTTCGCCGATGTGACCGCCCAGATTGATGCATCCGACCGCGCCATGACTTTGCTGGCGCGCCGGATTGTCGATGATTTACGCCTCAAGCTCGCTGCCGAGGAATGAAGTACCAAGGCACTAGCGCGGCGCGATTTGCCAAAAAACCTGATCCTAATTGCAATCTCGCCCTGATCTTTGGCGACGATGAGGGGGTGGTCGGCGATACCGCCACTAGCCTGATCAAGTCCTGGCAAGCGGCGGGGCCGTCAAATACGATTACGCTTGATGAGGATGAGGTCAAACGCGATCCCCCAATTTTGTTTGACGCGTTGGAAGCGCAATCCCTGCTTGGCGAAGCGACGATCATACGCATTCGCACCAAGGGTGAAAAACTGTTTGCGCTGATCAAGGAGGTGCTGGCGATTGCTCAGGACACGCCGGACCGGATCGCCGCCAGACTGGTATTGTTGAGCGGGACACTGAACACGCGTTCAAAGATGCGCACAGCCTTTGAAGCGGCGTCAAATGTTGCCGCCTTACATGTTTTTGCCGATAGCGACGCGGACATGTCTGACCTGGTTCGCGTCTTTCTGGACAGCCACGCGGTCGCGATTGCGCCAGAAGCCCTGTCCTTCTTCGTTGGCGGCCTGCCCGGTCATCGCAGCTTGGCGAATGCTGAGATGCAGAAGCTCGCCATCTACGCCCACGGTCTTGGCCGGGCGCTAAATGTCGATGACGTTCGCGCGCTTTGCGAAACCAATGCGGACGAAAGTTCGCGCGTCGCTGTGCTGCTGGCTTTGGACGGTCATCCGGGCGCCGCGCAAGCCGAGATGGACCGGGTGATTGATGCCGGGTTCTCCGCAATCGGTCTGCTGCGCCTGTTCGAGATGGAGGCGTCGCGGATGCTGGCGGCGCAAGCTATGGGCGCAAATAGTGCTGGCATGGGTATGAAACTGAAGCCGCCCGTATGGAAAAGCGATTGGCCCGCTTTTGCTGCGCGGTTGAAGAAATGGCCAACCCCGCGCCTGATGCGCTTGGTTGAGCGCTTGCACGATATGGAACTGATGGCCAAATCGCCGGGCGGGGCAGGCATGGCGGATGCCGCGACACGGGTACTGTTCACCTCACTCTACACGGCTGCGGCAGGGGCGACGCGAGGTTAACCGGCGCGCCCGGATGCACCTTACAAAAAACACTGCTAGAGCGTGAGACATGAGCGTTCGTGATTTCCTGCTTCTGGCTGTGGTGTGTTTTGTCTGGGGGCTCAATCTGGTGGTCACGCGCTGGGTCATTGCCGAGGCGGGCGTGCCGCCAATTTTCTTTGCCGGCTTGCGGTTTGCCGGAATAGCGCTGGTTCTATGCTGGTTCTTGCGCCCGATCCCGAAGAATTTGGGCATGTTATTCCTGATCGCGATGGGGATTGGCGCGGTACATTTTGCGCTTTTGTTCATGGGTCTCGCGAATGCTGAGGCCAGCGCGGTATCGGTGGTTGGCCAACTTGGTGTGCCATTCTCGACCCTGATGAGCATGGTGTTTCTCGGTGAGGCGGTCGGTTGGCGTCGCGGGCTCGGCATATTCATGGCTTTTGCCGGGGCAACACTGATTGCCGTCAATCCGGACAATTTCAGCTTTTCCTACGGCCTTCTCTACATCGTCGCCTCAGCCCTGATTGGATCAGCGGCGGGCATCTTGATGAAGAAAATGCCGCCGATCAGCGCCCTGCAAATGCAAGCCTGGGTTGGCTTGTTCAGCTTCCTGCCCCTGTTCGCGCTATCTGGTCTGACCGAAACTGGCGGCTGGACGGCCTTCGTATCTGGTGGGCCTTGGGTCTGGGCAGCGACAGTATTTGCCGTGCTCGGCGTCAGCGTGTTTGGCCACGGGGCGTTCTATAATTTGCTCAAGAAATATGACGTTTCGCTGATCTCTCCGCTGACCCTGATGGTGCCGGTCTGGGGGGTGATCCTGAGTGTGATCTTGCTGAATGAGCAGCTTAGCCTGCAACTGATCCTCGGTGCGGCGATCTCTCTGGGCGGGGTGTTCGTGATTGTGCTACGACGTAACACAGCGATGCCGGAAGCAGCGCTTGGCGATAAGGTCAGGGGGCGACAATGAAGATCACAGCGCGGCCAAGCCCAAATTTCGACGACCGCAAACACCCGATTGATCTGCTGGTGCTGCACTATACTGGCATGCAGACCGGCCAGCTGGCGCTCGATCGGATGTGCGATACCGAGGCTGCCGTGTCGGCCCATTACATGGTCTGGGAGGATGGCCGCATCGTGCAGCTGGTCGGCGAGGACAAACGCGCCTGGCATGCCGGGGTGTCATCCTGGCAGGGCGACGAGGATTTGAACTCGCGTTCGATCGGGGTCGAGATCGTTAATGGCGGGCATGATTTCCGGCTAACAGATGGCCGTCTGGAACCGTTTCCCAAAGCCCAGATCGACGCCGTAATTGAGCTCTGCAGCGGCATTCTCGAGCGTTGGGACATCCCGCAGTCACGGATCGTGGGGCACTCAGATATCGCCCCGGCGCGCAAGGAAGATCCGGGCGAGCATTTCCCGTGGGCGCAGCTCGCAGCGGCTGGCATTGGTATCTGGCCGCAAGACCGCGATCCTGTTCTGCGCGGTGATGAGCCGCTCGAAAAGACCGGCGACGATATGCGGCGCATTCAAGCTGATCTAACCGCGATTGGCTATACGCTGGTGGGGCCTGGACCCCTCGACGAGGCCACGGCAAAAGCTGTCACCGCGTTTCAGCGGCGCTGGGTGCAAGACGCCGTGACCGGTAAACCTGACCCGGCCACAAGCGCAATGATCGACCTTGTCAGAGCCGCAATCCTGAAATAGTCCAAGCCTCTCCTTGACTTACCGTGGCGGCTAAACCCGCGCAGACAAGAGGCAAAGACAAGGACAGCGCAAAAGCTGTCATGACCCTAGGTATGCTTGCGTGCCAAATAGATGGTTTGTGTATACGTGCTGTCTTGCAGCGGGTTGTGGAACGTCACGGGCTCGGCCCAAGCTTCGGAAAAGACCTCTGTCAGCCGACCCAGAAACTCAGCATCAGGCAAGACATCGGACCAAAGCCCCATGACCCCCCCGCGCTTCAAATGACGGCTTAGCTTCCGCAAACCGTCTTTGCTGTAAAAATGACCGCTGCGCGCGTCGAGCAACCAGTCGGGCGTATGATCAATATCAATCAGAATGGCATCGAACTGCCGCCCGGGCTGCATCTCGTCAAAGCCCTGCTGCGACCCCGCCAGCGCGAAAAAATCATCTCTCACAATGCGGCACCGACGATCCGCACTCAGGGGTGGATCCAGCGGTACGAGCCCAGCTTCGTGCCAGTCGGCAACCGCATCAAGCAGTTCCACGACGAGCAGTGATCCGACACGCCGGTCTTCAAGAACCGCCCCTGCCGTGTAGCCAAGTCCCAGGCCGCCAACCACAATATCCCACGGTTCATCTGTGTTGGTGTTCAGATTACGAACCTTGTCCAGACCCAGTCGTGCAAGGGCGATCTCGGACACAGTAAAAATGTTGGACATCAAATGCTCATCGCCAAGGATGATCTCGAAGACGTCGACCTTCAGGGTCAAATGATACCGCCGCCGCAAACTGATCGGCCCGATCGGCGTTTCGCGGTAATCCAATTCTTCAAAAAGGCGGCTCATCGTGCGGCTCCCCCCTGCAACCTTGCCTATCCCTAGCCGAGACAAGCCGCCGGGCATAGGTTGGTGTCTCGCAGAGTTTTAAATGGCTGTTATGGGTGAGGAGTGGACGTCCGAAGCCAGCACCATCAGGTCTCGAATGTTTCGGGATTGCCCAAAAAAGGAAGCGGGTGCCGGGGATTATTATCTAAAGCTTGTAGTTCGTGGCTCCACCAGCCAACATCCCGCCACGATCCTTTTTTGAAGCCGACGCGGGGATATACACCTACCGGTTCGAAACCCATGCGCTCGTGAAAACCGACGCTTGCTTCATTGGGCAGCGCAATCCCAGAAAAAGCGCTGGCATAGCCTTGCCTGATAAGGGTCGAAAAGAGGTGCTGGTACAAAGTGCGAGCGGCGCCCATTCGTCTGGCGTTCTCGCCGACATAAACACTGACATCGCATGACCACCTATATGCCGCCCGGCTCCGGTGAGGCGTGGCATATGCATATGCGATGACGGCTCCGTCTTTTTCAATAACAAGCCACGGGTGCATCCGAAGTGTTGCCACTATGCGGTTAGACATTTCATCCGCGCTTGGCGGGGCAGCTTCGAATGAAATGAAAGTATCTCTGACGATTGGCGCATAAATCTCGGCAATGTCAGCTCCATCGTCTGCATTTGCGATCCGCACAATCATGGATTTTCCTCGCCAATAGCATCTGAAATGTTGCAACGATTAGAGCTGTTTAGCAATGCCCACCTCGATGCCGAAAGCAGCCATCCCGGCAATACTCTCCCCACACTCTCTCGGCGTGACCAAAACAGGGCTTATCCCCAAGTGCGCGTTCCCTTTCCGCCGATACTCACGCAGGTGGGTCTCCAAGGACCGCTCTATCCCCCAATTCGTGGCGGCGCGTTCCTCCATAGATCCCCGTCGCCACGGGCGTTTTCGGGGCATTGGGGCGTGCTCAAAATAAAACTTGTCCACCCC
>JAJFFK010000016.1 GCA_021776655.1 Henriciella sp. | reverse complement strand
TTACCCTCACCACAGCAACAGTCGATGGACCCCCGCCTGCGCCGGCGTCTGCGGAATATGGGACCGGGCGCGAAAAAACGTATCCTCCCCCCTGGTGCGCCGATCTATACTGCCTTCACCTCAAGTCTTAGGGCCGGGATCGATCGTTACGGTTTGGGCTTGGGGTGTGTCGGTCAGGTGAGACGGCGGGGTCACGCCCGTTCGCCTCGTCTAGGCGGCTTAGCCACGGTGTGAGCAGGGACAAACACCCTGTAGAGACTTCCCTCGCAGGCCCAGCCAGTTTGGTGCGGCATGCAGACCCGGAGGCCGGACCCGAAAAGACCGGGACGCGCGGAGGCGGTGTTTAAGCCTCGAACGCAACCATTGTTAAGCTACGGTGAGGCCCGCGTGCCGCATCCGCGCAAGGCTCTATCTGTATAAGCGGACATCGGTGAGGTGGGCCGGGGGGATGGGTATGTTTGAGTTTTGCCTCGCGCTTGAGTTTTGCCTCGCTGCGCCGAAGGCGCTTAGCGAATGGCAAAACACAGCCCCCTTTGACCTTCGCCCGCACGCACGCCATGATGCGCCAAGTCAATCAGAAAGACTGCTCATGCAAGGCTATGACAAGCGCCGTTTCAAGGCCCGAACCGCAAACGGGCATATGATAAGCCACAATGTCTACACCAAGGGCCAAGGCCCGGTTGTCGTGATCATTCAGGAATTACCCGGTATTGGCCAATCGACGTTTGCGCTCGCCGATCGGTTTGAAGCTGAAGGGTTTACGGTCGTCCTGCCGCACCTGTTCGGTCGGCTTGGTAAGACGTCGCAGAACGCCAATCTGTTGCGTGTGATGTGTATGCGACGTGAGTTCCGCCTCTTCGAAAAGGGCAAGACCAGTCCAATTGTCGATTGGCTGCGCGCGCTGTGCCAGGATCTGAAGTCCACACATTCGGTCAATGGCGTGGCGACGATCGGCATGTGCCTAACCGGTAATTTTGCGATCTCTCTAATGGTCGATGATGCCGTCCTCGCCGCTGTTTCGTCCCAGCCCTCCCTGCCCATTGGCAGACATGAAGAGCTGCACATGTCCGGCGATGATATCACCACGATCCGCGACAGTCTGGAAGCTAAGGGCCCGATGCAAGCTTACCGCTTTGAAGGCGATGTGTTTTGCCGCGCCGAGAAATTTGCGCGCCTTGACGAGACGTTCAATCAGGACCGCGAGCGTATTCGCCTGACGACCTTGCCCGGCGACGGTCATGCCGTACTAACACATGATTTTGTTGATGAAGCCGACCATCCCACCACCACCGCGTTTCAGGATGTTCTGTCCTATTTCAAATCCAGCCTGCGACAGGAGCCAGCATGACCCGCATTCCGCCCGCATCCGAGGACCAACTCGCCGCCAGTAAAGACATGCTTGCCTTGGCCGCCGCCGCGCTAGGGTTTGAGGCCAATTCCTTGAAAATCATGGCACGCAATCCGGCAATGTTGCAGGGGTTTATGGCGCTATCCGGCGCTATTCTCGGCCCTGGTGCAACGCTCGATCCGGTGCTGCGTCAGATGATTGCACACATTACCAGCACGGCGGCGGGCTGCATCTATTGCCAGGCCCATACCGCCCATGGCGCGGTGCATAGCGGCCTCGCGGCGGACAAGCTCAGCGTGGTTTGGGAGTATGAAACCAGCCCGCTCTTCAGCCCGGCTGAACGTGCCGCCCTGGCGCTCGCGCAAGCAGGAGGCAGCGTGCCGAACCAATCTACGCAGGCGCATTTTGAGGCCTTGAAGGCGCATTTCAGCGCCTATGAGATCGTCGAGATTGTTGGCGTGATCGCGCTGTTTGGCTTCCTCAACCGCTGGAATGATACGCTCGCCACGCCGCTCGAAGATGGCCCGCTCGCATTCGCGCAGGCGCAGCTAAGTGCTCGCGGCTGGGCGGTGGGAAAGCACGGTTAGTTGACTGACCCGTAGCTCGCGTCGGCTGTTTCGAAATAGTTGCGCCAGAAGGTTTTGACATCGCTGAGTGGCAGATCATAGATCTGGCGCGGAACGATCCGGGCGACGACGTCAATATTCGCCATTGCAGGGATTTGATCGGCCAAACGGCTCTGCATGAACGCGTCATAATCGGCGCCGGCATTGTAGAACGAAAAGCCATCGGAGTGCTGCATCAGGTCCGACACAAGCACAATCCGGCGCTGGCCATGTTCAGGCTGAAAGTCCGCCCGGTCAGTGATCGCAAACACCGCCTCGAACAAAGGCGAGCTCGACTGGCGCGTGGTGACCATTGCCGCTTCAACTTCCGTCACGAGCGGCTGGTAGAACGTGTCGCGCCAGGTATCGTCAATCATCTGCGGGTTCTGAAACACCGGATTGGCATCTTCGACGCTGCCCGGCGTGCAGTTGGAGAACACCACGGACGGGCTGTAAGGATCCGCTGCATTTGGGGTCAATACTGTCAGGCGGCCATATTTCGGCAGGCTGCGCGCTTCGGCGTCGACAAATTCGTAGACCCAATCGAGATCGTTCGGGTTGAACGGATCAGACTGATCGATCAGAACAATCGTATGGGCCGGGTCATTGCGATCCATCCGGCACGATGTCTGGGTATCCAGGGCAGGCGGGGCGTTAAAAGCCGCAACAGCGAACAGGCCAAACACGCTGGCCACCATAGTGCCAATTGCACTTCGCCAAAACCACGGCCCGCGTTCTCTTGCTCTTGCCATCTGATGTCTCCTCTATGCTCGTCTTGCCGTATCATCAGCCGCGGTCAACCGCTCTTCGCGGATACGCGCAACTTCATTACGGGCCTTCTTTTCAATACTCGAAAGGCCTTTTTGAACGTCTTGAATGTGTTGCTCCAGCCATTCACGGCTAATATTTATGGCGGTCAGATTGTTCTCAATCGCCTTCAGCGCCGTATCGGCCTGACTGCGTTCTTTGGTGTAATCGAACGGTGGCAGGTTCGGTGTGATGATCTCTTCGAAATAGGCTGGCACCTCGGCCTGATCACCCAGAACATCGCGCAGTGAGTTACGTTGGCGGCGGTGCGCTTGGCGGTAAGCCACTTTCAGAGACCGTTCCTGATCGCCGGCACGTGCCGCGATTGAAACGGCCTGGTCGCGGCGTTCTTCCAACTCGTTCAGAGCCTTTTCGATCTCGCGTTTTGCAGCTGAGTGACGACCGTGCTGGGTTTCAAACCAGAACCGACAGCGGGTGAAATAGTCCGACAGATCGTCGCGCACATCATTGCGGACCGCTTGGCGTTTTTCATAGGCGTGGCGTTCCTTGCGCCAGACCCGGCCATAGCCTGGATAGCGGTCGGAGATCTTGTCATACCCCTCATAAAGCGCAATTGCGAACACGGTCAGGCCAATCAGCAAAAGGCCAATCGCCACCATGCTATCTAGGCCAAAAATATTCGGGAACATGCTGCCGATCACCGCGCCCGGCGTGATGTCGAACATTGAAAATCCGGCTAGTGATCCAGCCGCTGTCGCAGCCTGCAAACCCCCTTCAACCGCGTCGCGGAAGTGGGCAACAAACAGGTTCAGGAAGAAACCCAGCGACACGCACGTGCCCGCAACAACGCCGCCCATAATCTTCATCGTTTTAACCGGGTGATTGAGATAACGCAGACCAACAAAGCCGCCAGTCACACCGAACAGTACGTTCACAGCGCTGACCCCGAACGCAATCATCATCCCACCAAGCAGACCAGATGATTGTGCATCCTTGAACAAGAGCGCGTTGAAACAGCCCTCAATAATCATCACGAAAATCAGGATCGCAATCGTCTGCTCTACATTCTTCTTGATGTCGGGCGTGCGTTTGCCAATGCGTGTCCCGTGCATATTGCGGAACTCTTCCAGCTCGACCACCGTTTCGGCATGATGGGTTGCAGCGCTACTGGCATCGTCAATCTCGTAGTGGCGAAACTCATTCTCTTCCGCCTTGATCACTTCGCGCAAATGGTCGGGATAAATATCGGTCGGTGTACAGTCAGTGATAAAATTACGCACCGCCTTGGCGGAACTACTCATCCACGTGCCGAGGCCGCGCCGGGCGTGCTCAGCTTTCTCAGCAATCTCCTGCTCACGCTCAGACCACTGATCCTGCGTGATCGCGTCAGATTCCGGTATTGCGTCGGTCGCATCTTTTTTGGCCTGACTGCGGGTCGTGGCTTTGCTGATGCCTAGTTCGCCCTCGGCCAGTTTGCCCTTCAAACCATGATCAGCCAGTGAGGTTTTAATCCCCAGTGACTTGATCTTGTCTTGATAGCCAAATTCAGTACCCCAGCGCACAGACCGTTTCATCATTACATCCACCTTCTTAACAACAGACCCAGTTTTATTAACCAACCTCGCGAAAATGCGCGGGCAACTTTAACAAGTGACTAAGCAAATCGCTCCCGGATGCGATTTTAGGCGGTCGCTGACTTAAACTTCTGTCACAAAACGACCGTAGAAAGCATGTAAACATAGGCAGGTCACACCCGTTGATCGAATACGGTTTCCGGATTAATGGACTCAATTCCCTTTCGAGTTTTCCTAGCGCAAACCACTGAAAGAATACCATAAATGCCCATCCGTTCGTACCGTCCGTCTGACCTTGATACGCTGTATAAGATCAACCAAGCAGGCGTGCCGGGGGTCGGTGCCGAGACCAAAATCTCGTTAGAAACGTGGATTAACCTTTCAACCATTTTTATCGCGACTGACAAAGAAGACACACCGCTTGGCTTCATTACCCTGATGGAACCGGGGACAATGTCTTATGACAGCGATAATCTACGCTGGTTTGAGGTCTATATGGCTGAAAATGACCGCAGCCTGATCTATGTTGATCGTATCGCGATAGCTGAACAGGTGCGCGGCCAGCGGATCGGTGAGCAACTCTACAAAGCCGCGTTTGAGGCCTTTGCAGAGCGCGACGAGATTGGTTGCGAGGTTAATATTAACCCACCCAACCCTGGCTCAATGCGCTTTCATGCCCGACTTGGTTTCAATCAGATCGGGGATAAGACCTATGGGAAGCAGGGCTATCGCGTCGCCTATTATGTCCGTGCACTCGCTGACAAATAGTCCGCCTTACCAATCGTCTTGGCGCTAAACGCCATACGGATCAGTGAGGCCTGCAAGCCAATCACGATGAACAAAGCTGGCAGGCCACCAACATTTGACAGCATCCGTACCCCGTCAACGCCTGCAAACGCCACCATGATCCACGCGGTAGCGGCAAGCAGGACGACCCAAACCATTTTCAATGCTGAGCCTGAGGCCACCGACTCTTCCCCCGGTAGCTCACCCTCATGACGGCGGCAAATCTGCGCAATCGCTTCGGTGTTGGAATCGGCTGCTGTGACATAAGAAACAAAGGCCAAGACCAATAAAACCGGTACAACCACCTGCGTCAGCGGCAGGCTTTTTAGCGCCTCAAACATCACCGCTTCGATGCCGCGCTCGCTCATGACCGTGTTGAGGCCACCGCCTGTCGCCAGATCGGTCTGCATCGCGAACACGCCAAACACGCTCATCCAAATGATTGAGAACAGAGCGGGCAGCATCAGATTGACCAATACAAAGGCGCGCACTGTATAGCCTACCGCGATCCGTCCTAGGAACATCGCCGTGACAGGCGCCCAAGCTAGCCAATTGGCAAAATAGACGATCGTCCAGTCATATGCCCACGTCTTATCGGCGCTGGCTTCTCCTATGAATAGGGACCGAGGTACAAATTCCACAACGTAGTGGCCAATCGCCGATGCGCCCTGCACCAGCATGTCGTGTGTTGGTCCGAAGATGAAAATGAAGGCAACGAACGCAAAGAAAAACTTGGTGTTCAGGTCCGATAAGATGCGGATGCCCTTGAGCAAGCCGGTCAGAGACGAGGTTAGCACCACCGCGCCAATGCACAGCGCCACGACAGCCATCAGTGCGGGGCTGTTTCCGATCCCCGTCATGCTGGCTATACCGCCTGAAAGCATCAACATGCCTGCGCCCAATGACGCCGCCATACCCATGATCAAAGCGAGCAAGATTGAGGCATCCAACACACTTGCCGCTGCCCCCGGAACCTCGCGCCCGATCAGAGCACTGAACGGACCCGAAACCGAATAGGGCTTGCCGAGATTGTGGTAAGCCAGCGCAAATGCGAGACCAGCGACCGTATAGATCGCATACGGCGATATCGCCCAATGCATGAAGAGTGAAACCATAGCGAACGATTGAGCCGCCTCGCTCCCGGCTTCAAACCCACGTCCACCTGGTACCAACATATGTGAGAGTGGTTCGGCCATCGCCCAGAACAAAATACCAATCGCGATTGTTGTGCACAGTGTGATCGAAAACCAGTTCCAGAAAGACAGGATTGGTTTTGCATCAGGCCCGCCAATCCTGACCTTTCCGAGTGGCGATATCACGATCCCGATACAGGTCAGAACAAACCCGAAAACAGCCCATGAAATCAAGCCAGAGAAGGTCGCCAAAATCCAGTCATTCATCGCTTTGGCAAACGCGAAGAACCCGTCGCGATCGATCAGGCTGGCCACAGCCGCAGAGATGAAGATCGCCATCGGCACGAGCAAAACAAACGGTCTCAACTGGCGCATCGACGCGCCAATTCCAGTCGGCAAAGCAGGCAAAACCTACTCCTCCAGCCCTTCCGGTTGGCCAACCACGACGAAGGTGAAATTCTGCGGATTGAGATATTCTCGAGCGACGCGGTTGGTGTCTTCCAATGTCACCGCCGCGACCATCGCATTGCGCTTGTCAAAGAAATCCACCGGCAGACCATCTAGGCGAACGCCCATCATATTTCCGGCAATCTTGGAATTTGAATCAAAGCCAAGCGGATAAGAGCCAGTCAGATAGGCTTTCGCATCGTCAAGCTCTTCGGCAGTCACGCCGGTCTCAACCAACAAATTCATCTGCTGCTTGATACCGACAATAAAAGCCCCGGCACTGGAGTTCTTGGTTTGGCCACCGCCATTCCAGGTCTGGATCTTGTCATCTGCGCTAACGCCCGTCCTAATCCCATAGGTCAGCCCCTGTGCGACACGCAATTCCTTCATCAAACGGCTTTCAAAGCCGCCGCCTCCAAAAGTGTAATTCAGCACAATCGCAGTATAGAAGTCGGGGTCATCCTGGCGCATCGCTGGGCCGGTAAAGCGAACCAGGCTCTGGGGCTGCGGCAGATCAACAACAATCGGTTCAGTGGCCGCAGCTGCAAGCACAACGTTGGGTATATTGGCTGCAATCCCAGTCTCGGGCAAACCAGCAACCGCAGCATCAATTAGCGGTGCCAGTTCGGCAGGCGACATCGCTCCAACCGCAGTGACCAGCATGCCTTCGCGTACCAATATAGCGTCTTTCTGCGTGCGCATGGCGTCCTGAGACAGAGCTGCGAGGCTGTCCTCTGTCATTTCAGCGGAATATGGATGATCGGGATAAAGCGCTGTTTGCATAGCTCTTCCGGCTAGATAACCCGGGTTGGTTTCACGCGTTTTCAGACTAACTTGCTGTTCACGTACAAACCGTTCGAACGGACCATCATCAAAGCGCGGTTGGCTATAGCCGGTTGCAATCAGATCAAATGAGTCAGCCGCATTCTCGGTCAGCATGGAGGCGTTGCAAAAGACATTGTCAGTCCCAGAGCCACAGGAAAAGCTCATATTCAGCTCCTCCATACGCTTTGAAAAAGCTTGCGTATCCAGATCGCCTGCGCCCTCATTCATATGGTAAGTCATGGCATAAGTCAGACCCTCCATACCCTCAGGGTCCAGCGTCGACCCGCCGGCCCATGCCATCCTTAGAGACAGGATCGGAATTGACGGCTCTTCGACCAGCCAGACCGAAACACCACCCGGCGTCGTGAATTGTTGGATCGTTGCAAACTCGCCATCATGGACGATGACGTCCAGACCAGCATCGCCATCACCGCTCTGAGGGCCAGTACAAGCGCCAAGCGCCACAACCGCAATTGCAGCTATAAAGAAGTTATCGATACGCATCTCTCTTACTCCCCCTCTTCCGGCAGCAGGTGCGCCTCAATATAATTGCGGTCTTCAGCGAAGACTTTGCGCACAGCGGCCAAGGCTTGTTCAGCGGTGACCGCGCGAACATCGTCGGGATATGACAGCAGATCTTCAACCTTGCCGCCGATCGCCAACCAGCTGCCGAAATTATTGGCCATGCCGACCTGGCTATCACGCTCATAAATTGCGCTGGCTGCCATGGAGTTTCGCACACGCTCAATGTCAACTTCATCAAAACCCGCCGCAAGTGCAGATCGCAATTCGGCCATCACAGCATCTTCCAGAACCTGCATATCAATACCAGGTGACGGCGTGGCATAGATCAGTGTCGGACCTTCGTCATGCAAGAAAGACCAGGCCCCCGTACCAACATCAATCGCCAGTTTTTGCTCCTCAACCAGGGCCTGATATAGCAGGCTGGTATTACCGCCGCCCAGAACATCAAGTCCAACTTCCAGAGCCAGTGTGAACTCACGATCGCTCAGCATTGATGAGCCATTATAGTAGCGGAACCAGACCGGCTGGCGCACTTTTGGATCGCTATGCGTGATCAGTTGGGTTGCCTGAAGGGGCATAACGTCCTGCCACAAACGTGTGCCATCGACCAATCCAGACGGTTCGATCTGACCATAATGGGTTTCAGCCAAGGCCCGAACTTCCGCCTCGGTTACGTCTCCTGCAACGACCAGGATCGCGTTCTCAGGAGAATAATATTTGGTGTAGAAGTCCTGCCCATCCTGCGGCGTTAGCGCGCTGACTTCTTCCATGCGCCCGATCACTGTGATCTCGTAAGGATGACCTTTCCAGAATTCGGCCAGAACCCGCTCGCGCAGAATGACACCTGGATTGTTTTCAACCCGCTGGCGGCGTTCTTCTTTGACAACATCACGCTCGGTTATGAAACTTCCCGCCGGGTCTTCGTCGATAATCAGGTCAGTCATACGCTCGGCTTCAAGCTCCATCATCTTACCGAGATGCTGCTTTGCGACACGCTCATAATAAGCGGTGTAATCCCAGCTCGTGAAGGCGTTCAACTGTCCACCACGGCGTGACACGATGCTGTCGAATTCTCCGTCGGCCAAATCATCGGTATCTTTGAACATCACATGCTCAAACAGATGCGCAATCCCGGATTTCCCCGCCGCCTCATCAACTGCACCGACCTTGTACCAGACCATATGGGTGACCACCGGGGCACGATGATCAGGTAAGACCACCACGTCCATACCATTGTCCAAGGTGAATGTTTTCGGGGCCCAACTTTCGCCAGCCGTATCGGCAATTGCAGGGACCGCCAGAG
This sequence comes from Henriciella sp., assembly GCA_021776655.1. GTDB lineage: Bacteria > Pseudomonadota > Alphaproteobacteria > Caulobacterales > Hyphomonadaceae > Henriciella. The sequence continues at coordinate 27,560 of JAJFFK010000016.1, read as the reverse complement.
CTATCCCTGCAGCCAGAATGGCGGCAGCCGCCAACCCCCCAGAAACCATGTACGCCATTTTCACCTCCGGAAAGTCCAAGCTCTTGAATTACAGTCGCTACGTGCCAGGCAGTTTCAGGCGCTGGCCACCGCCACGTTCGATGGTCACTGGTTCATTCCCGGTGGCGCTATCACCGCCAGTATCTTCCTCACCGCCCTCACTCCAGAACATAACTCGGTCTGTCACTTGCTGTGATTTGCGAATTACTTTTGCCTGCTCGTAATCAACCTGTTCGCGGATCACAGGGCTAACCGAGTTGGCACCAGCCGCACTGACTAGCGCACGTTCTGAAACGCTCGCATCCTCGCCAATTGAAGTGCCAAAGGCTGAGGCCACGCCAGCACGCGCCGGATCGACCTCAAAGGGTTGCGCTTGACCCGGGGCCGGGGGCCGCAAACTGTAATCTGGCGGAACGACAAGCGGCGCCTTCTTCACAACCCGAAATTCATTCGGCGTTGCAGAGTTGCTGCTCAGCGACGAACAAGCGCTAAGCATTGAAATCGCCGCCCCTGCAGCCAGTAAAACTGTCATCTTAGTCATGGGCGTCCTCACACATTATTGGTCTGTCCCGGCCCGTGCCGATTGCTCATTTCGCGACATTAGGAACTGATCCACAAAGAGCAAGACAGCACCAACAGATACCGCCGCATCTGCAACATTAAAAACCCAAGGAAAACCAACTTCAACAGGGCCTAGATAGCGGTAGCTAAAATCAAACCAAGGGCCTGAAAAGTCCAGGAAATCAACGACAGCGCCGAAGCGCACCCGATCAATCACATTGCCAAGCGCGCCGCCAACCACCAAAGCCAATGCTATTCCGGTCCAATGGCGCGCCGCCTTCAACAGCCAGACCCCGAACCCGACCGCAATCACCACGACCAAAGCAACCAATACCCAGCGCATGAAACCATCTGATTGCAAGGTGCCAAAGCTGATGCCGCGGTTCCACACCAATGAGAGATCAAAGATCGAAGACACTTCTATGCCACCGCATCGTTGACCTTGGTCAAGACAGTCGAGTGCGTCGAAAGCCGGCTCTTTCAGGATCAGGTGTTTGCTCCATTGATCCAGGATTACAACAATCGGAATCAGAAAAAACAAGGCGTAGCGGAATGCTTTACTCATGCACTTTCTCCACGAATGGCACGCACCGCAGCGGCGTCGCGTGGGGTGATATCTGGAAACTCAGGGTCCGCCGTGGCTGGGTCGAAATACTTCCAGCTGCGCGCGCATTTCATGCCGCTGGCTGTGCCCGGCACCACGGCGATACCGGTCTCATCGTCTAACGTGAATGCACCGTCGGGCCCCGATCCTTGTTTCAGCACAGCTTGCGAGGTGATGAAAATATCTTCAGCGACTTCGCCGTCAAACGCAGCGAGCAGATCAGCATCCTCAATGAACACGTCCGGCGCAGCCTCCAGCGACGAGCGAATACGCTTCTCACGCCGTTCTACCTCTATTGCGCCTGTCACGACACGGCGAACCTGGAAGATTTTCTCCCAGCGCGCGGCGAGCTCGTCATTGCGCCAATCGGCAGGCGTATCGACAAATTGCAGCAGATGAACACTCTGCGCCCCGCCTGCGAACACACTCAACAGGAACGCTTCCTCGGTGGTGAATGGCATGATCGGTGCGAGCCAGGTCATCAACCGCTCCAGAACCGCACTCATCACCGTACGCGCGGCGCGTCGGCGTGGGTCGCTCGGCGCGTCACAATACAGACTGTCCTTGCGAATATCGAAATACACCGCCGAAAGATCAACCGCGCAGAAATTCAAGAGAAGCGACATCACCCGTTTGAAATCGTGCGCGTCATAGGCGGTGCCGATCGCGCCGTCCAATTCGTACAGGCGATGCAAGACCCAGCGCTCAAGAGATGGAAGTTTCGAAAGGCCCGCATCCCCGGCGAAAGCCGGGGCTTCCCCCGTTTTTGCACCAAGTCCCGGCTCAAGGCCGGGAGCACGGATCAGGGACTCATTTTGATTGAATCCTTCCAACGCGCCGAGCAAGTAGCGCAGCGTGTTACGTAAACGCCGATAGCTTTCAGCGCTGGTTTTCAGTGTGTCATCCGACATTCGAATATCTTCGGTATAGTCAGAACTTGCCGTCCACAGACGCAAGATTTCAAGCCCGAATTGCTGAGCGATTTTCTCCGGCGCAACCGCGTTGCCCTCGGACTTGCCCATTTTCTTGCCTTCTGCATCGACGATAAAGCCATGCGTGATGACCTGTTTGTACGGGGCCATGCCGCGCGTCGCGCAACATTCCAGTAACGAGCTTTGGAACCAACCGCGATGCTGGTCACTGCCCTCCAGGTAAACCTCCGCCTGTCCTGTTTTTTCATCGATAATCCCGCGATCACGCAGCGCAAAGGCATGCGTTGTGCCGCTATCGAACCAGACGTCGAGCACGTCATTGACTTTTTCCCAAGCGCTTGGGGCGTCAACTACGCCGCTCAGGAAATCTGCCGCGTCGGCGCTGAACCATGCTTCCACACCTTCAGCGCGGATCGCCTCCAGAATACGATCATTGACGATCTTCGCATCCGCCTCAGACAAAGCCGCCGTGTGCGGCTGACCATCGGGCGAGACCAAAAGCGTAATCGGCACGCCCCAATTGCGCTGACGAGAAATCAGCCAATCCGGCCTGTCCGCGACCATCGCATTCAGGCGATTACGCCCGGTTGGCGGTACGAACGCGGTCTGCTCAATCGCGCCGACAGCCAAGTCACGCAGCGTCTTGCCGTCTTTGCCCATGGCGTCCATCGCGATGAACCATTGCGGCGTCGCGCGCCGGATCACCGGGGCCTTCGAGCGCCACGAATGCGCATCACGGATCGTCGTCACACCGCGCGCCAGCAGATTGCCGCTCTCAGCCAGCAACCTGATCACCGCATCATTCGCCTTACCCGGCTGCCCACGCTTCTTGCCCGACGTGCGGATAATATCGAGGCCCGCGAGCGGTTCTGGCACATCGCTGGTATAACAACCATCAGCATCAACAATCTGGCGAATATCGCGCGGCGTACGCCCGGAATTGACGAAGACATTAAAGTCATCCTCGCCGTGTGCAGGGGCCGTATGGACGAAGCCGGTACCGGCATCAGCAGTAACGTGGTCGCCCGCAAGCATCGGAATGGCGTGTTGGAAGAATTCATCCGTATCGTGCAAAGGGTGATTCAGTGTCCAGCCGGAAGGATCAACGTCAGCAACTCGAACCATTTCAGTGATCTTCGCTGAATCCTTGATGCTATCGGCAAGCGCGTCAGCAAAAATAAGCCTGTCGCCCGGCTTGGCGTAGGGCGGGAAGCCAAGTTCTTCTTCGCTCATCACCGCTTTAACTTCGTACAGGCCATAATCGATGTTGGGGCTATAGCTCACAGCTTGGTTGGCCGGGATCGTCCAAGGTGTGGTTGTCCAAGTAACAACGCTCACATCATCGGGGAAGTCGTCGGGATGTCCCGGGTGCATTCGTACTGGAAACTTCACCCAGATCGTCGGAACCTTCCTGTCGTGATACTCGACCTCTGCCTCGGCTAGCGCTGTGCGTTCGACGGGCGACCACATCACAGGTTTCGCGCCGCGCACCAGTCGTCCGCCCATTGCCACGTCGAGAAACTCGCGCACGGTGACGGCTTCGCTAGCGAAATTCATCGTCAGGTACGGATTATCCCATTCGCCCTCGACGCCGCAACGCCGGAAACCGGCCTTCTGAACTTCAATCTGCTCGGCGGCATATTCGCGGCAACGCACCCGGAACTCAGCCCCGGTCACATCATCCTTGCTGCGACCACGCCCACGAAACTCTTCCTCGACCTTCCACTCAATCGGCAAGCCATGACAGTCCCAACCCGGCAGGTATGATGCATCAAACCCGCGCATTTGGTGGTTACGCACGATGATATCTTTAAGGATCTTGTTCATCGCGGTGCCAAGATGGATCGGCCCGTTCGCATAGGGTGGCCCATCATGCAGGATATATGGCGGTGCCTCACGCTTTTTCGCGTCTTCGCGCATCAGGCCATACAGCCCCATCTCATCCCAGCGTTCAATCCATTCCGGCTCTGCCTTGGGCAATCCGCCGCGCATTGGAAATTCGGTCGTCGGCAGGAACAAGGTGTCCTTGTATTCACTACCGGGTTTTGTGTCTGTATCGGCCATCAGGTCGTCTTCGGTTCAGCTTGTAAAGAAAGGGCTAAAAGATGCATCCCCGGCCGCCAACTAAAACCATTTCAGCGCGCGACCGGGCCGCTAATTCGAATACGAAATATCAATGCGGCAAAGCTCATGACAGCCGATTAGCAGGGCTCGCGGGCGATGTCATCCCGCCAGTACCGCACGGGCCGCATCTGTATCGCGATGCATCTGTGCAACCATACCTTTGAGCGCATCGAATTTGAGCTCAGGGCGCAGATACCGCACCAAGGCCACGTCCAGCATCTTGCCGTAAATATCTCCCTCAAAGTCGAAGATATAGGTTTCGAGCAATGGGTCACGCAAGCCAGTTGTTGGCGTGCGGCCAAAATTTGCGACACCATCGCGCCACGCCTCTTCGCCTTCAATTCGCGCCCGAACCGCGTAAACGCCATGGCGAGGATGCAGCAGATCGCCAAGATGAACATTCGCAGTTGGAAAGCCCAGTGTGCGTCCGCGCTTTTCGCCCGACTCGACAATCCCATCGACAACCCAGTCATGACCCAAAATCTCGGCGGCCTTTTCCGGTTCGCCCGCAATCAGGGCTTCGCGGATCGCGGTGGACGAAGCTTTCACGCCTTGTGCTTCCAGCTTCTCAACAATGGTAACGCCAAACCCCATGGCCCGACCCAGCGAGGCGAGCCGCGCAGCGTCGCCCATGCGCCCGCGTCCAAACCGGAAATCAAACCCAACGCTGACATGTGCCACGCCGAGACCTTCACTCAAGACTTCGCGCGCGAATATCTCATCCGTCATCGCGGCCATGTCGGCATTGAACGGCAACTCGTAGACAGCTTTGACGCCAAGTTCTGCCAGGCGCGCATTGCGCCGCATAGGCCGATACAATCGAAATGGCGGGTCTTCAGGTCTAAAAAACGCTCGCGGCGGCGGCTCAAACGTCGCGACGCCGAGCGGTCCGCCAGCCTTCTGCGCCGCCCCGATCACCACGCGGTGGCCGGCATGCACACCATCAAAATTGCCCAGCGCGATAGAGAAACCACGCATGGCTTTGGGAACATCACGGTAGTGAGCAGTAACTGGCATGTGCGTCCTTAAGCGGCTCGGTTAGGGACTGTCACCAAGGCCTCGCCGGAAATCGCAGCCTTGCCATCGACAACACAGGTCACCTTCAGCGTGACGCGATTTCCGCGCGATCGCATCTCGGTGACCTCTGCACGCACAGTCACGCTTGATCCGATATAGACAGGGCGCCGGAACCGCATCGACAAGCCGGTAAATATAGAGCCTGGGCCCGGAAGATTATTCCCAAGGATACCAGAAATATAGCTCGCCGTCAGAGCACCATGCGCGATCCGTTGGCCGAAAATTGTGCCTTTGGCATATTCCTCATTCATGTGCAGCGGATTGCGGTCCCCGGAGACCTCAGCAAACAGGTCGAGGTCATGTTCAGTAATCGTGTGATAGGTCTCATGGCTCATGCCAATCGACAGGTCTTCGTATTTGTATCCGTCCTTAAATTCCATAGGCGGGGTCTCCGTATAGGGTTGTAACGTTCTGTTACAGGGTGTTGCAGCGTACGTCACCATACCAAAGCTGGCATCGCCCATTCCGGCGTAACATCGTAAGTGCCAAACAGGTGCAAGGCTTCTTCAGGGAAATCGCCAACATGTTGCTGCAATCCGGTCCCGACATATAGGCCGTCAAAGCCTTGCATGGCCGCGCCTTTCATGTCCGTCGCCGGGCTGTCGCCGATACATAGAACACGCTTGCGATCTGGCACGACGCCTAAATCGCGCAAACGAGACAGCGCCAGATCATAAATAATTCGGTGCGGTTTGCCGGGATATATCACCTGCCCGCCCTCTTCTTCATAGATCTTCGCCAAGACGCCAGCGCACCAATAGAGCCGATCCCCGACGCGCACGCGGATGTCTGGATTGGCGCAAATCATCGTCATGCCCTTGCCAATCGCGGTCTGCAATCTTGGGCGATAATCTTCCGGGTCATCACTGACTTGGTCTTCCAGTCCTATGCACAGCACTGTCGTTGACGTTTCGACATCTCCAAACTTCAAATCCAGTCCTTCATACAGGAACTGGTCATGTTCAAAGCCCTCATCGGCGCCGAGCCGCCAGAACACCTCACCGGTTCGTGCACGTAGCTCTTCGCGGGTTGCATCACCAGACGATACGCAATCGTCAAAAGCTTCATGCGGGACACCTAGTGGGTCGAAATAGCGTACGACCTGCTGCTTGGGTACAGGCGCATTGGTGATCAGAATGACCTTACCGCCGCCTCTGCGAAACTGAACCAAGGCCTCGCAAGCGCTCTCAAATGCCTGGCGGCCATTGTGAATAACCCCCCATACATCGCAGAGGATGGCGTCATACTGGTCGGCAATTGCCGCTAGTCCTTCAGGAAATTGTGTGTTTGTCATCACGCGCAGATCGGGGGCAGCCGCCGGAATGTCAATCAACCGCGCGCAATCAAGCGCTTGACCAGCGCAGGCGGCGGCGCTGTTTCTTGCATCAGGGAAGATTTGATCGGACGTGGCGCGCCGAAAATATGCCCCTGCCCATAAGGGATCGCATATTCAAGAATCTCCACGACACTGGCTTCCTCTTCGATCTTTTCAGCGATCAGGGTCACACCATAGCGCGAACAGACGGCTGATACTTCTTCACCGGAGATAGAACGATTGATTGAGGATCCAGGACGCGGGCCAAGCGGATCACGCATTTGCTCAATGAGTTCGCCGCCATTGATCTTGACGAACCGCACGCCTGCATCCTGTAATTGCGGCAGGTCGAAGGCCAAAGTCTTGGCGTGATCAATTGAGAACCGGAAGCCAAGCGCCGTCAACCGATCCATGGCGTTACGCATCGCCGGTGAGCGCGCCTTGAAACGGTCGGCACGAATCTCAAAAATCAGCGCCCCTGCCAAATCGCGATTCTTTTCCATATGCGACAGGAACATCGGGAAGAAATGCGTATCTTCCAGAGAGTGCACCGACACATTGCAGAACACACCAACCCGGCGATCTCTGGCTGCCAAACGCCGGACCACTTCAACGGAGCGATACAGCATCATATTGTCGAGAATGCCCATCAGATTTGCCCGGCGCGCCGCATCGAGAAACTCAGCTGGCAGAATCAAGGATCCATCTTGGCGGCGCAAGCGTGTGAACCCCTCATAGAATGACACCCGCCGTTGTGGCAGCGACACGATAGGCTGCAAATGAAGATCAACCCGGCCTTCCTGCAACGCGCCTTTGACGGCGCGCAAAATAGCGTCTTCCTGCGGCGCCACTTCACCAATTGTTCCAGCACTTGCCAGCTTGGTCTCAAAACTAAGTGATAGTCGATCAATCAGCGTTTCGAGTTGCTTCATCTCTGTGACCAGCGCATCGCGGCGCTCTGTCAGTTCATGCTTGACCGTGTGCTCGACAGCATCCGTGCGCGCTTCTGTCTTATTTAACCGGCCATGGGTTTCTTCGGCAATCGATTCGAGCCGATCAAGCCGGTCATCCTGGCTCTTGCCGCCGCCCTGCACTGCGAACAGATGCACTTGTCCTAGCAGCGCCGTGATGATCGCCCCTCCGGCAGCCGCCAATGGCAACTCAATCTCGGCATAGGTAAACAAGCCCCAGCCGGAAGCTGCGCCAATCGCAGCATAGATGATAAAATACAGCGCAATCATGTCGCAACAGCCCCTGCAAACGCAATAACCTTAACAAATACCTGCCAAGTGTTAACGAATTGGAAGCAATAACCTCGTTCGTGAGTGATTGCCAATCATCGATTCAGATCATCTGTCGCATTACGCGCCTGATCAAGAAACTCCCGCAATTGGGTCAAGGCCGGCAAGATGGTCAGCAACCGCTCAACATCTATCCCATGGGCAACAAGTTCTGCCAGCGGAGCAATTGCCTCCACACCGCGTTGACGTGCCGCACGTCCCGCCTCGGTTATGGTGACAATCTTGCGGCGACGATCAGTGTCACTGCCGGTGATTTGAACGTATCCCTTGGCCTGCAACTTCCCCAAAATCGCCGTCATTGACGGCTTGGTGAGCTGAAATATTCGTGCCAATCGCGATGGGGCCGTACCGTCACCAACTCTGACGAAGTGGTTCAGCACCATGAATTCAGACTGGCCAAGATGGGGCGACAGGACACGTGCAAACCGCGCCGAAGCCAACTGATTGATGATCCCGATTTCGTTGAAGACCTGGAAAATCGGGTCGGCACTGGGCGAAGGCTTTGTCATACAGCACTGTTTATCAGCTTCGATTCCAAAGGCCAGCGCGGTGACGCCGCTTCAAACGCTGCATATCCAATTCGGCCCAGCATGTGTACGGTGCCGCCCTTTTGAACGCCAAGTTCAGTTTGGGTCGCCATATATAATTCACGCATCTCGGGAAATTCCTGCAGCACCTGGCTGAGTGGGTGAACACAAAGCCCACTCTTTTGAGCGGCAAGGTTCATCCGAACCCAGGCTCGGCCAGCCTGCATTTGCGACAGCCGTGTATTTTCATCAGCTATGATCCAGGCGAAGCCCATCGCTGAGTTGACCATCTCACGATACATGTCGATACCGCTCTGATAGGCTGTACTACCGGGCGTATCCAAACTCTGCGGGCTGACTAATCCGGCGAGTTTCAGCAGGCCCATTGTCGTGCCACCAAGATCAATTCCGTCCGGGTCTTTAACTACAGCGCGATTGCCAATCCGCATCAGGTTGATGCTTTCGCGCCTTGTGTCAGGCGTCTCATATTCAGTCATCCAGCCCTGCCAGGCCAAGTCCACTATCCGGCGCGTTTGCGCAGAATCGACCGTTCCACCAATCGACAAGTCTCCTTGCCCAGCCGCTGTGACAACTGCCAGTACAGAGGCTTCCACCGCTCTTTCAGTATCATACGGCGTTTTCGTCGATCGCCGCGCCAGGGCATTACCGAAGAGAGTATCTGGGGTCATTCCAGCTGATGCTGTGAACACAGCTCGCGCCATCCGCCTATTGTTCAACCTTGGCTGCGGCTCGCCATCAGGAAACGACGTCAGCTCAACCTCATACCCCCGTTCAGCGCCCGCCATGCGCAACAATTCCAGCATACAGCCAAACCCGATCGTGATCTGGCGATCAAACGGATCCGTATGCTCCAAACGCCGGTCGAGATCACAATAGATGTCAATCTGGTTGTCAGCGACTAGATCAAACATCCAGGGCTGGCGGTTATGTGGGTTCGGAGCCAAGATTGCATAAGCCAAGGCATCAAGCCGCGGATCACCGAAACTCTGCCCAGCCTGCGACCACGGTTCGCGCGCTTGCGACAGCCCTGGGCCGTGCGCATAACCTGTAACCCCAATTCCGGTTACAGCCGCAACCGATCCACCCGTAATTAGAAACCCGCGTCGTGAAAGCATGGGCATCTCCATTAGTTTGTTATTTAACTAACTTAATGCTCAAACCTTGTCAAAGCCCCCAGCAGAAACGTGACGAAAACGGCACACACGTGATGAAGATCGTCAGATCATGAACAGACCGGTTTGACAGAAGCCGAAACGCTACCTATCCAGAAAGTCATATCTCGACCGCCACGGTCCACGGCCACCTTTTGGCCGGATGGGGGCGTCTCGGGGGAGATCGGGGTCTTGCGCAAGCAGGACCCCGTCGCTTTTTTAGCCGTCTTGTTTTTTCACAATAAACTCAGCTCGGCGGAGCGGCCAGGACATGTCATCATGTTCGCACGCCAACCAGCGCTTCACGCTGCCACCCGAAGCTTCCCTCAACGTTCCGTTGCCCTCACCGCAAGATGCAATCATCACCTGCACCGAATAGCTCAATCTGTAGGCGACAAAGCCGACGCCATCCGTGTATGCCTCAATCTTGAAGTCTCCAGTATCGAAGGCTGAGTACCATAGGTGCGGGGTCACAACAGACTGCCCGGTCAACACGGCCGCATCAAACCCGCCGGGCGGCATCCCCTCGGTGACGATCCGCATCGCATCGGCCTGTTCGTAAGCGCGGTTCAAAGCTTGCACAACTTGATCGGTCCCGTCAGGACCAACCACACGAAGCGGTTCACTGCGCCCGGCCTGCCAGCTGGCATTTCTAACCTCGTCCAGGCCCTCCATGTCGACCGCACGAAGCGAAAACAACATCACCCCATCAAGCTGGCGCAAATCGTCGGTGGACAAGGTTTCTGCGACCCCTGCGGGTGCACCGAGCAAAACCCGCTTACCGCCCGCAACCGCCAGAACACAAGCAGGGTCAGACCGCGCAGGACCACATGGCAGAAGGACGAAACTACGCGGATTGATATCCGGACGTGAAGGGTGCGGCGTAGAAACGTCTTGGTTACATCCTGCGGCCACGAAAGCGGTAGCAGCCATTACCCCGCGCCAGTTCATATCAGGTCTCGCATCACTCGATCCTCGTCACTTTGCGTTCCGCCACAATCTTGTTTTCAATCGCGCCAATACCGTCGATTTCGACCCGAACCAAATCACCAGCCTTCAACCATATAGGGGGCGTGCGTCCGGCGCCCACTCCTGCCGGTGTTCCGGTAAAAATCACATCCCCCGGCTCAAGCGTGAACGCAGACGTCAAATGCGCGATCTGCTGCTCAATCGAAAAGGTCATCTCACCAATCTGCGCCTTCTGACGTAAGTCGCCATTCACCAGGCCACGAACCTCCAATTGGCTGAGGTCCTCTATTTCATCTGGCGTGACAAGATATGGTCCGAAAGGGGCGTGCGTGTCGAACCCCTTGCCCATAATCATGGTTGGACTTGCGCGCTGCCAGTCTCGCACAGAATAATCGCAGCCGCAGGCAAATCCGGCGACCAACTCCATCGCCCGGTCTTCCGGCACATGGCGCCCGTATTTACCAATGATCACCACCAGTTCGGCCTCATAATCGAGCTGCTCTGACACAGCTGGCAGATCAATCTCATCAAACGGCCCTTGCACAGCAGTCGCCTGCTTGTTGAACCATTTCTGGACTTTTGGTCCGTCGCTCTGTTTGAACGACACAGACTCCGCTGCATGGGCGGCGTAGTTGACGCCAATCGCCAGAATTTTGCCGGGCCGCAGGATTGGCTGGCAAAGCCTGACACTCGCCAAGTCGACGCAGCCGCCTTGCCCAGCCTGATCGCGTGCGGCCTGTAAATCGCCCAACCAGTCCGTTAGCCTTCCGGGCGGCAGGAGGCTGATCTTGTCGCCATCAACCAGACCGGAAATGCACTCACCGTCTCGCTCAATCGTCGCCCATCTCATCTGAACATGTGACCTCTTAGATACGTTTTTCCGAATACAGACACTTTAGTGTGACTTCTAATTGAAGCGCTCGCCCGTCATGTCTAGCACTAATCAGACATTTGGTGGGTAGAGTGAAAGACGCACAAACATGACTCAAGGTCTCCGCGCGCAGGAAAGTACGCTGTCTGAGCTGCTGCGTCCTGGCATCGAAATGGCGATGCCGCCATATCAACGCAGCTATTCCTGGGACGAGGAAGAAGCGGAAGAATTGCTGAACGATTTGCTGACCGCCACTCAGACCGGCAATGCGCATTTCATCGGTGCCATCGTTCTGGTCCGAAAAGAGGGCAGCGGCGAGTTCCTTATCGTCGATGGTCAGCAAAGGTTGACCACACTGACCATATTACTCGCAGTTCTGCGAGACCTTGAGGACGACGAGGCCTATGCCAATCAATTGCACGCCCTCATCTGCGACAACAAGAATGGGTCAACTCGCAACGGCGTGGCCTGGCGGATTACGCTGAACCATATTGACAGTCCCTACCTTCGAGAGGTGGTCCAGACCTTTGGTGCGACGACAAGAAAGGATGCAGAACCCAATGACAGCGAAAGCCAGCGGCGCATATCAGATTGCACGACCTTTCTGGCCAAGGCTGCAGAAGCGCTGTCACCAGATCAGCGCCGCAAACTTGCCGAGACGATACAAACGCAACTCCTGTTGGTTCGAGTAACAGTGCCCGATTGGGACGATGGCTATACTGTCTTCAAAGTCCTCAATACACGCGGAAAAGCGCCGAACAGTCACGACATTATCAAGACCGACATTCTGGAACTATCGGACCTGTCGCCCGCAGATGCCGACAAGTATGCCTATCATTGGTCAGAACATGAAGCGCGCCTGGGCGGATCCGGTTTTGATGATTTACTGGGCCAAATCCGCACGCTTTACAGCCGCAGCGCCGATGCCACACCGGCAGGCTTTCGCAAGGCTGTACTCAGTCGGATCAATGCTCGCGATTTTCTCATCAACGACCTGCCCGATTATGTTGACGCGTTTGTAACAATTTCCAAAGGCGACCCGAACTTCAAAGATCTCAACGACGCTATTGTTGTGCCTTTGAACCATCTTCGGCTGATCGACCATCAATTGTGGCGGGCACCTGCGCTGTGCTTTCTTGTGACCCATAAGGATGATCCAAAAATGGCGCTTGAGTTTTTCACCAAGCTTGAACGCCTCGCATATTCCATCATGCTGATCGCGCCCGAGCGCAAGCAAAGGCTGAAACGGTACGGTAAGATTGCCGAAATGGTTGAAAAACCCTCTGCGCTTTTATCCCCGCGTGGGCCGATGGCGATTTCACGTGATGAGGTCAAGAAGATTGAAGCGCGTTTAACCGGGCGATTTGGATCATCCAGCCAGCGCCGGGCCATTGCCTTGCGCTTAAATGCGGCCATCGAAGGCGGCAAAGCCCTCAGCCCGGAAGACGGCGCAACGGTTGAGCATGTTCTCCCACGCCACCTGCCTGACAGTTCGCCTTGGCACAGTTCCTGGCCCGTCCCGGCCCAGCACCGCGAACTCAGCGAAACCATCGGTAATTTTGTTCTGCTGTCCCAAGATGCCAATCAGCGCGCCGACAATCATTCATTCGAAGAGAAGAAGGCGCAGTACTTTCAGGACGGAATGCCGGAATACGCGCTGACCCAGGATCTCAAAGACCAGGTCGCCTGGACACCAGAAACAGTCCGTAAACGCACGACACAGTTGGCCGCGATCATGATGCAGGCTTGGTATATCAAAACTTAAGGAGGGTCGCGACTTTAGGAGACAGCCGAGTCTGTCGAATTGGCGCTATGCGCCAAGGCAAGCCGATTAACAGTATCGCGGGCGCGATCAATAACGATATCAAACTCTGCAAGTTCTGCTTCACTGTTCGACAGGCCAGCATCGCCGCGCTGTGCCACAATCGATATCGCACCGGCGAAGTTACGTCGGCTTTTCTGAGCTGTGACGAGCGCGCTTTCGAAACTCATCACGTCACGGCGCAAGCTGGCTTTATTGGTCTGCGATGCTTCAACGAATTTTACCGCCTCTGCTGTCACAACCTCAAGTCCATCACGCGCAGAGCTAATATCGGTAGAGATACGCTGATACAGTGCTTCAACGTCGCCAGTATCAGCCTCGATACCGTCGGCATAAGTTTGCGACGCAGCTTGCTTCGCCGAAGATCCATCGATTAGCACACGTGCAATACTCAAAAAGCCATTGGTTGGGGTGACCCAATTTTCAGCTTTCGCTTGCTCTGTGTAGGCGTTGCAGACATTTCTGAGGTTAGATTGTTCTTGTGTGACGCGCGCTTCAACCAAGGCTTCACCGGGCATCACCGATACAGTTGCACATCCAGAAACGGCAACCAGAGCTAACAAACCAACAGCTACACTACGCATAGGCAAACACCCGCCAATATATTCCCACCCGTATTCACTCATACAGGTGATAAAAACCCCGTCCATACCCTTTATTCATTACATGACAGTCGATAGGTGAAGAGGTCATGAACAAAGGCTAAAAATGCTGCAACTTTATCCTCCCGTCGACGCTCGCCAAACCGGCTTCCTTCGCGTGTCAGACCTACACGAGATTTATTGGGAAGAATCCGGCAACCCCTCTGGACTGCCTGTCATTGCTCTGCATGGCGGCCCTGGCGGTGGCTCATCTCCAGAAATGCGCCGGTTCTTCGACCCGGCTATTTACCGGATTATCTTGATCGATCAGCGTGGCTGCGGAAAATCCACTCCCAATTCAGAATTGCGTGAAAATGATACTTGGGCGCTGGTCAGTGACATCGAAGCGGTCCGCAAGCAGCTTAAGATTGATAAATGGGTGGTGTTTGGCGGGTCATGGGGGTCAACTCTGGCACTCGCCTATGCCGTCAAGCATACAGACCGAACACTGGGCCTGATCCTGCGCGGTATCTTCCTGATCAGTAAAGCTGAAATTCAGTGGTTTTATCAGGAAGGTGCCAGCCGCCTTTTCCCGGACGCCTATGACCGGTATGTCGCGCCGATCCCGGAAGCTGAGCGCGGCGACCTGCTGGCCGCATTTCACGCACGCCTGACCGGTGACAATTACAAACGACGGATAGAAGCTGCCAAAGCCTGGGCCTGTTGGGAAGGTGAAACAATCACAATCCAAGGGCCGAACAGTCGGCCAAAACGGTTCGAAGAGGACGATTTCGCCGACGCTTTCGCGCGTATTGAATGTCACTATTTTGTCAATAAGGGCTTCTTCAAGAGTGATGGCTGGTTGCTTGGCCAGATCGAGAAGAAACTGCAAGCAACACCGGGTATCATTGTGCACGGGCGCTATGATGTCGTGACCCCGCTATCGACGGCTTGGGCGCTGAAGAAAGTCTGGCCGGGTGCCAATCTCAACATCATCCCCGGTGCAGGCCATTCCAGCCTTGAGCCGGGAACGGTCGACAAATTGATCCGTGCGACTCGTGAATTCGGGCGACGGTTTAGCTAGCATTGCCGTCACAGATACAAAAAGCCCTCGCCGCAAAGCGAGGGCTTTCATTGTCGTGCGCTTTATTGGTTAAGGTGCCATGCATTTGGCAAGGTCTTCGACAGGGTTCAAATGCCATTCACCCGGCAGGTCGATCCAACAGTTCTTCTCCGCCGTCGCCAGTGTGCCGAAGACCAGAATAAATGCCAGTGCTGGTGGTACTACCCAACGCACGGCAAAGCGCCATAGGTTCATGATCGTGCCTTCCCCAAACTCTGTCGTCATCATGCCACGGCTAAGCACCCAACCGGCAAACACCGCCACCAGCAGGCCGCCAAGCGGTAGCATGATGTTGCCCGTAATGAAGTCGGTGAAATCGATATAGTCGCCGGAATAGACATACCCAGCGCCGATCATGAACAGGACAAAACCAACCCCCATTGCGGCGCCCGGACGGGTTACGCCTTGGCGTTCCTCGAGCCATGATACGCCCACTTCCATCAGCGAGATCGACGATGTAAACGCTGCAAACAAAGCCAGCGTGAAGAACGCCCCACCAACCATGTCGCCAAATGGCATCGAGCCAAACGCCAATGGAAGTGAGATAAAGAACAGTCCCGGTCCAGCCGCAGCATCTGCGCCAAAGGCGAACACAATTGGGAAAATTGCAAAGCCAGCAATGATCGCGACCATCGTATCTGCCCCCGCCACAATCATCGAAGAGCGCGGAATGTCCATATCAGACGACATGTACGCGCCATAGGTAATCATCAGACACGAGCCAACGCCGATCGAGAAGAAGGCCTGCCCAACAGCCGCCAATATCGTCCCAAACCCAACTTTTGAAAAATCAGGCGTGAGCAAGAAGCTAACCGTCTTACCAACATCACCAACATTCATCGCGTAAATCACCAAGCCAATCAGAAGTACGAAGAAAATTGGCATCAGGATGGTCGCGACACGCTCAATCCCACCCTTGACGCCGCGCGCCACGATGAACGTATTCAGAGCGATAAACGAAGCAAGCCAGAATAAAATTCGCCCGCGATCCTTAGTTGTTTCATCGAAGTTTTCGCCAGACACATCCGCAATCGTGACGGCAGCTGCATTCGGATCGAGCGCCTGTGCCTCGGCAGTTAACCGCGCAGCCTCATCAGTAAACCCAGAGAACACGCCACTGAACGCCTGAGGTATAAATTCAATCACCCAAGCCGAGATGACCATATAGAATGTCAGGATAAAGAACGCGGCCAGTGACCCGATCCAACCGAGCACCCCCCAATTGGAGCTCTTGCTCTCGGCCCGTGCCAACGAGTGAATACCTTCAATTGCCGACATACCAGATTTACGACCCATGCCGTACTCAGCCATCAACACCGGCAAGCCAAGCACCAACACGCAGACCAGATAGATCAGAATGAACGCACCGCCGCCATTCTCACCTGCGGTATACGGGAAGCGCCAAAAATTGCCCAAACCGACGGAGGATCCCACCGCCGCCATTATGAATCCGAAGCGTGAGCCCCATGTATCGGTCTTGCGGCCAATGCCTGCCATATTCGAATCCTCTCCCAGGGAATGATTTTGCGGGGACACTAGCTGCCGCGAAACAAAAATCAACGCACCAGCCTCATTCAGGGCATGTATTTGTCAGCCGATGCTCAATAACTCGTCTTTTCCGAGATGTACCGAACAAATCAGACCAAAACTCGCAGCCGTCGTGATCATCACTGTTCCGCCATAAGACAGGAATGGCAATGGCACCCCAACCACAGGTAACAGGCCGAGCACCATCGCAACATTGAACAAGATATAGAAGGCAACAGTCATCACCGCTCCAGCCGCCAAAAATCGCCCGAACAGGCTGCTGGCTCGCAAGGCGATGACCAGGCCGAGCCCTAGGATGACCATCCACATGATCAACACCCCGGTCGTGGTCAAAAAGCCAAACTCCTCGGCCAGAACCGTCAGAATGAAATCAGTATGCTGCTCCGGAATATAATCCAGCTGCGCTTGGGTGCCTTCCATATACCCTTTGCCGGTCCAGCCGCCAGACCCGATCGCGATCTTGGCCTGTTCGATCTGATAGCCATCATCCATGACATTAACCTGCGCCCCGGTCAGTTGCGCCACATAAGTATCAACTCGCTCACGCTGATAATCCTCCAGCACGACCAAATAGACCAGCGGGACACTCGCGACAGCGACAATCACAACAGCCGAAATCACGCGCCACCATAGTCCGGCCAGGAATATCAATATGCCGCCAGAGGCAAACAAAGCCAAAGTCGTTCCGAAATCCGGCTGCCGGAAAATCAATGCCGCCGGGATCATGATCAATAAGAGTGCGGGAATATGCACCAACAAGCCGCCGGAATTATCGTTCCAGATGCGGTGATAATAGGCTGCCAAAGCCAGGGTTAGCGACACTTTCATAAACTCGGATGGCTGTACCGCTACCGGCCCAACCTGTAGCCAGCGCTGTGCGCCGCCGCCGGTCACACCGAAAAACTCAACCCCGACCAGCAAAGTCAGGGTTGCGATATAGGCTGGCCAGGCCAAGGTCATCCACCATTTCAGCGGTACCAAAGCAGCTATGATCAATACCGCAAAGGCTGCACCAAACCGTTCAGCATGTTTCAGCGGCAGGCCTGCCTCCTCCGGATTGGTGAATGTCGCAGAATGCAGCGTTGCAACCCCGATCACCGCCATCGCGCAGAGCAGCAGGATCAGGCCCCAGGGTAGCCCTGTAAATTGCGCAAATATGTTTGTCCGGCTGAAATTTGAACCGCGCGCACGTATCCCAGCCATGTCACGTCCCTCCGGTGGAGGGGCGATTGCCCGAAACGGCGGCGGTCGCAGTGTAGACCGGCGCGCGCGCTGAATCCATGCGAATGGCTGCTGCAATAATATCGCGGGCAATTGGTGCCGCCGTACGCGACCCGCCCTCACCATGCTCAACGATAACTGAGATCGCATATTTTGGATCATCCGCCGGCGCATACGCCACAAACAGCGCATGATCGCGTAGCTTGCGGTCAATGTTTTCGCCCTTGAGAATACCGGATCGTCGTTCAGTCGCCGAAATCCGACGCACTTGCGAGGTTCCGGTCTTACCCGCAAGACGCGGTCCGCCCAGCCCAAGATCGCCAGAACGGTAGGCCGTCCCACCGCCTTCAGATGTAACGCCGAACATGCCCGCCTTCATCCGGCGCATGATGTCGCCATCAAGCGGTTCATCCAGCGGAATATCGGCATCTGGTCGAGGGCCGTTTCCGATAATTCGCGGTGTAATGATGCGACCTTCCGCTGCTATCCTAGCCGACATGATCGCCAGCTGAAGCGGCGAGGCAGAGACCTGCCCTTGCCCGATCCCGACATTCAGCGTTTCACCCTCATACCAGGGCTCACCACGATTTTCCCGCTTCCAGGCATCATCAGGGACAACCCCCGACCGACCACCTGTCAGGCCAAGCTCCCAGCGCTGTCCAAACCCGAACTTGCGCGCGGTTTCGGCGAGTTTCTCAATCCCGACCCGGCGCGCGGTCTCATAGAAATAGACATCGCACGAGCCTTTTATCGCCTGATGCATATTCACCGATCCATGCCCGCCAGGTTTCCAGCAATGCCAGGTATTATTGCCAAAGCGGTATCGTCGATTGCAAAAGACCCGCTCGTTCGGATTGATCACACCAGCTTCAAGCGCGGCAGTCGCCACCACCATCTTGAAGGTCGATCCTGGCGGATAAGTGCCGTCATAAGCCTTGTGATAAAGCGGGAACCGGTCGCTAAAGCGCAGCAAGTCATAGTCCGCCTGACTGATGCCATTGACGAAATCGTTTGGATCAAAAGCTGGCGTCGACACAAAGGCCAGGATGTCACCAGTTTCAATATCCAGAACAACCGCGGCGCCGCTTTCTTCTCCAAACCGGTCAATCGCAACCCGCTGTAATTCTGCATCAACCGTCAGATGTATGTCGCGGCCGCGTTTAGGTGCCAGTTCGGGGGCGTCAAACTCTCGAATGATACGACCCGCTGCATTGGCTTCGAGTTTGCGAAAGCCTGCTTCACCGCGCAACCATTCTTCAGCATAGCGCTCCAGACCAGACCTGCCCGTACGCATATTTGGGTGGTGAAACAATCTGCGGATTGCTTTGGCTTCATCGCGTGTCGTGCCGTCGCTTAAACGCTCCAGATCAGACTGGCTCGCCTTGGCAACATATCCAAGAACATGTGCGAAATCACGCCCGCGTGGATACGACCGAGTTGCCGCCATCTCGACCAGAATGCCAGGCATCTCTGGCGCGCGCAGCGACATCTTCGCAAAGTCTTCATAGGACAGCTCACCGCGAACAATAACCGGCTGAAACGCGGCTTGGCGGCGGGTCTCCGCAACAATCTGCTGCTGACGCGCCTCAGATAGATCAATGTGGCGAGCAACCTCTTTCAAGACAGCCGCGACGTCGCCAGCCTGTTCGCGAACAATCGAAATGCGCCCGGCTTGGCGGTGCGCCGCCAAAGGTCGTCCAAATCGATCAAGGATATTTCCGCGTAGAGGCGGCGCGAGATCCAACCGAACGCTATTTTCCTTAGCAATCGCCTGGTAGCGCTCACCATCCAAGATCTGCAACTGAAACAAGCGGGCAATCAGACCGCTAAACAAGACACCACCGCCGCCAGCCGCGACGACCGCCCGGCGGTTGAACAATTTGTCAACGGGGCGCGATCCACTCATGCTGAAACACCCGCATGAGCCCCGCGTCGCACGCCCAAATCAAACACCGGCGCGACGAGCATATGCAGGAGCAAAGTCGCCATAAGCGCCGAAATGATCGGGAGCAGCCTGACAAAATGGCCGCCCGCAAAGCTGGCTAAAATCCAGACCAAGCTCATACCGAGCGCAATCATTGCCATTGGAAGACCAAAATTCATCCCGCGAGAGCGTTCAATATCGAAGGTCTGGCTTGCCGTCGCACTTGCGCCAAAGATCGCCAAATTGACCAAGGCAAAGCAACCAAGCGGCGCCGAAGCGGTGACATCCTGTGCAAAACCGAACAGAACGAGCACAAACATTGGGCCAAAGCCAAGCCCGGAACGCCCCCATCCCGCCGCAGCGATTAAGGCCGCATAGGGCCAACTGATCGTGACACCGAACCAGACATTCGGGGTCAGGCCCGTCAGGCCAATGACCACCAACACACTCATACCGACCATTAGTCTGACACGGGGCCTCGACCGTTGCCACCAACGCCCAATTGACCCTAGCAGCGCTGAAATGGTCTTCATTCGATCGCCTCGCTAGGCGCGGCCGTCACTGCTTCAGCGCTTGGCGAAGTGTCGTCCACCTCCGGCGGCAAAATTCGCGCCGATGGCTTCAACCTGACATAGCTCAGTTGGCCCCGGCTCATCGCCAGCTCCACTCTCGGCTCATCCCCGCCGCCAATCACGCGCCCAATCACCACGCCGCGCGGAAACATACCGCCTTCACCAGATGTCAGAATACGCTCACCATCAATGAAGGCACCAGATTCAGGCTGATCCGTCAGCTGCCCTGCGCCATCACGGCCACCAAACATGATCGCACGAAGACCGCTCGACTCGCCCATAACCGGAACCCGGCTATTGAAATCGGTTATCTTCAAGATGCGCGCTGAGCGTTTGCCAACCTGAACCACGCGGCCAACAAGTCCGCCATCATTCTCGGCATAATAACCCTCTTCAACCCCGTTCAGACGCCCGGCATTGGCCAGCAATGCTTCGGCGAAGGGGCCATCAGCCTCTGCCATAATCCGGGCTGTAACTTCGGCTCCAGCTGGCTCACCCTGCATATTGAGAATGTCCTCGTACACTTCCAAGCGCTCCGCCATAGACAAAGCCAGGGCCTCATATTGCGCCAATTCACGCACCCGGGTTTCAAGCTCGAAAATACGTCGCTCACGTTTCGACGCACCGGTGACCCGGTCAATCAGACTTGGCTTGGACATATGGAACATTTGATCCGAGGCCGCAGTGCGAACCGGTTCAATCTGCTCACTCAACCGGGGTGAGGTCTGAAGCAGCAGGAGCGCAATCAATCCAGCCACGGCAATAAAGAACCCATATCGCCGTAGGGGCCGTCTCCTGCTTCCCTTGCCGACATAACGAGGCATGGGCTTATCCTTCCCGTCAGGCTATGACGCGTTCGTGCGGGACTATATCAAACTTCCGGCGACAGCACATTTCTCATGCGCTGTAGATTCTCCAGAACGAATCCACACCCATTCACCACACAGCGCAATGGGTCTTCTGCAATCATCACCGGTAAATGCGCCTGCGCCCGCAAAACGACATCGAGATTTCGCAGCAGTGCGCCGCCGCCCGTCAGGACGATACCGCGATCAACGATATCAGCTGCAAGTTCGGGTGGCATCGCCTCAAGTGCGACACGCACAGCGTCGACAATCTCCTGAACCGGATCAGATAGAGCATCAGCCATCATGCGTTCGTTGATCTCAACTTCATTTGGAACGCCGTCGCCTGTACCACGGCCACGCACCGTCACGGTCATGCCGTCACCATTCTCAGGCGCCATGGCTGTGCCGATTTGTTTCTTGATCCGCTCAGCTGACATTTCACCAATCAGAATACCTGAATTCTTGCGCAGATAGTTCATGATGGCTTCGTCCATCTTGTCACCGCCAACCCGTACGGAGCGCGAATAGACCTGGCCACCCAGCGATAGAACAGCAACCTCCGTCGTACCGCCGCCAATATCAACCACCATAGACCCGGCAGGCTCTTCAATCGGTAACCCAGCGCCAATCGCAGCGGCCAGCGGCTCATCAATCAGTTCAACCTGGCGCGCTCCAGCGGCCAGCGCAGATTGATGGATCGCCCGGCGCTCAACGTTGGTAGCAGAGCTCGGTACGCAGATGATAATTAGCGGGGATACAAAAGCCCGGCGATTGTGCACTTTGCGAATGAAGTGCTTGATCATTTCTTCGGCAAGTTCGAAGTCCGCAATCACCCCGTCACGCATGGGGCGCACGGCTTCAATGTTACCGGGCGTCCGACCCAGCATCATCTTGGCGTCATCGCCCACCGCAAGCACCTGACGCTTGCCGCCTTTGGTGATCATCGCCACCACGGAAGGCTCGTTCAGAACGATCCCCCGGCTCTTCACATAAACGAGGGTGTTTGCCGTTCCAAGATCAACGGCCATATCGGCTGAGAAAAGCCCCAAGAGACTGAATTGCATCGCTAACAGATCCGCCTGTGTTCTAGATCTTAAACCCGCGACCTAAGTCGCAAATGATATGGTTCGATAGAATGGCTCGAACCGGCCAGCTTCATGAGGGTCGCGTCATGAGCCGAAGCCAGGTCATGAGCCATAGGTATTACGTCTGGAGTAAGGCGAAAGATGGTTTCCCGCCTGTTCACCATTTTCTCGAACGCAAAGCACACAAAAAGAGCTTGATGAGGGTCTCCAGACATCATGCACATCTAGAAAACTTCGCCAAGAACCTTCCCGAGACAATTATCCCGCGAATCACCCTGATTTTATAGACATTTAGCGCTTCAGTGGGGGCCTGCGTCAATCACTGACATGGCATCATCGAAAAGTGTTTTCGACGCAGGGTCGAGACGATCCCAATCTTCCATCTGATTGCGCATCCAGGTCAGCTGCCTCTTGGCATATCGCCGGGTCATCATCTTTGACCGGCCGATGGCCTGACCCAACTGAATGTGGCCGGACAGATAGTCGCCCAGCTCCCGCACCCCAAGGGCTTTTAACGCTGGCAGCGTGGGGCTCAGCCCGCGCTTGAGCAGCAAACGCACTTCATCCAGCGCCCCTTCGGACAGCATGATCTCAAATCGTTTTTCACAGCGGGCATAAAGCCTGTTGCGCACCGGCTCGAGCACAATCCGAATTGGGGGCTCTTTAAGAACGGGTTCCTGCTTTTCGCGGTTCCATTCGGAAAGCCCCTTGTCGGTGGCTTGTAGAACCTCCCAGGCCCGCTGAATGCGCTGAGTATCTGTGGGGCCCATGCGGGCAGCGCTTTCCGGGTCGCGCCGGACCAGGTCCTGAAAGAGGTCATCAATCTCGCCTGCATCAATTCTGCGGGCAGCCTGGGCACGGATATAGGACGGTATCTCGGGAATGGCCGAAAGGCCTTGGGTGAGAGCTGCAAAATAAAGCCCCGTCCCCCCCACAAAGATGGGCCGCAGCCCGGCGCGTTCGACCTCAATCAGGGTCTCCGCTGCCATTCGCCCCCATACCCCGGCTGAACACCGCACCGAGGCGTCTATCACGCCATAAAGAAAATGCGGCGCCTGAGCCTCTTCTTCCTCAGATGGGCGCGCCGTCAGCACGCGCAGGTCCTTATAGACCTGCATGCTGTCTGTATTAATGATGGCCCCACCCAATCTGTTTGCCAGATCGAGAGCCAACTGCGACTTGCCGCTGGCGGTAGGCCCTGCAATAAGGATTGGCGTTTTTGTCATCACTCGGCTGTTGTAGAGAAACCAGAGGCACATGGATAGCGTTCTGACACTTGTGGGTAAAGCGGACACTTCGCCTTTAGAAGCCGCCCTGGTTAACGCTGCACGACAGGCCCTCACAGAGGCCGGTGCAAATGTGAGCGCGCCCGACTGGCTGGCACCTAATCTGGCGTGCGATATCGCCTTCGAGGGGGTGGACCTGTTGCTCGCCGAGGCAACCATCCGTGCAACCGGAATGGCCAGATCCATTGATTTCCTCGCTCAACCCAAGGCAGGTCGAGCCAAGAAGCTGCTGATCGCGGACATGGACAGCACCATGATCACTGTTGAGTGCCTGGACGAGCTGGCTGATTTTGCAGGCCGCAAGGAGGAAGTCTCTGCCATCACCGAACGCGCCATGCGCGGGGAGCTGGATTTCGAAGGTGCCCTCACCGAACGGGTTGCCATGCTGACCGGACTGGACGAGAGCGCCCTTGCCCAGACCTATGAAGAACGGGTGCATTTGATGCCCGGGGGCCTTGAGCTTGTGCGCACCATGAAAGCCAATGGCGCTTTGTGCATCCTGGTCTCTGGCGGCTTTACTTACTTCACCTCGCGCGTGGCAAAGGAACTGGGCTTTGCAGAACATCGCGGCAATGAGCTGATCATCTCCCAAGGCAAGCTAAGCGGCGAAGTAGGCCTGCCAATCTTGGGACGGGACGCAAAGCGGGCAAGCCTTAATGCTGCGCGCCTTCGCTTGGGGCTGGAGGCTTTTGATACCCTTGCGGTGGGCGATGGGGCCAATGACCTGGATATGTTGTCCGATGCAGGCCTGGGTGTGGCCTATCATGCCAAACCCATTGTTGCGGAAGCCGCGCGGGCGCGGGTGGATCACGGCGATCTCACCACGCTATTATATTTCCAAGGCTATCGACGGTCAGAGTTTAGGACGGACTAGCGCAGGCTAGTTCACAAACTGAACCGGCTCGTAACTCGCCTGCCCGCCCCGCTCGATCAGGAACAAGACAACGTCGCGGTTTTCGTTGGCAGCATTGGAAACACGTGTTGAGACGTCATCCACGTCCCGCACGATCTGACGTTCTACTTCCAAGATCATATCCCCTGCGCGAATGCTTTGCGAAGCTGGCGCGTTAGGATCAACACTTGTGACCACAACACCTTCGGCACTTTGGCGCAGATTAAAGCGCTCCCGCAGACCCGGTGTGATCTCCGCCAAAGTCAGACCAAGGCTATCCAACTGACCCACCATGGGTTCAACCGTTAGATTATTACCTTGCTCCAAGGCCGCGATTTCAGTCTCATTCAGCTCGCCCAAAACGATGCGCACAGTTTGCTGATGCCCTTCCCGCCACACACGGACCGGGACACGCCGCCCCACTTCGGTTTGCGAGACGATGCGCGGCAAGGTGCGCATGCGGTCAATGTCGGAGCCATTGAATTCCAGAACCACGTCGCCACGTTCAATACCGGCTTCTTCTGCTGGCCCGCCAGGGGTCACAGATGAAACCAGTGCGCCATAAGCCCGGTCCATACCAAGGCTTTCGGCGATCTGCGGGGTTACGGTCTGAATACGAACACCCAGCCAGCCGCGGCGGGTTTCGCCAAATTCAAGGATCTGGCTGACCACAAGATTTGCTGTTGATGCGGGAACCGCAAATCCAATTCCAATTGAGCCGCCGCTGGGGGAGATGATGGCGCTGTTCACGCCAACAACATTCCCGTCCATGTCAAAAAGTGGCCCGCCTGAGTTGCCTCGGTTGATGGCAGCGTCGGTCTGAATGAAATCATCATAGGGACCGGAATAAATATCTCTGTTCCGGGCGGAAATAATCCCGACCGTTACCGACCCCCCAAGGCCAAAGGGATTACCGATGGCCATGACCCAGTCGCCAACCCGGGCATCATCTGAATCGCCAAACTCAACGGCCGTCAGCGGATACTCCGGTTCAACGCGCAAGACTGCAATGTCTGTTGGCTCGTCTGCGCCCACCAGGGTTGCCTGCAATACGGTGCCATCGGTAAGCGTGATGCTGACCGTGTCAGCGCCGGCGACCACATGATAGTTGGTCACGATGATACCTTCTGAATCCACTACAAAGCCTGAGCCCAGTGAGGTCGTCTGTTGCGGCGCTGGCGTGCTGTCGGGATTACGCTCCAGCCAATCGCGGAACAAATCTCCAAAAGGGTGTCCGGGAGGAAACTGCTCGAACGGAATATCTTCTTCGCCTTCACGGCGCACATATTGAGCGGTCGATACATTGACCACTGCCGGAGACAATCGATCCGCAAGATCAGCAAAGGAGTTCGGTGCCCCCCGGCGCTGAGCAGCGCTTGGCTCTGCCACCAGCAAACCGGTCCCCATCACGATGGTGACCAGAACAAATGTAAACGCGCGCGTTGCCGTCTTGAATTGTTGTTGCACGTGGACCGTCTCCTTGAATGCCCATCTTCCCCATTGGGATGCCCCCATCCCTCGTTTGGATTTACCTTACCGCGCAAATCTTACAGAGGCGGTAATATTGTTGTGTGGCATCCACAAAGGAGGAATTGGGGGAGTTTAGCCCTTTACGAACCAAATCACCAATACGCCAATGGCAGCAATGGTAACGCCCACCAGGCGCACGGTAAATTCCGGCATGGCCAGGAATTCCATGATCATGCGCTTGAGCGGTCGGGCAAAAAGGGCATAAATCAGCCCTTCCAGCACCAACATCAACCCAAAGGCCAGCCCAAGGTTGAGGGCAAACTCTTCACCGCCCATGGTGAGCTCCTGTCCTGCATCCTGTTTAAATTCGAATGGTCTGGCCCCTTAGTTGCCAGCCCCCGAAGGGTCACCAAAGTACCGGAAGAATTCGCTGTCGGGGGAAAGCACCAGGCGTGTGTTTTCCTCGCTCAAGGCTTCTTCATAGGCCAACATGGCCCGGTAGAAGGCAAAGAAATCAGCATCACGGCCATAGGCTACAGCGAAGATCCGGTTCCGTTCTGCATCCCCTTCACCGCGCGTGATTTGAGCTTGTCGTTCAGCGTTGGCCAAAAGAACAACTGCATCTCGCTGGGCCCGTGCTTCAATACGGATTGCTTCCGCACGGCCTCGTGCCCGGCTCTCCCGTGCCACAGCCTCACGTTCCGTCCGCATACGGTTGAAAACGGTTTGTTCAATCTCAGTTGGAAGATCAGCGCGCAAAATACGCACATCCACAATTTCAATGCCCCAGCGTGATGATTGCTCGTTAATCAGCTCCTGGATTGCTTGCATCAACACAGAACGTTCCGGAGACAGCAAGGTTTCAAAAGTTACGTCACCGACAATCGCCCGAAGGTTTGAACGCAAGAGGTTCGTCAGGTTCAAGTCCGCCTGACCCACGGTCTTCGTTGTTTGATAGAACGCCAGAGGATCAACGATGCGCCATCGTGTGTAGGTATCGATAATGATGGGGCGCTGTTCGGAGGATAAAACCCGTTCCGGGTCCGTGTCCAAAACCAAGACCCGCCGATCCAGATGCTGGACCTGTTGAACGAATGGCAACTTCCAATGCAATCCGGGGCCTTCGGCATCACCCACAGGCTCCCCAAACTGCAGCACGATGGCATATTCAGTTTCCTGGACCGTATAGGCCGCGCTTGAAACGGTAACGACACCGGCAAGAGCCAGGATCAGACTTAAGGCAGCAAAATATCTCATAGCACCGGCCTCCTAGCGCGAGGTCGAGCGATTGCCCGACCCTTGTAATTCATTAAGCGGCAGATACGGCACAACACCGCTACCACTGCTGTTTTCATCAATAATGATCTTGTCCATGTCGCCAAAAACCCGCTCCATGGTTTCAAGATACATCCGCTGACGGGTCACTTCCGGCGCTAAAGCATATTCATCGTAGATCGCGATAAAGCGCGATGCTTCACCTTGGGTCACCGCAATGGTTTGATCTCGATAGGCTTCCGCCGCCAAAACGAGGCTCGAAGCCTGCCCGCGGGCATCTTCCACCACGGTAACAGCGTCCCGAATGGCTTGTTCCTGGAACGTAATCTCGTCTTGTTCCGCAGACTGAACATCATCGAACGCAGCTTGCACCGGCTGAGGCGGCAACACATTCTGCAGGTTCACCCGGTTGATAATAATC
>JAJFFK010000015.1 GCA_021776655.1 Henriciella sp. | reverse complement strand
CCGACGGACTGGCGGCCGGTAAAGGTGTGATCCTTTGCCGGAATGAAAACGAAGCCTATGCCGCGATTGACCACATCATGATTGAAGATGCTTTTGGCGGGGCCGGCGCGGAAGTTGTCGTTGAAGAATTTATGACCGGCGAAGAGGCCAGCTTTTTTGCCATTGTTGATGGTGAACATGCCGTGCCGCTGGTCGCTGCACAAGACCACAAAGCCGCCTACGATGGTGATGAAGGTCCCAATACGGGAGGCATGGGGGCCTATTCCCCGGCCCCGGTCGTCGATCAGGCGATGTCAAAGCGGATCATGAAAGAGATCATTGAGCCGACCATCAAGGGCATGGCCGCAGACGGGAATCCTTATCAGGGCGTGCTGTTTGCCGGATTGATGATTACCGATACCGGCCCGCGCCTGATCGAATATAATTGCCGGTTCGGCGACCCGGAATGTCAGGTTCTGATGGCTGGGCTACCCGGTGATATTGTGCCAGCATTGCTGATCTGTGCAACTGGCGGTCTGATCCATGCCCACCGCGAGATTAGTGAGATCATTGGGCTGCGCGATTTTCGGCCAAGCGCGACCGTGGTCTTGGCCAGCGATGGTTATCCGGGTGAATATACCAAGGGATCAACGATCAAGGGCACGGACCAAGCTGCTGCGCTGACAGGCGTCGATGTGTTCCATGCGGGCACCGACAAGGACAATGACGGCGCCCTGATCTCGAATGGCGGCCGTGTGCTGGGGGTGACGGCGATCGGCGGCGATCTCAAACAAGCGATTGATCGCGCCTATGCTGGCATTGATGCGATAGATTGGCCGCAGGGGTTTTGCCGCCGTGACATCGGTTGGCGAGCTTTGAAATAGACCATGGCAGAGCGTGATCTGGATCAGTTACTCAAGACGCTTGAAATTGAACGTATGGATGGCCTTTGGCTGTTTGAAACGAGCGCTCAGAAACCGGCGCATCCTCAACAGATTATGATGTTTCAGGAACGTGAAGGGTGGACAAGCATTCGCCAAATTGACGCCGATACACCAGTGATAAATCACTGGGTCTGGTTGGAACTGTCGGTCTATTCCGATCTTCATGCAGTTGGATTTTTGGCCAGGATTGCGGAAGCATTGGCGCTGGTCGATGTTCCGTGTAACGCCGTTGCTGCCTTTCATCACGATCATGTTTTTGTGCCTGTCGGGAAGGCTGAAATGGCAATCACGGCGCTGAATGCACTTTCTGCGCGAAGCTAACCTTGCGTCCGGGATTTACCGCACACACCAATCGGCTAGTACATAGTCTGTAAATATGACCTGTCCGGGAGATGATCATGACTGAGACCCAAACTGCACAAGACCTGTTCACCGGGACCAAGGAAGTGTCTGAAAGCCACACGTTCGACGAGAGCAAGCTCGATGCGTGGATGCTGGCGAATGTGGAAGGGTATGAGGGGCCATTGGTCGTCAAGCAATTCAAGGGCGGCCAATCCAATCCAACCTATAAGCTTTTTGCGGGCGGAAAGACTTATGTCTTGCGACGCAAGCCGCCAGGCAAATTGCTGCCGTCCGCACACGCAGTTGATCGCGAATATCGAGTTATAGCTGCGCTCTATCCGCTCGGCTTTCCGGTGGCGCAACCGTACGGGCTATGCTTGGACGAAAGTGTTGTCGGAACCATTTTCTATGTCATGGATTGCGTTGAGGGGCGCATCTTGTGGGATGGTACACTTCCCGGCATAGAGCCGTCTGAACGCCGCGCGATCTATGAAGCGAAGGTCAAAACCTTTGCCGATCTTCACACTGTCGATTGGCGCGCCGCCGGACTCGAGGGCTTTGGCAAGGAGGGCGATTATGTCGCTCGTCAGATCCACCGTTGGACAAAGCAGTACCAATTGTCCGAGACCCAAACCATCGACAATATGAACAAGCTGATCGATTGGTTGCCGAATAATATTCCGGCAGGCGACGTGACGACAATTGTTCACGGTGATTACCGCCTCGATAATATGGTTCTGCATGAGACCGAACCGAAAGTCATCGCTGTGCTAGACTGGGAACTCTGTACGCTGGGTGATCCATTGGCGGATTTCAGCTATCACCTGATGAACTGGAAAATGCCAAGCTCTGATCCCGGTCGCGGCGCATTGATCGATATTCCAGATTTGAAGGCTTATGGAATCCCGACAATGGAGGAATATGTCGCTCTCTATTGCGGGCATACTGGCCGCGATGGATTGCCTGAACTCGACTATTATTTCGCCTATAATGCTTTCCGCTTGGCAGGCATTTGTCAGGGTATTGTCGGGCGTGTTCGCGATGGTACGGCGTCGAACGCGAATGCAGCCGCGATGGAGGCCCGTGTGGCACCTTTGGCGAGTTTTGCCGCCGATTGTGCCCGCAATGCTGGCATGTCTGGTTAAGGCTGATTACTCCGTACAAATGGCGTCAGCGTAATCGTCCGCAAAGATATAAGTTTGCGCGCCAATTGGCACCGTTACAGATGTGTAGATCCGGTTGTTGGGATCATCCCAACTCTGCGCGAACGCCTCCATTCCGGTGATCCGATCACCTAGGTATGATTGCAGATGCTGAGCGTCGAGCATGCCCCAATAGTTCTTGGGATCAACTCTACAGTCATAGGCTTTGGCGTCGCCCAGCATACGGTCGCTGATGGTTTGAATATACGCCTCATCGACGTCTTGACCGATTAAATGGCGCGTCATGTGACTGCGTCCACCGCTATGCAAAGAAAACTGGAAATCAGACCCAAACTGCGCCTGCATTCGGTCCATCGTGGACGGCTTGGCCCCGCCTTTCAGCCAGCCCCACCATGTTGTGTAGTCCATCATTGTAATGCCATGAACCGCAATATGGGCTGTATGGTGAATGTACACTTGATTGAGGCCGGGTAGCAGGACCATCGCGCAGGCCGACATGCATTGTCCTGCAATAATTGCGGGCTCATCTCTACGGTCCAAAATTGTGCTCATAACCCGCGCCGTGGCGACATTGCCGCCGGGACTGGTGATGATGATTTGGCGTGCTGGCGGAATGTCGTTCAGTTTCAGGAATTGCTCCGGGAAAATCGGAGCATTGTAGCAAATGACGTCTGTCCCTTCGAGCAGCATTACGCCTTCAGTCCCCAAGCAACGATCAACCAGGACGTCTGTTTCTGGATCAGAGGGAACGAAGTTGATATCGGCTTCAGCTAGCGGACAGCAGAGTCCTGCAATGCTTGAAAGGACGAATATGAAGGACCTGGAGAATGTCATTTGCAATCTAGAATGAACAAATAAGGCCACGTGATGGCTTCACTTTGCCATCGACAGTGTCGGCCCACGCTTGCTGAATCGCATCCAGGCCGGAGATCATTTCCGCTTCAACCAACGATTTCGAGGCTGGGTAGAAGGCGATCAAGTCCGTAACCATACGCCGATCCAATTCACCAGCTGGCAACGCCTTGGCTCTAGCCGCTGCATAATCGGGAACAAAGAAGAATTCCGGGGTCGGCCCCGGTAGGGACGCTGACGGTGTCCGGTCCGCTTCCCAATCGGTCACGCCAATCACCATGCTGCGACCGAGGGCATCGCCGCAGGCCGTGTGGATGGCCAGTGTCAATTTGGGGCGGCCAACGAAGTCGACATAGGCCATACTGCCTGACACGGGTAGGCGCGCAGCCTCGTCGTACAGGATGATATCTGAGTAGAAGCCGCTGGCTTCAACAAACGCTTTGTTACCCGGTGAGGTGATGCCAATGGTTTTTATCCCGCGCGTCTTTAATCCGTGAGCGGTCGCTAAGGCGGTCTTGGATGAGGCGCTGGAAATCACAACCGTATCGGGTTTGGGCGTGCCTTCAATGAGGCTGTCGCAGATCATCCACCCGGTTGCATAAAGGGGCCTGAACAACATTTGCTGTGCTTCGAAGGCGCTATCATATGCTGGGTCAGAATGGTTGAAAATATAAGTATTGTAGACCGGGGCCAAATCTCGCCGATGCGCTGCGCGATCAACAAAGCTGTGCGCAGACAGACGGGCAGGGGTGACGTCCAACGTGTCTGAGATTGGAAAATATCCATAGACGCGCTGACCCGGCAGAATGCCCTCTGCATTTGAAGCCTGCACAGTAGCAAAGCCCCAAACCGGTACCCGCCCATGTGCCTCTTCGGAAGCCGGGAAGAAATCCCAATAATTCATCGGTGGACCACCAAAAGCGGCGTAGGTGACGTTATTTGCTGTCAAAGCGAAAGCATCGATTGACAGACGAACGTCACCGGTCGCGAGGGGTGTTTCCTCAGCAGCTTGCCATAATGTATCACGAAGGTTTGCTTTTGCGATTACGTGCTGATGGTTCGTCATTTGCTGCTCCCGTTGCGATCTTTATAGGCCGGTTACAGTAAGAGGCCATGGCGAACGTCGCGGTAAGTCGGCGTCTGCAACACCGATACATAAATCTGCCGCCATGAGTTATGAAATGCGTCTTCCTGTCAGGTCGGCTCTGGCATTCGATCATAAATCCAATATGTCTAGCAAGACCGCAAAAGGGGGCGGCGAGCATGCTCAAGCGTGGCCTTTATACCGAGGCGACCCTGGCCACTGTGTCGGGAGCGACTGGGTATGGCCTCATAGCGCATGCAGCCATCGCGATTGAACGGGACAAGATCGTCTATGCCGGGCCAGACGACGGCTTGCCCGCCGAGTGGCGTTCTGTTCCCGCGACGTCGCTTGATGGACGCCTGGTCACGCCCGGCTTGATCGATTGCCATACGCACCTGATCCATGCCGGTTCGCGCGCAAGTGAGTTTGAGATGCGACTTGAAGGTGCCAGCTATGAGGATGTTGCGCGGGCTGGCGGCGGGATATTCTCGACCGTTGAAGCGACCAATCAAACGTCCGATGATGGCCTGCTTAGCGGCGCTCTGAAGCGGCTGGACCGGATGCTCGCAGAAGGTGTCACCACGGTTGAGGTGAAATCGGGTTATGGCTTGACCCAAGAGGGTGAGTTGCGGCTGTTGCGAGTTGCCCGCAAACTATCTGAAATGCGCCCGGTCCGCATCTGTACGACCTTTCTTGGCGCACACGCGATCCCTAAAGACATGGACGGGGATGAGTATCTGGATGCGGTGTGTTTGCCAGCATTACGTGCAGCGGCTGCTGAAGGCCTGGTTGATGCGGTGGATGGGTTCTGTGAGACGATTGGGTTCTCACCCGCGCAGATCAAGCGTGTGTTTGATGTCGCTTCTGAGCTTGGACTTCCCGTAAAACTGCATGCCGAACAATTGTCCGATCAGGGCGGTGCAAAGCTCGCGTCGCAATACGGCGCGCTGTCGGCGGATCACCTTGAGTATGTCTCGCAAGATGGGGTCGAGGCGATGGCGGAAGCGGGCACAGTCGCGGTGATGCTGCCTGGGGCTTTTTACTTTCTCAAAGAAACGAAAGTGCCGCCAATAGCGGCTTTCCGTGTAGCAGGCGTGCCTATGGCAGTCGCGACTGACAGCAATCCGGGGTCTGCGCCTATGACCTCGATCTTGCTGGCGATGAATATGGCGACGACCTTGTTTGCGATGACACCAGAAGAAGCTTTGCGCGGCGTGACGGTCAACGCCGCGCGCGCCCTCGGTCAGTCAGATATCGGCATGATCACACCGGGGCAGGTGGCCGATCTTGCTATCTGGGATAGCTCGCACCCTGCTGAGTTGAGCTATCGTATGGGCGACGCGCCGCTCTACGCTCGCATATTTGGAGGTCTTGAATGCTGATCCTAAGTCCCGGCACTGTCTCTCTGTCTGTTCTTGAAGATATCTGGCGCGATCAATTGTCGATCAGGCTGGATGAAGAAGCGCGCACGGCAATTCGCGTCTCGGCAGCGTGCATAGCGAAAGCGGCGCGAGGCGATGTCGCTGTATACGGCGTCAATACCGGCTTTGGAAAATTGGCCTCTATTCGTATCGCGCCAAAAGACACCGCAACCCTGCAGCGAAATCTGATCCTGTCGCACTGTTCAGGGGTTGGCGAAGCGATCACACGTTCGGCGGTGCGGCTGATGATGGTGCTCAAACTGATCTCGCTTGGACGCGGCGCATCGGGTGTTCGTGAATACGTGATTGATCTGCTAGAGGCGATGCTGACGCACGGCGTGACGCCCGTGGTGCCTGCGAAAGGATCGGTTGGCGCGTCAGGTGATCTCGCGCCGCTAGCCCATATGGCAGCAGTGATGATCGGGGAGGGCGAAGCGGAGTTTGACGGGCGGATAATGGCCGGAGGTACAGCCTTGGAGCAGGCCGGACTTGCGCCGCTTGTGCTCGGTCCGAAAGAAGGCCTGGCCTTGATCAATGGGACACAATTTTCAACCGCGCATGCGCTGATCGGGCTGTTCAATGCCCAGCATGCGGCGAATGTCTCACTCTTGTCTTCGGCGCTATCGATGGATGCCGCGAAAGCCTCCACTGCGCCGCTGCTCGCTGAGATCCATACCCTGCGCGGACATCCGGGGCAGATCGCAGCGGCAGCCACCATACGGGCTTTGCTAGCTGATAGTGAAATCCGCAATTCCCACCGCGATGATGATCCGCGCGTGCAGGACCCGTACTGTATGCGTTGCCAGCCACAAGTCGTTGGTGCGGCGCTCGACATGCTCTCATTCGCGGGCACGACCTTGTGCCGAGAGGCCAATGCAGCGACTGACAATCCACTTGTCCTGCTATCGGAGGACCGGATTGTTTCGGGCGGTAATTTCCATGCCGAGCCAGTGGCGTTTGCGGCCGACATGATCGCGCTGGCGCTCGCCGAGATTGGCGCGATCTCACAGCGGCGCACCGCCCTGCTTGTTGACCCGACATTGAGTTACGATCTGCCGCCCTTCCTGGCCGCTGATCCGGGCCTGAACTCTGGTATGATGATCGCCGAGGTGACCAGCGCAGCCTTGATGAGTGAGAACAAGCATTTGGCTAATCCGTGTTCAACCGATTCAACTCCGACCAGCGCCAATCAGGAAGATCATGTCAGCATGGCGGCTCACGGTGCGCGGCGGTTAGGACCAATGTCGGATAACCTGTTTCATATATTGGGCATCGAGGTTTTCTGTGCCGCAGAAGGCATCCGATTTCGCGCGCCAGAAAAGACAAGTGTGCAGCTGGCTGCAGCCTTGGCAAGGTTCGGCGCAGATATCGCTCCGCTGACACAGGACCGCTTCCTCGCGCCTGATATCGAGGCGGCGGCTGTACTCGTGCGTGGAACAGAATTGACAGGCGCCACCGGCGTCGCGTTTCCAAAACTGATGGATGTGATGAGATGATTGACCGATTACACAATACCCGCGTCGTGCGTGCGCCCACTGGTACGCAACTCAATGCCAAAAGCTGGCTAACCGAAGCACCACTTCGCATGTTGATGAATAATCTGCACCCTGATGTCGCTGAGAACCCGTCAGAACTTGTGGTCTATGGCGGGATCGGTCGCGCAGCGCGTACCTGGCAGGATTTTGACAAGATTGTTGAAAGTCTCAAAAAACTCGAATCCAATCAGACTCTGCTGGTGCAGTCGGGCAAGCCGGTCGGCATATTCAACACCCATGAAGATGCCCCGCGCGTGCTGATCGCCAATTCCAATCTGGTGCCGCATTGGGCCAATTGGGAGCATTTCAACGAGCTCGACCGCAAGGGCCTCGCCATGTACGGCCAGATGACGGCGGGTTCATGGATCTATATCGGAACGCAAGGTATCGTGCAGGGCACGTACGAAACCTTTGTCGAGGCTGGTCGCCAACATTATGGCGGCGATATGACAGGGCGCTGGTTGCTCACTGCCGGACTTGGCGGCATGGGCGGGGCACAGCCATTGGCCGCCGTGATGGCCGGCGCAAGTTGTTTGGCGGTTGAATGCGACGAGGCGCGGATCGATTTCCGCCTGCGCACGGGGTATATCGACGAGAAAACTGACAGTATTGATGAGGCCCTTGCGATGATTGAGCGCTGGGGTGCGGCAGGGGAGGCTAAGTCTATCGGCCTGCTCGGTAACGCCGCCGAAATTGTGCCCGAGCTGTTCAAGCGCGGCGTGCGGCCTGATCTGGTCACCGATCAGACCAGCGCACATGACCCGATCAATGGCTACCTTCCGGTGGACTGGTCTCTGGCTGAGTGGCGCGAAAAGATAGAGAGCGATCCGCAAGCGGTCGACGCTGCTGCGCGCGCCAGTATGAAAATCCATGTTGCCGCGATGGTCGATTTCAAAGCGGCAGGTGTGCCGACCTTCGATTATGGCAACAATATTCGGCAAGTGGCGCTGGATGCAGGTCTGGAAGACGCGTTTGCATTCCCTGGATTCGTGCCAGCCTATATCCGGCCTCTGTTCTGTCGGGGGATTGGACCCTTTCGCTGGTGCGCCTTGTCGGGTGACCCGGAAGATATCTACAAGACAGATGCCAAGGTCAAAGAGCTGATACCGGACGATCCGCATTTGCATAATTGGCTGGATATGGCTCGCGAACGGATCAGTTTTCAGGGCCTGCCAGCGCGCATCTGCTGGGTCGGCCTGGGTCAACGCCATCGTCTCGGGCTCGCCTTCAATGAGATGGTGCGCACGGGTGAACTGAGCGCACCAGTTGTGGTTGGCCGCGATCATCTCGATAGCGGCTCAGTGGCCTCACCAAACCGGGAAACCGAGGCGATGAAGGATGGTTCGGACGCGGTGTCGGACTGGCCACTCCTGAATGCGCTTCTGAACACAGCAAGCGGAGCAACCTGGGTCAGCCTGCACCATGGCGGCGGTGTCGGTATGGGCTTCTCACAACATTCGGGCATGGTCATCTGTTGCGATGGTAGCGAGGCAGCGGATCGGCGGATCGGCAATGTGCTGTGGAATGACCCGGCCACCGGGGTGATGCGGCATGCCGATGCCGGGTATGAGGATGCGCTCGCATGCGCGCAGGAGAATGGTCTCGATTTGCCCGGTATTCTAGGATCGAAATAGGATGGCTGTTGCGCATATTCCGCCCCGGCCATGGATCGGCCGGGAAGATCCAGAAGATGGTGCCTCGGCCAAGCGCCTGCACGATCTGGAGAGAGCAGGCGGCACGAACGCCCTGATTGGGTTTGCCTGCGAAGCCGGGGTGCGGCGCAATAAGGGACGCGTTGGTGCCAGGCAAGGACCGGCAGCTTTGCGGGCTGCACTGGCGGGCCTTGCAGCACCAAAATCGGCGGTAAGTTTTACGGATATGGGCGATATCGGCGTCGACGGCGACGGTCTCGAAGCGGGTCAGGCTTTGCTGGCACAGCATGTCAGTCAGGCGCTGGCTCAGCATAGCCGCGTGATTGTTCTGGGCGGCGGACATGAAACGGCTTTTGGCAGCTACTGTGGCCTTGCGAGCCATTACCCCAACAAGAAGATTGGTATTATCAACCTTGATGCACATTTGGATTTACGCAATCCGGGTCACGACGGGCCGTCCTCAGGAACACCGTTCAACCAGATCAGAAATCTCGCGCCGGAACAGTTCGATTATCTCTGCATCGGGGTTGCCGAAGAGGCGAACACAGCTGCTTTGTTCGAGCGCGCCGACGCATGGGGCGTGAACGTCATCATGGACAAGCATCTGCTGGCGGACCCAATGGCCGCCAATGCACAAATCGCTGCGATTGTTGCGAGATCTGACCTAATCTATCTGACCATAGATATCGACTTGTTGCCGCATTATCAGGCCCCCGGCGTCAGTGCCCCTGCGGCGCGAGGTGTCCCGCTGGTGACAGTTGAGTCCCTGATCGAGAAGGTCATGGATGTGTGCAAAGCAGAAAACTGCCCGCTACCACTCGCTGACATTGTTGAAGTCTCACCACCACATGACAAAGATACGATGACAGCAAAAAGTGCCGCCCTGCTTATTCGCCATTTGCTATGCAATTGATGTAGCGTTTGCCCGTTTAGGTGCCTGAGCGCTGGGTGCACTATAGACTATCGCGGACATGCAAAATTTATCCATATTATCGATAGAGTACTTTTTGTTGGAGAATATATGGGCGTCAAGGTTGCTGGCGGTGCTGTCAGTCTAATGCGAATCAGTCTCCGTTTTCGCTGAGATGACGGGTGTTAGGCAACGAGAAGTTGGCGCCATTCAACAAGGGCGACACCGCGTAGGTCTTTGAACTTAGTTCGGCGTTCGATATTTCTTTGGTGGTTGAAATGATTGTGGACGGAGGCATGGACCGAGACGAACTCTTGCAAACTTCGCATTTGCCTGAACCTAAGCATCGCTCGTTCTCGTCGCCGGAAGGGTAGGTGGGAATTCTCAGCTCGATTGTTCGCCCACCTCGCGGTTTCTTGTTTGTCTTCGTTTTCGATCACCTTTTTAGCTGTTCGATATGATAGAAGCCTGTCGGTCACGTGACCTCTGGATTGCCGTACCGCCTCATCGCCTTCTTCTGAAAAACGCAGTGCAACCTTGCGATCCCGGCGTTTCGTGACATACGATTCTAGAACTTCACCTTCGTGATCAACGGCGCGCCACAGGTAGTGCTGCTTGCCGTTTATCTTTACGTAGACTTCATTCAAAATGCCACCTCCACTGGATGTGCTGGCGCATGCTCTGAGATCGTTTCTTTCGTATCTCAGACGCGACATTGGACCAAACCGGTTCCACTAATGGCGCACACTTTCATGACAAACGTCGATGCCGCGTTCATGGAGTAGGTCTTCTACATTGCGAAGCGAAAGCGGAAATCTGACATACATCATCACCGCAAGGCGGATGATATCGGGCGCCGCGTTAAAGTAGCGGAATGGATTCTTGGACATGCCGCCGATACTAAAGTCAGGGCAGGGTGGGCTCAAGTCGATTTAACCTGACAGTGCCCATTAGAGCATTTGAGCTAGTTGACTTTTCAGGGCTGCTAGCGTGCAATTGGGCTAGGGTCAGTTTCATGAGTGACAAGCCGTTCATTGCCGATAGCTTGCTCGACAAGCACGCGCTAAGAATGTTGCTTGATCGCAGTCGGCTCGCCAGTGCTATGCATATTCTGGTCGGCTTGCTGGTTGCGGGCTTTATGTCGACAGCGGCAAGTGTTCCGATTTGGCGCGGCATTGTGTTCACACTGGGCTTGAGCGCAGCGGTTCTGTTTCAGATGTCGATAGCCCGAACGCAGTCGACTGAAGAGTGGTCTGATGAGGTGTTCACCTCAATCAAACAGCGGTTTGATATGTCAGCCCTTAGTGTCGGCATGATGTGGGGGTTTAGCGGGTTTTGCCTGTTTCCGAGCCATGAGCCTGAGCTGCAACTCTTCCTGACCTTTGTCATGGGCGGGATGTCGCTGAGCGCCGTGGGCACGCAAGGGATGAGCCTGCGGACCTGTTATTTCTCTGTGATACCCGGCATGACGCCGCTCGGCATTAGATATCTGCTTGAGGGTGGTTTGACCGGGTTTCTGTCGGGTGGTTTGATTTTTCTCTATGTCATCGTGCTGATTACTTTTGCGCGCAAGATCAACGATTTCATGCTCCAGGCTTTCCGTCTTCAAATCGAGAAAGAAGACTTACTTGAAAATGTACGTCGCCAAGCGGTAGAGCTGGATGAAGCGCGTCTGTCAGCCGAAGAGGCCAATCTCGCCAAATCGAGATTTCTGGCACAGGCCAGTCATGATTTGCGGCAACCTCTTCATGCGATCAGTCTGTTCGTTGAATCTTTGCCGGACGCCCGAAATACCGAGATGCATGAGAGCATCATGAACCGGGTTCGTCAGTCTCTCGACGTCCTCACCAAGCTGTTTGATTCCCTGCTCGATGTCACTCTGCTTGACACTGGTGGTATCGTGGTTCGCAAGACAGTGTTCAGACCATTAGGCATCATTGCAGAAGTGGTCCGCGATTTCAGCCTGGTCGCTGAGGCGTGCCGGGTTGAGTTGCGAATTGTACGGTCAGATCTCGCCGTCAAAAGCGATCCTGTATTGGTCCGCCGCATGTTGCAGAATCTGATCTCGAATGCGATCCGGCATACTGAGGGCGGGCGGGTCTTGATCGGCTGTCGGCGCCGGGGCGGAAAACTGGCGATTGATGTCGTTGATACCGGGCCGGGGATTGACAAAAGCGACCGCCAGAAAATCTTCAGCGAGTTTACGCGTCTGGATGAGGCACGCATGGGAGAGGGCGCTGAGTCGGGGCTTGGCCTTGGTCTGTCAATCGTCAAACGGGTCGCCAGCGAAATTGGATTAGTCGTCAAACTGACTTCTGAACTTGGGCGCGGATCAGTGTTCCGGATCGATGGGTTTGAGCTTGCAGATACCAAACTTATTGACGTGCAGACACTCAGCCAGACGCATAAAGGCGTCGTCGAAGGGGCTTCGGTTTTCGTGCTTGATGACGATCCTGACACGCTTGAGGCAACGGAATTACTTCTGAAAAAATGGGGCTGCAAGGTTGAGGCCGCGCAAGACTGGCAGGGTTTTGCCTCAGGCGCGCCGGATGTGATTATTTGCGATTATGAGCTTTCGCCTGAGAAAACCGGTCTTGAAGTTATTTCCGAGATAGGTCTGTCGGTACCAGAGCCGATCCCGGCGATCATGATTTCTGGGCATACGTCGAAAGAGTTGCGGCAGGTAGCAAATGCGCTCGGGATCCCGCTTCTGCACAAACCGGTTCGCCCTGCTCAGTTGCGATCCGCCCTGCTGAATGCGTTGGCCATGTCAGGTAAAACCACGTGAAGCTGCGTAGGAAGCTGCAGCCGACCTGCTGGTCAGGTCAAGTGTTCTCAAAATACCAGAAACATGGATACGCACCGTATACGGAGAGATGTTCAGTTCGCGGGCGATTAGCTTGTTCGACATGCCCTGCGCCACAAAACGCAAGACATCCAGCTGGCGCACAGTCAATGCTGACATGGCATTCTCGCCGGGTGTGCTCGCGATTGATCCCGATGCCCGGACGATAACCGTTTCGCCATCCATGACAGAGAGGAAGGCAGCTGAGATGTCTTCAGGTCGCGCGGTTTTCGAGACAAAGCCATTGGCACCGGCCGCCATGATCTCATCAATCAGGGCATTATCGTGAACCATAGAAACAGCAACGATTGGTGTCAGCGGCAGTTTTCGGCGCAGCGCTGCGAAATCACGGCTTGCATCAAAGCCAGGAAATAACAGGTCGAGCAGGACGAGATCCGGCGGCTCCTCATCCTCTATATAACGTGAGAGGCAAGCCTGATCTCCAACCTCGATGATGTGGGCGTCAGTGAACAGATTGCTGGTCATGACGGCCATGCCACTGCGAAAGACCGGGTGGTCATCAACCAGCAAAATATTCATGGCACTGTCCTCCCACATTATCATTGTAGGGTATTTCTCCTGTCTTGGCACATCATGGATGCAATTACTCAGTTTCGATCATCGCTCCGGTGCTCGCCATCGCCTTTATCGCCAGCATTGCCGCCGCCCTTTGGCGGAGGTGTGTAAATGCGTGTTGGTGGCGGTGGAGGTGGTGGGATAATGATATCCTCTGGTGGCGCACCGCATACGCCATCATCGGCAACTGCTGCCATAACAAGTTTCCACTCATCGCCTTTTTGCACATGACACTTGCAATTGGTTTCAATCTTTGACGTTTGTGCGGAACAATCAGCACTACTTTCCGTGCAAGTTTTCCATTCACTGATCAGTGCGTTGCATGTGCTCATGTAACTGGCAGAGGCTGGTCCGGCGAAATGTCCGGCAGCGATCAGTCCGGCAGAAATTATGATGGTCTTACGTAACATTGTGCGTCTCCCTCAGTTTGTGAATGCATGAGTAAACGCTGATGTCGCCCAATTTTTCAACTAGAACGGATGTGCTATGATCAGATGCGACTAGTGCATGTGTACAGCTTGGCGAGCGTGGCGAGTACGGAGACACTGTCACTAAATACACTAAAACACTGGTGTAAGATCAGGGGACGGAACGATGCGATACATATTTGCGGGGATTTCAGTGCTTATCGCCAGCTTGCTGATGTTAGGCTTCAACACTTTAGCACAAGATGCAGAACCTATAGAGTCAAGGATCATAGAGGATGAGAGCGGCCGGTTCCTGATTATCTATGACTCTTCAAACTCTATGTGGGGGGAACTAGCTGACAAATCACGTAAGTATGAGGCTGGTCGCACAGCACTCGCAAATTTTATGGCTGGTGATGTCGGTGAACGCCAGATCGGTTTTCGTGCTTACGGCCATCGGCGCAAAGATGATTGCCGCGATTCCGAGCTTGTTGTTCCGTTCAGCGAAATGGCTGAAGCAAAAGCGCCCATAGAGGATGCCGTTACCAGCATAAGGCCCACGGGCAAGACGCCGATCACCTATAGCCTGCAAGAAGGCCTGAAGGATTTCG
The DNA here is from genome assembly GCA_021776655.1 of Henriciella sp. Classification (GTDB taxonomy): domain Bacteria; phylum Pseudomonadota; class Alphaproteobacteria; order Caulobacterales; family Hyphomonadaceae; genus Henriciella. The sequence continues at coordinate 4,409 of JAJFFK010000015.1, read as the reverse complement.
ATGGTGTGCCAGGCGATATTCTCCTGATCAGTGATGGTATAGAGACGTGCGATGCTGACCCATGCGATTTGATGCGGGAATGGCGTGCTTCCAATGTGAATATCAAGGTTCATGTTGTCGGTGTTGGCCTCAACGAGGTGGAGCGCACGGCGATGGCCTGTATCGCCGAAGAGTCCGGTGGCGCGTATTTTGATGCGGACACGGCTGAAGGATTCGAGGATGCTTTGGGTGAAGCAAGTGAAGTTATTGAGGCGAGCGAACCGGAGCCGGCTGATCAGGGGATTGGTTTTTCGCTCCTGTACAATGCACTTGATGCGGAGGGCCGCAGCTACCGCGCGCCGGGCAAATTATTCCTCAATGGCGAGGAGATCGGCACGCTGGCAAGCAAAGGCTATGGCCGCAATGTCATTGAAGAGCCAGGCGACTATGAGATTGAGGTCGGTCCACTTCTGAAAGACGGAACAATCTTCAAACCCGTACGACAGGCGGTTTCCATCACCGAACTAGGTCGGACGACAGTCGATGTACTTGTCGAAGCGCCCGCACGCGTTACGGCCAAATTCATCGAGGACGGCGAGGACCATCCGGGATCACATGTCACTGCCTATCAAGACGGCGAGAAAGTGTTCAGTTTCCGCTCCAGAGACGAAGCGCTGGCGCGCGCCGGAGATTATGAGTTTCGCAGCGAACCCAATAAGGACAACAAGATGTCAGTCAACGGGACGCTGACCGAAGGCGAGCACACCGAGATCGTGTTTGATCTGATCAAGACGGTCACATTCTATGTCGTCTACAAATTGCCAGATGGCACGACCTTCCGGCGCGGCTCGCGATTGTGGCGAGATGGCGAGGAATTATACAATGTCTATTCGGGCAATCCGAGCCGGGCGCAGCCGGGTGTCTATGAATTGCGTTCAGACCACCAGAACCTGCCGCTGACGCCGGTTGAGATTGAAATCACCACCGATGGTGAAACGATCGAAGTGCCGATTGCCGCAGGATGGGTGAAGGTCACATATGCACCCTCTGATTTCAACTATGTTGGAGAACCAGACCGGGCATGGCTGGAAGCGTTAGACCGTGGTGGCAGCAAGTATGCCAACCTGGATGTGCTTATCCCAGCTGTACCGGGCAAATACGCCATCAAGGCGCAGGCTTCAAAAGGCTTCTTCGACAGGCCGGAATTCGAGGTCGTCAACGGCGAAACTGTCGAAGTTGTGGTAACGCCTGAGCCACTTGGCGAACTCGTCATGACTTATGCGCCGTCCGACAATTACGAGCGTGAACCGGACCGTGCCTCGGCCAATGCTCTGGAAGGCCAGAGCATAATTGGCGGCATCTTGCGCCCCGGTAAAGTGCGCAAATTCCTGCCCGGCCGCTACAGCGTCAAAGGCTTTAGCTACGCTGGCGACATCGAAACCCAAGAGATTACAATCGTCGCTGGTGAGCGGACAGAAGTCGTTCTGAAACTGCGCGGTGAATAATTCCGACCCAAGGAGAATCCAGATGAAAATCTTTGCAACTTGCATGACTGTTGTTGGCCTTATCGCCTGCAGTCAAACTGCCACAGCCGATCCTTCCACCCCCAGACTCCACCCGGTTGAGAGCGCCTGCATCACTTATGAATCGTCCGGCCAGATGCAGTCAGGCACGAGCACGCGCTGCCATCGCGATTATGCTTATGAAGCGTATGAGATCATCCACATAACGATCGGTATGGCCGGGTTCTCCCAATCCCAGAACACCCATACGATCACCATCGGCAATACGATCTACGCCATTGATCTTGACACCAATACCGGCACGCAAGCAGTCAACCCAATGTATGACGGTTTCGTCGACGCGCTGGCAGGCTCAAGCCCGGAAGATATGTCTGACGCATTCCTCAGCGCGATGGGTATGACGCCGACGGGCGAGACAAAGACCATCGCTGAGACGGAATGCAACGTTTACAATTCACCTGTGATGGGCACGGCTTGCCTGACCAGTGATGGCTTGATGCTGGAGCAAGTGGTGATGGGCAATGTGCAGCGCGCAATCAGTGTCTCGATTGGTGAAAGCGGTGATGATGCGAACTACACGTTCTACCAGACTGTGCCGATGAGCCAGGGACCGGACCTGTCAAATGGCATTGGCGGGTTGGATCTCGGTGATTTGTTCGGGCAACAACCGCAATGAATAATTCTTAGCGCCGCGCATATCAACACGGCCAAAGGGAAGACTAGTCATGAGAACGCTAAGCGTAATTTTGTTAGCTGCGAGTTTCGGACTCATAGCCTGCACTGATCCCGATCCCCAACCGGATGTCGAGAAAGACGTAACAGTCACCTGGGATGACACCTACACCTATGGTGTCGCCTGGGACATGTTACAGCCGATCTGTAATAGCGAAGGCATTGATGATGATCGCTGCAAATGCTTGCTCGACTTGATGGTCGCTGAGGTTGGCGTGGATGCCGCCATGTATGTCGCGATGACTGGATGGATGCATGATGATGAAGCCGCCGCACTGAAAGACGATATTGGCGAGCAACGGGCGAAACGTGCCAGCGATATCTACGCCTATGAGCAAGACAAAACATGCGTGACAGTGACCGAAGATGAGGACACGTCCGAGGACGGCCAGATGGACTCTATCAGCGATGCGGCTGTCGCCGCCCCAGCGGACTAGCGCAACTGGTTCTTCATGGTCAGCTTGGCTTCGAGAATTGTACGAAAAGGATTGGCTATGATGAAATTATATATGGGATTAGCGACACTGGCTGTCGCAGCGACGATTAGTGTGGTCGTATTCACATCTTCAGGTGGCAAATCCAACAATCAGGCTCAGGCTGATCCGGTACCCGCCTCTTCGGTTCAGGATCGATATGATTACCAAACTGTCTGGACGCTATTTGAAGAATCCTGCCGCGCCGACGAGTTCGTGGATGATGAATGTACCTGCATGATGGACAATGTCTCTGCAACTCATGGCATGGACGCAACTGCCTATCTGGCGCTGATGGGCTGGGACCGGTTTACGGAAGCTGATGTCATCGCCAAAAGACTGGGCGAAGACCGGATCAGATCCGTTGTTGATTTTTATCAAGGCAAGGCAGATGGCACTTGCGCGCGCAATCAAACGCCGATTGCAGATGCCGCGTCAAATACTGCCGCAACCAGCGCGGCGAGCCGAACTGTAGCAGATGACGCTACAGCTTCAGGGCAACAACCGGGCGGTCATCCAAGTGGCGGCGTGTCTCAAACTGGAGGCAGCAGTGGCACAGCAACTGGGCAGACGACAGATGCGCCATCTGATTGCACACTCACAAATGCGACAAGCCTGCCGAGTAATCTCGGTACACCGCTCATTCGTATCAAAGATGGCGAGGCGGAGGCCTTGAACTTGCTCTCTGGCGGCAACCGTCAGCGTGTCGCGCTTGCGCAAGAGATCGAACTCACCCCAAACCTGCTCATCTTGGATGAACCGACGATTGGTTTGGACCCGGCTGAGATCACAGTTATTGAGGAATGCGTGATCTATGTCGGGGGACGGGGGCGGTTTGGCACTGGTCCGGCGCGCGGGTTTACCGGTAAATTGACGACAGCAGGCTCTGATATTCCGGCTACGGCCGGGGCTGAATATGTCGTCTGGAATGAAGCAGACGGCTCAACCCAGCGGTTTCCGATCAATCAGCCCTTCACCCTACCTGCCAGCGCATCTGATCAGATTGTCCTGATCAGCCTTGCCGCTATGGCCGGCGACTCTATCGCACAGGCTGTGGTTGACCTCGAAACCACGGATACTGGCCTGAATGTAGAGACAAGCCTGGAGGAGATGGCGGCGATATATATGTTTTTTCATGGGGTCGATTTCAGAGGTGTTTGGGCCGCGCACATAATACTTGGCGGTCAGCGGTTTCCCTTACCATTGAATGAAGTGGTACTGGTGCCACCGGGTCAACTGGAATTATCTGGGACCCCGAAGCTCCGAACAAGTCCAATCATCACAGCCTGTTTCGCCGCCCAGCAAGTCTTGTTAGAAGCGCTCGAGAAGGCGGGGTTTGAGGCGGTCGACGCCCTTGGTATCATCGGGCAGGTTATTCGCGATGCTGAAAGAGCGGGTATGAATGTTTGCACGGCACTCGAACTGTCCGCATTGCACCCTGACCTCTACACTGAAACCTGGTTGTTGACCTTGCATGCCGAGGCTGGCCCGGGCGTTCTCCTTGTCGACATATGGGACTGAGCATTGAGGTTCGGTCATTGCGCTTCACTCTCTAGCACTTTGGACCTGTCTCGGTTTGATTCCTTCCTTGATAGACGATTATCTATTATTGAGGAGAACGGACTATGGGACAACGACATGGTGAAGATTTCAAGCGCGAGGCCGTTCGGCTAGCGTTGAGCAGTGGTCTTTCGCAGACCCA
>JAJFFK010000014.1 GCA_021776655.1 Henriciella sp. | reverse complement strand
AGGATCTGCGTTGTGAGGCGCGTGATCTGAAAGAGGTTATCGCTGAGCAGGCATTGAAGCTTCGTCTTCTCAACCAGTACAGCCATCTGGTGCCTCTCTGTTGTTTCCAATCGGAACGCACTAAGTTAAAAATGCGGCATTTACTTGGGCACCCCTGATCGACCACTGGGTTCAGGTACTTGGAAGATACAGCGGGTGTATGAGCGACAAATGTGCTGCCTTGGGAAAACACCTCACAAATTACCGACATGCGACGACACCAACCCGTAAGAGTACGATGTAACGCGGTAGCTTATTGGTAGCTATTAGAAACTCCAAATCAGACCAGCAACAGCTAAGTCATTGATTTTACTGGTGGGCCGTGTAGGATTCGAACCTACGACCTAGTGATTAAGAGTCACCCGCTCTACCAACTGAGCTAACGGCCCCACCGACGATCAACGCCAGGCGCGACCGGATAGACGCCGTGTTATAGGCGAGTGTTTCAGCACTAGCAAGCCTTCGAAAAAGGCCCGAAATCAGCTAAATTCCACAAACTTCTCAGTCGTCAACAACCGCGATATGGGTGACGGCCCAGCCATAGGACCGTAGACGCCATTGCGCCCCTTCTCGCAAGAGCAAGAACGCCCATCCGCCCTCTTCGTAGAACGGCGTACCATGAACACGCCCTCGCCAACTGGTTGGCAAAGTGAAAAAGGCCCGATCCCCATCTACAGAGAAATCTTGAGGATCACCAAATGTCGACTGAAGGTCTTCTAATCCAATTGCGTGTTGATGCATGCCCTCTTTCCAACGATGGACCGCGTCAGGTCCCTCGAAGAGATAGGGTGCAAAATTCTCGACGATCGTCACACCCGCCTCTGAAAACATGCCGTCAAGATGGATTGCATCACCGGTCGCGATGAAACCCGCTATGGCTGTCGGTACGGCCATCATGGCATCATCTGGGACGTCCAGCTCCATCAGATACTCCTACCAGAAGGCGCCCGGGTTCCGCGTAATTTCCAGGTTTCGATGGATATAGGCACTCATCAAAAGCCCGAACCCCAACATAAGAGTGAGCATTGCCGTCCCTCCATAAGACACCAGCGGAAGCGGCACGCCGACAACAGGAACGAGCCCCATCACCATCGCAATATTGATGAATATATAGAGGAAGAAGTTAATCGTGATCCCAATCGCGAGCAGACGTCCAAACTGGTTCCGTGTCTGCAATCCCACTGTCAGGCCGAACATCAGAACCATGATATAAAGTCCCAGCAGCGTAAGACCGCCAACAAGACCCAGTTCTTCAGCCAGCATCGTGAAGATGAAGTCCGTGTGTTTTTCAGGCAGGAAGTTCAGGTGCGACTGCGTCCCTTCCATGAACCCTTTGCCGAAGACACCGCCTGAGCCCAGCGCGATTTTCGATTGAAGGATATGATAGCCAGCACCCAGTGGATCACTTTCAGGATCAAGAAACGTCAGAACACGTTGGCGTTGATATTCATGCAAAGTGCTCCAGGCGATCGGTATGGCACCAACAGCAGCCAGTCCACCGACGATAAAATAGCGCCAGGCAAGCCCCGCCATAAAAAGGAGCACAACACCCACGACAGCAATCAACACAGCCGTACCAAGGTCAGGCTGCCGCAGTGTGAGATAGAAGGGCAAACCGATCATCAATGCCGGGACGACAAGGAAGCGAATACGAGACACCTGATCGAGCGTAAGCCCGTGGAAATACCGTGCAAGTGCCAGGATCAGTGTAATCTTCATAAGCTCCGAAGGCTGGAGCTGAATGAACCCCAGATCAATCCAGCGCTGCGCTCCCATGCCGCGAAAGCCGATAAACTCCACGCCGATAAGAAGAGCCAAGGCAACACCGTAGGAGGGATAGGCAAGGTTCATCCAGACCCGGATGTCGACAAACGCAACAACAAACAGGATGCACAACGCCACGCCAAACCGGATCGCCTGACGGGATGCCCAAGGGTCAAAATTGCCATCCGCAACGGAATAAAGCATCGCGATGCCCATCGAAGCAATCGCGCAAATGAGCAGCAGGAAGCCCCAGTTGAACTCAAAGAACTTGTCTTTGAGGCTCATGTCACGGCCGCCCGCATTCAGGAATGCATCAACCATCCATCACCCCTCCCTCTGCGGCGTTGCAGCATCAAGACCTGGGGTATCCACACCTGGCGCCTCTGGGCCCCGCGCGAGCTGGTTGGAGGGATCGCGCTCCAGAACCAACCTCATAATATCGCGCGCAACCGGTGCGGCAGCGCGGCTGCCGCTGCTGCCATGTTCAACCACCACAGAAACGGCATATCGCGGCTCTTCTACGGGCGCAAACGCGACAAATAGCGCATGGTCCCGTCGACGCCATTCAATTTCTTCGTTGGAGAGAACACCCGACTCACGTTCGGCTCTGGAAATTCGGCGCACCTGCGCAGTTCCGGTTTTGCCCGCAAGCGACATACCCGGATCATTGAGCCGTGCCCGGAACGCCGTACCCCGGGGATGGTTCGAAACAAGGTTCATGCCCTCTCGAACCAGCGCCAGTGCTTTGTCAGAAACACCAATGGGATCAACAGACGGCGTTTTGGTGACGTTCTCATCACCCACCGTTCGAACGAGACGCGGGGTGACGGCCTTACCTCCGTTTGCAAGACGGGACGTCATGACGGCCAATTGCAACGGCGTCGTCAGCAAATATCCCTGACCAATACCGGCGATCAGCGTTTCCCCCTGCTGCCAGGGTGCGCCTGTCGTCGCACGCTTCCAGCCACGGGTTGGCACGAGGCCCGGCTTTTCACCCGGCACTTCATATCCATAGGTTTCACCCAAACCAAACCGGTGGGCCATTTCACCAATCCGGTCGATGCCAACCTTCTTCGCGATTTCATAGAAATAGGTGTCACAGGAATGCTGTAGGGAGCCCAGCATATCCAGATACCCATGCCCCTCCCGTTTCCAACAATGGAAATCGTGATTGCCAAGAGTGGTTTTTCCCGTGCACCGAATTTTCTGCCTGGGATCGACCAGGCCACTATCAACAGCTGCCGCCGCGACAACCATTTTGAAGGTCGAGCCTGGAGGGTATTGCCCCGCAATTGTTTTATTGACGAGAGGCTTATAGGGATTGTCACGCAGGCCATTCCAGGTTGCATGGCTAAGGCCGATATTAAAATCATTTGGGTCGTAAGCTGGAGTGGAAACGCTGGCCAGAACATCCCCTGTATGAATATCCATCACGACTGCAGCGGCAGCCTCGTCCGCAAGGCGTTCAGTCGCAAATTTCTGAAGATCCATATCGAGCGTCAGCTCAACTTTGGCGCCTGGCGTTCCCGGGTCTTTTGACAGTTCACGGATTACGCGGCCATAAGCGTTCACCTCAACGTGGCTTGCGCCAGCAGAACCACGAAGCTCTTTGTCCAAACGCCGTTCAAGGCCACTCTTCCCAATGCGAAAGCCTGGCAGTTTCAACAGCGGGTCTTGGTCGTCTAAGTCGCTTTCTGAAACCGGGGCAACATATCCAACCACATGTGCGAGCGCGCCTGCATGGGGATAGTGTCGTGTCTCGCCCACGTCTGGTTCAATGCCTGGCAGGTCTGGCTCGTGAATATTGACCTGCGCAAACTGTTCCCAAGAAAGGTTTTCTGAAACCGTAATGGGGAGGAAGGCCGCCGACCGGCGCGCGTCCCGCAAAATGCGTTTTCGCTGGGTCTGGGAAAGCGGAACAATGCGATTGAGCTTGGTAAGGGTCTCTTCAATATCGGGTGTTTGCTCGGGGATAAGAAGAACCCGAAAGTTTTGCCGGTTGGACGCAAGCACAGTCCCAAACCGGTCATCAATTTCACCACGCAAAGGCGCCAGCAATCTCATGTTCACGCGGTTCTCTTCGGCGAGCATCTGATATTCAGAACTCTTGAGGACCTGCAAATAGTACATTCGGCTGGCAAGCCCGCCAAAGACCAGCAGTTGCGCGCCGCCCAGTATGGCCGCGCGCCGCGAGAAGGTTTTGAACCTCACATTGTCCGTGCCGTCTGTGAGCATGGATCCCTAACCCTGTACCAGCAGCCGTTGGAGAAGCTGCTCAAAAAGTTTAGCAAATAGGGGGAAAAGCGCCACAGTTGCCGCCATCTGCACCAGCACCGTCGCCGGCGACAAAAATTGACCGAAATAGAGAGACGCAAGCGCCCACCCGAGAAACCCTGCAACCGCCGAAGAAATGAGGAAACCCAACCAAAACAAGCTAAACGTTCGACCGATAATCAGCTGGCGTTGGGAGATAACAAGACCATACACAATAAGGTAAACGAGAGCCCAGAGCCCCAGTGGCCCTGCCGAGAGCAGGTCATAGAAGAGCCCAATCGCAAAAACACCATAGGGCGGAAAGACGTCAGGCCGCTGAACTGCCCAATAATAGACGGCGATCAACCCAAACGCCGGCGCAATCTCGACACCAAAGATGCGCGAAAAAGGAACAAAACTCAGCAACATGCAAAAAAAGCCAGCAAGAAATGGGAGCACCAGAAGTGCAATTTTTCCAGCGCGCGCAGCTGGCGTGGGACCTATGGGTTCAAAGCTCACGTGCCCCCCTCTCCCGCCGATGTGCCACCTTGCGTCAAAGCAGGCGGTACCGTAGCAGGCGATTGAAAAGGACCATCCCCTTTTGGAGGCTGCAGAGCAGCAGGTGCATCTTGCCGGTCAATCTCTCGGGGAAATTCATATTGAAGAACCCGAACCATATCGAGCCGGGACCGGTCTGCGAAAGTCTGCACTCGGAGGAACCCGTCCTCCGTCTCTACCAGTGTCCCAATAGGAAGCCCCGGCGGGAGCAACCCGCCATCGCCGGATGTGACAACCCTGTCACCAGCCTGCGCCTCGGAAACCGCGGGCAAAAACTCAAGGCGGGGCCAGGCACTATTGTCCCCTGCAAGAACTGCGCGAACTTGCGAAGGCTCAACAAGGATAGGTACCCGGCTGTTAAGGTCCGTGAGAAGCAGGATGCGACTTGCTTGCGGACCTGTCGCGACAATGCGTCCGATTAATCCGTCTGTATCGATTACAGCCTGGCCGCTTACGATACCCTGCTGTGAGCCTACATTTGCGATGATCGTCTCAACGAAGGGACCACCACTATCACCGACAACACGACCAGTGACATAATCGATGCTTGGGTCAACCTGGACGTTGAGAAGCGCTTCAAACCGGGAGACTTTTGCTTCCAGCTTGAGCGCCGCTTCTTTCCAGGCAAGCAGGCGCGCATTCTCTTCGCGCAGTCTCTCGTTCTCATCAAACACGTACGCATATTGATCCGTACTCTCAACGACGCGTCGCGCCGCAGACACAGGCCTTGATGCCAATTCCAGAAGCGGAGCTGCCAAATCGGTGACAACCTGGCGGGCGCGGTCAACGACATAGGTTTCCGCCCGGCCGAGCAATAAAAGCGCGGCCGCAAGCGTCACCATAAAAATCAAAGATATCCGCCCCGAGCTGTCTCGGATGGGAAGCGCAGGTCTGTTTGTTTGATCAATCACAGATCAACGCCCCTCCGGGCTCTCCCTTTTTGGGCTCCTAAGTCTATTTCGTGTAGACCGACGAGAAGACGTGTCGCATGGTTTTCATATGCTCAAGAGATTTGCCTGTGCCCAGCGCTACGCAAGACAGTGCATCATCGGCAATGCTGATCGGCAGACCGGTTTCATCCCGCAATACCTGATCCAGGTTGGCGAGCAATCCACCACCGCCAGTCAGCACAATACCTTTGTCGACAATGTCAGCAGCAAGTTCTGGCGGCGTTGCTTCCAACGCTACTTTCACAGCTTCAACAATTGCACCCACTGGCTCTGCCAAGGCTTCAGCAATCTGCTTTTGTGAGATCTTGATCTCTTTTGGCACGCCGTTCATCAGGTCCCGGCCTTTAATCTCAATCGTCAGACCGTCACCGCCATCAGGAGGCACTGCCGCAGAGCCAACTTCCTTTTTGATCCGTTCAGCGCTCGACTCACCAACCAACAGATTATGGTGACGCCGAATGTAGCCGATAATGGCCTCATCCATTTTGTCGCCGCCCACTCGAACGGAGCGCGCATACACAATGCCGCTGAGAGAAAGAACCGCCACTTCCGTGGTTCCCCCCCCAATATCCACCACCATGGACCCCGTCGGTTCTGTCACAGGAAGACCTGCACCAATTGCAGCGGCCATTGGCTCATCAATCAGATGAACCCGGCGCGCACCTGCAGAGAGGGCTGATTCCTGAATAGCCTTACGCTCAACCGCGGTTGAACCTGACGGAACGCAGACAACAATCATCGGGTTTGCAAATGAGCGACGATTGTGAACTTTTCGGATGAAGTGCTTGATCATTTCCTCAGCGACTTCAAAATCGGCAATTACGCCATCCCGCATCGGGCGAATGGCTTCCATGTTCAGCGGGGTCTTGCCGAGCATTTTCTTGGCGTCTTCACCGACGGCGTAAACCATCTTGCGACCGCCCTGGTTCATATACGCAACCACGGACGGTTCATCGAGCTTTATGCCCTGACCCTTCACATAGACCAACGTATTGGCCGTACCAAGGTCTATCGCCATGTCTGTGGATAAAATTCCGAGTAGACTGCCAATCATTTTTTCATCGCTTCTTATCTCGCGCAATCACAAAATGATCGCACTTCACTAAAGTTAATGATCAGCCCTATACTCTACTGCCGTTTACATCTGATTAAAGCAAGTACCATCTCGCATATTCAGTGTACGAGACGTTCCATTAGTGGGAGAGCCCTATATACATTGAATGTTGGATGGTTTCACAACCAATTGTTAATCTGTTTCGGGAACGGGTCGTACTCTGCTTGATTAACTGGCCACCCGCTTCAAACGACGCGCTTCCAGTTTGTTCAAAGCATGAATATAGGCTTTCGCGCTGGCCACCAGAGTATCAGGATCGGACGCCCTCCCGGTCGCCATAATACCCTCGCCTTTCAGCCGAACGCTGACCTCGGCTTGGGCATCAGTCCCGCCGGTCACCGCATGCACCTGGAATAGATCGAGCTTGCTTTGATGCGGCACGACCGCCCGGATCGCAAGAAACACAGCATCTACAGGACCATTGCCCTCACACGTTACCTCTTGAAGCTCACCCTCAACTCGCATCACTAGATCAGCTGTTTGTGGACCTTCAGAGCCAGCAATAACCCGCAAGCGCTCAAACGAAATTCGTTCCCCGACCGCCGACAATTGATCATCGACCAAAGCCAGAATGTCGTCGTCAAAAACATGTTTCTTGCGATCAGCAAGCTGCTTGAAGCGCTTGAATGCAGCATTCAGCGCATCGCCGTCCAACTCATAGCCGAGGCTTTGCAGCTTGTCGCGAAAGGCGTGACGACCCGAATGTTTGCCCATGACCAGGCTGGTTTTCGACACCCCAACATCTTCCGGCTTCATGATTTCATAGGTTTCGGCATTTTTCAGCATGCCATCCTGATGAATTCCACTCTCATGAGCAAACGCGTTCTTGCCGACAATCGCCTTGTTATACTGCACTGGAAAGCCCGTAATCCGGCTGACCATATGGCTGGCGGCCGCTAGCTTGGTTGTGTCGATAGCTGTATTGAACGGCAAACTGTCGCGGCGCACATTCAGCGCCATCACAACCTCTTCCAATGCCGCATTCCCGGCACGCTCACCCAGGCCATTGATCGTACACTCGATCTGGCGCGCACCATTGGCAGCGCCGGCCAGTGAATTGGCGACAGCGAGCCCAAGATCATTATGGCAATGGGTTGACCAGATAACCTTGTCGGCGCCGGGTATCGTTTCGCGCAAATTGCGGATCAGTGCGCCATATTCTTCCGGGTGCGAATAGCCGACCGTGTCAGGGATATTGATTGTAGTAGCGCCTGCGACAATCGCCGCATCAATGCACTTGCACAGAAAATCAAACTCTGTGCGGGTCGCGTCTTCCGGGCTCCATTCGACATCATCAACCAGATTGCGTGCCTGCGCCACTGAGCGTCCAACCGCCTCCAGAACCGCATTCGCACCCATTTTTAGCTTATGCTTCATATGGACAGGGCTGGTCGAAATGAACGTATGGATACGCGGGCGCGCAGCTTGCCTGACCGCCTCAGCGCAGCGGTCAATATCGCCCGGTGTCGAGCGCGCCAATCCGCATATGACAACCGACCTGGACCGCCGAGCCAGCTCGTTGACCGCCTCGAAGTCCCCTTGCGAAGCGGCCGGAAAACCTGCTTCAATGATATCAACTCCCATCGCCTCAAGTAGCTCACCGAGCGCCAGTTTTTCATTGTGGGTCATCGATGCGCCGGGCGACTGCTCGCCATCACGCATGGTTGTGTCAAAAATGACAATATCGGAAGTATCAGTCATGGGGTCTGGAGCCTTGAAAACGGGTAAAAAAGAAAAGTCCGCTTGTCCCCTGACCGTGTGCCGGGCCTATACCCCAGCAGCAACCGGCCAGGGGCCAGTAAGCAGCAGATCATCTAGTTGCGCTAAATAAACCGCGTGTGGAGGCAAGTTCTTGCTCATATTGCACTCATGTTGCCGCAATCACGCGCTGTCAACAGTATCCGCGGCCTTTAGCGCAATATTCTCCCCTTTTTTGCGGCGACGCCTCACATAGAGCCAGCCTCCAACAAATACGGCAATCGCGGCCGAGGCCATGCCTGCCGCCATCAACTCATTGCCTTCCAGCGCCGCGCGAATGCCTTTTCCCGCAAAGGCAACCAAGGCAATCTTGGGAATGATGCCCACTGCCATCCCGACAAAATAGGGTAAGACCCGTGCTTTCAGGGCACCGAACACCATGTTTACAAATATAAACGGCCCGGCCGGAATATTGCGAACAACAGCGCTGGCGATGAAGGCATTTCGTCCGACAAACCGAGTGAATCGCTCAAGCCGCCGGCTTGGAATCCGGGCAAGGACAGAACTGCCTGAAAACCGCCCCACCCCGTAAAACAAGCTGCCCGAGCACATCGTTGCGATCCAGGCAAACAGCGACCCAAGTCCGGGTCCAAACGCAAATACCGCCACGCCGATCAGAACAAATTGCGGCACAGCAAAAACCGCCGCAGCGCAGAACACCAATATCAGTGCCGGTAAACCGTACGGTCCATCGGCAAACTCGCGGATCGCCAAGCCGAGCTGCATCCCGAGTTCTTCGGGGTCAAAGAAGCCACCAAATTTGCCAACCAGCATGAGCGCTGCCAAGGCCGTGATAAGGATCAGCGCCGCCCACAGACCTTTGCGCGATCCAGGTCCTGCATTGGGCTGTGAGGGCGACACTTGGCTCATTCGCCCTCACTGCTCTCGGCCTTGCCGATGGTCAAGCTTACCGATCAGACAGGTTGCTATTTGCGAAACTTCAAGATGAACCGATCTGTCTTGCGACGCACCGCTGGATCGAACACCATGACCGCGCGATCATCATCGTCGTTTGCCAGAACGTCGCTCGACTCGGCAAATTCAAGCCCAGCTGCGGCTGCCATATCCTTGATGATTTGTGGATCAATCCGGTGTGTATCGCCGCCAGTGCTTGCCGGTGAAGCGGCATCAGCGGCATGGTCAACAACCACAAAAACGCCGCCAGGTTTCAGCATCGCAGCGATCTGTGCGAACGATGCCGCTGGATCGCCCAAACCTTCGCCGTCGCTGGGAACAAACCAAAGCTCATGCGGCCCCAAAATCCATGTCACAATATCCATTGAACCGTCTTCAGCGCCGAGATCATCGAAGTTTGACTTACGCAAAGTGACATTGGCCAGCCGGTCATCAGCGAGACGCTTTTCAACACTGTCACCGAGGAACCCGTCAAACCCAGCCGGATTCTGCATAGTCACAGAACCTTCAGGACCAACAGCGCGTGACAGAAGTTCGGTATAATACCCGCGACCTGCCTCGATCTCATAGACATTCATACCCGCTTCAACACCAGCAAATTCAAGCACAGCATCAGGCTTACGCGCGGCATCATCCTCGTCGTCACCTTCAGGGCGGTCGGCATGCATTAGCAGCGCCGCATAAAGCCCCGGCACATCAGCGGCCTTCTCGACTGTCGCGACAGCCTCTACAATAGGTTCCGTGACCGCCTCAGCGGCAGGTTCGGCAACGGCCTGGTCAGCCTCGGCCATTGCGGCTTCACCCTCACCGTGAGGGTGGCCATGAATATGCGCGCATCCGGTCAGCCCAAGCAAAGCCGCGCTCAATAATACTATTCTCATTATCTGTCCTCCTGCAAAATCTCTTATGAACCGGCGAGCATCGTCTCGCTCATCTCCCACAAACGGTCAGCTTTCGCTTCATCCGTAACCCACTCGCGAGCATGTTCCCAGCGTTGGCTCTCCGCACCGGCGAGTTGAGCAATATCACAATTTTCGCAGTATTCACCACCGCGATCATTCAACTGGTCAGCCGTCGCCGCCCATATACTGGTTGCCGCGCCCTGCTCTGGTGTCTTGAACATTGCCTGTACCGCTGGCGGGACTGTCCCATCCGCATTCTTCCAGCCCAAGGCAACCATTTCTTCATCGCTGAGATGGCGTTGCAAGGGCGTAAAAATACCGCCTGGATGAACCCCAAATGCGGTGACACCATACTGGTCCCAGCGCTGATCTGCACCGAGGGCAAACAAGGCGTTGGCAGACTTGGCCTGACCGTAAGCGTCCCACTTTTCGTAAGGATGATCGTTGAAATGAGGATCGTCCCAATGAACATCGCTGCGAATATGTGCCGTTGAGGACAGCGCCACCACACGTGCCCCATTGGCTTTTTGCAAAGCGGGTAACAGGCCAACAGCCAGGGCCATATGGCCAAGATGGTTGACCCCAAACTGGCGCTCCCAGCCCGGACCAACCCGTTCCTCAGGACAAGCCATAATTCCTGCATTATTTATCAGGATATCGAGCTGGCGCCCAGTTGAAGCATAGTCGTCTGCAAATTTTCGCACACTGCCAATATCGCCGAGGTCCATCGACGCGATTTCTATGTCGCCAGATATCTGTCCAAGCTCGTCGCTCGCCGCTTCAGGCCGTCTCGCGGGCACCGTCACTTTCGCACCAGCTGCCGCCAGCGCTTTCACCGCCTCTATGCCGATACCACTATAGCCACCTGTAACAATGACGTTTTTACCCGCCAGACCCTTGCCCGCCAGAACCTCCTGCGCTGTGCTTTTCGCGCCAAAGCCGGACCCTATTGGTTTTTGATTATCTGCAGCCATACTGTCTTCCTCACATGTCATCTTCAGACATCAGCCTGTCAGGCTAAAAGCTGTCTGGCAAGACTCGACAGGAAAGCGCCATAATCTTAGCTATAGTATTACAATTTAGCCGCGCCGGGAGTTTCTCAATGTTTGCACGTTTGATCGCCTTGTTGGCCTGCTTGAGCCTGATGCCTCTTGCCGCCAGCGCGCAGTTCGGGCCCAAACCGCCAACCCCTTACAGTCCCGAAGAATTGTACGCAGACCGCTTGTACAATGAGGGTGGACGCCTCAGCAGCGGTGTTCCAGGTAATGTCGTGACCGACGATTCCGGCCTTGACTTTGAACGTGCGCAGGACCGCTTCGACGAGTCGCGCGGCCTGTACCAAACTCTGTGCG
This sequence comes from Henriciella sp., assembly GCA_021776655.1. Taxonomy (GTDB): domain Bacteria; phylum Pseudomonadota; class Alphaproteobacteria; order Caulobacterales; family Hyphomonadaceae; genus Henriciella. Next base: position 40,091 of record JAJFFK010000014.1, on the reverse strand, counting down.
ACTCAACCGAAGCCGAGCAGGATCAATGGGCGCGCAATTGCCACAAAGTCGCTGACATGTATCGCCGTGGCATTGGCGTCTCACAGGATTACAGACTGGCGCGTAATCTATATGATCGGTCGTGTTTGCAGGGCGATCATATCGTCGCATGTACGCAGCAAGCCTATCTGTCGCATCTTGGCCGAGGCGCGCGTCGGTCCGACATGGAACATGCCCGCGAACTGTACGATCATGCTTGTGGCTTGAAGGATCCACGTGGCTGCGCCGGACTTGGGAACATGCTTTATCGCGGGCAAGGCGGTGATCTCGATCGCACCCGTGGATCACGCCTGTTGCAGCAATCTTGTGCGAGTGATTATGACTGGGCTTGCGAGCGGTTGAAGGGATTTGGCATCCCTGAAACACTTGAACGGTTTTGACCCACCAGCCCTAAACACTTGTTTTTAGCGCCATCTTCCGCCATTCCTAGTCCTGATAAGGGAGGACGGCATGCGATTATTCAGTCTTGGAATTCTGGTTTTGGGCCTTGCCGGGTGTGCGCCTTCTTCTGAACCCCTCGCGCCCAGCAGCCCGACAGCGGGTCTGAGTGACGGGCCCTCACCGCCTGAAGCAGGGCTTGCCACCGAGATGACCAAACAAGTCAACTTGGCCCTCGCAAACCGGCTACCGCTCGATGACAAGAGTGACCGGATTGATGTCGAGCGCGGCCGCCTTGGATACGTTCAAGACCCTGCTATTCTGGATGCGGATGGCAATACGGTCTGGTCGGTCACGCAGTTTGACTTTCTCGACGATGCGACACCAGATACCGTGAACCCGTCTCTGTGGCGCCAATCGCAACTTGCTGCGCACCATGGCTTGTTTGAAGTTATGGACGGAATTTACCAGGTGCGTGGCTACGATTTGGCCGTGATGAGTATTATTTCCGGGGACACTGGCTGGATCATTGTTGATCCTCTGACCACGACCGAAACCGCAGCTGCCGCGTTGAAACTGGTCAATGACACGCTTGGCGAGCGCCCCGTTACCGGCGTAATTTACACCCATTCGCATGCCGATCATTTCGGCGGTGTGCGCGGTGTGATCAGTGATGAAGATGTGTCTGAACGCGGCGTTCCGGTCCTCGCGCCAATTGGATTTTCTGAAAGCGCGGTGTCTGAGAACCTGATCGCTGGCAATCAGATGTCACGGCGCTCGACCTACATGTTCGGCAATACGCTGGCGCGCTCACAATCCGCTCATGTCGGGTCTGGCCTCGGTCCGGGGCTGCCAAATGGTACGATCAGTCTGATCTTGCCGACCGAGGAGATTAGCGGACGCGGAACCATCAGGGTGATTGATGGCGTGACCTTCGAGTTTATCGACGCAGCCGGCACCGAAGCCCCGGCGGAGTTCATGTTCTACTTGCCGGAAAAGCGCGCGCTATGTACGGCGGAAGTGGCAACCGGAACCATGCATAACATCCTGACACCGCGCGGGGCCAAAGTCCGTGACGCTTTGGCCTGGAGCCGGGTGATCGACTACACACTTGCCGAATATGGCGACGTCAGTGATGTTGTTTTTGCGTCCCATCATTGGCCAAGCTGGGGTACTGAAAACGTCCAGAGTTTCCTGCGGGGGCAACGCGATATCTATCGCTATGTACACGATCAGACCATGCGCCAGGCCAATGCGGGTGCGACAATGGATGAAGCTGCTGAGGCGATCGGCGAGCCTGATTTTCAATCGGACAGTTTTGACACACGCGGCTATTACGGCACACTGAACCATAACTCAAAAGCCGTCTACCAGCACTATTTTGGTTGGTGGGGCGGTGTCCCAGCGGAATATAATGAGCACCCGCACACTGTAACCGCGCCGCGCTACGTTGCCGCGATGGGGGGGACAAAAATGGCGCTGGAGCTGGGCGCCCAGGCGTTTGACGATGGCGACTACAGATGGGCGGCGGAAGTCTTCAATCATGTCGTATTCGCAACGCCCAACAATACGGCAGCCAAGCTCTGGCTCGCAGCCAGCTATGAGCAGATGGGGTTTCAGGCCGAAAGCGGGGCTTGGCGCAGTTACTATCTAACTGGCGCGGCGGAGCTTCGTCGCGGCATCCCGGACCTGGGCAACCCGCAACTCGGCAATCTGGAATTCCTGCAGGCCGTGCCGTCGATTGATTTGTTCAATTCACTTGCCGTTCGCTACAATCCTGAACTGATGCAGCGGGAACCCCATGCCATTGTGTTCAATTTCACTGACACCAACGAAACCCTGACCATGCTTGTAGAACAGGCAATCCTGGTGCCTCGCGAAGGTGGCGTCCCTGACCCTCTCGCGGAGGTTACGGTTGAGCGCGCATTGTTCGATAGAATTTTACTCGGCGAAGCGAACATCCAGCTACAGGTCGTGAACGGGAATTTTGAGATTGATGGCAACCGCCGTGCAGTTGCAGATATGTTTCAGGCGCTCGAGCAGCCGGATTTCTGGTTTCCAATCGTTACGCCTTGATCAGGTTTTCCCCAGCCGCACGAGTACGATTCGCCAAACTGCCGGAAACGCGCAATGTAGATGGATAAACCTCAAGCTTCATACATGTTTGTATGCTAATCGGGGCAATGAACACGGGAGATGATGATGGAACAGTTACAAGGTATGGATGCGAGCTTTGTGTCGCTGGAGACGCCGAGCTCGCCGATGCATATCGGGTCAATCCTGATCTATGACCCCTCGACCGCCCCCGGCGGATTTGTCCGGTTCAAGGATATTTTGAATTTTTATGAATCACGCATGCAATTGTCGAAGACGATGCGCCAGAAACTGGTCAAGGTGCCGTTCAATATCGACTATCCCTATTGGGTCGAGGATGAAGATTTCGACCTGGAATATCATGTCCGCCATGTCGCCCTGCCCGCACCGGGCGATTGGCGCCAGCTTTGTATTCAGGCCGCCCGCATCTTTGCCCGTCCGCTTGATCTGACTCGCCCGCCTTGGGAATTTACGATTGTTGGCGGTCTCGACAATGTTCCGGGCATCCCCAAGGGCTCATTCGCCACGATCACAAAAGTCCACCACTCAGCGATTGACGGGATGTCAGGCATCGACCTGATGACGGCCCTGCATACAACCACGCCGAGCACAGCTCCGCCGAACGAGCCAGACACTTGGACCCCGGACAAGCTGCCAAGCAAAGCGCGGATGTTTGCCAAAGGTTATGTTCGAGCCTGGGTCAACCCTGTCCGCCAAATTGGCGTGGCCGGGCAAGCTTTGCCAGGGCTTTATCGTGCCGCGCGCGGTATGATGAAGGGGCAGTTCGACCTCAAAGCCGCCTTGAGTGCGCCGCGCACCCGGTTCAATGGCAAGGTTTCGCCACACCGTGTCTATGGCGGCGAAACGTTCGAGCTGAAACATATCAAGGATATGCGGGTCCTGGCTGAAGGCGCTAAAGTCAACGATGTCATGCTGTCAATTATCGGCGGTGCCATGCGGAAATACCTGTCTACTACAAATGAATTGCCTGAAAACACGTTGACAGCAATGGCACCGATTTCGGTTCGCTCTGAAGGCGAAAAAGGGAATATGGGCAATCAGGTCTCCGCCATGATTGCACCGCTCGGGACCCATATCGAGGACCCGGTTGAGCGTATGGCCTATGTGTTTGCTGAAACCAGCAAATCCAAGGCGATGACAAGCGCGATTGGCGCGCGGCAGATGACCGAGGCGAGCAAGTCGTCGCCGGCCCTGTTCATGGCGCTTGGCGCGCAGCTATATACCCGGCTCGGCATCGCGAACCGGGTCAAGCCGGTGGTCAACACAGTGGTTACAAATGTGCCAGGTCCACCAATCCCGATCTATTCGGCCGGTGCGAAACTGGTTAGTATGCATGGCATGCTCTGCTTGCTCGATGGTATGGGTCTCGGCCATATTGTGCAGAGTTATGTTGAGCAGGCGACGATCGGTTTCACAGCCGACCGCAAGGTCATGACCGATCCGGAATTCTACGCCCAGTGCATCCGCGAGAGTTATAATGAGATGGCGAAAGCCGCCAATATCGATCTTGCGCCAAAACCGAAGCCCAAGGCGAAAGCCAAGGCCACGCGACCGGCAGCTCGAAAAACCACAACACGCAAACCGGCCAAGCGTGCGGCAGCCGCCAAATCGACGGCCCGCAAAACGGCGACAAAAAAAGCGCCTGGCAAAGCAAAAAAGCGATCTGCTTGATTCCCCTTGAATTCCCTCCGCAGCTAGAGGGGCTTGCCGGACGGCAGCTTACCGACCATGTTCGCTGAAAAGCCGCATCAAGACGACGCTTAGGAGGAGAGTTTTATGGCTGCAGAAACGGCTACAGCAAAACCGCCAGCCCTGTTCTGGACCTTGACGGAAGGCCGTGCGCTGTTTGAATTTGGTGCCTTCAGCCTGCTCCGCAAGCCATTGAAAAAGCTACCGAAAGGTGATGGGCACCCGGTGCTTGTACTGCCAGGCTTCATGGCGGGTGATCGTTCTACTGTGCCAATGCGCAACCTGCTGGAAGACCTCGGTTATGAAACATTTGGCTGGAATCTTGGCCGTAACATTCGGTTTGATTCTGAGCGTGAGCAGGAAATGCGCGCGCTCGTCCAAGGCATTTTCGAGCAGACCAATCGCAAGATAACGATTATCGGATGGAGCCTTGGCGGCGTGTTCGCACGTGAGCTGACAAAAATCAGCCCTGAGCTGGTGCGCAGCGTCATTTCTCTGGGCAGCCCGATCTCAAATGATCGGGGCCATTCAGCCCCAAGCCGCCTGTTTGAAGTGATCAATGGCAAGACAACACGTCCGGAATCCGAGGGCCGCTATCGTAATTTGAACGAAGCTCCACCAGTCCCCACGACGTCAATATTCACCAAATCTGATGGCGTGGTGTCTTGGCGCGGATCGGTTCAACATGACGGATCGCATGAGCAAACAGAGAATATTGTTGTTCCGGCCAGTCATATTGGGCTCGGCGTCAATCCATTGGTTATGGTTGCTTTGGCTGATCGTCTGGCCCAGCCAGAAGGCGAATGGCGTCCGTTCAAGCGGAGTGGTTGGCGCTCTTTCTTGTTCAAGGATGCGCCAAAAAAATAGCGCCCCACAAGACTATCGCGGCTCCGGCGAAGCCGCTAGAAGCGCGCGATGATTGCTCGGTTCCTCTCTGCGCCCCTTCTGGTTGCCTTGATCGCCATCGGCATCGGAACGGGGATTGATGCGCTTATCAAAGGCATTGCGCCGAGTGCAGGCCTGCTGCACCTGCTGGCCTGGCGCTTTCTGTTCGGCGGCCTGATCGCCCTAATCGTCTTTCGTCATAAGAAGCTTGCGATGCCGGGCCGCGAGGCCATTGGCTTTCATACAATGCGCGGCCTTATACAGCTCGCAACGGCATTTCTTTTCTTCTATGCCCTGATGCATTTACGGCTGGCCGAGGCAACCATTATCGGCTTCACCGCCGCCTTGATGGTTCCACCGATTGCGCGTGTTTTGCTGGGCGAGAAAATCACGTCGACCGCGTTGGCGGCAACGGTGATTGGGTTCGTTGGTGCCGCCATCGCAATTTCCGACGCACCAAGCCAGATCAACGCATCACCGGATCGAACACTCGGCCTGATCGCCTGTTTCGCGGCCGCCTTCCTCTATGCCATTGTCCTGGTCTTGTTGAGGATGCGGGCGACCAAGGAAGACGCCGTTACAATTGCCATGTTCACCAATGTCGTTCCCGCGATTGCGCTATTGCCGATCAGTGTGGGCGCGATCATGGTTGCCGCGATTCCGGGGTCTATTCCGGGACTGACCGCCCCTGATTGGACTTACATGCCGTATTTTTTGATGTTCGGCGCGCTGGGCTATTGTGTCTGGCTATTGATGACGCTGGCCTATGCACGCGCCCCGGCACAGCGCCTGGCACCGCTTGAATACACTTCACTGATCTGGAGTGCCCTGCTTGGTATAGCGTTCTTTTCTGAGACCCCAGGCTGGCGGCTCTGGGTCGGCGCCATCATCATCATTGCTGCCTGTTTGATCGTCGCATTGGAAAACCATTTTCATAGCCGTCGCCAGGCCCAAATGCCGCTCAGCGATTTGCCCGAATAGGCTCGGTTAGGCTCGGTTAGGCCTGAGGCTGCGACAGCAATGCGTGGCGTTCGAGCATCTCGTTCAGCACGTCAAACCCTAGTTCGCCCATATATGGTACGACCAGAAGCATGAATTGCAGCACCGTGTCATGGATCAATTGTGGGCCTGCCCGGTCCCCGCCTTCAATCAGATCAAGACTGAGCCAAAACGTCAAAGTCGACACCATCTGATCGACCAGGGGCGTCTGCAAGCGCTGGTCAATGTGCACAACGCCGCGCTGTTCCTGCCCGCGCAGGAGAGCGATAACCGCCCGCCGCTTCATCGCCAATATTTTTCGAAATCGCGTCGCCAGCGACGGATACCGCGCCATCAAATCACCGAGATTGCGATAGAAAAACCGAAAATCATAGATCTCTTCAAGGATGATATAGGCAAAAATCCAATTATCCTCGACAGACCGAACATTGCTGTCGGCACCGTTGAGAATGATCGTCATTTCTTCTTCAAAGCGATCAAACAGCGCCTCGATGATCGGCTCTTTACCCTTGAAATGATAATATAGATTGCCCGGTGACATATCCAGCGCATTGGCAATATCGACAGCAGATTGCACCACTTCGCCCTCAGTGTTGAAGAGGGCAAGACTGACATCCAGAATACGCTCGCGAGTGCTCATAATTTCCTGCAGCCTAGGTGAAAACAGTTCACAGACTAGAGTTTAAAGCAGAAAAACATCAATATTCAGCGAACAATGTCTGTCCAGCTTGCTGGAAATGCTACCGAGCAGAGCGCTTGGCCAGCGAGATGATTTTCGGATCGTTGAACAGGACGGCGCGGTGATCAACGGTGGATTCTGGCGCGCCCAGGAACTCGGCTAAAGCCGCCTCATCTTGCGGGAAAGCATACAAGAACCCTTGCAATTCATTACAGCCTTGCTCGATCAGGAACTTTGCCTGGCCCTCGGTTTCGACCCCTTCTGCGGTCACCGTCAGGTTCAGAGCGTGAGCCATTGAGATGGTCGCCCTAGCGATGGCACAGCTTTGATCACTGGTCTCAATACCACCGACAAAAGCCTGATCCAGTTTGAGCTTGTCGAAAGGGAAACGCTGTAAGTAAGCCAGCGATGAAAACCCGGTCCCGAAATCATCAAGAACGATCCGTAAACCCAGTTTCTTGAGGCTTTTCAGACGCTCCAGAACAAACGAATTGTCCGACAGAAAAACCGATTCTGTGATCTCCAACTCAATCCGACCCGGTGTCACACCGGTCTCTTCCAGCTTCTGCTCAATCAAAGTCAGCAAAGCACTGGAATGGATTTGCAACGGCGAAATATTGATCCCAACTCTGACATTTTCCGGCAGGCTGGCCGCCGTGACGATAGATTTGGCAACAACCATATCACCCAGATCAATGATCAGGCCATTATTCTCTGCGACAGCAATAAATTCAGTCGGCAATATTTCCCCACGCGTCGGATGTATCCACCGTGACAGAGCCTCAACCGCAACCACTTTTTGAGTTTTCGCATCAACGATTGGCTGAAACTCCAGAGTTAGCTCATCGGTTTGAATTGCGGTCTCAAGATCGCGCGCCAAATCTCGCTGGCCGCGAACTTTCGCTTTGAAGGCTTCGGAATATTCCTTCCAGCTGGCACGCCCACCAGACTTGGCAGAATAGAGCGCCAAGTCGGCTTCTTTCATCAGTGTTGAAGCATCGTCTTCCTGCTCACCAATCCGGCGAAAGCCTATACTCGCGCTGCACTGAATCTCGGTTAAATCCAGCATATAGGGCTCAGCCATTTTCTCGGTTAGAGCTTCGACGAACTGACGCAACTGGTCGCCTATTCGAGGCCGCGTTGACAACACGGCAAACTCATCACCACCAAACCGGCAAACGATATCAGCAGGATCGCATACCTCTTGTAACCGGCGTGATACAGACTTCAGGACCTCATCGCCGCCCGCGTGGCCAAATGTATCATTGATCCATTTGAAATGGTCCAGATCGATCCAGAGAATCGCCGTCTCATCATCTCCAGCCTGCTGTTGTTGTAGATGCTCCTGAACCGAATCGTAAAAACACTTTCGGTTCAATAGACCGGTTAGATTATCGTATTCGGCAAGGTAAGTTGCGCGCTGCTCAGTCGCCCGCAGCTGGGTTATATCAGACACAGCACCGCGATAACCGTAGAAAACGTCATTCTCGAAAATTGGTCGACCAGACAATTTCCACCACCGCGTTGATTGGTCCTGATCGCGCGCAGCCTCTAATTCCAGCGCGACAATCTCAGACTGTCGCACCAAACGCGAGTTGAGCAAATCCCGCTCTGGCGAGATGTTGAACAAGTCGAGAAGCGGTTGTCCCGTTTGGCTAGTTCCGTCGCCGTCATTCCAGCGCTTCTCATGGCTGAACTCGATCAGGATGCCGTCTTTGTTCGTGCGCCAAAAATACGTATCTGCAGCATAGCTCACATCCGTCAGAACACTGGCCAACTCCTCGGCTTTCTGTGCTTTTTGTTCGGCAAGTTCCAGCCGTGCTTCAAACCGCAAATAATGCCAGCGCGAGGCAAAAGCCAGGATCCCAAAATAGACCAGCATCACCATGGAGACGCTCGCTGAGCCAAAGTTAGACAGTAAAATGGTATTGGCCAGAAACCCGCCTGCAATCACGGCAAGCATGCCCTTGCCAACCAAAGGCATGTGGCGCAGCAAAATCGTCGCAGAGAAGGTCAGGCCTGACAGGATAGCGCCGAACACAAATTGTTGCGAGGTCGGCTCAATCAGCGCAAGAAAGCACGGCACGGCGCCCCAAATAAACCCGGTTAGAACGAAGGTGAACCGCTTGGCCAAAGAAGAGGTTGCGATCAAATCCTGATCAAACAGAACCGTTTTCTCACGCAAACTTGCCAGGAATAAAGCTGCACAAGCAAAACAATGGGCCATCAGCCAGAACCCGAAAAGCGAAGAATAGCTGCTGAGATCGGTTAGTAAAATGAGCGACGCAGCCACCAAGCTGACCATGAACAGAATCGGTGAGATCAAGGAGATCAGCGCGAACTGACGCGCATCCTTGACCGAATATGCTGCCTGGAAATCCGAAACATCGCCGAGTGCCGGCGCTACGTGCGCAAGTTTAAATGTCATGTCTTCGCCCAATCTTTTTATAGATTCAGGCTAAGGTATGAGTGCAACGATCGGGTTGAGGTTGACCCTGCATTTCACCCCTGCGCGGTAACCTTTCCTTTGCCATAGCAGCAGACTGGTGAGGTCGCGCCTCAACCATAATGCAGGAATGGGACTGGAAAACTTAGACGTCGAGCAGCAGGCGCTCAGGGTCTTCCAGCGCTTCCTTCACACGCACCAGAAACGTCACAGCCTCTTTGCCGTCCACAATTCGGTGGTCATAGGATAGCGCCAAATACATCATTGGCCGGATCTTGACCTCGCCATTAATCGCGACCGGGCGCTGTTCGATCCGGTGCATACCCAAGACGCCCGACTGTGGCGGATTGAGGATCGGTGTCGACATAAGCGATCCGTACACGCCGCCATTCGACACCGTAAATGTGCCGCCCTGCATGTCAGCAATCGTCAGCTTACCATCACGGGCTTTGCGTCCCATATTGCCGATCTCGCGCTCGACGTCGGCAATCGACAACTCATCACAATCACGAATAACCGGAACGACAAGGCCCTTCTCGGTACCGACCGCCACGCCAATATCATAATGGTTTTTGTAGATGATATCGGTGCCATCAATCTCAGCATTGACTGATGGAATCTCTTCCAGGGCTGTCACAACGGCCTTGGTGAAAAAGCCCATAAAGCCCAGTTTGACGCCATGCTTTTCCAGGAATTTCTCTTTGTACTGTTTGCGCAGGCTCATGATCTCAGTCATGTCGACATCATTGAATGTCGTCAGCATCGCGGCGGTGTCTTGCGCCTCTTTCAGACGCCGAGCAATGGTCTGACGCAGACGGGTCATCCGCACGCGCTCTTCACGCGGTCCGATATCACGTGACGCCTTCGCAGTCGTAGGGGCTGCCGGAGTTTTCGGCGCACTGTTCACATAAGCCATCGCATCCGCTTTCGTTGCTCGGCCATCGCGGCCAGTACCTGGAATATCACCGGGATTGACCCCAGCTTCGGTGGAGATACGGCGCACAGATGGCGCAACCGGGCGGCCCTCTGTCACGGACGCAGCTGATGCGGCTGGCGCTGGAGCGACGGATTGAGTTGGCGCAGCGATAGCGGCACCTGCGCCCACCGTAATCCGTGCAATAACCATTCCCGGGGTCACCCCATCGCCTTCTGAGACCAGCCATTCAGCGATGACGCCATCTGCCGACGCAGGCACTTCAAGCGCCACTTTGTCAGTCTCTATCTCGGCAATCGTTTCGTCCTTGGACACGGCATCGCCAACCTGTTTGGTAAAGCTCGCAATCGTGCCTTCGGCCACACTTTCACCCATGCTTGGCACAGCAACATCAACGATCTTGTCAGATCCGGCCACAGGCGCGGCACTGGCAGCAGGGGCCGGGCTCGCCTTGGCGGCTGGCGCAGTCGCCTTGCCATTGGCACCGCTTAACCGGCCTAATAGCGCGCCAATTTCAACCGTGTCACCTTCACTGGCAACAATCTCACTCAGCGTTCCACTGCTTGTTGCTGACACTTCAACCGCGACTTTGTCGGTCTCAAGTTCAACCAGAACATCGTCTTTGGCGATGGCGTCGCCCGCCGATTTCAGCCATTTGCCAACGGTCGCTTCAGTGACGCTTTCACCCAAAGTGGGGACGGTAATATCAGTCATGTCAGATCTCTGCTCATATCTTTGTCTATCTAGTGCCCTGTAACGATATTGTCGTCCACGGCTGTTTCGCCAAGTGCGTCAGCCAGAAACGCTTCTTTTTCTTTATTGTGGGTCGCTAATAATCCGGTTGCAGTTGCCGCCGCCGGGGGGCGGCCGGTATATTTCGGGCGCGGCTGGGCAAACCCAACCTTGCCGCACACCCACTCAATCTCGTCGCGAATAAAGGTCCAGCCACCCATATTGCGCGGTTCTTCCTGACACCAGACCAACTCGGCCTGTTTGAAGCGCCGCAACTCCTTCATCATCGATTTGCGCGGGACCGGATAGAATTGCTCAATCCGCATCAGATAAACATCGTTCGCGCCGCTCTTCTCGCGCGCTTCGAACAGATCATAGTAGACCTTGCCAGAACACAGCACGACGCGGCGGATGTCCTTGTCCTTGACCAATTTCACTTTGCCCTCACGGCCCGGCGTATCGGCATCATCCCAAAGTACGCGGTGGAACGAGGACTTGGTGTTCATTTCCTCCAACATGCTCGTCGCCAGCTTGTGACGCAGCAATGATTTCGGCGTCATGATGATCAAGGGTTTACGGAAATCGCGGTGAATTTGGCGGCGCAGCGCATGGAAATAGTTTGATGGCGTGGTCAGGTTACAGACCTGCATATTATCCTCGGCGCACATTTGCAGGAACCGCTCAAGCCGCGCCGACGAATGCTCCGGCCCTTGCCCTTCATAGCCATGCGGAAGCAGGCAAACCAGACCGCTCATCCGCAACCATTTTCGTTCTGCTGATGAGATAAACTGGTCAAAGAACACCTGCGCGCCATTGGAAAAATCGCCAAATTGCGCTTCCCAGAGCACCAGCCCGTTCGGCTCTGCCAGCGAATAACCATATTCATAACCTAGCACCGCTTCTTCAGACAGAAGCGAGTCGATGACTTCATATTCGGCCTGCCCCTCATGCAGATTATTCAGCGGTGTAAAGCGGTTACCGGTCGCCTGATCGACAAAATGGCTGTGGCGTTGGGAAAACGTGCCGCGCCCGACATCCTGACCCGACAGGCGGACTGGAAAACCCTCATCGAGCAGGGTCGCATAGGCCAGATGCTCAGCCGTCGCCCAGTCCAGCCCTTTACCGGAAGTGATCGCATCGCGGCGGCCCTTGACCACGCGCTGCAAGGTGCGGTGGATCGTGACATCATCTGGCACCGTAGTCAGGCGATCACCCAGTTCTTTCAACTTGGTCACTGATACACCAGTCTTGCCGCGACGGTCATCGTCCAGCGGCAAGCCAAGCCCGGACCATTCCCCTTCCAGCCAATCAGCCTTCTTGGTTTCGATGATCTTGCCATCGTCAAACGCCTTGTCGAGATAATCCTCAAACGTCTTGATCTGTGCAGCAACCTGTTCAGCCGTGATCAGGCCTTCGCTGACCAGTCGGTCTGCGTACAGTTCACGGGTTGAGCGATGGCCCTTGATCTTGGTGTACATCACCGGCTGGGTGAACATCGGCTCGTCACCCTCATTATGCCCGAACCGGCGATAACAGAACATGTCGATGACCACGTCCTTACAGAATTTCTGGCGATACTCGGTTGCAACCCTGGCGGCATAGACCACTGCTTCGGGATCATCCCCGTTGACGTGAAAGATCGGCGCCTGAACCATCAAGGCAACATCAGATGGATAGGGCGAAGAGCGCGAATACATCGGGCTGGTGGTGAAGCCGATCTGGTTGTTGACGATGAAGTGGATCGTCCCACCCGTCCGGTAGCCTTGCAGGCCCGACAGCGCGAAACATTCGGCGACAACACCCTGACCTGCGAACGCAGCGTCGCCGTGCAGGAGCAGTGGCAGCTTGTGAGCCCGGTCAAGGACGCCTGTACTATCCGCCTCCATCGCCTGTTTGGCCCGTGTCCGGCCCAGAACAACCGGGTTCACCGCCTCAAGATGCGACGGATTGGCGTTCATGGTCAGGTGAACTTTATTGCTATCAAACTCACGGTCCGATGAGGCGCCGAGATGGTATTTCACATCGCCAGAGCCGAATTTATCAGCGCCCTGAGTTGAGCCACCCATGAACTCGTGGAAGATTTTCTCGTAACTCTTGCCCATCACCGCTGCGAGGACGTTCAGCCGACCTCGGTGCGACATGCCGAGAACAATCTCATTGACGCCCAGCGCGCCGCCGCGCTTGATGATCTGCTCCAGCGCAGGCACCGCCGCCTCGCCGCCATCCAGGCCAAATCGCTTGGTGCCGGGATAGCGCTTGTGCAGGAAACGCTCGAACGTTTCCGCTTCGATCAGCTTGTCGAGAATGGCTTTCTTGCCTTGCGGGGTAAACGCAACGCCCTTGTCAGGGCCTTCAATGCGCTCTTGCAGCCAGGATTTTTCATCCGGGTTTGAGATATGCTGAAATTCAATTCCCAGCGTTGAGCAATAAGTCCGCTTCACGATCTCAAGGATGGTCTTCATATTCGCCTGATCCAGGCCGAGAACACCGTCGATAAAGATATCGCGGTCGAGATCATCTGGACCAAAGCCATAGTTTTGCGGGTCGAGTTCTGGTTGGTAACCTTTGTCTTCGAGGCCCAGTGGATCAAGCTTGGCGCGCAAATGCCCGCGCATACGATAGGCCCGGATCATCATCAGTGCGCGCACCGAATCCTTGACCGCCAGCTCAATCTCCGCCTCTGACGCGCCCGGTGTGGAGGCTTTCAGCTTCTTTTCTAACTTTGGCTCAAGCAGCGTCCAATTGCCATCAAAGGCCGCCGTCTCTTCGGCCCGCGCTGGTGCTGGCCAGCCTTTCCGCTTCCAGCTTGCACCATCTGCATTGCGCTGCGCGTCAGCGCCGCCATCGTTCAACTCGTCAAAGAACGCTTTCCAATCGGCCGGAACCGAGTTGGGGTTCTTGGCATAGGCCGCTTGCATCTGTTCGATCCAGGCGGCGCTACCGCCATACAGAAACGCGGTGTCGAGCATGGCAGCATTGGCCGCACTACGACCATTGCTTACCGGGGAACCATCATCTGCCATCAGTCAACTGTCCTACACTATCAAAGCCTGAACAGCCGGGCGGGGTCATAAATGGCCTCGTCTGGCCGCCATGTGACGCATCATTGTACGGTTTCTAACTTTTGAGAAGCTCTACCATGGTTGTGCCCAAACGTGCAGGGCTTGGGGACACTGAAATGCCAGCCGCTTCCATCGCTGCAATCTTGCTTTCCGCATCACCAACACCACCCGAGACAATCGCGCCTGCATGGCCCATCGTGCGGCCCTTAGGGGCTGTCCGGCCCGCAATGAAGCCAACCACCGGTTTCTTGCGGCCACGCTTGGCCTCATCAATGATAAATTGCGCCGCCTCTTCTTCAGCCGCTCCGCCAATCTCACCAATCATCACAATTTGTTTTGTCTCTTCATCGGCGAGGAACATTTCCAACATGTCGATAAATTCAGTGCCTTTGACCGGGTCGCCGCCAATCCCGACCGCTGTGGTCTGGCCGAGGCCTTCAACTGTGGTCTGGTAGACCGCTTCATAGGTCAGCGTGCCAGAGCGTGAGACCACGCCGACAGAGCCTTTTTGGAAAATCTTGCCCGGCATGATGCCGATCTTGCACTGCTGCGGGGTCAGAACGCCCGGGCAGTTCGGCCCGATCAGGCGCGACTTGGACCCTTCCAACTTGGCCTTGACCCGCACCATATCGAGCACCGGAACGCCCTCAGTGATACAGATGATCAGTGGAATTTCCGCCTCAATCGATTCTTCAATCGCGGCGGCCGCGCCAGCTGGCGGAACATAGATCACAGAGGCGTTTGCGCCGGTTGCATCCTTGGCATCCCCAGCATTGGCAAAGATTGGCAGCTCAGCGCCGCTATCTGCAGTCCAGCTCGTACCGGCTTTCTTGGGATGGGTCCCGGCAACCATTTGCGTGCCGAAATAGTCCAGCGCCTGATTGCTATGAAAAGACCCCGTCCTGCCTGTGAGGCCCTGAACGATAATCTTGGTATTACGGTCGATAAGGATAGACATGTCTGGTGACGCTCCGGTCTTTCAAATTTCAATAAACGGGTTGATGGCAGTTACAGACCCGTAGGTCTGCTGGTGATTGAGGTCTTCGGTATACAAGGTCTTCGCGCCAAGGCGTTCGGCAGCTGCAATGATCGCCCCGTCCCAGTAGGATATTTGGTAGCGTGTGGATATCTCGATGCCGGATTTTACAATCTTCGCATCCACAGGCTGGCAAGGTTTTTGGCCAATAATAGTCACCCATTTCAATGCCTCTTCCCGAGACAGTGGCCGGGCACCCTTACGAATGACATTGGTGAAAAATTCAGCCAAAACTTGCCCTGATGTACTATAATCCTCTTCGAGAACAATCCGCCGAGATGCGGTGAACTTTTCAGGCGACTCTTCACGGCCAAGCGCCGCATAGAGAAGAATAGTCGTGTCGAGAAAAACGTCAGCGCCATCGATCAAACCGTGGCTCCCCAGAGTAAGTCTCCGCACGCGAAGGACGCCAATCGCCCATCCGCCCTTCTGATTCATCCATCAATTTAAGCAGGGCCTCGCGGGCTTCATCGCGCCCCTTCTCATCCTCAACCACACGGGCAAGATATCCGCGCACCATCTCATTGACGCTGGACCGCCGGATCGCCGCAACGACGCGGACCTTGTCGAGAAGGTCTTGTTCAATCGCAAGTGTGATATTCTTGGTGGTCAAAGGCCGACTCCACGTAACCTGCGTAACACATAACCCGTGTGAGTGAAAAATACAACCCTTCAACCGAGCAGCGAAATACCTTCCAGCGCCAAATTGGTATGGAAAGACCCGGTCTTGTCAGCCAGACCCTGAACGATGATCTTGGTAGTCTTGTCGACTGATTCCTTGATGTCTCAGACGCTATTTCAGCGTATATGTGTTCATGTTGACCAGCGAAAAACTCTCGTCGCTCTGATTGCCAAAGACCGAAAGGATGGACTTGTCTGATCGTTTGATCCAGCGCCCAGCACCTTGGCCATTC
This sequence comes from Henriciella sp., assembly GCA_021776655.1. GTDB lineage: Bacteria > Pseudomonadota > Alphaproteobacteria > Caulobacterales > Hyphomonadaceae > Henriciella. Next base: position 24,183 of record JAJFFK010000014.1, on the reverse strand, counting down.
ACGTCTACCCAACGCCCTTTGAAGCCTTTGAGCTGTTTCAGAGACCGAGGATTGATCAGCCCGGCTGTATCCGTGACGAATATTGAACAGCCCGTCCCTGTTTCACTTGCAGTGTCGTAATGGAACATTGATATCACAATGTTTGTTTCAGAATGCATGAGTTGATATTGCGTCCCGATGTCTACAGGCATATTGGCCCCCTCGGCATCGCCCATCTGTTCCCAATTTAGCGTCTCGCTAATCGCCAGTGCCGCTGCGGGACTGAAATTGATCGCCGTCGAACAGATTGTGAAGAAGTCCTGCATCAGTTCGCCGCCGCCGTCTGGGGCCTCTGTCGGTGCCTTCACTGAGCCACCAAGGCCACCACAGCCGGTCAGGGCTAGAACACAAAGAAAGAGGGCAACGCGACGCATAGTTCTTAAGCCCCCCTCACGGCGGCAACGATTTTCTGGGCTGCGTCGTCGAGGTCATCGGCTGGGATCACGTTGAGGTCGGACGCTGCGATGATCGCTTTGCCTTTCTCGACATTAGTACCTTCAAGGCGCACGACCAGCGGCACGGCCAGATTGGTTTCTTTCACCGCCTGGATCACACCCTCGGCGATGACATCGCATTTCATGATGCCGCCAAAGATATTCACCAAAATCCCCTTCACGCCGGGGTCTTTCATGATGATCTTGAACGCTGCAGCGACTTTCTCTGCGTCGGCACCGCCGCCAACATCACAGAAGTTTGCAGGCTCTTCGCCGTACAGTTTGATGATATCCATCGTCGCCATGGCAAGGCCAGCACCGTTGACCATACAGCCAATCGTGCCTTCCAGCGCGATATAAGCCAGATCCCATTCGGAGGCTTCAATCTCTTTCTCGTCTTCCTCGGTGGTGTCGCGTAGCTCCAGGATATCCGGGTGACGGAACAGGGCGTTCTCATCAAAGCTGACCTTGGCGTCGAGCACGCGCAGATCGCCGCTTTTCATCACGATCAGCGGATTGATTTCGAGCATCGCCATGTCTTTTCCGGTGAAGGCTTTATACAGGGTCGGGAACAGCTCCATGCCATCGGCGCGGGCCTTGCCGTCCAGCTTCAGCGCATCGCACAGCTTCGACGCGGCGGCTTCATCGACACCGCCATCAACCGGCAGCGTGATGATCTTTTCCGGCGTATTGTGAGCCACTTCCTCGATGTCCATACCGCCCTCGGTTGAGGCTACAAACGCGATCTTACCACTGGCCCGGTCGACCAGCATTGAGAGGTAAAGCTCGCGATCAATATCTGCGCCGTCTTCAACGTAAAGCCGGTTAACCTGCTTACCCGCTGCTGAGGTTTGCGCGGTGACCAGATGATTGCCAAGCATCGCCTTGGCGTGGGCCATCACATCGTCTTTGTTGAACGCGAGACGAACCCCGCCTTTCTCGCCAGCTTCGGCTTCGATGAACTTGCCTTTGCCGCGTCCGCCCGCATGGATCTGGCTTTTGACCACCCAAAGTGGCCCTGGCAGCGTATCAATAGCGGTTTGGACATCGTCCAAAGTCAGTACCGGAACGCCATCCGCAACCGGTACGCCAAAAGATTTGAGAACGGCCTTGGCCTGGTACTCGTGAATATTCATGAAATTAGCCTCTTCGAGCGTATGCAGGTCTTGATTGCGCCTGCGAAAGACGGGCCGCTTATAACACCGCCGAAACCCCTGACAACCGGGCGACAGTGCGAAACAACGAGATCATACAGCCCGGCCCCATTAGATCATTTTACCATTTGGCAATGACGGCCGGATTTGAACTCTACTCGGTTCCGATATCGGCAAAGCTGAGATCATCACGGCGCACGGTCAAGCCATTTTTATCCTTAACCTGCAAAGAGATACGCCGGGCTGTCCAGTCAATTTCAACCGCGCCATAATTTTCCGGCGCATAGGCCGCGCCGATCTGGTGTTCATCCAGCTCTGGCAGCTCTGTGGCGAAGCTGACATTCACCGATGATGTCGTCAGCTCATGCGCCTGATAGGGCAGCTTGCCAGCCTCCTCATAGACATAAGCGGCATGGCGGTCGCCTGACAGGAAGACCACGCCATTGGCCTTGGTGCGCTGGATCAGATCGAACAGGCGCTGGCGCTCAGCTGGCATGGTCGACCATGCTTCCCAGCCATGCACAGTGGGCATGACCTGAATTGACGAGACAACCAGCCGGATATCCGCTGGCTGTTGCAACTGGTTTTCCAGCCACGTCCACTGCGCCGCGCCAAGCATGTCCTGCATCGAGCCATCCGGCGCCGGCAGATATGGCTCCTTGCCGCGCTTGCCAAAATCAGCAGACTTGGTCAGGGCGCTGCGGAAAAACCGCGTATCCAGCATGATCACCTGTACGCGCTGGCCATCAGGACCAAACTCACGCGCATAATAAGTGCCCGGCCAGGCCCCGACATCGCGATCATTCAAGCCCCAGAACACTTCATGCACGCGCTCTGCGAGGCCCTTGAACGCAAACTCAGCCCCGGCATCATTGGCGCCGTAATCATGGTCATCCCATGCCACCATCATCGGATGCGCTGCCCGCAGCGCCTGAAATTCCGGCTTTGCTGCAAGCTCAGCAAACGCTTCGCGCAGCTCGGCCAACTCAACATCATTACTGATATAACCGGCGCCATCACGGTCGCCGTAGACATTGTCACCCATCATCAGCATCAGATCGGCCTGCTCCCCCGCCATCCGCGACAAGATCGGCGCGGCCTTCTCTTCATCAACACAGGAAGCGAGCAAGATACGGCTCAGAACCACATCATCAGCAGGCAAAGACATCCCGGCCGGCGCTTTTGGCAAGACACTATCCGGGATCGTATCATAATAGAGATTGAGCGCGGCTTGTGCGTTGTCTGGTTTCGGCGCGAATATCCGCGTAATTCTGTTGTTCTCGCTAATGCAACCGCCCAGTCCAATCAGAGCTGCAGCCCCCAAAATTGCCCGCTTCATCTCGAATCTCCTATTTAACGCGTTTGTCGTGCCTCCCTTATGTAGGAAGCACGACACAAGCGTAACCGGATTCTTGGATCAAGCCGCAAAAACCCCTCCTCAAGCCCATGTCCCGTGGAAACCGAGCGGCCATGAGTAATCCGCTTGCCAGATACAGACCGGGCCATCGCTGACCTTGGCGGCATCAAACACGCAGATCTCTGTCGCCTTGGCCTTGAGATTGAGCACTGGCCCGATCAGCCAGCTGTCGCGTTCTTTAGTGCTGCCCGGTTTGGGGACGAACAGAAACTCCTCAACCATGCGATCAAGCCCAAAACTGAACGTGTCAGTGTGACCGTTCTCCCAATTGTGGACTGACACACTAGTCAGACCGGGGGTTAGGGCTTGCAGCTTGCGCATCGCGATTGACTGGAAAAAACAAGGACGTGAACTGGCAGTACTGGTTGCGATGAGTGCCTTTCTGGCTTTCATCAATCCATATAATGCCACGGGCCAGCTGTCTTACCCATTTGCGCTACTTTACTGGTTCGGCATGGTTCTGTTCGGTAGCACCAGCGCTAATTTTGCGATGGACCTGTATGAAAAAGCCTTCAGCAATGGTCATGTGATCGGTCGCCTTGCCGTCGGAGCAATCGTCTCTGCACTGGTGGTTACCGGATTTATAGTGGCCGTCGAGGCGGCCTATATTACCGCCATACCGATGCGTTACTGGCCGCAACTCTATGCTCTGGTTCTGGTCATCGCGCTGGCTCTCACTGTCATCGGTTATTTTATCGACCAAACCTATGCTGGAAGCGCAGATTCAGCTGATCCCACCGCAGACGGGCTGACCGCCTTCATGCAGCGCCTACCGATCAAGTATCGCACCGCGACACTGCATGCGATCTCATCGGAAGATCATTACCTGCGTGTGCATACCAGCGCGGGTGAAGAGATGATCCTGATGCGCCTTGCCGATGCCGTACGCGAGCTTGGCAGCGCCAGCGGCCTGCAAGTCCACCGCTCATGGTGGGTCGCCAAAGCGGGCATCGCCGATAAAAAACGCGAGAATGGCCGCAGCTTGCTGATTCTGAAGTCCGGCACGCAAGTGCCCGTCTCACGCAGCTACCGCGCCAGAGCAAAAGATGCTGGATTGATCAATTAACCTCTGATTCAGGTTAATGGCCCGAATCTTGCCTCATTCTAAACGCGTATGAGCCCTATTCCGTAATCACATTGTTCATACACCCACACCGACACCATCTGCCGGTTAACAGAAGACAACAAGACAATCGGCAAAGAGACAGACAGATGAACAACTCTCACACATTCAGCCGCATCATCACACTCGCCGGAATGGCCATCGCAACCGCTGCGGTCTTCGCCATGGCGATGACACCCGCTGCTTCGCTGTTCGCAGGTTAGAAACGCGGGCGCGCCAGCAGGGTTAGCCCCAGCGCAATCACGGCGGGTAGGGCCTGAGTATAGATGATGGTGAATTTCGCCGTCATCGCACCAAAAACCCCGGCGACAATCACGCACAGCAAGAAAAAGATCACAAAGTCCCGTTTCCTGGCGATCAGGCCCCATATCAGGCCGACCGCCAGGAAACCGTTATACAGCCCCTGATTGGCCGCGAGCGCTGCTGTCAGTCCGGACTGCTCCTCGGTCATTTCGAACAGTTTGCGTCCAAACGGGTGATCCCAGAAGAACATTTCAAGCGCTAGAAACCCAAAATGCAGGGCAGCGACAAGGGCGACGAAGACGTTTGCGAGAAAGCTCATATTTGCTTCTAGACCGCAATCAGGGGTTTGGTCCACCCGGCATTACAGGGCGATCACGCCACGCGCCCATGCTGCGCACCCGGTCATACATGACCAACGCCCCGGCCAGACTGACATTGATGCAGAACCTGGTCGGGATCTTCACGACATGATCGCATTTCGCCAGCATCTCAGCCGACAAGTCGCCGCGCTCACGCCCGAGAATATAGGCTGCGGCGCGCGGGTGGCGAAACTCCGGCAACTCAACCGCATCTTCGGTCAGTTCGACGCCGACCAGTTTACAGCCCTTGGGCAGCGCCATTTCGTCAATCCTGTCCCATTGATAGTATGGCACGGTCTTGAATGTGCGCGAGGTGTCGGCCTTGTAGGCGGTGTGCACTTTGTCATGCGCGCCCACCGAATAGACAAAGCTCGCACCAAATGCGTTGGCCGTGCGCATCAGCGCGCCGAGATTCATTGGCTTGGAAATGCCCTCCGCGCCGATCGCAAAATATCCCCGCATCAAAACGCCGCCAGCTTGAACCGGCCAAACGCCGCGATGACCAGCACCACAAAAGGCAAGATCACACTCCAGCGCCGCGCCCGCGCCAGATGCCCGACAGCGCCAGGGTGCTGCTCCCGCAACTGATTACGTACTGCGCTCAGTTCAGCCGAAAACTCAACCGGCGCATCAGCCAAAGGCGAGGCCAGCACCACCGCGCGAACATCATTGTGGTGAAGCTCGGGATATTGCGCCGCCACCGATATCGCCAGCACCTTGGCGACCATAAACCGCATTTGCAGCGCCAGCGCCAAGCCAAACCCGACGACACCAAGCACAATCCAGAAGACAATTGTCTGATCCAACCTGAAACTCCACTCAACTCTTCGCCCAAATCTCCGCGACGGCACGACTTCACATCACCGGTTGGCACGGCTACCAATCACCCGTCAACGAACATGATGAGGAAATGCCATGAAAGCCCTGCTCTCGAAAGCCCCCGGTGGCCCCGATACACTTGTCCTGGAAGATATTGAAAGCCCAGTGGCTGGCAAAGGCGAAGTCGTCATCGCGGTCAAAGCCATTGGCGTCAACTTCCCCGACAGTCTGATGATCCAAGACCTGTATCAGTTCAGACCGCCGCGCCCGTTCAGTCCCGGCGCCGAGGTTTCTGGCGTGGTCAAATCGCTCGGCGAAGGCGTCACGACGCTGAAAGCCGGCCAGCGTGTCATCGGCTCATGCGGCGCAAACGGTATGCGCGAAGAACTTGCGCTCGACGCCGGGCGCTGCATCCCGATCCCTGATTCTGTTCCGTTCAACGATGCCGCCGCGTTCGTCATGACCTACGGCACAAGCTATTACGCATTGAAAGACCGCGCTGATCCCAAACCCGGCGAAAGCCTGCTCGTGCTCGGCGCAGCGGGCGGGGTTGGTCTTGCCGCTGTTGAACTTGGCAAAGCCATGGGGCTTGAGGTGATTGCCGCTTGTTCGTCACAGGAAAAGGTCGATTTCTGCCTGTCCAAAGGCGCCGACAAGGGCCTCGTCTATCCGCGTGGTCCGCTCGACCGGGCCCAGCAGAAAGAGCTGTCCAGCCAGATCAAGACTCTTGGCGGCGGCGGTGTTGATATCATCTATGACGCGGTTGGCGGTGACTATGCCGAACCGTGTGTGCGGGCGATGAATTGGGAAGGCCGTTTCCTCGTCATCGGCTTCCCGGCTGGTATCCCGAAAATTCCGCTCAATCTCACTTTGCTGAAATCCTGCGACATACGCGGTGTGTTCTGGGGCGCAGCGGTGGCGCGTGACCCCAAAGCCAACGCCCAGAATCTGGCCGAAATGTTCGCGATGTACTCCGAGGGCAAAATCAAACCCCACGTCTCCAGCGTCTATCCGCTAGCCGAGGGCGCCAAGGCGATCCAGGAACTGATGGACCGCAAAGCCATCGGGAAAGTGGTTGTGACGGTCTAGCGGCAAACCCACCTGACCGAGCGAAGATATCTTTAAGCTCTCTTTGGTCAGAAGCCGACATTCTCATCATGGGGACCGACAGTGTACGCGTACCCTGACAAGCCAAACGGTCTCTAACACGAATGCTCGTGCCGTCCCCTCCGACGCCGGAAGCGGATATTAGCCACGTAGCCTCATCCTGAGCCTGTCGAAGGATAAAGGCGTGCTTACAGGTCTGCGACAGGTGAGCTCAGTGTCCCTTTTCCTTCGACAGGCTCAGGATGAGGGACGAGGTTAGCTTTGTATCCTCCGACGCCGGAAGTGGACATTACTCCCTACATTGCAAAGCTTGACCATCTTGTTAGCTATCAAGGAAACCGCGACCGGACCCTCCCCCATGCCTGAACTCCCCGAAGTTGAAACTGTTCGCCGTGGCCTAGCGCCCGTCATGGAAGACCGCAAAATCTTGCGGTTTGAGGTCAATCGCCCGGACCTGCGCTTTCCGTTCCCGGATCGTTTCGTACAGCGGGTTGAGGGTGCAACCATTGTCCGCATCGGGCGGCGGGCGAAGTTTCTGATCACGCAGCTGTCCAGTGATGAAGCGCTGATCATGCATCTCGGCATGTCGGGGCGGTTCACCATCACTGGCAATCATGCCACGGCCAAGCGCGATCCCGGCACCAATCCCAAACATGATCATGTCGTCTTCCACATGGCTGGCGGCGTGCAAGTCACCTATAATGACCCGCGTCGGTTTGGCTTTATGGAGCTCTGGCCAATGGCGCAGATTGATGCCTATCCACGGATCAAGGATCTCGGCCCGGAACCGCTTAGCAACCGCTTTTCGGCCGCTTATCTTGATGAGGCCTTCGCCGGCAAAGCCACGCCGATTAAATCTGCCCTGCTCGACCAGAGCATTATTGCCGGCCTCGGCAATATCTATGTCTGTGAAGCGCTGTACCGCGCGCGCATCAGCCCGCGCCGCAAGGCCGCAAGCGTGGTTGGCGTCCGCAATGCTCGCCTTGCCCCAATGATCAATGATGTCATCGCCGAAGCCATCGCTGCGGGCGGGTCCAGCATTTCAGACTTTGCCAGCGCCAGCGGCGAACTTGGCTATTTCCAGAAAACTTTCAGCGTCTATGACCGCGAAGGCCAGCCGTGCGAGACCTGCGGCGCGGCGATCAAACGCTTGGTGCAATCAGGGCGTTCCAGCTTTTATTGCGGCAATTGCCAGCGCTAAAGTTTGAGCGCGGGGTTTGCCCCGCGCTAAGACGCTTTGCGTCACGCGAGACGAAGCGGGTTCCGCGACAGCGCTGTGCGCTGCCACATGAACCGGGCTCAAGGCTGTTTCCTCTCTTGCCTTGTCATCCCGGAAAGCTTGAAAAGCTTATCCGGGACCCAGTGCACGGCATCCCTGGGTCCCGGACATTTGCGAGCGCAAATTCCGGGATGACAATTTGGTATGGGGGAGCACAGCCCTCACCCCGACTGTCCCGGGCTTGATCCGGGATCTCCCACCGCTGGTTCGGTCCTTGTGGCACGAGACTCCGGGTCAAGCCCGGAGCCATCGGAGATGTGAACAGCCCTGAGCTTGGTTCATGGGCTGGCGAAGCCAGACCGGAACCCGCTGCCCCGCGTGCGCCGAAGGCGCTTAGCGTGGGAGAAAACCAGACCGCTTAGCGCAGGACAAACAAACACCCCCTTACCCCGCCTCAATCAACGCCGCGAAATCATTGCTGACATTGCCAACATCCGGGCCGACAGGCCACGCCTGCATATCGGCGGCGGGGTACGGCTCAAACAGGTCGCTGACCGGGCCCGATGCCGGGTCGAGCCAGCGCTGGTAATTATCCGGCGCGACGATCACCGGCATCCGCGTCGACAATCCCGCCATCACATCATTTGGCTGCGTCGTCAGAATGGTAAAGCTCTCCAGCACCGATCCGTCGATCAGCGCGGTGTCCCACAGCCCGGCAAGACAGAACCAGTCCTGGTCGCGCAAGGCCACTGCAAAGGCCTGCTTGCGCCGCCCTTCCCCGGTCCAGATATAGAACCCGCTGACCGGAACCAGACAGCGCCAATAGCGAAATGCGCCGCGATAGACCGGGCGCTCGTGCGCGGTTTCGGCGTCGGCATTGATGCCGGAGAATTTGCGCTCAGATAACGGCTTGGTCCACCAGCTCGGCACTAATCCCCACAGACACGGGGCCAGCTCAATGTGGCTGCGCTCGCGGGTCCAGCGGATCACCGGCTGCACACTCATCGGGGCCGCGTTATAAGTTGCCTCAGGTGGGTCCACATTTTGAACTGGGGTAAGGTTCAGCGCCGCGCGGTAGGCCGCCCATGACACCTCGCGGCGAAAGAACCGCCCACACATCGCCTATGTCTCCGCTGCCAGGATCGCGCGCAAGCCGTCACGATAGGTCTTGTATTGCGGTCGCCAGCCCGTCACCGCTTTCAGCCGTGCATTCGATACGCGCTTGCACTCGGCATAGAAACTGAGCGCCATTGGCGACAGGTCGGCGGCGTCAAACGGGGTCGCTTCGGGGCGATCAATGCCGAGCAGATCAGCCGCCAGCCAGGTCACGTCTTGCGGCGGCGCTGCCTCATCATCGCACAGGTTGAAGACACCCGGGGCCTGCGCCAGAATCAGGGCTTTCAGGCCGCTGGCAATGTCATCGACATGCGCGCGAGAGAACACCTGTCCGGGCTTGATGATCGTGCTCGCTTGCCCGGCCCGAACACGGTTCAGCGGCGAACGCCCCGGGCCATAAATCCCCGGCAGACGGACAATTCGGATGTCAGGGCGCAGCGAGCGCCAGCCCTGTTCTGCGGCCACTCGCAATCTTGCCCGATCAGATTGCGGGTTTAGAGGCGCATCCTCAAACACCCAGCCGCCAGCAAGATCACCGTAAACGCCAGTGGTCGATAAATAAGTTACGCTGGCCGCGCCGCGCGCAATATCGGACAAGGCGGCGAGGCCCGGACAACCTGTTTCAGCAGGCGGGGCGGAGACCAGAATATGCGCGCCGCGGGTATCATGCGCTAATACAACAGGGTTCTGGCAGGAAACTGGCGCTATTCGGGCGCTCAAAACCGTCGATTTTGCAACTTCAGAGCGAACTGCAGCGCTGATCGGACCGTCCCAAATTGCCGCTAACGCCTGGCCGCAATAGCCCGGTCCGAAGAGAAAAAGCGGTTGTGACGCAACTGTCATTTGCACTGGCCTTCCGGGGTCGTTACCCCACAGGTATTGTATATTACAGGGGTTTGTCCATGATCGTTATCGCCGCCGCGCTGGCATTATTGCCAATCTCTCAATCGGCAATTGTCAATATCGCCAGGGCAGAGCAAGAGCGATTGAACACTTGTATCCGGAAAGCCGACGAGGCCCCCCTCGAAGCCTACGAAGACAGCCTAGCCTGGCTCAGCGCAGGCAACCGGCCAAATGCGCGCTATTGTAACGCTATTTCATTGATAGCATTGGATAAATTTGAGGAAGGCGCAGCCCGGCTAGAGGCCCTGGCCACCGCCGCTGACGCGATCAGTCTGGAAGATCGCAGCCTGTATATGGCGCAAGCCGGAAACGCCTGGCTGGCCGCGAACTATCCCGAGGCCGCGATTGTTGCTTTGTCAGAAGCGATCAAGCTGGAGAAAGGCGATCCCGGTCTGTTCAAAGACCGCGCAGCCGCATATCTCGCGATCGGAAAATGGGTTGAGGGTGTTGACGACCTTAACCTGGCTCTGGAATTAATACCCACCGATTCAGAAGCCTTGGCCATGCGCGCCCGCGCCCATCTTGAGACAGAGAACCTGTCTGCTGCACAGGCCGATATGCGTGACGCCCTTCGCCAAGACCCAACCAATATCAGCATTCTTGTCTTGCGCGGCGATATTCGGGAAGCCATACGGCTCAGTCGCGACGATAATTAATCTGGGCCGTATTTGCCAAAACTGGAAACGCTGACGGGTATAGCATGGGACTAAGGCTTTTCGGCCCACTCAGCGCGCACGGATGGGTCTGTTTCTCCAGCAATCCGACGATCCCGTTCGGTCGCAAAGCGCGCGCGATCCAACCGCGACAACGCCCAGACCGCAGCGCCGCGAACAGTCGAATCTGGATCCTGCAAATGCGGTAGAACCGAGCGCTCCAGAAAGCCGACATCGCCTGAATTTCCAATCGCGATCAGCACGTTTCGGAGGAACCGGTCACGGCCGATACGCTTGATCGGCGAGCCTGAAAAAACGCTGCGAAAAGACGCATCATCGAGCGCTGCCAATGCGTCGAGGCTCGGCCCTTTGAGTTCTGCCCGCGCCCATAATGCCTGCTCATTCGTAACCTGTGCAAACTTGTTCCACGGACACACCGCCAGGCAGTCATCACAGCCATAGATGCGATTGCCCATCGCAGTTCGAAACTCAGCCGGAATTGGGCCCTTATGCTCTATGCTCAGATAGGAAATACAGCGCCGCGCATCAAGCTGATAGGGGGCTGGAAACGCCTTTGTCGGACAGATATCGAGGCAGGCGCGACAGCTGCCACAATGGTCTGTTTCCGGGTCATCAGGGACCAGCGCAGCATCGGTCAGCATCACGCCCAGAAACAGCCACGCACCAAGCTCGCGCGAGACCAGATTTGTATGTTTGCCCTGCCACCCGAGCCCGGCTTTTGCCGCCAATGGCTTCTCCATTAGCGGCGCTGTATCGACGAAAACTTTCACCTCAGATCCGGTCGCCGCGACGAAGGCGCGCGCAAGTTGTTTCAGGCGCTTTTTCAGAAGATCATGATAGTCCTTGCCGCGTGCATAAACCGAGATGTTGCCTTCCCCGCGCCGGGTCAGCATCTCCATCGGATCGCTGTCAGGGCCGTAATTCAAACCGACGACAACCGCCGATCTGGCCGCGCTCCACATCGATGTCGGGGTTTTGCGCCGCGCCAATGTATCCTGCATCCATTTCATGGAGCCATGATGACCAGCGTCGACAAAGGCCTCTAACCGATCCCCGGCATCCCAAGCTTCATCCGCCCGACAAATTCGGCAACTGTCGAAACCAATCTCGCTGGCGAGTGATTTAAGGTGGGTTTCCGGCGACGCGGTCATAGCGCTATAACGCCTCTCAAAAATCCAGATCGCTATAATGCTTGACCGGCTTCACGCCGTCTACCCTGTCAGCCAGGAGTTGCCGAAATGACGGGCGCGATTTCATTCGACCGTACCAATCCTTGAGGTCCGGGGTCAGCTCCCACGGAACATCCCCGAAATAGTCATACGCCGACAGGTGCGCCGCTACTGACAGGTCGGCAAGGGACAGGTTTCGCCCTGCCAGATATGGTCGCTCCCCGGCCAGGGCGTCCAGGAAGGTCATACGGTTCTTCAAAGCATGTGCACCCTGACGTAAAGCGGCGCTATTGGGCGCATGTTCGCGGCGCACCCATTGCGAAACCCGTTCGGCCAGAAGCGTATTGTTGATCCCAGAAAAACTCTCCTCCGACCATTGCCAGAGACGCCGCGCTTCGGCTTTCTCACCCGCAATGAACGGCAATAATCGTGGGCTTGGCTCAGCCTCTTCAAGATATTCGCAAATCGCCAGCGTCCCAATTGCTGAGGCTTTGACCTCAGCATCTGTATCCAGCAATGCCGGAGCAGAAGCCCCCGGTGCCAGGGCCGCAAGCTCAAGGTCCGAGACCCAGGGCTTGATCACAATCGGTTCGAACTCCCAGCCTTTTTCAGCCAGAGCCAGACGAACCGTGCGCGCCAGCGGGTCGATGGGCCAATACCAAAGCCGTTTCATACTGTTCGCCCTAGACCCATTCGCGCCACTCGCAAAGACGTGACGACAAAGGCTCTTTCGCAATCGACCTATCCATGTTTCATCCCAACGGTTAAGTTTTAAGGGACCACAAAATGCTGACGAAAACCTTTCGCGCGATTTTGATCGCAGGCGCTGCTACAGCCATACTAGCAACCGCATGTACAAAATCCGGTGAAGCACCGACCGATGTTGCCCCGGTTTTCCTGGAAATCCCGCCAGCCGGTCAGTTACCTGATCAGGTCTCTCCGACGGCCTATCGCCTTGATGTTATCGCCGATCCGGCGGCTGATACGTTCTCGGCAATTGTGGAAATCGACTTGAAACTGGACGCCGCGCACAAGCGGATATGGCTGCACAGTCAGGATCAGGTGATTGAAAGCGCGTTCGCACGTCTGCAAGACGAACAAGAAATTGCGGCGGTTTTCACCCCCAGCGAGGCCGAGGGCGGCGTCTCCAGCTTCGATTTTGAAACCCCGCTTCCAGCCGGGACCGCAACGCTGATTATTGCCTATTCGTCGCCGTACAATGCCAACCTGGCAGGATTGTATAAAGCGAGCCAGAATGGACGACCTTATCTGGCGACGCAGATGGAACCGATCTCGGCGCGGCGCATGGTGCCATCGTTTGACGAGCCTCGCTTCAAGACGCCTTGGACGCTGACGGTTACCGCGCCACAAGGTAACCAGGTGATCGCCAATGGTGCCTTGCAAGCCAGCACAATGCTCGACAATGGCCTCGTTCAACACCAGTTTGCGACGACGCGGAGCATTCAATCCTACTTGTTGGCTTTGGCAATTGGGCCTTACGATTTGCGTGATGGCGGGGCGCTACCGGCAAATGGCATCCGCCCAACCGCCGTGCCATTCCGGGGCTTTGCTCCGGCTGGAAAAGGCGACCAATTAATCACAGCGATGGCGGCGACAGACGCTATGGTCAGCTGGCAGGAAGCCTATTTCGACTACCCTTATCCATATGGTAAGCTGGATATAGCTGCAGTGCCTGATTTTGCCGCTGGCGCAATGGAAAACGCTGGTGCGATATTCTATCGCGAAGGCGCTCTGTTGATCAATGATCGGACCAGTTTCAGCCGCCAGCGCCGTATCTTGACCACTCATGCCCACGAGCTTTCGCACCAATGGTTCGGCAATTTGGTCACCCCTGAATGGTGGAATGATATCTGGCTGAACGAGGCCTTTGCAACCTGGATGAGTTACAAGACAATGGACGCGATCTACCCAGAGACCGGGTTTGATCTCGCCCCACAGCGCGCTGCAATCGGCGTGATGGGTGCCGACAGTCTGATCAGTGCCCGCCAGATCCGCAATCCGATTGAACGCAATGCAGATATCGGCGACGCATTCGATGGCATCACTTATCGCAAGGGCGGCGGCGTCCTCTCAATGTTCGAAACCTATCTCGGACAAGACGCGTTTCGGGCCGGAATTCGCCTTCACATGCGCCGGCATGAAGACGGCGTCGCGAACGTCAATGACTTCATGGCTTCACTCGCCGATGGCAGCGGCGACCCAAGCGTGGTTGACAGTTTCAAGTCGTTTATTTTCCAACCTGGCATCCCGAACCTGAGCGTCACGCTAACCTGCCCGACGCCTGAAACCGGGCTGCTGGCGATTGGCCAGAGCCGATATAAGCCGCTCGGCTCAGAGATTGAGGCCGACGCCTCAACCTGGACCATTCCGTTTGCCGCCCGTATCGGCATTGGCGACGACACTCATATTATGCGCCAGATGCTGACCGGGGAGACAGCCGAAATCGCGATCAACGAGGGTTGCCCAGATTGGATCATACCGAATGCAGGTGGGACAGGTTACTGGCGGTTCAATCTTGACGATGCCAGCTGGCAAAGCCTCATCACAGCTTATGATCAATTGAGCCCCGGCGAACAATTGGTGTTTGCTGACAGCTCAGTTGCCGCATTTGCAGCAGGGACCATTTCCGCCAACACGCTCCTCGACGCTTTGGAAGCAAATGCGCACGGCGACTGGGGCGCAGCGGCTAACCCACTGAACCAGCTGGAAAGCTATATGCAAGCGCTACCAGATGAAGCGAGTAAAAGTGCATTGCGTGACTATGTCATGGAGATCTATGGCGCACGCTATAGCGCGCTATCACAGCCGACCGACGATGCCATAAGCGCTGGTGACCTCTTGCTCAGAACCAGCCTGTTTACCACTCTGTTGGAGATTGGCCGACTGGATGATGATCGCCAGGCGCTCGCCGCTGCTGCGGCCGCCTATGTTGGTCAGAACGGCGCACCGGACCCATCCGCGCTCCCTCCGGCCGACTTGGTTGCTGCTATAGGAATTGCAGCGCAAGATAGTGGAGCAGATTTCTATCAAGCCGCGCTGTCTTTCGCCCGCACAACTGAGAACCAACGAGAGCGCCGAACCATCCTGTCCGCATTGGCCAGAAAGCTGTCTGAAGTGGATATGCTCGACCTGCTCGCCAATGTTCAGAGCGATGATTTCCAAGGCCAGGAAACCTGGTCAGTCTCGCTTTCTGCTTTGCGAAATCAGACATCTCAGGCTGCGGCATGGCAAGTCTTCAAGGCCAATTTCGACAACATCATCGCCCGCGCTCCAGAGACACGGGTGCCGCAAACGGTTGTTGCGGTCAGGGCTTTCTGCACGCCCGCTGGCATAGATGAGGCTGTCGCCTTCTTTGCAGCCAATGCGAACCTGATCCCAGGTCATGAACGCAATCTGGCGCAAGCGACCGAAGCGGCTCGGTTGTGTGCGACATTCCGGGCCGAAAAAGGGGCTGAACTCGCCGAAGCCCTGATCGCCCGATAGCGTTGTCAGCAGTGGAGAGGCAACTTTCTGCCTCTCCACCAATTGAGACGGCAGGCGATTTCACGTAAAAGGCAATCTTCCTCAAATGGACAGGTTTTCCATGGCTGATACACCCCATACTTCCGAGACGCCGGACCTCAACATCCTTCGCGAGCAATTGCTGGAAAAAATGTTTGCCGAGGCGAGTGCCGAACCCAGTAATACGTTCTCGCAAGACGAGATTGCGGCGTTTGGCAGAGACCTGTTCGAATGGTCGACGACGATCCAAACCGGCGAGGCTGAGCTGCGGTTTCAATCCGCCCATGGCAGCCAATATTTGGAGACAGTGGGGCCAGATCGGCCTTTTCTGGTCGACAGCCTTCTATCTGCCTGCAGCCTGCAGGGATATGAAGTCAACGCCCTGTTCCACCCGATCCTTGATATTGGCAATGGCCAGCGCCGGTCGTACATTCAAATCCACCTGCCGCCTTTAACCGATGCCGAGCAAGCACCGCTGATTGATGCGGCGCGCGCAACCTTGGAAGACGTCGCCATTGCCACAACCGACTATCAGGCGATGCGCGCCCGGATGGCCCGCGAGGTTGAGCGCCTGGCCGCCAACCCGCACGTCCCTGACGAGTACAAGAATGAAGCCATCGCCTTCCTGAACTGGCTCGGTAACGAGCATTTCGTGTTCCTGGGCGCTCGCGATTATTCGTTTCAACTGGCTGATGACGGGGCGGTGCTACCCGAAGAGCCTGAGATGGTTAAGGGCTCTAATCTCGGCCTGCTGCGTGACGAAAACTGCAATGTTCTCAATCGCGGGTCTGAGCCTCTGGTTTTGAACCGTGAAATCAGTGCGTTCGTGTCCGAACCGGAACCGCTAATCCTGGCCAAGGCGACATTGATGAGCCGTGTTCACCGACAAGCCTTGTGCGATTATGTCGGGGTCAAACACTTTGGTGAGGGCGGCCAGGTGAAAGGCGAGACCCGGTTTCTCGGCCTTTACACATCCGAGGCCTACCACAATAGCGTTCGCGACGTGCCCTTGATCCGACGGCGCATGACCAAAATTCTGGAGGGCTCCGGCGCACGCAAGAATAGCTATACCGAAAAAGCCTTGTCCAACATCATGGAAAGCTGGCCGCGCGATGAGCTGATCCAGACCAATTCCAAGACGCTGCTGCCGATCATGCTTGGCGCTTTGCAGCTGATTGGGCGGCCACGGGTGCGCCTGTTTTTGCGCTATGATCGCTTCAATCGTTTTGTCAGTGCTGTCGTATTTGTTCCGCGTGAAGCCTATGACACAAATCTACGCCTGAAAGTTGGGGGAAAATTAGAAGCGGCGTTCAACGGGCGCTTATCCAGTTTCGAACCGCATTTTGATGGTGCCTCCCTGGTTCGTGTCCTGTTTGAAATTGCCCTGCCAACAGATTTCGAAAAGCCTGATGAAGCCGCACTTGAGCAAGAGCTAAGCGATATTTCCAGAACCTGGGATGACCGTTTTCGCGATGCCACCATGGCGCACAAGCAGGGTGACGCCTCGATTTCGCAGGCAACCATATTCAACGGTGCATTCAACGCCGCCTATCGCGAATCCTTTTTACCCGAAGAGGCGATGGCTGATGTTGTCGCGATCTCTGACCTCAGCGCAGAACATCCGGTGAAGCTACGTGCCTACCGTCTGCCAAACGATGGGGCGACGACAGTACGGGCGAAAATCTATGCTCGCAACGGCTCGATTGCCCTGTCCGATTGTGTTCCAATGTTCGAGCGAATGGGCTTGTTTGTCGATTTCGAAACCGGCTACCCGGTCAGACCAAACCAAAAGCCAGTTAAGGATGCCCCGGACCGATACTGGGTCCACGCCCTCTCCATGCGCATGGTCAATTTCGAAAGCGGTGATCTAGAGACCTTCAGCAAAGCCTTTGAAGATGCCTTCGTCGCGGTCTGGAGTGGCCAGGCAGAGAATGATGGCTTTAATGCGCTGGTGTTCAAGGCCGGGCTTGATTGGCGCGAGGCAGCCCTGTGCCGAACGCTGTGCGCCTATCGCCACCAATCGGGCCTCGATCCAGCCCGGACGACCCAGATAGAAGCTCTGAATACAAACCCTGATCTGACACGCGATCTGGTCACCCTCTTCAAGGCCCGGTTTGAGCCTGGTCAGGGCGCTGACAAAAACGCTGACAACCCAGATCTGACCGCAGCTCAAGCTCGGCTAGATGAAGGCTTGAAACTCGTTAAATCGCTCGATCATGACCGGGTCATCCGGCGTGTGGCGGCTTTGATCATGGCGATACAGCGCACGAATTTCTACCAGACCGATGCGGACGGTGAGCCGCACCCTTACATCTCTTTCAAGATTGCCAGTCGCGACCTGAAAGACCTGCCAGCACCGAAACCCTTCCGCGAAATTTTCATGTCGAGCCCGCTAGTCGAAGGCGTGCATTGTCGTTTCGGCGCAGTGGCGCGCGGCGGCCTGCGCTGGTCTGATCGGCGCGATGATTTCCGCACCGAAGTTCTCGGTCTGGTCAAAGCCCAACAAGTCAAGAATGCGGTCATCGTGCCGGTCGGGTCAAAGGGTGGGTTCTTCCCAAAGCAACTGCCTGCAAGTGGCTCGCGCGAAGAGATCCGCGATGGCGGCATCGTCGCCTACCGGATGTTCATCACCGCATTGCTCGGACTGACTGACAACCTCGTGGATGGCAAGGTTCAGCCCCCCGAAAACACCGTCATCTGGGACGGCGAAGACCCATATCTTGTGGTCGCTGCCGACAAGGGAACGGCCACGTTCTCCGATATCGCCAATGAGATCAGCGAAGGCCTTGGCTTCTGGCTTGGCGACGCCTTTGCCTCGGGAGGCTCAGCAGGTTACGATCACAAAAAGATGGGCATCACAGCGCGCGGCGCGTGGGAAGCGGTGAAGCGCCACTTCCGCGAGATCGGCACTGACATTCAGTCAGAACCGTTCACCGTGATCGGCTGCGGCGACATGAGCGGCGACGTGTTCGGCAATGGCATGTTGCTATCGAAATTCACTCGCCTGCAAGCTGCGTTCAACCATATGCACATCTTTGTCGATCCCGATCCTCAAGACCTCGAACGGCTGTGGACCGAGCGTCAGCGCGTGTTCGACCTGCCGCGCTCAAGCTGGATGGACTATGATCACAGTCTGATTTCGCAAGGCGGGGGCATCTTTGACCGCAGTGCCAAATCGATTGACCTAAGCGCTCAAATCAAGGCCATGACCGGGCTCAAGGTCAACACGGTGACGCCGGACGAATTGATCCATGCGCTGCTCAAGGTCGAGTGCGATCTGATTTGGTTTGGCGGCATTGGCACATATATCAAGGCAAGCAATGAAACCCATGATGCGGCTGGAGATCGCGGCAATGATGCAATCCGTATCAATGGCAAGCAACTGCACGCTAAAGTCGTTGGCGAGGGTGCAAATCTTGGCCTCACTCAGGCCGGACGGATTGAATTTGCGATGGCGGGTGGCCGCATCAATACTGACGCGATCGATAATTCTGCCGGTGTCGACAGCTCTGACCATGAGGTCAATATCAAGATCCTGTGCACCGAAGCCATGCGGCGCAAAGCGCTGCCCAGAGGCGAGCGCAACACGTTGCTCGCGTCAATGACGGGTGATGTATCGGCGCACGTTCTGGCCCACAATTACACCCAGACCGCCGCGCTCAGTCTGGCTGAAGCGACGGCCAAGAAAGACCATGATGCTCTGGAGCGGTTAATGGTCGAGCTGGAGCGGCGCGGTGTCCTCGACCGGGGCGTTGAAGGCTTGCCAGCTGCAGCCGAAATGAGCGCCCGAAAAGAAATGGGGAAATCGCTGTCTCGACCTGAGATTGCGGTCATCATGGCATGGACAAAAATTGTCCTGTTCGATGATCTGACAGCATCGACAATACCAGACGACCCCTATTTCCACGCGACATTACAGGCCTATTTCCCACAGGCGCTACATACATATGATGCGTCGATGCAGGCCCACCGCCTGAAGCGGGAAATCATCGCCACAGTCCTTGCTAATCGTATCATCGATGTGAACGGCCCGGTGTTCTGGTTGCGCTTGCAAGAACAAACCGGCGGAGACAGTGCAAGCATTACCGCCGCCTTCGAGATTGCTCGAAAACTACTCGACTCCGATACCCTACAAGCTGACATTAACCAACTCGACAACAAGGTCTTGGCTGGCCATCAGATCGCGCTGCAATTGACGCTTGCTGAGGCTCTGTCTGGGTTGACGCAAAGCTTGGTTCAATTGCACCAAGGTGATGCAATTGAGACGACACTCGAGACGCTCACCGGCCCGGTTAGCCGCATGTGCAAGTCAATGCCGAGATATTTAAGTCCTTTTGAGGCCAGTCGCCGAGACAAGCTGACCAGATCATTGGCCAAAGGCGGGGTATCGCAAAAACTGGCAAAAAGGATCGCCCTTGCAGGCTTCGTTGACGAAGCTCCTGGTCTCTCCGCGATCGCAACCGAGCATGCAATTGATATCAGCAAAGTTTATGCCGCATCCCAGGTCATCGGCGAAGCGCTGCATCTGGATCGTCTTAGAAGCAATGCGCAGGATGCATTGCTGACAATGCCTTATTGGGACCGACTTGCCACCCGCCGTCTGATCCGGGAATTACGCGATCAGCAATGTCTCGCCGTCAGAGCATCATTGGCTGGCGGTGAAGCCTGGCTGAATGAACATGCTGCTGCACGTCGGCAATTGGTCGCCAATATCCGGACCTTCACGGCAAGCAAACCTGGCTTCGCGCAATTTGCACTGGCGGCTGACGCGGTCCGCAAGTTTATGCAAATCACCGCGCAGGCTTAGGGTCAGGACCGCCAAGAAGCGCGAGGTCAAATAAAACGGACCCACCGAACGGGGACGTGTCCGGTGGGCCCTAACTGGCCTCATCCGCAGGCTGGGTGGGGGACGCACGCGGAGGCCAGATTCTATATCTGAAAAATCAAGGCTATTTGTCGCTATCTATGACCTGATCCTCTGAAACTGCCAAGCACATTCTTCACAGCCAGCTGCAATGACTGCGCCTATTCATTCGAATTTCCCTCCTCAATCACGGCCGCTTTTTCAAGCGGCGCGGACGCTGGGTCTCCGTTTGCTGACAACAGGACCGCGAGCCAATAGGTCGATTTAGCTTGAGCAAACATGATCATCATCAGGACGGTTAAAGGGGCCGACAAGAACATGCCCGGAATACCCCAAATCGCCCCCCAAACAGCGAGAGACAGTAAAACCACCAAAGCTGACAGGTTCAGCGTGTCACTCATCATCCGAGGTTGCACAAAATTGCCAATGCTGAACTGCCAGAAGCTCACGCTGAAAAAGACCAGACCCGCAAATATATATTGATCATTTGGCGGGCTCCCTGGAATCCACTCGGCAAGCTCAGGCTGCACCAGCGCGAACAAAGGCGGGACGAGCGCCGCAATAATTGAGCCGATGGTCGGAATATAATTTAGGATGAAAATCAGCGCCGACAGGAACAGGGCATTCTCAACCCCCAATGCCAGTAACGTGACATAGGTCAAAGCCGTGATCAGGGCGCTAATTACGGTCTGGGTCCACAAATAGACCTCAATCCCTTTGCGCGCCTCTTGCCCAACCCCGCGTACGCGCTCGCGCTGGTCTTCATCTGGGAATATCCGGTCGAGCTTTTTCGGCCAAACCGATTGGGCCAGAAATAGAAACGCGACATAGACCAGGATCAAGACCAGATCACCGGTCAGGCGGCTGGTCGCATTGGCGATCATGCCAAAGAATTTTTGTCCTGATTCGTTGAATATCAGTTCCGTCAGCGTCGGGGCGTCACCAAGACTGAACACGCCGTACAGATCGGTGATCAGCGCGTTGATACTTTCCTCATAGGCGGATGCCTGGCCACCAAATTGCGCCACACCCTGCACCAACAAAACCATGAACCCGACAAACCCGCCCAAAACCGTCAACACAGCAAACACCCGCGACCCGCCCCGTTTGAGCAGATCAGAGCGAATATCGATTGAGTGGGCAAAGCCCTCGATCACCAGAAACAGAAAAACCGCCAGCGCAAACGGCGCGAATATATCCCGGCCAAAATATAACAGCCCGATGATCACACCTGTGGCGATGATCCACGTGCTGGTCATGATTGATTTATTCGTCATCACCGCCCTCCCCGATTGCCGCCAATGGGCCTGAGCCGGGTAATTGTGTCAAGCGAGCAGAACGTTTCTAAGCTTGGCGGAAACGTTCTCAGGCGGCGACTGCAGCCCGGCGCGCCCGCGCAGGCCCTCGCAGCGCGAGGAATAGCCGTGAGCGATAACAAATCAAACCGGCTTTCTGCCGCGCACCGCATCGGCCAGGCTGGTTTTGGCGCTGCCAGGTTTCAGCGGCTTGGGCTGATGGCTAGCCGGGCCCCATCCTGACATCCAGATAATTTCAAAGCTGGCTCGAACCTTGCCGTCCGGGTCGCTGAACCGCGCTTGATAAATCTCCATGGCCCGCGCCAATAGTCGCCGCGAAAGTGGGCGTCGCAACTGACCCTCTCGCGGCGCGAAGGCGGCTTGTTCGCCGATCCCGCGCAAATCCTCAAACAGCTTCATCGGGCTCGAATAACGCACGGTTACATGCTCAATGTCTGCCACTGGCAAGGCGAAGCCGGCCCGCTGCATCAGTCCGGCCACATCTTGTAACCGTGGCAACGGCGAGATGCGCGGGCTGACCCCGCCGCAAAGCTCGCTCTCTGCTTCGATCAAAGCGATGCGCAGCTCATTCAGGGTCCCGCCGCCAAGCAGGCAGCCCAAAAACAGACCGTCCGGCTTCAAGACCTGCCTGATCTGCACCAGCGCGCCGGGGAGATCATTGACCCAATGCAGCACCAAAACACTGACCGCGAGATCAAAGCTTTCCGGCGCAAAAGGTAGCCCCTCCTCATCCCCGATCAGGGTCATCAACCCATTGCGGCAAGCCATTCCTGCCAAACGCCTGGATCGTTCCAGTGCCACGACCTGATCAACCTGACCGCTGGCAAGCAGGGCCTGCCCCGCTTGGCCATCATGCGCGCCCAGATCCAATGCCAGTGGAAAGTGACGCGAGACATCGCCGAGCCGCTCGACCAAGTGACTGGACTCGCGGACCTTGAGGAAGGCATGTTCACGAAACCGCTTCGCGGCCCGGTCGCGATTCTGCGCGACGTGGACGCGATCAAACAAAGCAGGAGGCTGTTTGGCAGTCATGGCTCTGGATATGCACCCTGTGGTTCGATCAGCAAAGACTGCAATGCGGTCGGTGGCGGGATTTATCTGGCCCGCACGGTCGATTCTGACCGGCGAACGTCATGGCGGTGAGGGCGCGGTCGCGGCTGCAGACTTTGCCAAACTGCACTTTTTGAGCGGCGCGGGCTGTCGCACCTGCGCTTTGCCGCTTGAGCTCGACCTTGGCGATGACAGCCAGTGCGGAGCCTGTGCCGGACGCCCACCCGCTTGGGATCAAGCCCGCGCCGCTTTGGCCTATGATGAAGTGTCCCGCCAAGCGGTGCTTGAGCTGAAACATGCCGGACGGCGCGATGGCCTGGCGACACTCGCCAATTGGATGGTGCTGGCGGGTCAGGATATCCTGGTCAAGACCGACCTGCTGGTGCCGGTGCCGCTACATTATCGCCGTTTGGCCAAGCGCGGCTTCAACCAAGCCGGGTGGCTAGCCCAAGGCATTGGACGCCGCAGCCAGACCCCGGTCCTGGTTGATGCTCTGGCACGCACAAAATCCACACCGAGCCAAGGCGGATTAACTGCCCGCCAGCGGCGAAAAAATGTCGCAGGCGCGTTCAAAGTCCGTCAATCACGGTGCCAGAAAATCGACGGTGCGATCGTTACTTTAGTCGATGACGTCTACACAACCGGCTCAACTCTGGCGGCCTGTACCAAGGCGCTGCGCGGGGCCGGTGCCGCACATGTGAACGTGCTTGTGCTCGCGCGCGTTGTCAGAGAGACCGACGTCACCATATAGAGGCCGAAGCTTAAACAAAAAGGGTCGCGCCAATGACCAATGTCACGATTTATACGCGGATGTTCTGCCCCTTCTGTACACGCGCAATGAAGCTGCTGAAGAGCAAGGGAATAGTGATCTCGCATATTGATGCGGGCATGAATGCGGCCAAGAAACAAGAGATGATCCAGCGTGCAAATGGCGCACGGACCTTCCCGCAAATTTTCATAGGCGACCAGCATATTGGCGGCTGCGACGAGCTGATGGGGCTGGAGCGTAGTGGAAAGCTCGACGCATTGTTGGCACCCTGATAGACTTGTCGCATGATCCGTTACGCCCTCTCCTGTCTTGACTGTGATACCGGGTTTGAAGCCTGGTTCGCCTCCTCTGATGGGTATGACAAACAGGCCGCAAGTGGTCTGGTGAGCTGCCCACACTGCGGCGGCACCCGCGTCGAGAAGCAAATCATGGCGCCTTCGGTCAGCGGCACCAAACGCAAGTCCGAGCCCGACCCGCAACGGGTGTTCGGCAAACTCGCCGCCGCCGCGCGCCAGCACGTCGCCGAGAATTTCGATTATGTCGGCGGCGGTTTTGCCACCGAGGCGCGGGCGATGCATTATGGCGAGGCCGATCACAAACCGATCTGGGGCGAAACCACTGCCCAGGAACGCGCTGACCTGAAAGACGAAGGCGTGCCGGCCGAACCTTTGCCCCCCGCCTTCACTCCCGCCAAACCGCGCGATGACGAAAAACTGAATTAGGGCTCTGGTTGTGCCCCGCGCTAAGCGCGAGGCAAGATCCAAACATACCCATCCCCCCGGCCCACCTCACCGATGTCCGCTTATACAGATAGAGCCTTGCGCGGATGCGGCACGCGGGCCTCACCGTAGCTTAACAATGGTTGCGTTCGAGGCTTAAACACCGC
>JAJFFK010000013.1 GCA_021776655.1 Henriciella sp. | reverse complement strand
GTTGAGTGTTTCTTCAGCAAGATCAAACACTTCAGAGCCATTGCAACCCGGTACGAGAAATACGCTGAAAACTATCTCGCCCTCGTAAAACTCGCCGCAATCAGAATTTGGCTTCGGTTTTATGAGTCGGTGACCTAGGGTGTCAACATGACGGTAATTCTAGAAATCGCCCCCATCTCAGGTGCGCTCGGCGCAGAGATTAGCGGCGTCAACCTGTCTGAGCCGCTGAGTAATGTCCAGTTCGGTCAGATCCGCCGCGCCTTCCTCGACCATCACGTCATCTTCTTCCGCGATCAAAAAAACCTGACGCCCAACCAGCAAAAAGACTTTGCGCGCCGTTTCGGCAGCCTGAACGTGCACCCTTATGTAAAGGGTATGGCCGACCATCCAGAACTGATGGAAATTATCAAGGAGCCAGAAGAAACCGCCAATTTCGGTGGCGACTGGCACTCCGACATGTCATTTTTGGAGTTACCGGCGCTTGGTTCAGTCCTCTACGGCATTGAAATTCCACCCTTTGGCGGCGATACGTTATTTGCCAATCAGATTGCCGCTTATCAGGCCCTCTCGGAAGGTATGCAAAAAATGCTCGATGGCCTGACCGCGATCCATACGGCGAGCCGCGAATATGGCGCAAAGGGCATCTCGGCACAGGCCCGCACCTCAATGCAGGCCAAACAAGCCGCTGACGCGCCAGAATTCGAGCACCCAGTGGTTCGCACCCAGTGGTTCGCACCCACCCAGAAACCGGAAAACGCGGACTTTACATTAACCCTGCGTTTACCCTTCGCTTCTCGGGTATGACGCGACGCGAGAGCAAGCCGCTGCTTGATTTCCTGTTCAGTCATTCACGCGAAGAACGCTTCACTTGCCGCTTCCGCTGGAGCAATGATGCGGTCGCTTTCTGGGATAATCGCTGCGTTTGGCACTATGCCTTAAACGATTATTCTGGTCATCGTCGTCATATGCGCCGTGCCACCATCAATGGCGACAGGCCCAAATAAGCTAAGGCCCCATTAATGTGCTTTATAGAATCAAGAGGTAGAGTGAGATGAAAATTGCTTATTTTGCAGCACTGTGTATCGGCGTGTCAGCTTGCGTCGATCAACCGCCTAGCTCACCCGTAACGGTCGCCGCGCCAGAGCCCGTCTCTAGCCTCGCCGACGTCAGTATGGACCAGACCGCCGGTTGTCTTGAAGGTAATACCGAGCAGTTCGGGCGCTACCTTGGCGACTGGGATATTCAGGACTGGCAGCTCGCCCCTGATGGTGAAAGCTGGCTTGAGCAACAAGGCGCGCGGTGGAATTTCGTCTGTGTTGGCAACGGCATCGCGGTTCAGGATTTCTGGATGCCGAATGCCGGCGGTGTCGGCACCAATCTGCGCGTATATAATTCCAGCAGCGAAACCTGGGACATCACCTGGGCGGTCACCGGTCTTGTCGGGATCGCGCATATCGCCGCTGAAGAAGACGACAATGGAAATATCGTCATGCATTATGTTTCGCCGCCGCAAAATCCGGACCGCCGAATTACTTTTTTCCCGCCCGATGAGAACGGCTGGGACTGGTCACTCGAAGTCTCGTCTGACAATGGCGCATCCTGGCGCGAAGTTTACAAAATCAAAGCCACACATCGCCCATCGCTGTGACCATCAATTGAGACATGTTTTACCTCACATGGACACTAATTAATCTTTATCTCAGGCGTGTGATTGGCCGAAAGGCGCGGATTGAGGTAACAATACCCTCAGCTATCTAAAAAGGACTCCGCTTATGAAACCCGTTCTTGCCGCGATTGCAGCCCTTGTAATTATCCCGATTGCCAATGCTGGCGAGGTCAGCGTATCTTTTAGCGACGACTTCATCGAAACTCTGGAAGACGATTACGGCACCCGCGAAGGTGAGCGTCTGAGCAAGCGTGTGGTCAAAGATCTCAATCAGGCTTTTGAACGCGCAGGTGTCGACCCAGCGCGCGTCGAAGTAACGATTATCGACGCCAAGCCCAACCGTCCAACCTTCGAACAGCTCGGTGCCCGCCCTGGCCTTGACCCGAACCGTTCGATTTCTATCGGCGGCATGGAATTGACCGCAACCGCCTATGACGCCGATGGCGGTGTCCTCGCAGAGCGCAATTATAGCTGGTTTGAAAGCAATATCAGACACGTTGTCGGAAGCGCGACCTGGACCGATGCCCGACGAGCGTCCGGTCGGTTTGCACGCAAATTTGCGGCAGACCTGAAGAGCTAACCTATAGCGCATTCAATCAATATGCGTCGGTTAAATACGCTATAGATCATTGTTTTTTGCACGCTTTCCGGACGGCGAGCCCAGATCGGACCGCTCGGCGCAGTCTCTGGTTCCCGTCCCGGCCACGCAGAAACATGCTCGCCCACGCCTTGCGCCATGAGCGCATAGGCTGGCAGAACCGCATTATGTTTCCAGCAATTGAGGCTGGAGAGGCGCGCCCAATCGTGCTGAACCGGTTTTAGTCCCTTGGCATCGCCATCACTTCAAATCGACCGTTCATGATAAGTGGGCTTGAGTTTGCGGGTCGAGTTCAACAATCCCGATTCATCAAAGAGAGATGGCGCGGCATGTACAGCGCAGAGGCGAACATTGTCGGCATGTATCCAGCGATTGCCCGGAAGATGGCGATGCACAAGCGGGTCTAAAAATTATGAGAATGCGGTATTTAATGCTTGCGAATCATTCTCAACAAGATATACCGCGATTGAAAGTCATTCTCATTTTTAAAAAAGAATATCCAATGCCCCTGACGCTTCCGCGCACCGCTTCCTCCCTAATTGCCCTTGGTCTTGGCCTCGCCTTGGCATTGCCTGCCGCTGCCCGCGACGAGGCGGCGATCACCCAGACTGATGATATCCGCATACTGGATATTCTAACCGTTATCGGCACGGCAGGCGGCAAGCAGAATGTTGGTGGTTCAATCGATTTTCTCGACTCCGAAGACCTCGACAAGCAGGGGCATAGTGACATTCTTCGAATTCTGCGCGTTGTGCCTGGTGTGAATATCCAAGAGGAGGAGGGCTATGGTCTACGTCCGAACATCGGCTTGCGCGGCTCTGGATCAGATCGCAACTCGCGCATCGTAATTTTGGAAGATGGCATTCCAATCGCCCCGGCCGTATATGCTGCCCCGTCGGCCTATTATTTTCCAGCTAGCGTACGGATCAACGCCGTTGAAGTCACCAAAGGGCCGTCCGTCATCCAGTATGGCCCTCGAACGACGGGCGGGGCCATTCACCTGTTCTCGACACCCATTCCGACAGAGACACGTGGAAAAGCAGAAATTCTTTGGGGCGATTTTGGCCGCCAGCGCCTGCATGCCAATTTCGGAACACGCCAAGCCCTGACGGGTAATGTCGATTTAGGTCTATTGATCGAAACGGTGCAAGACGAAGCAGATGGTTTCCTGGAACGTGACTCAACCGGCCCTGATACCGGCTTTGATCTATCTGACTATGTGGTCAAGGCTGGCCTCTACGGCGACGACGCAGCCCTGCCTTGGTCTTTGGAGCTAAAATACCAAACCAAGAGCGAGGTCTCCAACCAGACCTATCTTGGCCTAATAGACGAAGATTTCAACGCGAATGCGTTTCGCCTGTATGATGCGGCGCGCAATGACCAGATGGTCAATGACAATGAACTGCTCCAGTTGACCGGGCAGATTGACCTCAATTCCAATACGGCAGTCACAATTGTTGCCTATTCAAATGAAGTCGCGCGAAACTGGTACAAGCTTCAGGGCGTGAATGCTTTGGGCGGCGGCGCGAGCGGCGATGTTGGCCTGTCCTCTATTTTGGAAAACCCACTAATTTTCGCAGCCGAGCTTGACCTTCTGCGCGGTATTTCGAGCCTGAATGGTAGCCTGGTTCTCCGAGCGAATAACCGCAAATATTACAGTCGCGGATTGTCGGGCACACTCGACACGGAGCTAACGCTGGCAGGTCTGACACACAATTTCAATCTCGGATTACGTTACCACGAGGATGAGGAAGACCGGTTCCAGCACGAAGATGCTTTCCGCCTTCAGGGCGGCGTCTTGCAACTCACCACGGCGGGCGGCGCAGGCAGCCAAACCAATCGTGTAACAGAGGCAGAAGCCCTGTCATTCTTCGTACTTGATCGGATCGAATTGACGCAGCGGCTACAAATAACTGGCGGGTTGCGGTTTGAGGATTTTGAAATCACCCGCTTTGATTTTTCGACCTCAGACCCCACTCGCAGTACCGGCTCAACGCGCGAGCGAAGCGAAGATGACCAGATTATTCTTCCTTCACTATCGGCGGTCTACAGGCTGACCGATTCAGTAGATCTGTTTGGAGGTGTTCACCGTGGTGTCTCGCCTGTCGGCCCGACTGATACCGACGCAAAAAGCGAGGGGGCCTGGCAGTATGAGTTTGGCACCCGTTACACAGAAGGGGATCTGGCGCTGGAAGGGGTTGCTTTTTTCAATGACTTTTCAAACCTGCTCGGCGAATGCACCAACTCTTCTGGCGGTGATTGTGAGCCAGGAGATGCGTTCAATGGCGACGCGGTCGAAGTCTACGGATTGGAATTAACTGCGCGTTGGGACGCGGCTGAAACGCTCAATCTTTCCGGCCTGTCGGTTCCGCTTTCGCTGGCCTATAGCTATACCGATACAGAGTTCAAGACGTCGTTCGACAGCAACTTCTTTGGCAATGTTACGGCCGGAGACGAGCTTATCTATGTCCCCAAGCACCAGGTTACGCTCGCGGCGGGTCTCGTGGGCAATAAATGGGATGTGTACGCTCTGCTCAACTATGTAGGCAAAGCGCGAACTGAGCCGGGACAGGGCCCGATCCCGGCTGGACAGGACATTGATCGTCGAACCATTGTCGACATATCAGCCTCTTACGAAATAGCCGACGGCATCCGCCTGAAGGCCAAAGCGGAAAACCTGTTTGACGAAACTTATATCGCGTCACGGCGCCCGTCTGGTCTTCGTCCGGGCAAACCTCGTGAGATACTGTTTGGCGTTGAGGTGACGTTCTAAGCTCAGGCCAGCAAGCGTGCGCGCATAGCATCGCGCTCTACCGCGCCAATCCCAAGCGTATTGGCAAGGTAGACGTCCAGCGACCCCGATTGGCGCTCGATACTGTCATAGGCCGCTTCAAGGAACACTGCCGAGACACCAACGAACGGGTGGTAGACCGCGTCGGGATAGTCCTTGCCGATATGCTGGTTAAACATCCGCGCCATTTCAGGCAGACGCGTTTCAACATTGGCAGCCTTATTTGTCAGCAGATAGTCCTCAAAGATAGTTGCACGATCAACGCCTAAAACATGATGGGTCAGTGCACACAGAATGCCTGTTCGGTCTTTCCCAGCGGCGCAGTTGACCACTGCCGACTGGCCACTCTCAAGTGGCGACAATGCCGCGAACCAGTCGCGGAAAATGTCGACATGCTGCTCTTTATACGGTGCGGCGCGGTAGTAATCGCTCATCCAGTCGCGGGCATCATCTGCGTTAACCGAGACACGGTTGAGAAAATTCACGTGCGGCGCGTCGGTCTCGCGACCCTTATCACTGCTCAGAACATTGACGCCGTCCACAGGCCAGCGATGACCGTGGCGTTCACGCTCATCGGGACGCCGTAAATCGGCCTGAACCGTTATATTCAGGGTTTCCAGAAGGTTAATGTCAGCCTTGCTAACGTCACCAAATTGACCGGATCGGTATAAGATTCCTCGGCGAACCTTGCGCCCGCCCGCACCCTCATAACCGCCAAAATCACGGAAATTACGAACCCCTTCCAGAGGCTTGATTCGGCCTTGATCGTCGCCGAAATCGGCTTGTGGACTGATCGCGCTCATCTAAATGGCGGCTCATCAAAGGCCCGCAATTTGCGCGAGTGCAGCGCAGCCCCTTCGCTCGCGAGTTTCTCCAGCGTCACAACGCCAATCTCAAGGTGCTGGCTAATCGATTTTTCGTAGAACTTGTTGGCCGCACCCGGTAGTTTAATCTCACCATGCAGCGGCTTGTCAGACACGCACAGCAAGACGCCATACGGCACCCGCAGGCGGAAGCCATTGGCGGCGATTGTTGCGCTTTCCATATCAATCGCAATCGCCCGCGATTGGTTGAAACGCCGGGCTGAATCCGTGAACCTTAGCTCCCAGTTACGATCATCGGTAGTCGCGATTGTTCCAGTGCGCAGACGCTTCTTCAGGGCTTCGCCGCTTTCACCCGTCACAGCTGCAGCGGCTTGTTGTAGCGCGACCTGCACCTCGGCAATAGCCGGCACCGGAATATCCGGCGCGAGTACGCTGTCGAGCACGTGATCGTCGCGCAAATAGGCGTGGCCGAGCACATAATCGCCAATCGCCTGGCTATGGCGCAGGCCGCCGCAATGGCCGACCATGATCCAGCATTCAGGTCGCAACACAGCGAGGTGATCGGTGATCGTCTTGGCGTTGGATGGACCAACCCCGATATTGACCAGCGTAATACCAGAGCCGTCTTCGGCGGTCAGGTGGTAGGCGGGCATCTGGTAGCGCCGCCACGGGGCCGCCTCGATCGCAGCGCGGGCATCTGACGTATCATCATCGATGACCAGTCCCCCGGCGACGGCGAGTTGCGTGTAGCGCGAGCCATTGTCGAGCTGCTCCAGACCCCAATCACAGAACGCGTCAACATAGCGGTGATAGTTGGTAAACAGCAGGTAGCGCTGAAAATGTTTGACGTCTGTACCTGTATAATGCTGCAATCGCTTCAGCGAAAAATCGACACGTGGCGCATCAAACAACGCCAGCGGGCGATAATCATACGGCTCGAACATCTCGCCATCAGCGATCTCGTCGCCAATCTCTTCGAGCTTCGGCGCCGGGAACCATTTGGCCAGCTCAGCCGGATTGATATCATCCAACCCGTCGGCCTGGCCCTGACCCCAAACATAGGCATATGGAATTTCAGAATTTGAGCGGCGCACTTCCACCTCAATCTCATAATCGGCGAGTAGCGGTTCTAACTGTTCCAACAGGTAGCGGCGGAAAAATTCCGGCTGCGTGATCGTCGTGGCATAAGTGCCAGCCTCTGACATTTTGCCGAAGGCCCGCGAAATGGGCGGTGGTGGCCCATCTGGATTATAGCGGATGATCAGTTCAGGATAACAAAATATCCCGGCGTCGCGGTCTTCTGGGCGAGGTGTTTCGCCATTGCGCAGGTAATTTTCCAGTGCCGATGACAGGGCTGTTGCGGCGGCAGAATAGAGCGCCTGCAAAGCATCGATAATTTCTTTTGCTGTATTGAGTTTTGACATGGCCTTGTTTGCCGCAAAGCTGTTTCCCGGTCAACGCTCCAAACGCCAGCTAGTCCACAAGAATCTGATATAGAACCACGGCCTGCTCGCTATTATCGATATCCCCAATCGGTATGAGCCATGCCGGAACCCTGCCCGCTTCCATATCGCTGGCAAACCCTTCCGGCCGTAATCTGGCATAGCGCACTGTCTCACCCAGTCCCCGGCAATAAAGCAGATGATCAGCTCCTATCGCGACAAGTTTCGCGTGTGCTTGCTCGGTCGCTCCCAAAAACAGGTCGGTCACCCGGTCTATGCCCTGAATATTACGATGATATGGCCCGGCAAACACACTATGCGGCGATCGCACCATGACCGAGTTTCCCAGGTCGATAGGGGAGAGAACACGCATTCGAGGTTGATCTGGAAGAGCTGCATAGTGTGCTGGATTGAGGCAAACTGAGTTGTCCACGAGCGTAATCGCACCCACTTGCGGGTCTTGTTCAAACGCTTGCGAGAGCACTTTCCAGGTCATCGGAGACACACAAATTGTTCCGATAAACAGAACCAACGCCGCCGTCGAACCCCGGCGCTTGTGCCAGCCAGAAAACAAATACCCAAACAGCCATCCCGCTGCCATAGCAGCAAAGACATGGGAGAATGTGGTTCCTCTGATTTGCCAAATCGTAGCAAGCGCTGAGATGAAAAGAAGGACACCCAGTGCCGCGCGACTGACCTTCTGTCCCTGCGGCGCCGCCCAGAACATCAGCCCAGCTGCAAATAGGCCTGTAAGCACAAACCCAAACTGCATAACGGCATGAGAGCGATCTGTGATCCAGACGTAAAACAGACTTCTCGCCTCACCGACAGCGCTGAGCCATGCAAGCTTCACTTGCTCGGGCACAGCTGCGTACGGGTCATTCAAACAGGCTGGGTCGACAAGGACGCCAATCACTATGGTTAGTCCACCTGCGCCAACACCAGCACTCAATCGCTTGGGCCAGCTATCCAAGGCGCCGCCAAACATGCCTAACCCGGCCAGCAGGCATCCGCCGCTGATCAGGCCGGCAAGGTGAGCATTGCCATAAGCATCGCAAACCGCGCGCACCGCTCCAAACCCTGGAGCATCACCGAAATAGAACACAAGTGCAAAACCCGACAAAGCCAGTCCGAAGGCGGCAAGGCGGGTCGCTTCAAGATGGCCGCGAATAATCCAGAACAGGCCAAGCGCCAGAATGAGCCCCCCCGCATAGGGCAAGCTTTCAATCGCCACAGAGATCATCGCTGCGATGCAGGCCGCCGCAACAATGCCAGACCTTGCACTCAAGCGCGGTGAAAGGAGTGCAGCAAAGGCTGTTATCGTCAAAGCGACGACGAAATTATGGTGATCAATCCGGCCCGGCCAAAAATTGTAGATCGCCGTTGAAGTTGCAAAGAAAACCAACGCGGCCAGCTGTCCAGCTCGTTTCACGCCCAGTCGCTGCAAGGCGCTTGTGAAGGCGATCAATGTCCAACACAGCAAAGTCAAAGGCCACAAGACAGCCGCAAGCGATTCAGCATGACTTTGACCGATGAAAGGACGCGCAACAAAGATCACTGCAGACAAGAAGATATCCGGTAGGCGCGACCAATGCATTTCGCCGCCCTCGGGTGTCAACATACGTGCCTGATCGACATCAAACCAGTTCTGGCCCGCCATGAGGTCACGCACCTGCTGAAGGCGCAGCAAGTCGTCATTGTCCGGTAAAGTGCCAGAGAAAATATCGACAGACCGAAATGACAGCATCACCAATATGAAGGCAATCGCCAGCCATATTGACCAATTTCCGTTTGCGAAGACGCGACCGCGCCGAGAGTACGAATCAACCATTAGGATTTTTTGCCCAAACCTTACCTGCTCTTAACGATAACGGGCTTATGCCATGATCAGGTTACTGAAAGGCTGCCGCAAATGCGCCCGACGATTGTTGAACATAACTCACCAAACCTGACCGCTGAAAAAGCCGAACCCCGAATTGTGGTCACGCTTCCCTGTTACAATGAAGCGATTACAATCGCCAAAGTGATTGGGGATTTTAAGGCGGCTCTGCCCCAGGCCGATATCTATGTCTTCGACAATAATTCGACTGATAACACCGCGCAGGTCGCAGCCGACGCTGGCGCAATTGTTCGGCTCGAAAGGCAACAAGGCAAAGGCCATGTCGTGCGCCGCATCTTCGCAGACATCGAAGCCGACATTTACATCATGGCCGACGGCGACGACACGTATGACGCCTCGCTCGCACCGGCTCTGGTTGAATTGTTGAACAAAAATCATGTCGACATGGTGGTCGGCACGCGCGCCGGAGTGACCAAGGACGCTGGCCGCGAGGGCCATGCCTTCGGGAATCGCCTGTTCAACCGCCTCTACAATACGCTGTTTGGCAATCAGTTTACCGATATCTTCTCTGGCTACCGCGTCTTCACGCGCCGGTTCGTGAAATCCTTTCCGGCTGTCTCGACCGGCTTTGAGATTGAAACTGAAATGTCGGTTCATTGCAGCCAGCTAGGTATTCCAACGCTTGAGCGGCCAACCCCTTACGGTGTTCGCCCTGATGACAGCCATTCGAAACTGCGCACATTCCACGATGGATTTCGGATCCTCGGCATGTTTGCCATGCTGGCCAAGGAAACCCGCCCGGCTGCTTTCTTCGGAGCCATAAGCCTGGGCCTGGTCGTCTTGGCGACGCTGCTGGCAAGTCCTCTATTACTAACCTATTTTCAAACCGGCCTGGTGCCTCGCATGCCAACCGCCATCCTCGCCATGGGGCTTGTCATTACGGGCAGTATCGCCGCCGTTTGCGGGTTAATTCTGGATAGTCTTGCGCGCGCGCGGATTGAAGCCAAGCGGTCCGTCTTTCTCAGCTACAAGGCGCAGTCTTGGCGCTAGAAGGTCGCATCAATCGCAGCCATGCTGAAACGCTCAAGCGGCTGAGCCGGTTTGGGCTGGTCGGCGGGTTGGGCTTCATTGTTGATGCGGGCCTGACTATCACCCTGATCAAGCTTGGCCTTTCACCCTTTTCTTCGCGCCTGATTGCCATGGCCTTGGCAACTCTGGTCACCTGGCGGCTAAATCGCGCCATCACGTTTGACCGTAGCAATGTGAACCCGACAGCTGAGGGTCTGCGTTACAGCGTCGTTGCGCTGGTTGCTGCTTTGGCCAATTATTCACTATTCGTGGTTTTGGTCCTGACCGTACCGACAATCTTGCCAGTGTTTGCAATTGCAAGCGCCACTGGATTTTCAATGCTCATCTCATATCTCGGTTTTGCTCATTTCACCTTCCGAACACGTGACGCCGCTTAACTGAGCCAAGATCACATAGCTCGATAGAACTGGACGTACTGAACAAACCATTTTATGTTCAGGCAGGCAACGAGATGAGCAGACATGACCCAACAACGAGTCCTAGTAACCGGCGCAAGCGGATTTATCGGCTTGCATTGTATCGATCAGCTCCTGAAAGCCGGGTATCCGGTGCGCGGCACTTTGCGCACAATGTCGCGCCAGGATGAGATCCGCAAAGCGCTGGGGGAGCCGGGCGACCAGCTTGAATTTGCCGAAGCCGATCTGATGAAAGATGAGGGCTGGGCCGAGGCGGTGGCGGGTTGTGAATACGTTTTGCATGTCGCCTCGCCGTTCCCGCCAACAGAGCCCAAGCACGAAGACGACCTGATCATCCCAGCCCGAGATGGGGCGCTTCGCCTGTTGCGCGCAGCGAAAGCTGGCGGCGTCAAACGAGTGGTACTGACCTCCTCCATGGCAGCAATTTCGTATGATCCCAAAAAGCCAAACTCCTATGTCTATTCGGAAAGCGACTGGACCAACCCGAACGACAAAGGGATAGGTGCCTATATCAAATCCAAGACTGTAGCAGAGCGCGCGGCGTGGGATTTCGTCGAGGCCGAAGGCGGGCCAGAGCTGGCCGTGATCAATCCCGGCGCGGTGCTCGGGCCTTTGCTCGGGCCCGATTACAGTACGTCTGGCGATATGGTGAAGCTGCTCATGGACAAGGCCATGCCAGCCTGTCCGCGCATTGGTTTCGGCATGGTCGATGTGCGCGATGTTGCGGCGGCACATGTCGCAGCGATGACCGTGCCTGAGGCGGCGGGTGAGCGCTTCCTGTGCTGCCTCGATCATATCTGGCTACAGGATGTCGCCAAGATACTCGATACGAAATACGGCCCCGAAGGCTGGAAGATTCCAACCGGAGCATTGCCGAGCTTTGTCGTGCGCTTCGGCGCGCTATTTGATGCTACCTTGAAGCGCACCAAGCCGATGCTTGGCCGTGAGATGCATGTCGATAATTCCCACATCCGCAAAGTCCTGAACTGGCAACCGCACTCAAATGAAGAGATGGTCATCGCCATGGCTGACAGCATGATCGCGCTGGGAGTGGTGAGTAAAGGCTAAGTCGCAGGCCCAAGCCGTCGCACCAGATGGCCCATTTTGCGGCCGGGTTTGGCGTCGTGTTTGCCGTATAGGGTCAGCACGCCGTCGGCGGTAAGGGTTTTCGGTGGCACGAAAGCTTCTTCGCCGAGCAGGTTGAGCATTTCAGCATCATGGAAGCGCGTGACCGGGCCGAGCGGCCAACCGGCAACGGCGCGGATATGCTGCTCGAACTGGCCAGTGGCGCAAGCTTCCGGGGTCCAGTGGCCGGAATTGTGGACGCGCGGGGCGAATTCATTCGCGATCAGCGACCCATCTTCAAGCACAAAAAGTTCCAATGCGAGAACGCCAATAAAATCGAGCGCCCCGGCAAGGCGCTGGGCGGCGTCGCAGGCCTGCTTGATCACGGCGTCCGAAAGACCGCACGGCACCACTGAGCGTTGCAGGATACCGTTGACATGCTGATTGCGCGGCAGATCATAACAGAGCATATCACCCACCGCGCCGCGCGCGATAATCACCGAAACCTCCCGCTCAAACGGCACCAAGGCTTCGAGAATGGCGGGGTGGTTGCCCAGCGCCTTATGCGCCGCGTCGAAGTCATCGCCCGCTTCAAGCCGTAGCTGACCTTTGCCGTCATAGCCGTCACGCCGCGTCTTGAGGATGCCATTGCCGCCGAACCGATCCAATGGCGCGGCAATATCACCCGGTCCATTCACTTCGGCGAAATCAGCCGTGGCAATGTCACAGGCGCGCAGAAATGTCTTTTCTGCCACCCGATCTTGCGACGCTTGCAGCGGTTTGGCACCCGGACGGACCGTGATGCCCGCCGCGACCAAGGTTTGAACTGTACGGACTGGCACGTTCTCGAATTCGTAGGTGATGACGTCGCAACCACGAGCCCACTCAAGCACTGCGGCAGCGTCCTCATAGCTGGATCGAACGTGTTGCGCCGCAGTTCTGGCCGCCGGGCAACGATCTTCTGGGCACAGGATCGAGACATCAAAGCCAAGTTGCGCCCCAGCACTAGCCAGCATCCGGCCAAGCTGACCACCACCCAAAATCCCGATCACAGCCCCGGATTTGAGCGGCTTCATCCTTCTGGGCTTTCCTCAACCGCATCCGTTTGCGCGGTGCGGTATGCCGCCAGCTTCGCCGCGACGCCATCATCCTGCAGCGCAATGATCGAAGCGGCGAGAATACCGGCATTCGCTGCCCCGGCTTCACCTATTGCCAGCGTTCCAACTGGAACACCTTTCGGCATTTGCGCAATCGACAACAAGCTATCAATTCCGTTCAAAGCCTTTGATTGTACTGGCACGCCAAGCACTGGCAGCGGCGTCATCGCGGCAGCCATGCCAGGCAGGTGCGCCGCGCCACCTGCGCCTGCGATAATCACCTGAAGACCGCGCGTTTTAGCGCTGTCGGCATAATCATACAGACGCTGGGGCGTGCGATGGGCCGAGACAATCTTGACTTCAAAAGGCACGCCAAGCTCGCTAAGGACATCGCAAGCAAGCTGCATCACCGGCCAATCAGTTTGGCTGCCCATGATTACACCGACTTGCGGTCTGGCATCTTTTGAGGACTGGCTCATCGAAGACTGGCTCATCAAAGCCCCTGCTGTAAAGCGCGCAACATAAAAAGGTCAAGGCGCACGTCAACCGCCTTGGACGCTGGGCTTTCATTGGTGATTGTTTTAAGAGTTATCGCATGGTGGATTCTGCAAGTGAAATTACAGACTCAGCAAGGCCAGAAGCGGATGATGGCGACCCGGTCGATGCCCGCCGCTCGCTACTTGATGCGCTCGGACTGAATCTTGATCGCGTCCACACTCATACCCGCGCCGCAATTGAAGCGCTGGTCGGCGAAGTGATCGCCCTAAGAGCGGATCGGGCCAAGCTGCAGCGCGATCTGCAAGCAGCTGAACTTTTGGCCGATCGCGATCCATTATGTCCAGTGTTCAACCGCCGAGCGTTTGAGCGTGAATTGACCCGCGAGATTGCCTTGTCGGAACGATATGGAACACCGCTTTGCCTGATCTTCACCGATCTTGATCATTTCAAGCTGGTCAATGACCGCTTCGGGCACGCCACTGGCGACAGGGTGATCCAGAATGTTGCCCAGGTTCTGCATGAAAATATCCGCCAATCAGATATTTTGGGCCGCCTGGGCGGAGATGAGTTCGCAATCGCGCTGACCCATGCAGAGCTGGCCGACAGCCAAGCCAAGGCCAAAGCCCTGGAGGCAGCAATTGATACGATTATTGTTCGTGATGCGCTTGATCCGGCATTGGAGCCAATTAATATTGGCGCCTCCTGCGGCGTGGTAAAATGGACCAGAAGCATGACACCTGGCCAGCTGATTGCGCAAGCCGACGAAGCTATGTTTCGAGCTAAATTCACCAAAAAGAAAAGCCAAATATCAAGGCGCTAATTTTCAGTGCCCTCGATAAATATATTGGCTCCTAGCCCGTGACTCTTGACCCTGATTATGGTTACCTGTTGCTGACAAGACACACCGATTCCATACAACAAAAAGGAGACTGTCCATGTCATTAACAGGTCGAATTGAAGAGCTTTCCAGGCGCCACGCCAAACTCGACGATAAGATACATGCTGAACAGAAACGACCTGCAGCAGATGATACGACCCTTAAAGACCTGAAGCGACAGAAACTCCGAATTAAAGAAGAAATGGGAATGTTGCGCACAAGTTGACGTGCAGCTGGTAATCCTGTCTGCAATCTGCAGCGATTGCGGGCGGGAGCACCAAAATGGAAAAACCAGTAACAATCATCATCGGCTTGGGTCAGACCATTGGTGATGCAATTGCGCGGCGGTTTGTCGACGATCACCAAGCCGTGCTTGCGGTGGACCCCGATCAGCACTTGCTGGATGAATTGCAGAAGACGTCTGGCGACAAGGTGACGCTCCATCACGGTGCGATCCATACCCGCCTCGGCTTGCGCAATGCGCTGGCTGTCAGCCTCGAGACACATGGCAGAGTTGATAATGTCGTGTGTATCCCCGCCATTCCTGAACCAGACACCTTATTTGATCTGAGTACAGACGATTTCGACACCCTGATGAGCCATACAGTCGGCGCGGCGGTGCAAACCCTACAGGCCTTCTCAAGCGCCTTTGCCGATCAGCGAACGGACCCCAGCAATGCTGCGGACCGGGCACGCCAGGCCGGAACATTTACTTTCGTTCTGTCACTTAACGCCCTGATGTCACAACCAGGCTGGTTTGCAGAAAGCGTCACCCAGCACGCCGTACTGGGTGTCGTCAAAGCCGCCGCGCTGGAGCTTTCGGAGATGAATATTCGCGTCAACGCAATTGTCGCCTTGCGCCCGCGCGCCGAAGGGCGAGAGCCTTGGCTGAAAGTGCGCACACCAGCCGAGCGACCCGCACTAGCCGAGGAGATTGCTGAGACAGCCCTGTTCCTTGCCGATCCCGCCAGCGCGATTATCACGGGCGAAATGATCGTTCTGGATGGTGGTCGCCGCCGCTTGTCGGGTCTGATCAATCACGACGACGAGTAAACCGATCTATTTTGGGTGACAGATAACCGGCATCCAAGTGTAGCCTTTGACAAACGCACCCGATGTCAAGCTTGGTTCCTCCAGGACTTCAATATGGCTGAACCGCGCCATGATCTCCTCCCACAGAATCTGTAATTGCAGTTCCGCCAGACGGTTACCGACGCAGCGGTGAATGCCAAAACCAAAGGACAGGTGCCGGCGTACATTAGGCCGCTCAATCCAGAAATCATTCGGGCGCTCAATCACGCGTTCGTCGCGATTGCCAGAAACGTACCACATCGCAATCGGGTCGCCTTTCTTGATCGTCTTGCCATGCATTTCGACATCTTCAAGCGCGGTCCGGCGCATGAAGGCCAGTGGCGTCTGATAGCGGATCGTTTCGGAGATAAAACTCGGAATAAGACTGTGGTCAGCTTTCAGAATCTCATACTGCTCGGGAAACTTGTTCAGGAAGTGCACCGAGCCCGTCATCGAATTTCGGGTCGTGTCATTGCCGCCAACGATCAGCAGGATAACATTGCCGAGCAATTCCATTGGCGACAAGTCCTTGGTGGTTTCGCCATGCGCCAGAAGACTGATCAGATCATTCTTCTGCGGCACCTGCCCGCGTTCCTGATAGATCCCCATGAACACGGTCAGGCATTCCAACATCTCCTGTTTCCACTGCTCTTCGCCGCCCGGACAAATATCCGGATTCGTCATATTCGTGACGATATCTGACCAGTGCGTGAGCTTGCGTCTGTCTTCAAACGGAAAATCGAACAGAGTGGCCAGCATCATGGTTGTCAGCTCAATCGAAACCGTGTCGACCCAATCGAACGGCTCGCCGACAGGTATACTATCGAGCAAGTCCTGTGTCCGCTTGCGGATCAAGGGCTCAAACTCTGTCAGCGCAAATGGCGTGACGGCGGGCTGTACGGTCTTACGTTGCTCAGCGTGGCGCGGCTCGTCCATCGCGATAAACATTGGCAGCTCGAAATCTTCGAGCGGCTCACCAAGAGTGATACCGCCATGTTCCCAAGAAGAAGAAAAGCGTTTGTGATCGGTGTCGATCGCAATAATATCCTTATAACGCGTGACCGACCAATAGCCGCCAACGAAGCTGTCCTCGGTCCAATGCAGCGGGTCCTCATTGCGCAGACGTTCCAGCCGATCCCAATAGGCACCCTGACGCCAAATCTCTGGGTCGACGAAGTCAAAATTCTTGATGTCGAGAGTTGAAGCAGCGGGTACGGCCTCCCCAACACATAAATAGCCAGGGTGAAGTGGCTCTCGCTCGCTAACCTTTGGTCGTTCCAACTCATGTGGAATCGTGTGTGCCGTATCTGCAGCCATATCTGTCTCCAAAATGCGGATATCATCCGCCGATTACTCGCCTGAACTTGGAAATAGCATAGCTGACATGAAAAAACCATGACGCCTGCGTCATTTTTTTATCCGACTAAACCAGGCTCACTATGCCGGGTACCGCTCTTGATTAGCGCGGCATATCGCAGCCTCCAAAGCTTGCTTCAAGGACACCCTCTCAAGCGGCGCCAGAAATCGGCCAAGCACCCATGCTGTTGCCCCATGCGCGAGACGTAGCTCACTCGGACGGCGGATTGGAAAGGCCATTTCTACCCGCACGAATGCCGTCGGAATGCTGGCTTGTCTTGAGCGTTGGCCAGGCTGCTGGTGGTGCAATTCAACCGCTTTGGCCGTCACTCGGATGTAAGTGCATTGTTGCAATTGCCGAAAACTCAATCGAAACGCCAACCAGATGGCCAACGCGTCCAATCCGAAGAATCCGAGAACAGGAAATGCCCCCATCGACATGAAGGACAAGCCTGCGACAAAGCTAACCGCACCAACAATCATCATCACAATCAGAAACGCGCGCGGACTGAGCGAGCGATTTGGTGTCAGCGTTGCATCAAAATAGATCGTCTCAGGCATCCGCGACTATGGCCGCAAGCGATCAGCAAGATCAAGTCGGCCTTGCGCCGCGTTCAAGGCCGCTTAAAGCTCAACAAATGAGCGATACGACATCCAAGAAAAGACCAAAGCGCGCGCCGAGAACGTTCGGTCTTGAGAAAGCCGGTGACCTGTATGCCCGTCTAGCCAAGGATCGACCCGATCCACATACCGAGCTGAATTTCGCCAACCCTTACACATTGGTTGTCGCGGTTGCCTTGTCGGCTCAGGCGACGGATGTTGGGGTGAATAAGGCGACCAAGGCCCTGTTCGAGATCGCCGACACGCCGGAAAAGATGCTCGCACTGGGTGAAACCGGGGTTGCTGGACATATCAAGACGATCGGCCTGTGGCGCAACAAGGCCAAAAATGTCATCGGCCTCAGCCGGATGCTGCTTGATGATTTCGGCGGCATTGTACCGCAAACCCGCGACGAATTGGTCAAGCTGCCCGGCGTCGGACGCAAAACCGCAAACGTAGTCCTGAACGAAGCTTTCGGTCAGCCCACGATTGCTGTCGATACGCATATTTTCAGAGTGTCGAACCGGACGGGCCTAGCGCCTGGGACCACCCCCGACAAAGTTGAGCAAAGCCTCGAGCGTACAACCCCAGACGCGTACAAATTCGGCGCGCATCATTGGCTGATCCTGCATGGTCGATACACGTGTACGGCCCGCAAACCCAAATGCTGGGATTGCTGCATTCGCGACCTGTGCCGGTTCAAGGACAAGACGCCTGATCCTGCGCGAACTTCAGCGCTTGGTCCGAAATCACCGAACTAGACGATCGCCTAGTCGCCGACGCGCGCCAAAGGTGTCAGGCTCGTTTCGGTCCGCTGGGTCACAAATGAAGCCAGGTCTGCAGCAGAGTATGTTGGTATTTTGACATCAGAGACTTTGCGATAATCCGCCTTCACTTCATCCTTGGCCAGGGTCACAAGCGTCCAGCCACTATTCATCGGATCGTTCCAGTCAATTTCGGGATTGGCATCAGAGAACTGATCCCCGAGATCATCAACATCCTGCACATAGGCGCCAAATCCAGGTGATGTGACACTGCTGCAACCAAACTCAACGCCGCTTTGTTGGCCATTGCTGTCGCGCAGCGTGTTCGCCCATGCCGTGTGCGTATCGCCGGTTAGCGTTATTAATCTGGCACCAGCCGTCTTCGCACTGTCATACAGGCGATCACGCGCAGCCGGGAAACCGTCCCAGGCATCAAGATTTGTTGGCAGACCCAATTGACTGAAATCGAACAATCCCCTGACCCGCTGATTGTCCTGAGCGGAGATTTGTTGCGGCGTCAAAGTTTGATGAAAATCTGGAAGCTTCACTCGTGCCAGCATCACCTGGTTGGCCAGAACTTGCCAGGTTTTCCCTGATTGAACGGACTCCGCCAACTGCGTGCCCAACCACGCCTCCTGAACCGCGCCCAACATGGTGCGGGTCGGATCAGCGACTTCAGCCATGGTCTCAGCGGCCTTATCCGGCACCAGCGCTGGATCGAGGCCTGCAATCGTCCCTGCCC
The DNA here is from genome assembly GCA_021776655.1 of Henriciella sp. GTDB lineage: Bacteria > Pseudomonadota > Alphaproteobacteria > Caulobacterales > Hyphomonadaceae > Henriciella. The sequence continues at coordinate 12,202 of JAJFFK010000013.1, read as the reverse complement.
AACTGATTTCGTCACTGCGTCCGGTCAGGCGCGAATCAAGACACATAACGCTTGCGACATCGCCAAAATCAAACCGGCGATAGATACTCTCCCGCGCCCGCCCGGGTTCAGGGTCGCGCACCGGCATCCATTCCAGATAGGCCTGAATGGCCGCTTGCTTTCTGTCCGACCAATTGCCCTCATTGGCTTCCGGATTGTGGTTTTGAGCCCCTGTCCGATAGGAATTATTTGCACTTTCATGATCGTCCCAGGTGCACAACCACGGCGCCGCCGCATGCGCAGCTTGCAGGGCTGGGTCCGATTTGTATTGCGCATGACGCAAGCGGTAATCGCCCAAAGTGATAATTTCCAGCGGCGGCTCATGTGTCCGACCAATGGCTTGACCAACTGTCGCGCCATACCCTCCAATGCCGTATTCATAATAATAGTCACCAAGATGAATGATGGCATCGAGGTCAGTGGTTTTTGCGATATCGTCATAGACGTGGAAAAATCCAAACGGCCAGTTCGCGCAGGATACAATCGCAAACCGAACCGGCGCATCACCCCTTAAATGGGTCGTTTTCGTGCGCCCATGCAACGACCTGACACTACCTGCAACTGTCTTCGCTTCGAACCGGAAAAAATATTCCGTTCCGGGTTCAAGACCATCAACGTCAACCTTGATGGTATAGTCCCGCGCCGCCAGAGCGAACCCTTGGTTATAGGCCACGGGCTGCGTCATCGCCTTATCCTTGAACACGCCATAGCTTACCGGGATAGACACGTCTGGGAACGCCTGATCGGGCGTAACATGAGTCCACAAGATCACCCGATCACTCAGCGGGTCACCTGAGGCAACACCGTGATCGAAGCTGCAGGACCCTGGATATCCCGGCCGGTCATCGGCACTCACCGTGATACGCCGATCTGAAGCTGGCAGACTATCTTCACTGCACGCAGCAAGCCCTAACAGTCCACCTGTCGACCCAATTAATCCACGTCTTGTTAGTTTGGGCATATTCGGCCGTCCTCGCATTGATTTCCTATCCACCGCAATAACACCATGACGGCGCTCAAGGGAAACGTCTATAAAGATACGATGACAGTAGCCTCGCCTTCCGAGTTTTCAGCCTGTGCCAAACCCGAGCATGATGGCGACCGCCTCGATCGCTTCTTGAGCGAACAATTCGAGGCGCTGTCACGGTCTCGCGTGCAAGCGCTGATAAAGGGTGTTGGCTGTGAAACGGACAACGGCTTGATCCACAACCCCAAGCACAAAGTGCGCGCTGGCGTCACCTACCAGCTGACCGTCCCGGCGCCCGTGGCGGCTATTCCCGAGCCCGAGAATATCCCGCTGGCTATTATATTCGAAGACGAACACCTGCTCTTGATCAACAAGCCGACTGGCATGGCGGTCCATCCTGCACCGGGCAGCTGGACTGGAACGCTTGTCAACGCGTTACTGCATCATTGCAAGGGCAAATTGCCCGGCATTGGCGGGGTTGAGCGGCCGGGCATTGTGCATCGTATCGACAAGCACACGACCGGCGTGATGGTCGTGGCCAAGAGTGAAAGGGCTCATACAGGGCTGAGCACACTATTTGCCGCCCACGATATTCAGCGCGCCTATCTGGCGGTTACGCGCGGTGCCCCCAGACCATTGGCCGGAACCGTGGATGCACCGCTCGCGCGTTCACCCATCGATCGCAAGAAGATCGCAGTCGTAAAACCAGATATCGCCCGGCCTGCAAGTCACATGGCAGGACGCAGCGCGGTGACCCATTACAAGGCTCTCGAAACCTTCGGTAAGTTTAGCAAAGTTGAAAGCCGCCCGGCCGCTGCGCTGATCGAATGTCGCCTGGAAACCGGACGAACACATCAGATCAGAGTCCACATGGCACATATCGGAACCCCTCTCATCGGTGACCCGGTTTATGGCCGTCAGCGCGGGGTCAAAGCTGTCGGGAGCGGAGACGGCTATGAGGCCGCGACATTGACGGCTCGCAACTTTACCCGGCAAGCCTTGCACGCAGCGAGCCTGGGGTTTCGCCACCCTGTGACATCAGAAAATGTGTTTGCAGAAGCGCCGCTACCCGAAGACATGGCAAATTTAGTTAGCGCTTTTAGACAGCTCTAAGTGATGCAAACTTGCTCGATCGGCGCAGCCGTATCCGCCGGAGTATAAGCGCTTGCCTCATCAATAAAGATGCACACCAATATCGTTGCCACGGCTATCTTAAGCATTGTCAGATCTTTCTTATGCGCAATCATTTGAGACATCAGAAGTTAACCGTTACACACCGGATATTAGGATTTGGTAAATATGGACGCCATGAAACCGTTTATTCGATACACTTCATCGGCCTTGATCTGCGTGATGCTAGCCGCCTGCGCGAGCGCCCAATCCGCCGCCCAGTCCGCTGCCTCCGATATACCCGATATACTGACATTTCTGCGCGCTATGATCGGTCAATCATGGATTGAGATTGCTGCCTTTGGTTTCGGGATCGCCAATATTGTCCTGCTGGCTCGGCGCAATATCTGGAACTATCCGTTCGGGCTGATCATGGTCAGTCTGTATGCGTGGATATTCTATGATGCAAAACTGTATAGCGACATGTTGCTACAACCGTTCTTCTTTGTCGTTCAGGTTCTGGGTTGGTGGTGGTGGCTGAGCAAGCGAGAAGCCGGTGGCGCGGTTATCGTTGATCGTATGGCACCCATAGAGATACCGATCTATGCCGCTATTGCCGGTGGCGGTATCTTAGCGGTCGGTGGCTTGATGAGCCACTATACTGACGCCGCACTGCCCTATTGGGACGCAGCAACAAGCGTCTTAAGCGTGATTGCGCAAACCCTTCTGGCCCGCCGTAAACTTGAAAACTGGATTGTCTGGATCGTGGTCGATGTGATGGCGATCGGGATTTATTCTTACAAAGGTCTGTATCCAACAGCCGCGCTTTATACGATCTTTCTTGGCGTGGCGACGATTGGGTTCTTTGTCTGGAGAAAAGCCGAAACTGACGCAAAGCGCCTTCAAACCGCAGCGATTTGAAGATTTCCAAATAGGCTGTAGAAACGCCGCGTCACGCTTGCCTCTGCTATGGTTTCGTGATGCACAGAGGCAGTTATGGAACACAATATTGGAGGCGGTAATGGGCGTTTTGGACGGTAAAGTCGTACTGATTACAGGCGGCGGCAATGGCATTGGCCGTGAATGCGCATTGCAAGCCGCATCTGAAGGCGCAGCTGTGGTTGTGAACGATCTGGGCGGTAGCTTGAGCGGCGACGAAGCAGGCGGCGCTGGCCCGGCTGAAACCGTAGCTGCCGAAATCCGGGCGGCAGGCGGGCGCGCCGTGTCTAACTCAGACAGCGTCACCGATTATACGGCCGTTGCGGCGATGGTTGAGCAAGCCAAGGACGAATTTGGCAGCCTGAACGCGATCATCAACCCAGCGGGCATTCTGCGCGACGGCATGTTCCACAAAATGTCTGAGGCCGACTGGAAAGCTGTGATCGACGTTCACCTGCACGGTACGTTCAATGTCACCCGCGCCGCGATTGAGACGTTCCGCGATCAGGAAGACGGGTCATTCGTATTGTTTACGTCGACGTCGGGCCTGATTGGTAATATCGGGCAAGCCAATTATGCCGCCGCCAAAATGGGGATCGCGGGTCTGTCACGGATCATTGCGATGGAGGGCGCGCGCAAGAATGTCCGCTCTAACATTATCGCGCCGTTCGCATGGACCCGTATGATTGCATCAATCCCGGTCAAAGACGAAGCGGGCGCAGAACGCGTGGAGCGAATGCGTACCGGGATGCGCGCCGACCAAGTCGCGCAATTCGCGATCACGCTCTGCGCCGATGGGGCCAAGCACGTTAACGGACAAATGTTCTCTGTTCGCGGGAATGAAGTCGTGCTGTTCAGTCAGCCTCGCCCGGTAAAATCTGTCTCGCGGCTAGAAGGCTGGACACCGGAAACCATGATTGAGCACGGCTTGTCAGCAATGGAAGGCAGCTTCACCGATCTTGGTGCCACCACCAGCGTCTTCCCCTACCCGCCCGTTTGATCTAACCCCTGCCCTTGGTACGGCGGCGCAAACCTTGCAGGATACGCCATATGGAAAACGAGATTGAAACGATAGAAACGCTGCCTGAAGGCGCGATTGCAATGCGGCCCGTGCAGGGGCCAGATGGCGGGTATTATTTAATCCCCGATACCAGCTCCCAAGAAGCGGCCTCTAAGACGGCCGATGCGGCCATAGAGGCCGGGCCTGACCTGCTAGCTTGGGCACGTCCCGTCTTGGATGATCCGGTCGGCTGGGCCCAGGCAAACTTGCTAAACCTGGGTATTATGCTGCCCATCATCTGGCAGGTGGCGGCAATCTTTGGAGCCCTGTTTCTCGGCATTGTCTTGAGCCCGAGCGGGCGTAAGCTGGTCCTGTCCGGCTTGGCCAAATTGCCGGGTGACGTGCCTGAAACTGCCCGGCAAACAGCGTCTCGACTGGTCCGCCCCGCGCTATGGGCCGGATTTCTATATAGCGCACAAGCGCTGATGGCGACTGCTGGACTCGACAGTACCTTGGTGCGGATCACCGTTTCCCTGGCGATTGCCTGGCTGCTGATCCGTTTCGTCACGGCCTTTCTGCCAAAAAATATGCGCCGAACTGCAGGCTGGTTGATTTGGACATTTGCTGCGCTGTACGCTTTCGAGTTGCATGACGAAGCCTATGCTTGGCTCTCCGGCGTTGGCCCAGGCTTTGGCGGGCGGGTGATCAGTCCGGTCTTCGTGGTCTATGCGATGATGATGGCGGCGTTGTTCATGTATGGCGCGCACTGGACCTCAAAGAAACTCAAAACCCGCGTTGATACGATGCCGAAGGTTGAGCCTTCGCTGCGTATCCTGCTCGGCAACGCTCTGCAGATCGGACTGTTCTTTGGCGCCGCAATGCTGACCATGGCTGGCCTTGGTATTTCGACGTCCGGACTAACCGTGCTGGGCGGCGCGATTGGGGTCGGCCTTGGCTTTGGCATGCAACAAATCGTCGCCAACTTTGTCTCAGGCGTCATCTTGCTGACCGAACGCTCAATCAAGCCCGAAGATGTGATTGAGGTTGATGATACTTATGGCGTGGTGAAATCACTCGGGCTTCGTTACGCCTCTGTGGTCACACGTGATGGCAAGGAGCATTTGATTCCAAACGAGAAACTGATCACAGACACGGTGGTCAATTGGAGCTTTACCGACAAGAAAGTGCGGATCAAAAGACGCTTGCGTGTGGAATATGAAACCGACCTGCGCACTGCTTGTGAACTGGTCGTACAGGGCGTGTCAGAGGTCGCGCGTGTATTGAAAGACCCCGCGCCGAAATGTCTGGTCATGGAATTTGGCGAAGAAGCGGTTGAGATCGAAGCGCGGTTCTGGATCGATGACCCGGAAAACGGTATCAATGGCGTCGGTTCCGAAGCGATGCTGTCGGTTTGGGACAAGTTCAAGCAAGCGGGCATCGACATTCCAATGCGCCACGAAGACATCCTGATCACCCCGGGATCAACGCTAAAAGTTGAAATGGTGCCACCGGGCCATGACAAGGATTAGGTGAATAAACGCCCCTTGCGGGCGCGGTCAATCAGAAGAGCAATGCCGAACAAAATTGTCGTCAAGCCGCAAAAGGCGACCAGTTTCAGCCACCAGCTATCAAACTCATCGTCGCCAGTGACATCAAGAATATGAAAGCGCCAGAGGATGTCAAAGATGCGCCATTTAGTGGTTCGAACAGATTGGATTTCGCCGGTCATCGCATCAACATAGATGCGCTGTTTACCGGGCGAGTATTCGACAATCCACGCTGGAAGAGATCCGCCATATTCACGTTTGGGGTTTTCTGAAATCATGTATTGGATTGATGTTTTGCCGGGCGGGCGCGTGGTTGCATCGGGGCCATAGCTGGTCAGAACACTCAGCTCATCCCGCGTGATCGGCGAACGCGGCGCCCCCGTCACAGCATCGATCAAGCTTTTGCCAGCATCGGTTTCAACCAGCCAAACCGGATCGCCCAAAAACATGCGTAGCTCAATCGTCGTTAACTCACCCCCGGCCGTTTTGGCCGCCGTTTCAGCATCAATGCGCGTGTCGCTGACCACTAACTGGCCGTGATTGGGATGCGGACGGAACGCATCACCGTGGATCGTTTCGATTGAAAAAAGCGTGAAGAAAAAGCCGCTCATTGTCCAAAAAATGAATTGCAAGCCAATCACCAGGCCGAGTATTTTATGGATGCGGGCAATACGGCGAGGGGCGAGAGCCATTGGAAATCTCCTACTAGGTAGCTTGCTAAAGCTTAGCAGCCGCACTTTGCCAATGCGACAGAATGCAATTCTTGCAAAAGAGTCATGAATTCACTGTTGACCACAAGTGTAGTCAAATGTATTGACCACGCTTGTAGTCGTAGCGAGATATCATATGAACCTGCAAATCACGCCTGCCGAGTTGGACATCATGAAAGTTCTATGGCGTAAGCCTGGGCTCGGCGCTTCAGAGATTGCGACCGCCTTGGACAATCATCGTGATTGGAACATCCGGACGATCAAAACGCTTCTGTCCCGGTTGGTGGAAAAGGGAGCCCTCACCACGCAGCAGGACGGGCGGCGTTTCTTGTATGATCCTGCAATCGAAAAAGGCGCCTATCAAAGAAAAGCGGCAGGCCAACTGGTTGACCGCCTCTTCGGTGGCCGCGCCGCACCTCTGATTGCACAACTCGCCGATGCCCGTGGCTTGAGCGACGAAGATATCGAAGAATTAGAAGCCTTGCTGGGGAGGCTGAAGCAATGAGCTGGACCGAACTACATCCATTCATTCAGGAAGCTGGACGCACCACGCTTGCCGTCGGGATCCTTGTCTTGCTGGTGCTCGCCATCCGGCGACCATTTGCTCGCCGGTTCGGTGCCAAGGCGGCTTACGCCTTGTGGATGCTACCTCTGGTTCGTTTCGTCATGCCACCCTTGCCAAGCAACTGGTCGCTGGCGGGCTGGCTGGGCCAACTCTCAGCCAGCCCGGCCCAAGCCAATCATCTGCCAATCATCTTGAATGCGGACCGCGCCGCGCTGTTTCGTGCACCTCCTGCCGCTCCGGTTGACCCGGCGCATATAGAGCTGGCACCCGCCGCTTTACTAAATTCCAACTTGCTAGAGGGCACTCTGGCCCATACCCCTCTGATCCTGACGACTGTCTGGATGGCCGGGGTGCTCCTCTGGCTTGGCCGAGCCTTCTATCAGCAACGCCAATTTCTCCAATTGATCCGCGACGATTCAGTTGAGGCTTCACCGCAGATTCTCAGCAAAGCGAACCTGATCGCGCAACAAGTCGGCTTGAAACGTGTCCCTGATATTCGCGCCAGCCTTCTATGTAGCGGCCCATTGGTGACGGGTCTGAAGACCCCGGTCGTTCTATTACCGCTCTGGTTTGAAGAAGATTATAGCCGCAACGAGCAGCGCGACGCGCTGATCCATGAACTCATCCATTTGCGTCGCCGCGATCTTTGGGCGTTTCAGGTTGCGCGCATCGTCACCGCAACCCAATGGTTCAATCCGCTGGCTTACATGGCGCTCAACGCGTTTCGGACAGATCAGGAATCAGCCTGTGACGCAGATGTCCTCGCGCAAGCCGATGTCTCACCTGCTGCCTATGGCCGTACACTCGTCAAGGCCGCGCGCCTGGCTCACACCTCAGATCGTCGCATTGCTGCGGCGAGCCTGACCCTCGCTCATCCCATAAAAGAGAGACTGATAATGATGCAGCACCCTAATCCAACTCTACGCAGCCGACTAATGGGCACGGCCCTGGTCGTTGCCCTGGGCTCAGCCGCGATATTCACGACGGCGTCCTGTACGACAGCGCAAGCTGATGAACCTGAAACTCGGACCTTTGTGTTCAAAAGCGGGGACGGCAGTTCAGACAATCGCCAAATGGTCCTCTTGGGCGACCCCTTCGCCATGCTGCAGCCAAAGCTTGCCGCAATTGGTGATATGGATTTTGGCGACATGCAGATAGACCTCGATTTTGAGATGGAAGAGCTCGATCTCGACATCGCTGATCTGATGGAAAGCCTTGGCGGGCTGGAAAGCATGGAAGAAATGGGTCGGCTTGGTGAAATGCTGAGTTTCGAAATGACCGGTGAGGATGGCCAGAATGTTTTCATCATGAAGTTGGGCGAGTCATCGCAAGATTTTGAAGTCCGCATCGAAGAATGGTCCGAACGCTTCGAGGAGCGAGCTGAAGAATTTGAAGCCCGCGCCGAGGAATGGGCTGAGCGCTATGAAGACCGCGTTGAACAACACTCCGACGAAATTGACCGGCGCACGCATGCGATAACCATTCGGATCGAGCGCCGCGCCGACGCAATTGCCGAAGCCCATGAAGGGCGCGCGGAAGCCTTTGCTGCGCGAATTGAAAGCGCTTTTGGCGAAAGCTTTGAAGCCCAGATGGAGTCTGCTGGTCAGGCCGTAGAATCGCTGTCCGAACAATGCAATTCACGCGATGAGGATGACCCGACACCTGAGATTGTCAGTGCAACAAACGAGGAAACCGGGGATACCTTTCAGGCGCTTTGCGTCAATGGCGACCGCGATGTGTTGAAATCTCAAGGCTTGATCGACTGGGTTCAAGCCCGAACCGACCTCAGCGATGAGGAAAAGGCGATGTTCATGGATAATCGCAATCGTGTTCACACGTTCAGGATCGACATAGACAGGTCCGATCATGATGCCGACGAACACCCCGTGCATCGTCGTATCATCAGGCGATCCGAACGAACGGTCACTGAGGATCTTGACGGTGGGGACGAAGAATAATCCATCCCACAGCCATATTGAAAAACCCCGCATGTCTGCGGGGTTTTTTATTGCCGCCGCACCCTATGTAGAAAATGGCACAAATCCGGTCTGGTCATCCTTCTAGATTCGGGGCATCAGCCGATCAGATGCCCGTTCTGATTAGCCTCCTCATTCTCGCCGCGACGCTTGTGACCTCGTTCATTTCCGGGATATTTGGCATGGCGGGCGGCCTCATCCTGATGGGCGTTCTTGCCGCAATTGTCAGCGTCGCCACGGCGATGATCATTCACGGTTCGATCCAAATGGTCGCCAATGGATACCGCGCCTGGCTGTGGCGGAGCCATATCGATTGGCGGGTTTTCCGGTTGTATCTGATCGGTGCAGCGGCGGGAATTGGCGCCTTGTTTTTTGTCAGTTGGACCCCGAACAAGCAGGTTCTCTACCTGTTACTGGGCCTCACGCCGATGCTGATCTGGCTACCAAAAGAGCGTTTTAAATTGAACATCAGGCGCGCCGATCATGCGGTCATTGCTGGCTTTGGCGTGCAAGGGCTGAACACACTCGCGGGCGTTGCCGGACCATTACTGGACTTGTTTTTCGTGCGTACGGACATGACCCGGCACGAGATTGTTGCGACCAAATCAGTCACGCAATGCTTCAGTCATTTGGTCAAAGTTGGGTTCTGGAGCGTTCCTCTTATCAGCACGGCCGGTTGGGGCGCATTGCCGCCCTGGTGGCTGCTATTGGCGGCGATCCCAATGTCGATTACGGGCACGCGGCTGGGCGCAATTATCTTGCAGCGCATGACCGATGTGAGCTTTCGATCCTGGATGAAAGGCTTGGTCACGGCCATAGGGCTGGTCTATCTGCTGCGTGCAGCAGGGCTTTATTAGGCCATTTTTACATGCCGCAAACCTGCCAGAAAGCTGCTGGATGAGCGCGCGATAGATGCATGATACGCGCGCGCGCCTTTCCGGCGAAGATTTCCATGCCTCAGACTGACGGTTCAATTGTCGCAAGTGTGTGCGCACGGATCAGCTTCTTGTTGCTATGATAAGCTGGCCCGGTGAGCGCGCCGAGCTCGGTCGCCGCCTGAACAGCGGTGCTTAATACCGCCTCGGGCGCAACCACCTGATCAAGGTATCCCGCTGCAACTGCGCCGTCGGGATCGTAGAGGTGTGCATTGATGGCAGCATCGGTGAGATAGCGCGGGTCAAGCCTGGCTTTCAACAATTCCAGTGCGAAGACTGGCAGGACCATATTAATCGCGGTTTCATTGGCGCCAATTTTGAACGCCCCTTGCGCGCCGATCCGCCGGTCACTGGCGAGCAGCAGGAAACACCCCATCGCAACGGCATGGCCGGTGCAGGCCGCGACAACGGGCATCGGGAAGGCATGTATGCGCAAGGCCAACCGCCCGCCGGCTTTGACCAGCGCGGCGACTTCCTCGCCTGGCAGGCTCATCATCAGCTTCAGGTCGAAGCCACCGGAAAATCGATTATCACGCCCCACCAACACGACCGCCTTGGCTTCTGCCTCAGCCTGGTCAAAGCAGGCATTGAGTGCCTCAAGCATGGCCGGGTTAATCGCATTGGCTTTGCCATCATCCATTGTGATGACAGCAATATCATTGGTAATTTCCACGCTCGCACTCATGTCGTTCTCCTGTTTCCCCTGCACTATCGCGATATCACCCAAAGGCAAGCAAGCCTGCCTTTACGGCAAATCAAATCATGTCCATGCGTCAAACAGGACGGCGGGCTTTGAAGAAGGTGCGTAGCAGGTCACCTGCGGGTTCAGCGCGTTCGAGATCCTGCTCAATCTCTGGACGCCAGTGGCAGGTTTCGGCTGCAAAGAAGCGCGGGCCGTTGACGAGCGCGCCGCCTTTTGGGTCGGCCGCCGCGAAGATCACTTTTTCCAGCCGGGCAAAACTGATCGCACCGGCACACATCACGCAAGGCTCCAGCGTCACGTACAGGTGCAGACCCGGCAGGCGATAATTGCCAAGCCGGCGCGCCGCGCGGCGAATGGCGACAATCTCGGCATGCGCGGTTGGATCGCTGCGCGCAATCGAGCCATTGCGCCCCTCGGCAATGATCTCGCCGCTCACCGGATCGACAATCACCGCGCCAACCGGAACCTCGCCTGCATCAGTCGCTTCGCGCGCCAGTGCCAATGCATGTTGCATAGGAGGGGTTATTTCGATCATGCTTTTCCTTCGCGCTGTGACATCTAGAGCGTGTCAGTCTTTGATGGAAGCGTTGAGCCCACCTTGTCATCCCGGAAGCTGCACTAGCAGCTATCCGGGACCCCGTGCCAGAAAAACGTCACTTGGGAGACCTGGGTCCCGGATAAACGCTTCGCATTTTCCGGGATGACAGTCTGAAAAGCCCTTCCGTCAAGAGCAGACGCACCTTAGACACCATGGCCATGCGTATTGTTGCCGGAGATTTGAAAGGCCGCCTGATCCAGGCGCCGAAGACACAAGCGACACGTCCAACCTCGGATCGCGCGCGTGAAACCCTGTTCAATATTCTCGCCCATGCCGTCTGGGCGCCGCCTTTGCAGAGCGCACGGGTGATGGATGTGTTTGCTGGCTCCGGCGCACTCGGTATCGAAGCGCTCTCACGCGGGGCGGGGTTTTGCCTGTTCGTTGAGAGCGCAGCCGCCGCGCGCAAAGCCATTCAATCGAATATGGCGGCCATGAAACTCGGCGCAGGCGCGCAACTGTATCGGCGCGAGGCGCTCGACATTGGCCGTCGCCCTAAAGGGGTTGGCGGCCCCTTCTCTTTGGTCATCATGGACCCGCCCTATCACCAAAACCTGATCGAACCTTGCTTGCGAGCTTTGAGTGCAGGTGACTGGATGACAGATGATGCGCTGGTCATCGCCGAAACCTCGGTCGACGAAACATTGGCCCCGCCCGATTGGACCGTGGTCAGTGATCGAGTGATTGGTGCGGCGCAGTTCTGGTTCCTGAAACGCGGGCCGGAGCCAATTGGAGTTTAAAGTTAGGCGCGTGAGCTCTTGTTCTGCGACGCGCTGAGCCCCTGCGGGCAGCGTCGCCAAGCAGGTTCCCGATCGTCGCTTCGCTCCTCCAATGAACCATGCTCAGGGCTGTTTCCTCACTCTATCTTGTCATCCCGGAAAGCTTGTCAAAGCTTATCCGGGACCCAGGGAAGCTGTGCACTGGGTCCCGGATATTTGCTGACGCAAATTCCGGGATGACAATTTGGTATGGGGAAGCACAGCCCTGAGCCCGGTTCATGTGGCAGCGCAAAGCGCTGTCGCGGAACCTGCTGTCCCGCGTGCGCCGCAAGGCGCTTAGCGCGAGGCAAAACAAGAGCTTCGCGTGTTTACGGTGGCTTCAGGGCTTTGTGTCATA
>JAJFFK010000012.1 GCA_021776655.1 Henriciella sp. | reverse complement strand
ACATGTGGCTCAATCACCGACCATTGCTCATCACTGAGCCAGAAAAGGTGCGACATTCATTATCCTCCGATAGCCTCACACAACTGGAATCATGATTTGCTATAAGCTATCAATAGGCTGATTGGGTTTAGAGCCTAGGCATCTTGAACCGCTCTTTGGATATCACCCATGCAATCTGTCTGGGCCCGAGTTTAAGAACCTCATCACCACAAACTCCTTTTTTCGTTATTATATTGCCAATGGTTGCGTCATATGTTGTAGCGCGCCATCCTGCATCAATGCTATCAACAACAATTTCGAGTTCACGAACTTCATCTTGATTAAGTAACCCCATCATCATTTCCTTTTGAGCCATGCCACCTGACTTAGATAAACATACATCGCAGACAGATCGAGATCGGATTTTTCTTGAACGGGCTTTTACTGTGGCAAAAGACACAGATGACCCAAAGGCCAAGATCGAAAGCAGGTCTGGTGTAGGGGCGGTTATCGTTCGTGAGAGAAAGATAGTCGGCGAATCTGCGAATCGTCTACCGGCGGCAATTAGAGAACTATATACACTTGAAGATCCATTTTCAGAGGAACGGTACCACTTTCTCGAACACGCCGAAAGAAGTGTCATATATACAGCCTTGGCTGTGGGTGAACAGCTTGATGGCTCAACTATATACTGCACTCGCTTTCCCTGTAGCGATTGTGCTAGAGCGATCATTGCTGTTGGAATAAAACGGATAGTCGTCGCAAAGGGATTTGCAGATGAAGGCGATTGGGTCATTTCACAACGCTCGGCCCTTAAGCTGTTTCGGTTGGCGGGTACGACGGTACGATACCTCGATATCCATGACCTTGATTAAGTTCTGAGTGTGGGGGCATGAACTACATGTTTTGACCATGGCATCAGTGATCGAAGCGTAAATTCTTGATAGTGGATTAGTAAAGAGGGTATCACACCCTATGCATCAAACCGATGCGTGTAAGGACGAAACATCAGATCTAGTTAGGCCGCGGTCACAGGAGTTGCGGTCGCGATATTACCTGTCGAGTACATTGTACGCTTTCGGGCCTTTCGACCCTTAGGAGACTCTATTTCGGGATAGCTGTCAGATCAAGTCACTGGTCCTCATTCACACGCATCGTATGTTTTGATCTGCTCCAGAGCATCCGGGCCGGTTCGAGCGGCGGGTATCGGGAACAACTGAGACGTTGACCGGGCACTGTGGCTAGGACTGAGATTGGCCCGTTCTAGCTGGCCTTGGGCCGGCGTGTAATTGGCGGGTTTGTAGAAACTCGGACATTGGCTGACCAACAACCAGCCTCACGATTTCAGTTTCCAAATCCGATCGTATTTGACACCATTGTTTAAATTACCGACCCTGCCGCAATGCGGGGCCACGAATATGCTTGTTGCAAGCGGGTTCAGTTTCTTTCAACGTGCGTCGAAAGGACGGATCGTGAGTCATATCGACGAGCTAATCGAAATTCGGGAGGCCTTATTTGGTGTCGTCGCAGCGATCACACAAACCCCGAGCGATCGCGTCAAGAAAGTTCGACTGGCGGCAAACATAGCGATTGCGAAAATAACTGGCGTGGCGACAACAGCTACCGTGTGGGGGTTGGTATCTACTTTGGGTGCCGCTGGCACCGGCACTGCAATAGGGAGTTTGAGCGGGGCGGCAGCGACCAGTGCGACGTTGGCTTGGATCGGAGGACTTGTCGGGGGTGGCATGGCTGCAGGAGCCCTTCTTCTTCCGGCAATCGGAATTGCAGCGGGCTTGACAGCAACTATGGCAGTGCGCCGCAAGGTCCACCGAAGAACAAGGAAGCTTGAAGAATTACATCAGTTTGAAGACGAAATACTCTTCAGCGTCGACAAATTGATCCGTCCATTGGAGTCAATTTCGCGAGATGCCCCCGAAGGGCCGACTTCAAGTGAACTGAGCATCTATGCCCACGACGGATTGAAACCGTTGCTTGCTAAAATCAATTCTCATCTTGATTCAAGCGCTCTCGGCACGAGGCCAGTCTCTGTAACGATTGGTTTCGATCAGACGCTTGATCCAGAATATCAGAAACAACTGCTCGAGGTATGCCGAGTGTTGACCAAATACGCTGACGAAATTGAAAGACGCAAGCCAAAGGCTGGTCGTCAGCAAAAGAAGCCCTGGTTAAAACGCGTGTGGGTTCGCCTGCGGCGTAAGACAATTCGAAGACCCGCCATTCCCCATGCAAGTTCGGTGAATGTTGCCGTAACCTTTCTACGCCTGCTCAAAGAAGCGCATCAACATTGGGACTCAGAACAAGAGCTTGTGTTGCAGGCCTTACGACGCTCAACAAATGAGTTGGAAGCTGCGACGACTGAAGAACTATCAGATTACATTAGAGGATTATCTCCTGCGCAATTGCGGGGTGTAGTGTCGAATACGAAGGGCATCTATCATGAAATGCTATTTGTTAATCACCACAATAGTGATGATGCTGAAGAGAGCGCTGAACTCATGTTGGACACCAATTTCCCTGGTGCAGATGTGCAGTACTGCGTGGACGGACACACTATTAGCGAAGTCCAATTGAAAGCAGTAAGCTCCCCAACGCTAGTCTATGAACATCTGCAGCGTTATCCCGACATCGAATTGTTGGCGACTGAAGAAGTGGCTGCGGTTGTTGACGGTATAGATAGTTCAGGTTTCAGCAATGCAGTGCTCACACAAGACGTAACAAAGCGACTATACGAACTGCAAGATGACGGATTCGTAGGTGAAATTACTGATGAGATTCTTGCATCTGCCATCATAGTATCAGGGGTGGCGGTGTTTCTTGCTTTGAATAGGGACAACGCAACCCCTGTGAACTTCAAGCCATATCTGGCGACTACAGGAATCGTTGTTGGGACAACGTCTGCAATCGATGCCATCAGCTCGTTTCTGAGTAATTGACTTTCAATTCTGTATTTGACGTAAGCTCTGAACCGCCCCGGCAACCCCAGAGGCAATTCTGTTTCTCCCGATGGTGATTTTGAATGTCAGAGATAACTTCAACCTCTATTGTTATATTGCGTCAAGAGATGGGCGCGACGACTCCCGCCAATGTTGCTTACTCATACACGCTTTAGAGAACTGATCTGACTACCGCTTTGACACCGGAAGGAGAAATGCGCGTTCTTCCGGAACGGGCGCAAAAGCAGTCATTGGCATTTGGTGTATTCGGCTACTTTGCCTCTAGTGTGAGGATTCTAAGATGAGATGGTTACGTGACGCTATGGAAACGGAACATGATCAATCAGTTTTCTCCGAGGGGTGTCGCAAGTTCAGAGTATCGACAAAACGCATTTGCAAGTTGCATCTGACGAGGTGTCCGGCAATCGGCCTCCATCAAATCCGGTGATGTTACCAAAATACAGGCACATTTTGCACGGGAAGTTGCAACATTGAATCGATTAAGATTGTAGAGGAATTCCATGCCGCGCGGTGCGTCGGCCTGTGTTGAGGTAGCAGTAGAGTAAATCGCGATTGGTGCTTCTTGTCCTTGAAATTTATCCACCGTGCCAACACGAATGTTTGGCAGGCGTTGGCGGATTTCAAAGACCTGAGCGTTGTAGGGCGTGATCACCAGAATGTCATCTAGGGTCAATGGTTGAGAGTCATTCAACCGGCTGGTCCAATTCGGTTCACCATTCAAAATTTGCGCGACAAGAGAGGCAATCGCGTCTGCCTCTTCGATGGATGCATTGACGTTACCTTCGTGAGCTACAGGGAGATACCAAAGGCCTGAACCGTTCACTTCGCCCGAAGAATGGATTGCTTGACGACCATTGTGCTCGCGTACTTCCAGCTTGCCAGCATAAAACAAATCCGACGTGAAAGCACAAATGTCCGGGTGAAGACGCCATGTTTCCTCAAGGAATAGGCCTTGATAATCGGCAATCGTTTCCTCGCCGTCCAATAGGTGCGCTAGCGCGGATACTTCAGTACCGTCCGGGTGTGTCCCTTGTACCGGCTGGTCAAGTTGCTGGGGATCACCCAAAAGAACAATCGTTTTCGCAGCGCCAGAAATCGCAAGCACGTTGGCCAGCGACATTTGCGCAGCCTCATCAACAAAAAGAACGTCTACCGAAGCGTGAGCGTCGGCCCGCGACCAAAACCATGCCGTCGCACCGCCGACTTGTACCGAAGTTCCAAGGCCGCCAAGCAAATCGTCATTACTCGTCGTGAATGAGAGCCGTGCTTGGTTGTCTTCCCGTTCTGCCGCTTTTTGCAGGCAGTGAAGGTCGACTCCATCTTCTTCAGCTGCCTCACAAACACCGTCTAGCAAGTTGCGAATAACTTTATGCGAGTTGGCGGTGATGCCGACCGTTTTGCCTTGGGCTACGAGCTCACATATCATCCGGCTTCCAGCGTAAGTCTTACCGGAACCTGGCGGTCCTTGAATTGGGAGAACGCCAGAGGGCATGGCGCAGACAATGCGTTTAGCGGCATCAAGCGTAGCCTCACCATCCTCAATGAGGGGCAAATTGATGTCGCGCGGGCCTAGGCGCAAGAGTAAGTCGCGTGCAGTCTGATAGTCACCATCACCAGTTATTCCATTGTCGGCAACATATTCGCCAAGGCGCATAAGAGCGTCGGCCATCACTTGCCCGCTGATTACTTTGTGTTTGAAGATGGCATCCGGATGAAGAGCGCGGCTGTCTTGACGTTTTTTGATGTCGATGAACCCGTACTCGGCAGAAATTTCGACAACTGAGCCTAGCTTGTCTCCACCATCACGCATAAGGGTATCACTATCGTGGATATCTGTTTCTTGCGGCGGGAAGTTATATCGATGAATCGGCGCGCGCGCTGTGCCGCCACATTCTGCGGAAAAACTTAAACCGGAGAGACCGGCGCGCTCATCCATAAGCTCTTCAGCCGACAATTCTCTGAGCCGAAAGAATTCCCACCAAACAGCTTTGTTCTCGCGGCGATGAAAGTCGAGAACATTGGCAAGTAGCCAATGCGCGAATTGCTCACTGTTCCAAGCTTCTGGATCATCTGGCAACCCCTCTACCAAGCGGGCCATCAATGCATTTACCCGTTCGATCCATTCAGAGAGATTATCAGAAACGTCACCGTCGCTCAGTTCTGGTCGCTCGATAGTGCCGCCTTCGGCAATGGCTTCATCGCGCAAGCTTTCTAACCAATCGCGCAAATGAAGCGTCGCTACGCAGTCGTCCTTATTATACGCCTGCACATCGTCCTTAACCGCATCAGCGATCTTGTCGGGGTTTCCGAGCTCCAAGTCAGCCTGAAGACGCGCCAAAGCGAGATTGGCTTCATCCATTGGTTTTTCACGCACATAACCGAAAAACGGCTCCAATTTTTTGATGGAATAGCTTTCGACACCAGCGCGAATGCCGTTGCGCACCACGCTGTAAAGATCGACGAATAAGCCAGCGCGTAACATCTGGTCAATTTCATCTTCACGGCTGCCATAGCGTCCCATTAAGCGCTTCAGGGCGGCTGGTTCATAAGGTGCGTAGTGATAGATATGAAGACCGGGATTTTGTTCCCAGCGCTGTATGACAAAGTCTACGAAGCCCTCGAACGCCGCCCGTTCCTCTGCTCGACTCAGAGCCCAACTTGCGTGATATTTCCACTCATCGACTTCATCCTTGCAAACGTAGCCCGTGAGATATTCTAACCCGTGTTCTCCGACGAAGGGGTCGCCCTCAAAGTCCAAGAAGATGTCTGCTTCATTCGGTTCTGGTAGCAATGTAAGTCCGAAGCCTGCTTCAATCGGCAGCAACTCATATACGTTGCTTCCGCTTTCGCGTGCTTCGAGTTGCACGCGGGCTTGTTCACGCGTCTTTTCTAAAGATGCTGCTGAGCCGCGCGTTGGTTCGAATGGCAGCGGGATCGGTAACGCGGCTAGAGCCGCCAATGTAGTCACCCCTTGCTCGGTAAGTTCTACAGTTTGCCCCTTGGATAGATTGGCAACCAGACTTAAGTGATCGTCGTCTCGGCGGCGTCGATCGCAGGAATTCTTCCAGCGGCAAATATCGCAATGAGGCTTTGGATCGGGATAGGGATTGTCCTCAGAGCTTGCCATGTAATATTCAAAGGTGCGTTTGATGTAGCGAAAGTAGGCTGCAAAATCATTGTAGCGATAAATTTCCGGCTCGAATTCGGTCCAGGGCGGAACAACTGACATGTTCTCAGGAGCTGCGCCTTGCATTTCGCTTAGGAGGTCAGCGTAGAGACAGAGCTGCAATACAGTACCCGCTTTTGTTTCGCGGGCGAGCTTCGTATCAATCGGCTCGTAGGCCCAATCACCAAACTTCGAAGTCCCATCCACTCTAAGGAGAACGTCTGCGCGGCCCACCCATGCGCCATGCGACAAGGCGGCCTGAGCAATAACATCGACGCCTTCGCTCATGGCCGCGAGCGTTGAGGAAATGGCATCTGGGTCAATATCGATGCCCTCAATCTCGCGCACAGAAACACCCGATGCTTTCAAGTGATCTACATATTGCTTTTCATGCTCAGCGCCGCGCTCCCATAGCACCTCTAGTAGTGGATTCCAGACTTTCGGAGCGGCTTGATTGCCTTCTGCAACGCTACGATCAAAAGCCGTCAAGGCTTGACAATTCAAATAGCCTACTAGATCGGTGGCCGAATATCGAAGACCATCTTGTGTAGTTTTCATGAGTTCCATCCCAGCATAAAGTAAACATGCAGTGCCAACGAAAAGCAGACAAGATAGTAACGCTTTTTCTGGCAATAATTAGGCATTCAGACGCTCTGATTTGAGTGCTTCTTTCAACCGTATTTGTAACGCCGTAGCTTCACCACGACCAACCTTGTCTCGCAATAGTCGCATGTGATCTATGTGACAGTGTCGAAGCTTCTTTCCTGATCCACAAGGGCACATCCAGTGCCCCTTTAACTCTTTGGCCGCAAGCGCCCGAGTGTAACGATTAGCTTGCACCCCAGACAATTCCAGGCCGAGTGTGTTCGCAATCCCTTCGGCTATTCCCTTCGCGCCGTGAGAACGCTCGTCAAATGGCCACTTGCCAGTTTGGTCAAAGATGACCTGACTTAAAAAGAAGTTGTGTAGCGGGCCATCGCAGAACGACTGGAAAGAAGTGTCACTTGCCTTCGCCAGCCACTCTTCCCACACACATAGGCAACACATCCCGTTGGTATACATATGACGGGCGCCGACTCGTTTTAATGATCCTCCCACCTCGAGAACGATCGGCTCCTGTTTTGGGAAATTCCTGGAGAACACACATAAGATTTCGAACTTTGAAACAGGTCCATCCGCATGGGGTCCGTCACTGACGACGTACCACCCTTTCGCAAATATGTTGTCCTCATCTTCGAAAAACTCGAGTAGAGGCTGTGAAAAGCTGAGCGTGCAGCGAACCTGCTGGATGGTTAAGCGGGGGTATTTGGCCACGGTTTAGACCTCCGAGCACCAAGGCGCGCTTTCGGTTCCCCGCTGCCGAACGTGCTCGGCCATTTCTGCCGTTCGCGACACGATGGCGGGCGCAGTCAAGATCGTTGGTGCTACTGGCTTCAGCTTCGGAAAAGCTTCTGCAATCTCAGCAACTAGCGCTTTGCCCATTCGTGCCGTGAGCTCGTCGGGAATACTTGCGGGCTTGCTGGCTCGAATATAAACACCAAAGTCTCGCCGAACCGCATCAAGCCACTTGTAGAAATTCTGCTGTTTTGCGCGAACCTCAACCCATTTGTCTGCAAAATTCTCATCAGGGTTCACTGGGTTTTTAACCCATTTCACTCCATCGATCTCCTCAATGTGTTTGTCCATATTCTCTAGGATGGAAACAAGCGCTTCAACCAGCGAAACTTCATTGTTGTATGAAAGCGCTGCGAGCGTGGTGATAAGGATTGAAATGGGCTTATGCTCAGGATCATCGGCGAACATCGTGTCGCGGTGGCGCTTCAGGAGTTGAATGACTTTCTGAAGTGTTGTTTTTACCGCGTGATCAGGAATATCTTCTACTTTTGCGTAGGAACTTCCCCGCTCAAACAGTGCCTGTTTTTCAAACCTTAGAAGTTCAGCCATCTGCTGCATAAACCAAGCAGCGTATCCGAGGGGATTGCTGGTCGGCCAATCTTCTGAGATTTGGTTGTAATGTGCTTCGGTGTCATCTGTGATGGCGATCGCCTCTTGCGTGATACGCTCATCATCCGCCAGCTCCATGTGTCCATGCTCTGACAGACGTGTGCGATATGTTTCAGCGTCAGGGACGCAAGGCAGGACATCGATGTGAAAGTTTCTTTGGTCCGCGTATTTCAGCGTCCAACAGCGCCTCTTGTTCTCAGGCTTGTGATTCATGCTGTTGGCCGCCGCATAGGCAATGACCTCTTTTCCAACCGACAGTTTTAAGTCTTTTTGGCTCATTTCAGATTTGGTCGCACTTAGTCGACAAATCAGATCAACATCAATCTCATCGGTGTCGGATATCGGCCGGTTTGCCGTACCAATCAGGAATGAGCCTTGTGGAGCAACATAGGGACTATATCCTTTGATGCTTGAGTTCGGACGCTCAAGCCAACCGCTCAGCGATTGATATCTTGAGACGACCTGCTGATAGATTTCTGGTGGAACGTCGATTCCAGCTGCAATCTTCTGAAGGACAGCTTCGTGGGTAAGGGGAGGAAATGCTTCGGTCATTTTTTATGATCCTTCTAGCTTGTGGATAGGGACGAAAGGTTCTGCGGGCTTTTCAAAAAAGTGCGGCTTCAAAATCGGCTTTTGGGTGCGAGCTTCCGTGAAGCCACGAGCCTTTAACTCGCGAATACGGGCCGTGTTATCGATAGTGAAGAACTTGTCCGGGACTGGTTGGCAGATGCGCCAGATCGCTTTTCTGTCATGTGGGTCGCCAGTAAGAAGATGCGCAATTCCCATCGAGCCGTGAGATTGTCCGGCCATAAAGAAGTCGGCCGTTTTTTGAACGATGCTAAGAGCGCTGTAGGCCCGTTTCATCTCAAATATGTCTTCCAGACAGCTGACGCTCAGCACTTTGAGTTGGTCAGCAGGCCAACCCAAGACCGATATGGCTTCAATCACCGCAAATCCGGTTGGATTGTTCGCCCAAAGTCCGCCATCCACGAGTCCAACATCGTTGGCCGTAATATGCTCCCTGAAGTATGTCGGTGCGGCAGCTGTAGCTAGAGCTGCATCGATTGCTGGGTCTTTATAGTCGGTAGTCAAACGTTCATGATGAGCAGTTTTGTAGACGTAGGCTTTTTTGGAGCGCCCATTCCATGATGGAATCATGAGCCGCGTTTTCGCGTCCCCAATGCGTTTATCGCCCAGCACATCTCTGATTGCTTTTTCGAGAGCATCAGTCTCGTATTTTGGTCCCCATGCAGCCCAGCGTAGTTTTCTATACCATTTCGCGAGCCATGCCTGAGCCCCTGAGTTTCGCTGATCGAATATTTCTGGTCCGTGCTCTTCGTAGAGTATCTGAACTTCCTTGGCAGGAATGCCCATCGCCAATGCGATAGCAATGATACCTCCTGTAGACGTGCCAGCGATGAGATCAAAATATGCCCCAATCGGATACTCGAGATCATCTTCAAGCGCAGCTAGAAACGCCGCGGGAAATGTCCCGCGAATACCGCCGCCGTCGATGGACAAAATTCGTCTCATAAGCAACCCAAACTGAAATTTTTTAGCACTATCCTATAAAATAGGAGTGTACTAAAAATTGTCAATATGCTTAGATAAAAAAATTGAGTCGGAGAAACCCATGGGTGAGTATCAACTAAAGGAAGTAGTTCGAAGGCGCTGGGAATTCATCGAGTTCTGTCTGAATTGGGAAAGAGCGGTTGGCCGTAAGCGGCTCCAAGACACCTTTGGAATTTCGCTCCAACAAGCAACAAATGACCTGAATGGGTACGCCGACCTCATTCCTGGGAACATGATTTACGATCCTAGGCAAAAAACCTATGTGCCTTCGGAATCATTTGCCCCACAGCTCACTGACGACAATCCATATGAATACCTCCGCCATGTGAGCGACCTGATTCAAGAACGGTCTTCAGATGGTACGTGGTTGGCGCACTCTTATGAAACTGCTGGCGTCGTGGTCGCGAGCCGTCAAGTTTCAAGCGATGTGCTCCGAGCTGTTTTGAAGGGTATTACAGAACAGCGAATTATCTCCGCATTGTATATTTCACTCAGTAGCGCATCGCCAGCGATCGAGAAACGGATTGTACCGCGTGCGTTGGCATATGATGGCCATAGGTGGCATACACGGGCATACAATGTGGAGAAGGACCGGTTTTCTGACTATGTTCTATCACGGTTTGAGAGGGCAGACGCGCAGGACATCGTTTTGGACAACATACGCCCCGACGATGGTTGGATTGAAACGGTAGATGTACACTTCATCCCCAACCCTAAGTTAGACGATGATAAGCGCAAAAGCCTCGAGTACGAATATCAGATGGAGAATAGCGAGTTCGTAGTTGGCGTTAAAAGAGCAATGCTATTTTACTATTTGAGGCAGTATGGCTTTAATCCGATGCCAGCCAATGATGGGAAAATGCGAAACGAAAGCAGCTTCAATCTTGTCATCAAAAATTTCGATGAAATCGAGGTTTATCTCGAACGCAGATGACCTCAGCAGATATCGGTGCACAAATACTAATCGATATCTTGATTTTCTAATGTCCCCTTTTGGGAGTGGCTGTGTGAAAACGTACTTCAGCGATTTTATCGTGCAACAATTTCACCAGCTATGCTTCAGCTGGGGTAAGTAAATGCCAGACCGTCCGTCAACGTCTCGCCTAAGGTCAGGATCTTCTATCGAAATTTTCGAGTTCTGCGTTTTCACACAGCCACGGGATAATTCAGCTATTCGCAAATGGGGCACATGGACGCTCAACCCAACCAATTTGATATGAGATCGCCGACTCTGTCCGCCGCCTTCGCCAGATGCTGCGCATCGATGTGGGAATAAATCTCCGTCGTCTTCGGCCTTCGATGACCAAGGAGCTTTCCGGTCATGTTCAGGGATTCGCCGATCATGATGGCGTGGCTGGCATAGGTGTGTCGAAGATCATGCAGCCGGATGTCTTCGGGCAGCCCCACCTGGGTTCGAATAGCTCGCCATGCCGCGTCGATTGACGTGATCGGCCTCGCCCGGCTGGCCGGGTGTGGAAACACAAACTCGGACATTACACCTTGCTTGCGTCGATCAAGTATTTCAATCGCAGGACGGGATAGAATGACATCACGCTTGCCGGTTTTGGTGGCGCTGAGACTGAGCCTGTCGCTACCAACTTCGGCCCAAGTCAGCCGCGCGATCTCGCCGGACCGGCAGCCGGTCAACAAGATGAGTCGGATCGCATCGGCCATATCGAGCCAGCGAATGGGAGGCGCTTCCAACCAGACCCCGAGCTTAGCCAGTTGCCCTGCGTTGAGAAGGCGACCCCTCGCACGCCTTGTGTTGCGCCGGATCGGTTTTGAAGGATCAGGTGTATCCGGTGGCAGGATGCCAGTTTCGCGCGCAAATTTCAGCATACTACGCAGGTGTGAAAGCGCCTGATTGGCACCGCCCGGACTCGTTGTGCTGTAGGTGTGGAACCATTCGGCTACGTCTGCGGTCGTGAGACGGTTGATGGCGTGCCCTCCCAGCGCAGGCAGAATCGAGCTGTTGAGATAGATTTGGACCGCCTTGAGCGTTGTCGGCTTCCAGACCTGCCGTTTCGCTTTCAGGAATCTTTGCGCCAACACATTCAATTTAATGGCCGGTTTATCGTCAGCAGCGAGCAAGGCGATATCCAGAGGCGTGTGCGCTGCGAGCAATTGGTGAGCTCGCGCCCGCGCCTCCTCTGCACTCATGGTTTGGGTATTGCCGAGCGTGACCCGCTTTGCCGTACCATCGACCTTGAGGCGCAGGACCCAGGACTTTGTGCCAGTTGGCTGAACCCTCAGCGCGAACCCGCTCAGGCGATTGTCTGGGATCGCATATTCCTTTGCGGCAGGCCGGGCGGCGCGGGCCGAGAGGTCGCTCAGATAGATCGGTTCCTTTCGCATTAGCCTGCCTCAACGTCTGCGAGCGCTTCGCGGCGCGCGCGATTGTAAGCGCCGACCTTCTGGCGAAGGGTTGAGAGACTGACGCCCTCTTGGGCAGCAAAGTCGCGGACGGTCATACCTTGCGCGAGGAACGCCGCCACGATTGCTGGTGGTTCCGGCATTGTCTTGGGGACGCGCTGCGAAAGGGTCCGCTCCAGATGTTCAGCCACACGTTCAGCAGCCTGCCGCACAGGGGCTTCTGCAAACTGGGCATAGCCTGCCGTCGTTTGCAGTTCCGAATGCCCGAGCAGGCCCGAGACGGTGCGAAGGGCTTCGCCCGACGAGATCGCCACCGACGCAAACCCGTGGCGCAGATCATGAAGCCGAAGTGTCGGAAGCACAATCTCGTCGCGAACTGTGTTCCAAACCTTGGCGATCCGAGAGGCAGAGACCGGCCTGTCCTTGATCGAGAACACGAACTCACATGTCAGGGGCCGTTCAGAGATCATAGCGAGTGCCGCTTTACCCAACCAGATTGCGCGCGGCCCGGTCTTGCTGTCGGGCAATGCCGCCCGGTTTGCGTCCAACATGTCCCATCGCAGGAGGCGCGCCTCTGACTTGCGGCAGCCCGTCAGCGTCAGGAACCGGATCAGCGCGGCGATCACCGGCTCTGTATCTTCAATCCGTCTCAAGGCCTCACCAAGCCGTCCATAATCCTGCTCGCTCAGCCGATGGACTTCGAACCGGTTCTTGCGTCGCCGGAGGCCTTGGCACGGATTTGAGCCCGGTGGTCGTAGTCCGAGAATTTCAGCATGACGCATGAGCCCCGAGAGAACGGCCAGCGCCCGGTTTCGTGTCCCTTGCGATCCTTGTCCACGCGCAAACCAAGATGCGACCTCCTGAGGCGTGATAGAGGCGATATCGCGGAAGCCGAACTGGGGCAGGATCGAGCAAGTGAAGAGACTGCGATGGGCCTTTAGGGTGGAAGGCTTCCAGCTCGGCGCACCATGGTCGAGGAAGCGGGCCGCAAACTCCGAAACTGTGGCTTTCGGCGTTTCGGGGACAAGAGGCACCAGTGTGGTTGCGCCGGTCAATTCTGCGATCAGCACGTGGGCCATATCTCTGGCTTGTTCCAATGTCAGCGACGTTTCTGGACCAATCACCCGGCGCACGTTTCGTCCGTCTGTCCATATTTGAACATACCAGGCGGGCTGTCGGCCTGAGCGGAGACGCAGAGCAAGGCCCGGAACTTCGGTATCCCATTCGAAACGGTCGGCTGAAATGGGATTTGGATTGCTAGCGGATGGTTTGAGTTTGGCAGGCATAGGGTCTCTCCCGATGCTTCCCCATCAGGACAAAATGTTTGCACACCCTGGGGAAGCTTCAGGACACACGGGGAAGAGAAAATCCGAAAGCCCGTATGCCTGTTCGATGCCGTCCCTGAAGCTTGTCAGGGTGGATCGGTTCTTACAGCGTCCAGAGACTAAGCCCCTGAATGGACATATAAAAACCGATCCGCATCGAACGCTCGACCTGTTCCAACTTGCCCCGTTCCAGCCGCTGCTGCGAAGAACAAAAGGGGATGTTTCGTTTCACACCCTATGCACCTTTGGTGCTGACAGATCGCAAGTGATCTGGTCCAATACACCCATGGATAAAAGGACTTCAGGCAGAATTGTCCGTGTACGAAAATGTGTACAGCGATTACATCGTGTGAGGGCTGACTGAGAATGCCCAGTAATTACAGCTGGTTTGGCTTGTAATCACATGTACACATCAATGCTCGCGTTCATGGCCTCGTGTCAGCGGCTTCTGACGGAGGTTGACGCGCACGCCCGGCATGCTGAATGAGGTGTTCGCCATCGCCGCGATCTTGCCTAGCATTTGTTTTACAGATGGCAGGATCGCGCGCGCTGGTGATGAGGTTTTCAGTTTGGTCGCGCTGGGCATGGACCCGGAATGAAGTGGCTGCATGCGTTGCTGTTGGCGCGCTTTTGCCAGATCAAATCCGAGTGCTTTAGTTTCGGCTTGCCAGGCCTTGAACAGGGCCGCACGCTCCTTCGGTCGTTTGGCTTGCCTCGTTCGCAGCGCGGCCATTTCCATACCCTTGGGGGTCTTGTAGCCATAGGTGTCCGCGGCTTGTTCTATGGCCTGGCGGCGCTTCGAGAAGGCGCGCTCGATGCTGTGCGGAATGGCCTTCAATCGAAAGCCTGTGCCGTTCCGTTCGACAGCAAAGCCCTGGCGTTCCAACGCGTTTGCCAAATGCCTGCGGTAAGTCGCTCCGGTCTCTTTCTGGGCCTTGTAGAGATCGCGACTGACAAGACTGCCCCAGCTGCCATCCTGGCGTGGAGCCATGTTGAAGATGAAGGCATGGGTGTGGAGCTGGGGGTCGAGGTCGCGGCTTGTGTGATGATGGAAACGGGCAATGGTGAGCCCAGCGACGGGTTCCCTGATTGCGCCGCCTTTGCCCCGGCGCGTGAACGCGTGGCTGTCTTCAAGCTGAGTGGTCGCGGCATGTACGGCCTGCCGGTGGGCGGTTTTGATCTTCTTGCGATCTGCTTCAGGCGAGAGCGCCCACATGACCGAGACAGACTTTGGTGCTGAATAGGTCATGTCCCAGCCGGGCGCGTGAGACTTGTTGCTCGTTTGGACGAGTGCTTCGCCGGTCTTCGGATCGAGCCCGTTCAGAGCCGCCTCAAACTCGGCCTTGGTAACCGGGCCTTCAAGCGCAAGACGTTCTGCGCCGCGTCCGTCCCATTCGCCTTCAACTTCAGTCTCGGATGTGTAGTATTCATCCTCAGCCATATGCTTGAAATAGGCGACAGCCGCGCCAACCGATTTACGAGCCGAGATCGAGGCAACCATCAGTTCAGGTCTTCAGGATTTGGCCTTTTTATACGGGCAATATCATCAGGTGAAAGAATATATGGTGGATGAGTTGGGGGCGCTTCTTCCGGCAGAGGGGCAATCTGCTTCGGTGACTTCGTAGTCCAGTCTGCCAGAACACTTGCGGGTCGCTGAACGGATAGATTGATGTAGGGCAATGTGACTTCATAAGCATGCTCACCAGGGCCAATCAGCAGAGCGTGGATGCCATCGGGTTTTGGCCCGAGCCTGTCTGACAATTCTGACGGGGTCATGACGGGCCTTACTTCCTGGGCTTTCGAGCGCGTAATTGTTCTCGTACTGCCTGACTGACTTTCCGTTTTCCGTTGATACTCGATTGTCTGGTTGCCAATCATGCGGCTGGCGACTTCTGCTCCCTGTCCGAGGTTCATACGCGTCAGGATATGGGTGCCGATCATGCCAATCCAGGCATCGGCCTGATCATGCCCATAGGTCTTGCGGATTTGTGAGATGTCCTGCGCGCCAAGCACAACGCTTATCCCTTTTGAACGACCTACATCCAGCAGGGTCGAGAAATGCTCGAGGCGTTCCAATTGTGGAAACTCATCGAGGAGTAGCCAAGTGCGCCGCTTCGGATTTTCCGGCATGGAGGGCGAACCGGCATGTGAGGCCAACAAACCGATTATACCAGATATCCAGGCCTTGCTCAGCTCAGGATAGCGCCCATCATGCTGGAGAATAACCGGGTGATGGAGCGGGTGCTTCAGCCAGTCCTTGATAGCAAAGGAGCGCCCGCTGGTGCTCTCAGGCCAAGCATCAGCCAGCATGCTGACAATGTTCATGTGAGCCTTGAAGGTCGAAATGAAACTATGTGTCGATTTGCTGGTTGGCTCTTTCAAAAACTGGACGGCATCGGGATGAAACTTGCGTGCGATGTCCAGGAGATATCCAGCGTCGGACACCACAAGGTCACGCAAATCGGCCCAGTTCCAGGCACCGGACCGGGTTGATTGAAGCGCGACAATGCAAGCAACAAATATTGAGCGCGCGGCATCTGACCAGACCGGATCATGGCTTTGAGGGATAAGGCGCGCTGCAAGCTCACGCGCGTCCTGCTTGGTGAAACAATCTTTCGATATATCCCATTGCAATGAGCGTTTGTCATGCGGGGCAATCAGATTGCCGATTTGCGGCAGGCTCGACATCATGTCGCCTTTGACATCAAGAATAAGTACCTTGTCGCCCCGTGCGATGGCTTGCAACAT
Source organism: Henriciella sp. (assembly GCA_021776655.1). GTDB lineage: Bacteria > Pseudomonadota > Alphaproteobacteria > Caulobacterales > Hyphomonadaceae > Henriciella. Next base: position 69,305 of record JAJFFK010000012.1, on the reverse strand, counting down.
CAGACAAAGCATCGCTTGTGTTTTGCCCGCGCCGGTACTGCCCCAGATCAGGAAATGACGGCTCTCGCGATCTGTGCTCATTGGTATGCCGGGCGGAAAACAGATACCCTCACCGGATTGATCGCAGCTCGCGCGTGACAGTTTCTTCAACTCGCGCAGCGCTTCTTTGCCCTCAAGATGCTTCCTGCCGCGCACGACTTTCGGCTTGGGTGCCTCATTGACGGCAATGCGTGCAAATCCCAGGAAGCTCAGCAATGACAATCCGGCCAACATGGATAACATATTGTGCCGAAGCATGAATGCGTCCCGTGTCTGGTAGTGATTCAATACGGCCTCGCATCTCGGCCAGTGATAGGAGCCAACAGGATCGCCAACAGCAGATGTTATTCTCGCCTTACCACAACGATCCATGAAAGCAGCGTCATGGCGCTCGAAATAACCCTGCTCCGAGATCGCACCAGGACGAAAGTTATCGAAGCCGAGCTTGTAGGCACCACCGGTAGCAATTGTTGTGAGTATGCATGAGGCACAAAGCATCTTCTTGAGGTTTGACATATCAGGCGTCCTCTTCAATTGGCTGACCGCTGAGCGCGAGAAGGAGTTGGTCGAACATCGACTCCACGCGGCCAAGCGATCCAGTGTTCTTGGATGAAGATGTGGTGACGGCCTGTATGTCCTGCCCGAGAGCTGCGAGTTTGCGTTCGATTTTCAGGAGGCGCGTCGCCTGGGTGAACGGATCGCCATCGGTGAGGCCGGATCGGATCAGCTCACGCGCAACGCCTGTAGGTGTTCCGGAGATGCGTTTGGCGCGCTCGGCCAAGTGTTCGATATCTTGCGCTGCGAGACGAATGGAGAGCGGACGAGTTGGATTAGTCATGATGGATCACCCCATCGCGGTCGATATAGGGTGCCTCGCACTCTGCCATCCAACCCAGGACAGCACGGCGACGATAGCGCACGCTCTTACCCAGCTTCAGAAATCGAGGCCCGCCGCCGCGGCACCGCCAGGTCGTCAATGTACAGATCGGCACGCCTGTAAGTTGGCTGACAGATGGCGTATCAATCGCCTCATCAAGCCAACCGGGATTGTCTTCAAGGATTTCACCCAGTTCCGGGAAATTGTGCTCGTGCTTGCTCATTGACTCTACTCCTCATGGTTTTGAGTGAGCAAAGGCGAGCACAGAAATCGATAGCGAAAAAGAAGAAGAGTTTTATCAAATTGGAGCTCTGACGCGCATAGATAAGCACAAGATTTCGCGCAGCAGAAGAATCACTGCGCCGGGGTTTCGCTCAGGCAGGGAACCCGAGGCAAGCTGCTTCAGACTATGTCCTGTGTGTCGTCCAAGTCGGCTCGCGCCTGGTCGCGCAGCACCATCATCTTACCCTGAATTGTCGTGAGCGCGAGAACGTTTTGCTCTGGAAATTCAGCAATGAGCCGCTCATGGACTTCTGATGCCATCGCGTTGTTGTAGCATTCAGGGTTAGCTCCATGCAGTTCAGTCACAAGCTCCTGAACGCGTGGCCAAAGATCGGATTCCGGTCGTCCTGGTCTTGCCGGTTCCTCGTCCACAATCGTCAAGTCAAGCTGCACCAGTTCATTGCAATTAGCCGCATCTGGCTGTGTTTCGGGATTGTAGCCGACCTTTTTCGCAATCGGCGACAACATGCCCTTCTCTTCGAACCATTGTTTTAGAAGAGTTCTTTCCACCAGGATGCTGTCCAGAATATCCCGGGCATTCTCGCTATACTGGTCAATGCAAAGATTGGCCAACCTGACACAAGCCTCATCTATGAAACGTTTGGTCAGCTTGGCGGGCGCATCAATAGGAAGTGCTTTGATCTGATGCAGTATGGGAATAATATCTCGGCTGGAGCCATAGATACGTCTGCTACCGCTGCGACCAGCTCCTGACATCCAGAGTATCCTGTCCGATGTTGACATGGTTGGGACGGCAAGCGTCTGCTTTTTATGAAATTCCGACTGTGCATAGCGAGACGGAACAGCATCGGGTTCCGTGGGATCGAATGAGCCACTGAAGAGATCGCAGACAAGGAGCTGCATAATCGCATCCCCGTCCATGTCGACGTTGAGAGACTCGAAAAGCTCTGCGAGTTCTCCTAGCTCGGAAAACCGTTCTTCCTCTTCAAAGCTCAAACCGAATACTGAAATTGCGAACTCCATTGTATGAAGGAGAACAGCAAGCATGATTGATGCCAGAGGGAATAGTAGTGTTGGGATATGCCGGTACACCACGTTAGTTGTTTTTGTGGTGTAACTGTGCTATTACACTACAAACAAAAATATTGTGGTGTAATGAATGGTGCGCAGCTTCCCCCTCTCTGTCCATACCGGCTATCAGGACCTCCTGCAGGCACATGCCGTGCGGGCGATTGCGGATATCCCTGGAAAGCCCTTTCTCAGAGATATGGGTGCTAAAGGAAAATACTGGTACGCGCGCCAGCGGATCGGCGACAAGACGATCCAAAAATATGTTGGTCCTGATACACCGGAAATCCGTGAACGGATCGAAGTCGCAAAGGCCGCTAACGAAGAATCGCAAGCCTTTAACCAGCGTTGCTCGAGCATGGTGGCGCAGTTGCGAGCCGCCGGTGTTCCTGCACTCGACCGCGACACTGGCAAGGTCATGAACGCGATGGCCAAGAGCGGCGTGTTCCGGCTTGGGGGCACACTTGTCGGCACGCATGCCTTCCGGCTCTACAGCGCAGAGCTGGGCGTCCGGTTTAACGATGTGCTTGGCGTGACTGGCGATGTCGACATCGCCGCGTTCGAGAATTTGAAACTCGTCATAGAAGACGAAGTTGATCCCACTCTGCCAGACACGTTCAAGGATTTGAACTTGCGACCAGCGCCAGGACTCGACCGAAAAAACCGCCCGACCAAATGGGTGATGGGTGGCGGCGGCACTGAAGTCGAGTTCCTGGTCCCGCTGATGCGGCAGGACAGTGATATCCTGAAATTGGAACCGCTTGGTGTTTATGCGCAGGCGTTACCGTTCTTGAATTTTCTGATCGCAGACCCCATTCCCGCTGTTGCGCTTTATCGTTCCGGTGTGTTGGTGCAGATACCGAGGCCGGAACGATATGCAGTGCACAAACTGATCGTTGCGGCGCGGCGACACGCATCATCCGCATTGAAGGCCAAGAAGGATTTGGCTCAAGCTGAGATACTGTTTGAGGTGTTGAGTGAAGACCGGCCTGCCGAGCTTTCCAACGCGTTGACGACCGCGCTGACGAAAGGGCCGAAATGGAGGGAAGCAATTGCGACTTCTTTGTCAAAGTCGGCACGATTAAGTACCTTTGCAAGGCATCTCAACTGAATCGCAAGAATCGCCTCCTGAATCTGAAAAACACTTACTCGGCATGAAAACCGCTTACTTCCTGCGATTTGTGTGAAAATCGATTATAAACAAAAGGTGTTTGTGAATTTCGATCACAGCACTAGCCGCGATCACGCGCGAGGTGCTGTTTTTCAAGTTTCAGGATACAGTCGAGGAAACAGTGTTTCGAGCGTGTCGGCTGGGAAACGCAGAGACACAGGGCCTTTTGGTGTGGCGGATGCAAGCAGGCCCTCATCTGTCAGATCGCCCAGGATGCGCCGCGCGGAACGTTCCGGAAGACCGGTAACACGCGCCGCCATGCCTCGTTCAAACTCGCCACGAATCAAGGCCTCCTGAAGGAGGTGATTGGCCTCTGACTTCAATGTTTCGCTGCGTTCAACATAGCGGGAGAGTCGACTGCTCAACTTATCAAGATCAAACAGATCAGACATGAATGTCACTTGGTCGAGGCACACTTTCAGGAACCAGAGTGTAAACCCTTCAAGTGCGCGTAAGGATAAATTACCCCGTCCATCGAGATCGCCCTGACGCGGGGCATCAGCCGCGTCCATGCGAGACTTGTATTCTTTGCGACTATCGATCCCGCGCGCAAGGCCGCGTGAAACAGACCAGAGACCGTGTGCGCCAATGCCTGCTTGCAGGGCCATTGCATGGCTCATCAGCCTGCTGACCCTGCCATTGCCATCCGGGAAGGGGTGAATATAGTTCAGTCTGTGGTGCGCAGCCGGGATCGCGAGGATTCGAGCACCTTGGCCCAGCGGTGCAAATCTGTACCGGTTTTCATAATGCGCCATGAAGTCTTCAATGCGATGACTTGATGGAGGTATATGACGACCAACCGCAACATCATGTTCGGGGCGGTTGCGCCATTCGCCGGGTTTCATGATGAATTCCGCATGCTCGGACTTGATATGTAGCATCTCTTCCGGAGCATCCTTATAGAATTCACGATGCAGCCAACCAATAAACTCTACGGACGCTGGCTCCGCCAAATCACCAGCCTCAGCGAGCCGGTCTATTTCAGCTTGAACGCGGACATGGGCGACGGCTTCAAGCTGCAGATTGCGTCTGCCCTCATCATCATCGAAGTTACTTGCCATCGCGCGCTCAATGTCTTTTGGCCGAGTATTGTGACCCTCGATCAGATTGCTGTAGTAGCAGTTCATCAAGCGCACGATATCTGCCAAGCCTGCCGCAGTTTTCGGGTGCAACTTGGCACCCAGCATTGCAGCAGCTGCCGATAATTCGGAAACGACATCGGTCAGCGCCTCAGGAGCAGTTTCGAGGCGGGCAGGTTCGATGCGGGTTGGCACCTCAATTAGGTCATCATTGGCCGATGTCATGTCGTGCCTTTCTGTAGCTTAAAAGGGCCTTTTCCTGATTGCATATAAAGATTGGCCGATTTGTTGGCCGATCTTATGCCGAAGTGCTTCACTACGCAATGGCCGATATTTAGTTATGGTATACCCAGTGAATATAGGCTATTATTGCATTTCATGGCCGATCTTCTAGTCGATGCCAGAAGCTGCCCAGGTACAGAGCCCTGCTCTGCTCACGGAACTCCCAACGCCGCTGCTACGATATCGGCGACCTCATCGGCAGCTTGGCGCGCCGCAATGTCGGTGAGGTGTGCATAGCGCTATTTTTATTCAGCGTCCTGACCTCGAACGATCATGAGCAAGCGCTTGAATTCCTCATTATCAGTGTCCTGCTTCCAGAAATTCACAAATCGGCAAACGAGTTGAATATTTCCCACTTCATAGTGCCCATTGCTGTCAATTCGATCTGGCGAAGGCAGCATATTTGTATCTGAATGGTTGCCTTTGAATTGAAATGGCAGGCCAGTCAGAGCACAGCGATTTTGTTGAGTATCCATCAAGCCCTTTAGATGAAAATCGAGTTCTTCTGTCGTCATGCGTAACTCTTTGACCTTGATAGTTCGCTGAACAGACTGCCCATTCGCTTGGCGAGCAGTGTTCACAATTGAATATCGGAGGTCCATAAGGGAGGTATCCCGTGCATTTAGCTTGCGGCCCGCATCACGTCCAACCCGCTTTACTCTACCCTCAGCGTCCAGCTCTGGTTGTTCGAGCTTCTGTAACATCCAACAGAAGGAATGGGCGTCAATAGGCGTGACATTTGGAACATGCACAACATCGGAAAGTTTTGTTTGAACGAGCAGAATTGCATCGCAAAATTGCGAATAGTTCTCCCAAGAGCAGTTGCGCGCAGTCTTCAGCTCCAAATCTAAATCCACAAATGTCTTGTCGAATACAGTTGGCCGTACAGGAAAAAAGCGATCAATGTCTTTCAGGAAATATAAGTACCCAAGCAGTGGATATTTCTGATGCATAAGCTCAGCGAGACGTTCAAATATTTTGCCCTCATTTATATCGGTACAAAAGAGATTGAATAATTGTTGCTCGATATTTTTCATTAGAGAGGCGTCTGATTGCGCCTCTATGAGTGCGCGATGTTCACGGTTCGCGTGCCCCCAACGGTTCTGCCAGAGTACAAGATTATTGCCTCCGTCGCTGTCAGAAATCTCTATTGCGGCTAGTGTGTTCCTCAGTATCGTTCCGTCGCCGGGGTTTTTAGATTTCCAGGATGAAGCATCAAGCAGAGCCAATGCACGGTTTCTCAAGCGAGGTTTGTAGCTTTCCCATGTGTGTGCGAGTCCGTCATTGAATGTTTCGAATGGATGGCCATTCGAGTTCAGAGCTACCAATTCTTGAAAGCGTTTGAAGGCAATGATGAAAGCGTCATCGGATATGTTCAATTCTTTATCCTCAATGGTGAAGTTTCGATTTCAATTTGTGCTTACATGAAATCAATCCTTGGATGCAAATTCTGGTGTGTCGTGGAGTAGCATCAAGCAGCCATAACTAGTTGAAGCTGCCTTCGTGCGCGCGCCGAGTCGAAGTCTCTGACGGCTTTCGACAAACGTGCTGGGTCCATCTCTTGCGCGCGAGCAAGCACTCTAGGCAGCACCTCATTCTTGTCTTCCGGCAGGTGGTCGAGATTATGCAGCAAGTCAACGAGCAGGAACTCTGCGGTTGCCTTTGATGGAAATGTCATGCGTCGGCGGAAGTCATACGGTCTGCCATCCAGATTGAAATGACCATGGCGTTTATGGTTATAGACCACAGGTTCATTATAGAGCTGCGTCGTTCCTACTCCGAGGCCATTATAGGCATTGGGTGAAACCATCAGAAACCGATCATCGCCCAAGAAAGCTTCGACGAGCTTTGTGGGTGAGGCCGGGGCCTTGCCGTAGCGCGTGTCGCGCGGGACCATATACACTCCGCCTGACACCTTCTCGAGTCGTCCTTCTTCGAGCAACTGTTTTAGATGTCGGTCGACCGCATTCGACCACCGCGCCAGGTCCTTACGGCGATAGACCTGACCGGCGCGTAATTTCTTTTTCAGTTCGTTCAATGCGGTCATAAGTTGTTCCGTTCCATAAGGATGTATGGTCTTGTAGCTATATATGCAAGTATTCTTATTAACATTTCATGCAACTATGTGATCCATTTACGGGTACAAAGTCCTGCTCTGCTCACGTAACCCCCAACGCCGCTGCTACGATATCGGCGACCTCATCAGCGGCTTGGCGTGCGGCTATGTCGGTGAGGTGAGCATAGCGCTGGGTGGTTGAGACGTTCTTGTGACCGAGCAGGGCTCCGATGACCGGGAGTGAGAGACCGTTGGCTGCGCCGAAGCTAGCAAAACTGTGCCTCAGATCATGCATGCGGAAGTCTTCCAGGTCTGCCTCCTCGCGGACCTTGTTCCATATCTTAGGAAGTCCCTGGTAGGGACCATTACCTTTGGCATCGGGAAAGACCCAAATGGAGTGTTCGCGTGGCGCTTCGGCGAGTAATTTCTGCGCTGCGCCGGAAATGGGCCGGATCGACTTACCGGACTTGGTGGCATCAAGACGTAGGAAGCCGCGCTCGAAATCAATCTCTGACCATCTGAGTTCGAGAATTTCACCTCGGCGCGCGCCGGTTAAAGAGAGAAGCCGGATAATCCGGATTGCGTTGAGCGCTTCGCCGCGAGCTTCCCACTCTGCGAGCGCGTCGCCTAACCGTCTGGCTTCGGCTTGCGTGAGATAGCGTTCGCGTTGGACAATCGGCTGAAGCTTCACGCCGTGGCAGGGGTTCTTGTCGAGCAGTTCCCTGTCGATGGCATAGGCAAAGACGCTTTTGAGCATGGCAATCGTGTGCCGGGCTGTCCCACCGCCCCCGGTAAATTTCGAAATGCCGCGAGGTTTGGTTTTGCGTGTAAGCCGGGTTTCACCATTGGTGATCGCATCACGTAGCCGCGTTATGTCATACCGAGTGATTTCGGTTATTCGCTTTATGCCAATGATCGGACCAACATGAGCGCGAAGCAGCCTGATGTCGGAATTATAGCGGTCTGGCTTGCGCGGCGCGCCCGTCCGGCGATTGAACGGCGCAGCTTCGCGTCCCCAATCTTCGATCAGTTCCGAGACTTTCAGGATGGCGAGTTCATCGCGCCTGCGATCAGCTTCCGGGTCGCGGCCAATCCTCGCTTCGGAGCGAAAGTCCTTTGCTTTAGCGCGCGCTGCCTCGCACCTCAGATCGGTGCTGCGCCCGAGTGTAATTGTTCGCCCTTTTGCAAGTCGTCCCTGCCCAACCCGGTATCTGAGGATATAGGACTTCACGCTCGATGGCATGACGCGAAGACCGAAAGCGCTAATTTCTGAATCCCAGATGACAAATCGCTTGTCTTTCGCCTCTACCGAGTCAACATAGTTCTGTGTTAGTTTCGCCTTGAGGGAGGGCATGAATCACTCCGAGAATATACTCATTAATCTGTGGACGGAGGAGTCTGTGTCCCCACCATGTCCCCACGGGTCGCTCTTTTCAGGGCAATAGTGAGCAACCACCCGCAGAGGCATATACCTTACAACACTTTGATTATATTAACAAATATCAGTGTTGCGCAAAGACCTACAACGTTACACAATAACGCACAGGGGCGATTCGTAATGCGGGGGTCGGGTGTTCAAGTCACCTTAGCGGCACCATTCACTTGCCACTGCGGCGAGACCTCAGGCCTCTCGGCGGGGGTCGTCCCATTCTGCTGCGATGCCCTGGCCGCCGCGACGGGTCAGCCAGAACATCCCGAGCAAGTCGAATATGCCAGCCCCAAGGCGACCCAAAAACCCGTATTTGGATTGGCCATGCCAGCGCGCCCGATCGTTCACAAGTTCTTCTTGTACACGCCACCCTGCACGCTTGATCAGCGCCGGTAAGAACCGGTGCATCGAGGCAAAATAGGGCAGCTCACGAAACGCCTCGGTGCGGATCAGTTTCCAGCCACAGCCAGTATCGGTTGCATCATCGCGCAACATGAACCGCCGCACGCCATTAGCAACGCGTGATTGCAGCCATTTGAAGCCGCTATCATTGCGGCTATTGCGCTTGCCTGCGATAATGCCGAGCCGTCCAGTCTCTTGACCGGCAATCAGGTCTGGCCATAACCGCGCGGTATCGTGCACATCGTTTTGTCCGTCACCATCAAGCAGCTGCGTCCAGGCTCCGCGCACCGCTTTCAATCCCGAAAAAAGCGCTGCAGATTTCCCCGCGCGCGCCACATGCGTGAACACCATGACCGTATCCGGCCAGCGTTTCGCCGCCTCAGCCAATTCCGATCCGGTCGCATCCGCCGAGCAATCGTTCACACAAACCACTTCAAACGCGATGCCCGCGAGCACATCGTGTATTTCCTCAAGCAAAGGAAGGACATTGCCCGCTTCATTATAGAACGGGATCAAGACCGACAGGTCTGGGTCACTCATGGTTGTGTCTCGATCCGCGTGGCTATCGCTTCGATCCTTGCAGCGGCATCATCCAAAGCCCGTGCAACATGCTCAGCAGCCGGATCAGAGCCAGAGACTTTACCATGTTGGGCCGCATCAAGTTCATCCAGCAGGGCGAGCGCGGCAATCAGCAATATTCGCTCATCACCAATATCGCCAACCGCCCCGGCAATCTGTGACACGCGCAAATCGAGCTGATAGGCCAGCGAGGTCAAGCGCGCCTCTTGCCCCGGTGCGCACGCCACCGAATAGGCCCGGCCACGGATGGTGATGTCTGCTTTCGCCATCAGGGTCGCCCTTCCCGTCCAAGCGCCGCGCGAACTTCTGCGATGGCTGAACCGAGCGCTTCAGACGCCTCATCGGCCAGGGCTTGCAACTCTTTTTCACGCGCCAAAGCATCATCCAATTGCTGCGCCAGGTGCGCTCTGTCTTCAATCATCGCCGCAAGTTCACGGCGCGCCAGTGCCGGATCGCCCGAACGTTCAAACAGCACACCGACGGCCCGCTCCAGACGGGTCAATGCCTGATCCAGACGCACCGTAGAAGATTGCAAAATACTCATCCGTCCCGGTTTGGCGTTTTTATGGTAAAAACTCAATAGACAAGCCACTGCCTGTCTTGACAGTGCAGCCCCCCCTGTCCATTGCCGTGGTGTCAAAATCAGGGATCCGAATCATGAGTGTTTCCAACCGAGATATGGCCAATGCGGTCCGGGCATTATCAATCGACGCGGTCGAAACGGCAAAATCGGGCCATGTCGGCTTGCCACTTGGAATGGCCGACGCCGCAACCGTCTTGTGGACAAAGTTCCTGAAACATAATCCAGCCGATCCTGATTGGGCTGACCGTGACCGCTTCGTACTCTCAGCCGGGCATGGCTCGATGCTGATCTATTCGCTGCTTCATCTGACCGGATACAGTTCGATCAGCCGCGATGATATTCGCGAGTTTCGCCAGCTTGGCGCATCGACCCCCGGCCACCCGGAAAATTTTGTCACGCCGGGCGTTGAAACCACGACAGGTCCGCTAGGTCAGGGCATCGCCACAGCGGTCGGCATGGCGATGGCCGAGCGTCACCTGAATGCGCGATTTGGCGACGATCTGGTTGACCACAAGACTTATGTCATCGCCGGTGATGGCTGTTTGATGGAAGGTCTCAGTCAGGAAGCGCTGACGCTGGCCGGGCATCTTGAACTGTCCAATCTGATTGTCCTGTTCGATGATAATGCTGTCACCATTGATGGTGGCACAGACATGGCCGACAAGACCGACCAATGCGCCCGGTTCGAGGCCTCAGGCTGGATCACCAAACGCGTTGACGGCCATGATCCGGCGGATGTCGAAGCTGCGCTGACATGGGCGCAATCGCAGTCCAAGCCAGTCATGCTGGCGGTTAAAACCATTATCGGTTATGGCGCAAAACGTGCCGGCACCGGCCCGGCGCATGGCGGCCCATATGGCGCTGAAGAAGTGCAGCATGTTCGCGACGCCATTGGCTGGCCACATGCCCCATTTGAGGTGCCTGCTGACATCGAAGACGCATGGGTGAGCGCAGGCCAACGCTGCAAGAGCGACTATGACGCGTGGACGGCCCGCGCCAATGCGTCTGCCCAAAAGGCGACGTTTGACGACGCCATGGCAGGCGCACTGCCGGCCAATCTGTCAGATATCATCAACACCCACAAAAAGGCGGTGATCGACGGCGGCGAAGACAAAGCCACGCGGCAATGGTCGGGCGCTGTGCTGGAGCCATTAACCGCTGCAATACCCGAAATGATTGGCGGATCAGCCGACCTGACCGGCTCGAACAACACCAAAACCAGCCACACTGCGCCGCTCGGCCCGGATAATTGGGACGGGCGCTATGTCCATTATGGCATCCGCGAGCACGCTATGGCCGCAGCGATGAACGGCATGGCGCTGCATGGCGGCGTCATCCCCTATTCCGGGACTTTTCTGATCTTCGCCGACTATTCGCGCCCTGCAATCAGGCTTGGCGCGCTCATGGGTGAACGGGTCGTACATGTAATGACCCACGACTCCATCGGACTTGGTGAAGATGGGCCAACACATCAGCCGGTTGAACAGATCGCCAGCCTGCGCGCGATGCCGAATATGCTGGTCTTCCGCCCATGTGACGGGGTTGAAACGGCTGAATGCTGGGAGCTGGCTTTGCGCAATGATCTTGGCCCGTCGACGCTTGCTTTGACCCGCCAGAAACTCGCCAGCAGCCGCAAGAGCCATTCAGACGACAATCTCTGCACCAAAGGCGCTTACATCCTGTCAGATGCCGATGACGCAAAAGCGGTTATCCTCGCCACTGGATCTGAAGTTGAGATCGCCCTCGCCGCGCAAGCCACGCTTGCGACCAAAGGCATTGCAGTCCGCGTCGTCTCTGTTCCGTGTATGGACCTGTTCGAGCAACAATCGGCCGCTTATCAGCGCGACACGCTTGGCCAGGACTTGCCAAAAGTGGCGGTCGAAGCTGGCGTTCGGATGGGATGGGACCGCTGGATCGGCTATGATGGCGGCTTTGTCGGGATGGACAGTTTCGGCGCATCTGCTCCAAGCCAGCAACTCTTCGAGAAATTCGGCATCACCGCAGAAGCGGTTGTCAGCGAGGTCGAAGACCGGCTGTAGATGGATGACGATAAATGTCACAAAAGTGATTTGTGAGTGTCACATTTTTTGTGGTGAACCTGCCCATAAGTCCCCGGCATAGCATGCCGCTATGCCATCACATTTCAGGGGAAACCATGAGACATCAATCTTCACGCCTCGCGCTTAGCGCCGGACTTGCAGCCTTTACACTGAACCTCGCGCCCGCTTTGGCTGATGGCCCGAGCTTCGATTTACCCTCACCGCCATCATATGAGGGCGATGGCTGGAGTGCTAAAATCTCTGGTCGTGTGCAGCATGATTACAGCACCGCAGACGCCGACAGAGCCGCAAATTTCGATGTCGATGCCTCCGAGTGGCGGCGCGTCCGCCTCGCTGTGTCTGGCGGCTTGGGTACATCCCTTAAGTACAAAGCAGAGCTGAACACCAATAATTCAGACGAGATCAATTTCGAGGATGTCTGGATTGAATACGCCCCGCAAGGCAGCGCCATCAAAATCAAACTCGGTCAGTTCAAAACCCAAAATGCCCTGGATGAGCAAACTTCCTCGCGCTTCATCTCAACCTTGGAACGGGCTGCGTTTACCGACGCGTTTCAGTTCAACCGCCGGGTCGGTGTGGCAATCAGCACAAAAGGCGACGGCTATACCCTGTCCGGCGGAGTATTCGGCGGTAATTTGGATGGTGGCAACGCCGATCAAGGTCTCGCGGTTGCGGCACGAGGAACCCTTCATCGCACGCTTGAGAACGGCGCTTTAGTTCACCTTGGCACATCCTTTCGATACCGCGATCAAGGCGACCAAGAAGGGCTCGCACGCTATCGCCAGCGGCCTTACACGCATCTGGCAGGCCGGATTGTGTCGACCGGTCGGGTCGCGTCATCCGATACTTTCTTGGGGGCAGAGGCTGCTATGATCATGGGTCCATTCTGGACTTCTGCGGAATATGGTATCACGCGCGCGAACAGCACGACCGCAGACAATGACCCAGATTTCAGCGGCGGCTATCTCGAGTTTGGCGCATTTCTGAACGGTCAGAAAACCTATAAAGGCGGCAAGTTTAACCGGCCAGAAATCAAAACCCCGATCACCGAAGGCGGCCTTGGGGCGCTATCGGCTGTCATACGCTATGACATGATCGACCTGAGCGATGGTGCCTTTGATGGTGGCCAGCTCGGCACGGTCATTGTCGGGCTTGATTGGTGGCCAACCAGCCATACACGCGTAGGGATCAACTATTTCAATGCCGATACAGCTCTCGGCAGCTCGACCTCAGGTTTGGAGGGTAACTTCGCTGCGCTGGTCAATGCCAATGTATCTGGTGAAACCGTAAACGGCATCACCGCACGGCTACAATTTGACTTCTAATCCCCTCCATTTACAGCCCTAAAAAAAGAGCCTGCTTTCACTAAGAAAGCAGGCTCGATTAGTTTCCGGGGCCAAGGCCGGTGGGGACGGTAGGGCTAGTCCAGTACAACCATCGCCATCGCGCTTTCACGTTCAGCTATCCGCGCCTCATCCGGCAGTGGGATCAAGCCTTTTTCGACAAGGTAGCCATCTGGCCCCCACGCACCTTCGCTGGTGAATTCGGCGACATAGGCCTCGATGCCCGGCACCAGACGTAGGTTCTGTTTCTTGACATAGAAGTACATAGAGCGGGAAATCTTGTAATTACCGCTGGCAATCTCCTCAAACACCGGTGCCACACCGCCGACTTCAGCCCCCTTGATCCGATCGAGGTTCTGCTCAAGGAATGAGAATCCCATAATCCCGACACTATCGTCATTCTTCAGCAGCGTTTGGACGATCGCACTGTCATTCTCGCCACTATCAATCCACGCGCCATCATTGCGGATCGTGTGGGCGCGGCGTTTAAACTCGGCACTATCGCTCTCTTTCAGAGCTAGCATTTCCGGTACGTCCTTGGCCCCGCCTTCCATTGCAATCTCAACAAAAGCATCGCGGGTCCCTGAGGTTGGCGGCGGGCCAGAGACCAGGATTGGCATATCCGGCAGGTCGGGAGAGACATCCCGCCAGGTCCTGTTTGGATTGTCGACCCAGCCACCATTGCCATCTGGCAATTCAGCCACCAAAGCCCGGAAGATGGCTTCTTTGGTCAGGTTCAATTCCGGCGCTGATTTGGCGTTGGCCAGAACAATCCCATCAAAGCCGATCTTAACCTCAACCAGTTCAGTGATGCCAGCGGTTTCACACAACTCCCGCTCAGATGCCTTGATCGGGCGCGAGGCATTGCTAACCGACGGCTCGCTTGGGCCAAGCCCCCGGCAGAATGCTTTGAAGCCACCGCCCGTGCCGGTGCTCTCGACAATCGGGGTTGGATAACGCGATGCAGCACCAAACTGCTCGGCCACAGCGGTCGAAAAAGGTGACACCGTCGACGATCCAACAATCTTGATTTTCTGCGAGGTATTCTCTGCTGCAGCTGCGGCCGTCGCGGCCTCATCAATAGCTGTCAGATCAACAGCCGGTGCACACGCAGCAGCTATGCCAAAGATGGCAAATATCAGGGCCTTGATACGCATTTTAGCGCTCCTATCAGTGAAACTCTTCAGGCTGCCTTAGTCCGCTTATGTGACAGGCAAATGTCGTCTCGACAGGATTTTTATAATCAATTTATGACAAGCTGCCGGGCATCAGAGAAGCCAAATCGGCGGCACACTTCGACCAGCCGATGATGCGCAGATGGCGCGCTGGTCAACCAAACCTGTGGCGGCGCCCCGCAGGGCACCGAAGACGCGTCCAGAACCCGCAGCGTCTGGCGCGCAATCGCTTCACCACTATCAATGAATGTGACAGGATGGGGAACAGTTGCCGCAAGCTCACCGCGAACCAGTGGGAAATGCGTACAGGCCAGCACCACAGTATCGATCGCAGCGCCGCCATCGGCCTCAAATAAAGGGGCCTGAGCGGCGCGGAAGGCCTCAAGCGGAATCGCCCCGCCCGCAGCTTGGATTTCAGCCAAGTGGACCAGTTCAACCGATCCATACATGATCACTTGCACGTGGGCAGCAAAATCCGCGATCAATCTCGCAGTATAGGCGCGCCCGATTGTACCGGGTGTCGCGAGCAGGCCGATCACCCCAGTTTGGCTTTGGGCGACGGCTGGTTTGATCGCAGGAACCGTTCCCACCACGGGTATATCCAGAACATCGCGTACAGCCTCAAGTGCCAGCGTACTTGCCGTATTGCAAGCGATGACAAACACGTCAGGGCGGACTGTATCGACCAATGCTTTAGCGACCATGGGTAGCCTTGCCTGCAAAGCTGCATCGGATTTGTCGCCATAGGGAAAGAACCCGCTATCGGCGGCATAATCGACAGATATATCGGGCACGAGCGCCATCAATTCGCGCGCAATGGTTAGACCGCCCATCCCTGAATCAAACACCAGAACCCGTCCGGTCAGTCCCTTCGATTGGTCAATATCCGTCATCTGCTCAATCAAATTCTATCTACTAGGCCCGAACTCTATCCTGGTAAAACAGGGCAATATCATGGACAGGTTTCAAACTCTTGCGCCAGAAGGGTCTGAATATTGGCGACGGACAGCCCGGCATATTTGCGAATTTTCTCGACAATCGCGCGGTTGTCGCAATCTGTCCGGTCCACATCGGCTATTGTTGCACTGAAGCCATCAAGGCGGCAGGTCCGCATCCAGTGGCGTAACCCTTCATCCTGCGACCATTGCAGCTGGTTCATCATGCTGGTCAATGTACTGGTCAGGAATTCGCGTTTGCCATCGGGCAGCGGGGTTATCCCGGTTAAACCATTTTTGCGCACGTCATTATCAAAGCCGACCTCAATCCGCGCCGCGATCGCCGCACTGAAGGCCGGCTGGCAGGAGCGAACCATTTGCAAAGTGATCAGCTTGTCCTGAAACATCGCAACCGGCGGCTTACGCTCGACCGCAGAGGCGGTGCAATCAATCAGCAGCGTCTCAGGTGTGGTTTCGATTTGCCCGTGATCCAGCACAATCTGCCCTGGTTCAATTGCGGTAATGCGCCCCTTGCGAACAACCGTCTTGATCTGGCGCAACAGGGCAACTTCTCCGACCGAAATCGTCGCGCAATGATACATGCTTGGGGTCTTGTCCGGGTGAATACGGATCATCACGCCACAGGCTTCCAAGCGTTCAAAGACATCATCAATGCTGGAGCTCTCGGCGATGGCCTGCATCTGATCGGCGACCCCGCCAAAGGTTTCCTGAAAGAATTCCGTTCCCGGCTGAGTGTGATGGCGATTGAGCAACCACGAATCGCGCGGCATGATCCAGGTGATCGCGTCTGGGTTTACACCGGCATTAAGCAACCAAACCCCGACATCCATGGCCGTCTTGCCAGCGCCCAGAATAGCGATTTTCTCAGGCCGCCCGCTAGGCTCGCGCCAGAGATCCGGCAGGCGATTAGGCGCGACCAGGCGAACCCCATCTGCAACCTGAAATTTCGGCGTGTGGGTAGATGGTACGGTGGTGCCATAAAACGTCGCATCAACCGTTTTCCGGTTCACTTTGATCTTGGTCATTTCACCAGTTGCCAGTGACCTAAACATACCGTCCCCGATATAGTCACTCGCCGGATAATACTTTACCCGCCCGCTTGCCAGCAGGTGGTCTTGCATGACGGTCTCGAAATAGGCGCTGATCTCAGGACCCGACGCCAGTTCGCAATAACCTGCATTCAGGCCTGCCGCGTCCTTGCCACCACTGCCCAATGGTACAGAATCGACGCCGTAAAAGGCTGACGGCTGGTGCAGTTGCACAAAGGAATAGGCATCGTTCCAATGCCCACCCGGCCGGTCATGGCGATCAACGATAACGATAGTTGCGTCAGACTCAGCCAGCAATGTATCAACGAAAGCTAAGCCAACGGCGCCGCTGCCTACAACCAGATAGTCTGCCTCAAGTTCTTGCATATCTTTATCTTCCCCACACACCACCTGTTCAAGTCATACCGGTCGAGTATTGGAGTTTTCTTAATGTTATGTTTGCGTCAGGAAATATTTCCAATCATATTTTTACGACGCTCTACTTGATCTTGACCCCGCTGCAGTGTGGCTTACGGGTTGCCAACATTTTGAAGGAACTATGGTGACCAAACGCGCACCTCTCGATTGGGGCATTTTTGCCTTACTCAGCTTGCTGTGGGCCTCCGCTTACGCCTTCAACCGGCTCGCGGTGAGTACCGGTGCGCCCGAGCTTGGTCTGCCGCCGCAGCTGATCATTCCAACTCGCCTGACCGTCGCCGCGATCATTCTGTTAATTGTAGCCCGGCTGAGTGGGCAAAAATGGCCGCCGCTCAGGGACCGCAAGAGTTGGCTCGCCATGGCGGTGATGGGAATTGTCGGCACAGCCGCCCCGTTCCTGATTATCACCATCGCCCAGAGAACGATCGATTCCAGCCTGGCGGCCCTCTATGTCGCTGCAACACCGCTCTTCGTTGCCAGCATGGCACATTTTTTCTTTCGCGATGACCGGATCAGTTTACGCAAAGCCTTCGGCCTGGCGGTTGGGTTTGGCGGTGTGGCCGTCCTGTTTGGGCCAGAAACCATATCAGCCTTCGGATCGGCCAGCGTCATTGCGCAGGGCCTTTGCCTGCTCGGCACGTTCTTTTATGCGCTATCTGCC
Organism: Henriciella sp.; assembly: GCA_021776655.1. Classification (GTDB taxonomy): domain Bacteria; phylum Pseudomonadota; class Alphaproteobacteria; order Caulobacterales; family Hyphomonadaceae; genus Henriciella. Next base: position 51,836 of record JAJFFK010000012.1, on the reverse strand, counting down.
ATTACCGCCCGTTATGCCCGAAACATCCCGCCTTTTGTCTTTTCAGCCGGGTTTCTGAGCTTTGGCGCGGTGGCGTCCTGGCCGCTATTATTGGCGGTGGACTATACCAGCCTAACCCCTTCAACCAGCGCGATCATCGGGGTTATTGGTCTCGCGCTGGGTCCAACAGCGCTGGCTTCATTCCTTTACATGGTCCTCATTCAGCGCACCTCGGCGACATTCCAGTCTCTTACCGGATATGTCATTCCAATTATTTCCGTTGCGATTGGCTACTTGGCCTTCAAAGAAGTACAAAGCTGGAACGTTCTGTTTGCCTTCGCCTTGATCCTGACAGGGGTCTGGCTGGCGCAACGCAGTGCTACAGCCTAAACACGCCCTCGATCACGGTCACACTGGACCCGCGCAGTTTGACCCGGTCGCCTGCAAGTTCCGCCTCAATCCTTGCACCTCGCCCCGGATAGGCCTGATAGCATTCAAAAACAGACCTGCCCGTCATCTGCGCCATGACCGGCGCGACCATTGTATGCCAGCTACCCGTAGCCGGATCTTCATCAATCCCGCTGCCCGGCGCAAAAAACCGACTCGTAACATCGACGCCGCCATCCCCGCCCGGTGCCAGACAGCCGAAATTGCCAAGACCCCACGCACTGTCGGCAAGCCCAAGTTTCGCTAGCGCCTTCAGATCGGGCTGCAATGCCAGAATATCCGCTGCGGTTTCGAACACAGCGCAATAGGTTGGCCCGCCCCAAGCGGCAACCGGGCGGGCCCCCATCGCGGTGCTGACTGCATCATCAATTTCAATCGGCATTACTTCAGCTGCCGGAAAATCCATTTCGAGCCGCCCATCAGCCAGACGCGAGACATATAGCTCGCCCGAGCGGCGCGTCACGAACGTGATCTGATCGCCGTCAAACCCACCATGCGCATAGAGATAATGCCCCGCCGCCAGTGTCGCATGTCCGCACAGCGCCACTTCGACAGCCGGGGTGAACCAGCGCAGCTGCCAGCGCGCCTCGCCATCAGCAACAATGAACGCCGTCTCGGCAACATTATTCTCTGCCGCAATCGCCTGTAGCGTCGCATCAGGTAGAAAGTCATCAAGCGCCATCACACAGGCCTGATTGCCCTCAAAAGCTTTCGACGCAAATGCATCTATCTGGGCAAATGGGATCTTGGTCATTGGCGTTATCCTCTCATCGTTCCTCATCCTGAGCTTGTCGAAGGACGAGGAACACCGAAGTCAGCTTACAACCTCCCGCCTATCCTTCGACAAGCTCAGGATGAGGCTAACTAGCAGTTGTCTACACAAAGCGACAAACCATGATTTCTAGGCGGCGGTTTAGTTCTGCTGATCACCCAATTGCCAGCCATGCGCCACCGGGCCATGGCCTTTGCCGAGCCCCGGCGCATGGCGGATTGCGCCGCGCAAATAGGTCCGCCCGCGCTCGACCGCTTCGGGCAGGTCCACGCCTTGCGCGACCAAAGTCGCCACCGCGCTGGCCAATGTACAGCCCGTGCCATGGGTCGAGGTCGTTTCAATCCGCTCAGCCTCGAAAATCCATTCGCCATGCTGGGTTTGCAGCACGTCGATCAGCACCCGCCCCGGTATATGCCCGCCCTTGATCAGCGCCGCCTTGGCCCCGCGATTGAGCAAGACCTCGGCTGCGCGGCGTTGGCCGTTGATGCCGTCCACCGCCTTGCCGGTCATGATCTCGGCCTCTGGCGCGTTTGGCGTGATCAGAGCCGCATCCGGCAACAGTAGCGACGCGATCACATCGACCGCTTTGGCCTCGATCAGGCGGTCGCCGCTGGTGGCAACCATGACCGGATCAAGCACGCGCGGCACCTCGCCCGCCATATCGCCGAGACCTTCGGCAACCGTCTCAATCAAGGCGACCGTGCCAAGCATCCCGGTCTTGACAATGTCTGCGCCAAAATCGGCCAACACAACCTGTATCTGCGCCGCAACCGCGTCGAGCGCGACGGGCCAGGCGCCGTGCACCCCGGTCGTGTCCTGCGCGGTGATCGCGGTAATCGCCGTAGTCGCATAGCCGCCGAGCGCCATCACCGTTTTGATGTCAGCCTGTATCCCGGCCCCGCCGCCGCTATCTGATCCGGCAATGATCAGAACCCGGCCAAGCTTTTTGTCTTCGCCGCTCATTCCACCGGCTCCACGCCCCACGGCAAAGGCGGCGCGGGCACAGGCATGGTTATATCAAACTCGATCCGAAAGAGCCGCTCCGGGCGCGACATCTCATATGCAAATTGCGTCCCGGGCCGAATTTCAATCGCCCAGATATTCTGGGTCGACACCGCGATCCCTTCGCGAGTGAACAAGGCGCGCGTGTCGGCATCTACCGAGTATTCCTGGCGCATTTCAGTTCCGCGATCCAGGCTGTCACCACCATATTGGGTCAGCACATCCTCAGTGCCATCCTTGTGACGGTGATCATGCTTTAGGCGATGACTTACAGCCGCCGCGCTTATCACCCATGTCCGCGAACGATCATCGCCAACCGCCAGTGGAATACGCACGGTATGGTCCACACAAACCGCTGGCCCCATGATGATCTCTGATGCGCCAAACGCTGCATCCACGGCATCGGTTGAAACCAGTGTTCCGTGATACGCCTCGCCATTGCACAGACTTTGTAGCGACCTGAGGTGTAGGGCGGCCGGTGACATATCCTCTGTCGCAGCGCTTTGGGTCGACTGAAAGCCACCGCATCCGCTCAGCACGAGCAGGCCCGCCGCGATGATCCCGGTACGCATCAGAACCGCACCGCGCCGGATTTCAGTGTCTCATAGGCGTCCGGCGTTAGCGGTTCATATTTGCCGCTCTCTGGATCAAAATACCAGATCGGCTCGCTCACAGCGTGCGGGTCGAAGCCTTCCTTGACCAGATCAACTTTGCGATACTTGAACGTGCCGGTCGTTTCAGCCTCTTTCTGCACCCGAATGAACAGCGGAATGGCATATTTCGGCAAGCGCTCGGCAAACCAGGCATGCAGGCCATCATAGTCAACATCGCCCAGCGTCGTGATCGCGGCCATGCCGGCGCGGCCATCCGTGCCCGGCACGCTGACGCCGTAGACATTCGCGGTCGCAATACCGGGTGCGTTGGAGGCAATTTCTGCCACTTCATTGGTCGAGACATTCTCGCCCTTCCAGCGGAACGTATCGCCAATCCGATCAACGAAATAAATGTAGCCAAGCGCGTCCTTCTTCATCAAGTCGCCGGTTCTAAACCAAGCATCTCCGGTCTCGAACACATCGCGCAGGATTTTCTTCTCAGTCGAAGCGGCGTTATTATAGCCTTCAAACCGAGTGGCTGCCTCATCGCCCATCTTGCCCAATGCCTCACCTGGTTCATTCAAGTCAGCGGGCATGCAAAATCCAGCCGCATTGCGTACCGGGGCTTCCTCGGCGACATCGAATTTGACGAAGGCGACGTGCGCAAACGTATTTTTCAAATAGGACGGCATGCGGCCCACCGCGCCAATTGTACCATCAACATTGACGAAGCTGACATTGCCCTCGGTCGAGCCATAAAACTCTACCAGTTTCGGAACATGGAACCGATCAACAAATTGCTGCCAGATGTCAGGGCGCAAGCCATTTCCAAAACCAGCCTTGATCTTGTGTGCGGTCTCCTTGGGATGGACAGGCTGGTTCAGCAAATAACGACAGAGCTCACCTATATAGGTAATCACGGTGACGCCTTGATCGGCGACATCATCCCAGAACTGGCTGGCCGAGAACTTGCGGCGCAGCACCATGCTGCCGCCAGTCATCAGGGCCATGCCAACCGCGCAGACCCCGCCTGTGCTGTGGTAAAGCGGCAGCGTGACATAGATCCGGTCTCGCGCCGAAAAACCGCACGGCGCGATAAATGTCCGCATCATCCCGCGCAGCCGACTTTGTGTCAGTTTGGCCGCTTTCGGCATCCCGGTCGTGCCGGACGTGTAGACATACATGCAAACATCACCGCCGCGCAGATGCGCCCTGTGCGACCGATCCGGGCGCTTGTCCGAAACCGCGATCAGCTCTGTTTTCAAATCACCGCCCGTCTCGCCGCCCAATGTCTCGCCGCCCAGTGTCCAGACCTTGGGGGCGCCCTCCAGCTGGCCGTCAACACTGGCCATTGCCTGATCCTGTTCAGCGCCGGTAATCACCATTTTTGCGTTCGCAACATTGATGCAATGGGCCAAAGTCTTGTCGCTCAGATTGTGATTGATCAGCCCCGAAATCACGCCAATTTTCGACAGGCCAAACCAGATCGAAATGTATTCCGGACGATTTTCCATGAATAGCGCCACTGCGTCGCCAGCCTTCAAGCCTTTTCCCAGCGCCCAATTGGCAACCTTGTTGGCGCGCGCATCCAGCTCCTCAAACGTCGTCAATCCGCCTTCAAACCGGATCGCGACATTTGACGCATATTTATCAATTGTGGCTTCGATATCATCAGCAACGATAATCGTGGCGTCGGACTCCAGACCTTTGGTCCAGTTCAGCAAACCTTTCAGGGTTTTGATCGTGGTATATTCACGCTTGATAGACCGCAGAAGACTCATGCTGGGTTCACTTTTCTATTTATGCGCTGAAGAATAATATCAGACACGGGTGTGGTGCCCCTCTGGCCGTTTGCAGCTGTGTAGAAGGCTGATAAGGCAGGCATGAGAACATGGAAAGAGACCTTATGAGCGATCCCGTCGGCGACCTGTTGCACCTTATGGACCTTGAGCGTCTGGAGGTTGACCTGTTTCGTGGCGAAAGCCCGGCGAATGAGACCAATCAACGCGTCTTTGGCGGTCAGGTTATCGCGCAATCGCTGGTCGCTGCCTACCGCACAGTCGACCTGGACACGCGAACCTGCCATTCCATGCACGCCTATTTCATGCGCCCAGGTGATCCTAGCATTCCAATCATCTACGAGGTCGACCGGGCGCGTGATGGCGGCAGCTTCACCACACGGCGGGTCATCGCGATCCAGCACGGCAAGCAGATCTTCAACCTCGCCGCCTCATTTCACAAACAGGAAGATGGCTGGCATCATCAACACGACATGCCGGATGTGCCAATGCCCGAAGCGCTTGATGATCGGATTGAGTGGCGGACCAAGTTTGCCGAACGCTTGCCGCAGCGCCATCGCGAGCATTTCCTGCGCCCGCGCCCGATCGAGATTCGCGAAGTTGAGCCGCTTGATCCACTCAAGCCCGGCAAAGCCAGCAACACTCATCATCTCTGGTTCCGGGTCGCGCGGCCTATAGATGAGGCGCCGTGGCTGCATCATTGCCTGATGGCCTACGCCTCTGACATGTCACTGCTTGGCACCGGCAATCGTCCGCATGGCATCTCGTGGATGACTGGCGAGTTGATGGCCGCCAGCCTTGACCATTCGATGTGGTTTCATGCCCCGCTGCGGTTTGACGACTGGCACCTCTACACCATGGACAGCCCCTATTCAGGCGGCGCACGTAGCTTCAATCGCGGCTCGGTGTTTACCCGCGACGGCAAACTCATCGCCAGCGTCGCCCAGGAAGGCCTGATGCGCCCGCTTAAACCAAAAGCCTGAGCCAAAGATTGCTCAGCCCATACTTTTAACCGCGACACCTTGGGAAAATTCGCCAAAGCCGGGCGATTCCTGCTATATGATAGTGGCAGGCTTATAAAATCGCATTCAAAACGAATCATCCTATGATTGGTGATTCAAGTTGGGCTTTTAGGGGTAATCAATGACTTTGCTAGAATTGGTGATTATCGCCCATCGTTGTCGGTCGACCCACCATTTCATCGCGATTGATGCCCTCTCAATCCTGAAAGGCAAGGATGCGGCCCTCTGGCACAATCTGATTTTGCGCTATCATGACAGCCTGCTGAAAGGTGCCAAAGCACCTGACAAAGATTTCAAAGACTTCAAGAACCACGTCTTGCACGTCGAAGAGGGCGAGTGGGGCGGTGCCCGCGATGCGGCGATGGAATGGTATGGCAAAGCGGTTGCAGCCTTGCGTAATCACCGCTGGTCTGACGCGGTCTATGCGCTCGGCGTGATGACCCATTATTACGCCGACCCGATCCAGCCCTTCCACACTGGCCAGACCGAAGAAGAGGGGGCCATGCACCGCGCCCTGGAATGGAGCATCGCCAAGTCGCGTGACACGATCAAGGCGATGATCGACGCCAAGGGCTATCCCGTGGTCACTGCTGGTAGCGATACCGGATTTGTCGCTGACATGGTGCTGGCGGGCGCAAAACACGCCAACCCGCATTATCAGACCTTCATCGACCATTATGATCTCGACAAAGGCGTCAAAGACCCGCCATCCGGGCTCGACGAAACCTTGCTCGAGATCATTGCCGAGTTGGTTGCCTATGCCACTGCGGGCATTGCGACCCTGTTCGAGCGGGCCTTTGCCGAGGCCGAGGTTGAGCCGCCCGTGATCGACCTTGATCTGCCCGGTTATCTTGCTGCGCTTGATATTCCCATCCGCAAGATCACCAAGCGGATGCAGGACAAACGCGACCAGCGGAATGTCGAAGCGATGTATGAAGAGCTGCAGACCACCGGGAAAGTCATCAAGAGGCTGCCGGCGGACGACAAACAAATTCGCAAGCTGCACGCCAAACAAGTCTTGCGGATATCTCTGCAAGAGCTGGATGCCCAGCCACTAAGGCCCATCGGCGCGAAACATGTGCCAATGCAGGCACCGCCGCACCCGGTTGAATATGTGCTGAAACTGGTCCCGGTTCCGGTTGGCGATCTCAGCCCCGCTGAGATCATCCCTGCACCGACCCCAGAGATAGACGAGACGATTGAAGCAATCCCCGGCATTGCGCCAGAGAGACAAGAAGAGACACCAGAGCCGTCCAAGCCGACCCCGGATCCGGAAGTCTTCGATGTGTCGCCAGTAAAGCTGGTTGTGCCTGAGCCGGAGATTGAAACCGCGCAAGGCGAAACCATCGAGGCAGAGGTCAGCCCTGAACCTGTCGCACAAGCTGCAACTGAGACCGGGTCAAATACCACGACCCCAGAGGCCGATGCGCCGACCCCCGCCGCGCAGGTTCTCGCCGCCCTCGAAGCACAGGCTGACACGCTCGCCCCTGCGACAGATAATGAGCCTGAGAGTATTGCAGCTGAAACAGAGCCTGCTGAATCAGTCGAAGACGTCGCCGCGACAGAAACAACCTTACCAAAATCCAAAAAAGCGAAATCAGGCAAACCTTCAAAAGCTGATCGCACGGACCGCCTGACCCTGGAGTCGCCGGTCGTCGACGCCCCATCGATCGGTCCGAAAACCGCCGAACGCCTGAAGAATGTTGGCATCACGACAATTGGCGACTTGCTGCGGGCCGATGCCAAGGAGACCGCTGCCGACCTGAATGTGCGCTACATAACCGTCGCGACATTGACCGATTGGCAAGACCAGACCCGGCTGATGCTCGAAGCGCCAGGCCTGCGCGTTCTGGATAGCCAAATTCTGGTCGGCGCTGGTATCCGCAGCGCCAAGGATCTGGCCAATGCTTCGGCCCGATCGGTGCTGAAAGCGGCGACCAGCTTCCTCGAAACACCGAGCGGGTCACGCGTCCTGTGGGGCTCGGACAGCACGGTCGATGAAGATGAGGTCAAACAATGGATTGACCTTGCCAAGACGTCAAAGGGCTAACGGCCCAGGCTCTACTCTTCGCGGATTTTTTCCCAAATCGCGCCGATGACATTTGAATAATTGTCGGTCCAGGGACGTTTGCCGTCTGAGATCAAGGCCTGCCAACGCGCGTCACCCTCAAACCGCGCCAAGGCGGCATCGGTCTTGGCCAGAACAATCACCTGGCTTGTCTGTGAGCGGAACTTGTCGCCATTTACAGGCTCGGCCCAATAGAGCTGCGCCCGGGCCGGAACGCCAAGCTCGCCGGCAATGCGTGCGACCACATGCTGCAAGCTCATATGCTTGTTCGAAACATGCATGACCAGAACACCGTCGTCTGACAGACGTGAAACATAAAGTGCCACCGCCTCGCGCGTCAGCAGGTGCGCTGGCACGGAATCGGACGAAAAGGCATCAATCAGCAGAAGCTCGAAATCACCTGCCGGTTCGGCTGCGAGGGTCAAGCGGCCATCGCCGAGGACAATATCTGCCTCTGGCGTACACGATGACAAATAGCTGAAATAGGCCGGATCACTGGCAAACTTCGCGACCAATGGGTCAATCTCGTAATAGGTATAACGCTGCCCTTCGCGGGCATAGCAGGCCACCGATCCGGTGCCGAGACCAATCACACCAACCCGGCCCGGCGCAGTATGGGCGGCAAAGACCTGCCCGATAGGCGCCTCTGGGGCATAATAAGTTGTCGGCCGCAAATGATCCACGCCGCGAATATACTGTGCGCCATGCAGGGTTGTGCCATGCATCATCAGACGGTGCTCACCTTTCTCGACAACTTTGACCACGCCGAAGAACCCGCGCTCGGCAATGCCGCCTGCAACCGGATTAGCCGCCAGACCAACACCCCAGGCACAGGCCGCGGCAATCGCCGGTGCCGCGCGGCATTCCCGGCCCAGAACAATTGCCAGAACCGCCAAAGCCAACACGCCACGAAAAGCCAGCACCCCTAGATCAGCATCAATGGTCAGGCGCAGCACCAGTGCTATCACCAGAGCGGTCATCGCCGCCAGCGTCCAAACACGGGTCCGTCCGACACCCATCCAGCGCGCCTCTGGACGCACCAGCAAGACGGCGATCAGCATCAGCGGATATTCCGTCACGCCATTGAAGATAAACGGCACCAGCAAGGCATTGAACGCGCCGCCAAGGACACCGCCGAGCGACATCAGCAAATAGAACTCGGTCAGCCGGGAGGCCTCTGGCCGATCCTTGGCCATTAATCCGTGGCAGGCCAGAGCCGCCATGAACAAGACGCCAAGATGCAGGAAGAAGGACAGGAGCAGCGGCACGCCTGAGATCGATGGCAGGGCCAGAATGGCTGCGGCAACCGCCAAAGGCAGGTACCGTAAAGACGCGTCCAGACGGATCGGCGGGCGCTTTGCAAACACGATAATGAATGAGCCGATATACAGCATCAGTGGCGGTGCCCAGAGGAACGGCGCGCTGGCAACATCAGTGGCAATATGCGTGGTCACACCAACCAGAAGGCTGGAAGGAATGAAGGCCAGAGTGATCCACCACAGGCGCTGCTGCCACAGGGTCTTGCTGGCTACGGACACGTTCGGCTTGGACGGCGCGCGTGTCACCAGGGCGGCCTGATGGCTTGCCGATCCGGTCGATGCAATCAGCCCAGACGCCATCAAGAACAGCGCCAATGCGCCATATCCCATCGTCCAGGCTTGCCCCTGCACGGCCAGCGGGAACAATGGCTCGAGCAGCAATGGATAAGCGGCCAGCCCAAGCAGCGAGCCGATATTGCTGGCACCGTACAGATGGTAGGGATCGTGCGCATCCGCGCGGCCCGAACGGCTATACCAGCTCTGAATCAACGGCGCAGAGGCTGAGATAACTGCAAATGGCGGCGCAATCGACAAGGCGAACACGCCGATCAGCCACAAGGTTGGCTGGCTCGGATCAGGATCGCCCATCAAGCCTGACAGCTGAAATGGCAGAACCAGGCCTGCGATCAGTAACAAGCTGCCATGGATCACCACTTGCTTGCGGACTGATTTTACAAAATGGTTGAGCGTATGGGCATAGGCATAGCCGAGCAGAAGCGCCGCCTGGAAACACACCAGCGAAACATTCCAAACGCTGGGAGAGCCGCCCAATAGCGGGGTTGCCATTTTGGCAAACATTGGCTGCACCAGGAAAACCAGAGCTGCCGACAGGAAGACTGTTGCGACATATGGGCTGGCACCCAGTTTTGAAATCAAGCCGTTCACTCGGCCCGCACGCACACTCGCAATTTCGTTCATGTTTTGGGTTCCGCTCACCTCTACCCGTTGCTTGTGGCAGGTTAGAATGAATACTCCGTTGATCGCCGCAGCAAAGACTTCCAAGATTGACAGAACCAGCGCATAATTACCGCTGGCAGCGATCAGATTTTGGAGGATCATGTGCGCGCAGTCTTGCTCATCAGCCTCGCTCTGACTTTGCTCACCGCCTGCAATGCGCCATCCTCAAACGGCGCTGATCATCTTCAAAGCGAGCCTTGTCGTGCGGTTCCGCATTCGGGCAATACCTATACTGTCTGTACGTTCAACGCGGCGCGCGATGATATTCGCCTGTTTCACAGTGATGCTGCGGGCGAACCCTATTTGCAATTCGATATCCTCACGCGTGAACTCGATGAGCAAGGCGAGACGCTTGTGTTCGCGATGAATGGCGGCATGTATCACGAAGACCGACGCCCGGTTGGTTTCTACCGCGACCCGTCCGGTGATCAGGCCAGTGTCAATATAAATGACGGTCCCGGCAACTTTCATATGCGCCCAAACGGGGTGTTCTGGCTGACCAGCGATCGAGCCGGGGTGACAGAAAGCGAGATATTCCTCAGCCGCCAAATGCCTGCACGCTACGCCACTCAATCAGGTCCAATGCTGGTGATTGATGGCGCATTACACCCACAACTCAGCCCAAGTGGAACCTCGCGAAAACGCCGCAACGGTGTCGGCGTGTCGGCGGATGGCCTGACGGTTCATTTTGCGATCTCTGAAGGCACGGTAACATTTTACGAGTTTGCGACCCTGTTTCGCGACACCCTGAACGCTGGCAATGCGCTCTTTCTGGATGGTCAGGTCAGCCGCCTCTATGCCCCCGGGCTTGACCGCAATGATCCCGGCTTCGACATGGGACCAATTGTCGGCGTCGTCGAGTAACCTACTCGACCAGAACCCGGTACTCAATTGTAAATGCCGGGTTGCCGCCGCTGCCTGTGCCGTTCATCGCGCCGGTAAATTGCAGATCAAAGCTCGCCACCGCCGGGTCGAACCCACCATTCGGGACAATGCTGGTGCCGCCAGAACTGTTAAACGTCACGCCGTCACTGGTCGAGGCAACCCCGCCATAGGCCAGCGACAGACCGCTCGAATTTACACCCGTGCCATCGGTAAATCGGAACGGCGACCCGAACCCGTCAAAATCGCCGGTAAACAAAACTGTTTGCGGATCGATCAGGTCGCCAATCCGCATCGATCCGGCATCGACACTGCCCGCGCCATTATTGGTCACCGTAATCGAATAGATCGCCCAAGCCCCGGGAATACCTAAAGCATTGGTCGTGCCATTGATCGGGTCTTCTTCAATCGTGACGCTTTTCTGCACCGCAAAATCCGGCCCCGCGCCGTTGAAGCAGATGTCATCAACATGCCAATAGTCGAAGTCGACACCGCTGCCAAAAGAATATGCGAAGCGAACCCGGAAATTGGTGTGCTGCGCCGAGCCTGGCAGCGCATAGGTGCGGTTGAAGATCTGGCCCTGTCCACCATTGCCATTAAAGGTTTCCAACCCAACCCAGACCGAGCTGCTATTCAAGTATTCAAGCGTCAGGTTCTCGCCACTTTCCGGGTTTTCACTGAATGCATCTGAGCCGCGCCGCACCCAGACAGTGATCTCATTCACCCCGCCAGAATTGAACGGCAAGGACGTCGTCGCCACTGTGTCATGGCGCAGGAAGAGCGAATTGCTGGCCGAGTTGAACGTGGCGCCATTGATGCCGGAACGTGTTGCACTGGTCGTCGTCCAATTGCCAAAGCCATTTTCGAAATCGTCGCACGTATTGGCCGCAAGGTTGGAGGTCGCAGGCGGCGGCGGCAGGGATGCCGTCTCGGTGATGACAATATCGTCAATGTGCCAGTAATCCCAACCGATGCCACCATTAGCGGGCGGCCCACCACTGCCGCCAACCTGCCGGAAGCGTAGCTGAAAATTGGCGTGAAAGGCATTTGACGGCAAGCTAAGATTGAACAATTGAATTGTACCTGGCGGTTCTGAACCAGGATAGGTAATCAGCTCAATCCAGAAGCCCGACGCGTCGCTAAATTCAAGCACCAGGTCTTCGCCAGCATCGACATCTTCACTGAACGAGTCCGCACCCTGACGCCACCAACCGTCCAGATCAGCGCCAATCGTCGCTGACAGGTCAATCACGGGGCCGGTAATGCTGACCGCGCTGCCGCGTGTGAACATTGAACAATTTCCAGAGTTTGACGTGTGCGTGCCAATCCCGCTGAGATTGGTATCGGTCGTCGTCCAGGTCGGGGCCAATGCTGTGCACCCGGCACCGGCGTCAAAATTGTCAGACAACAAGATGTCGCCCGGCGCAGCCAACGCTGCCCCAGAACCAAACAATAGCGCAAATGCTGCAAGCGCAGCTCCCCCAAATAACCTGTGCCAATTCATAATCACACAAGTCTGCGCCAAGCTGGTTTACACATTCTTAATAGCCAATCTGATGCCAGGCTACAGCCCTAGCGCCGCTTCGATCAGGGGCTGGATATCCTGTTCCAGACCAACACTGAAATTGACGGGGGAGAAACTCCCAGAGGGAACTTCCTGCATGGCAATAATGCCCCAATAACCTTTGTCGAAATCAATCCACGGCGTGAATCCGAAAGCGCCAGGCGAGGAAATGACCGGAGCGTCGTCACACGCCGAGGTGTAGGTCAAATCATCGCATTCCTTCCAGAATCCGAAACCATAATGCCAGTCGCGGCCGCTGCTGCCATCCAGTCCTGGCGGACGGTGGCCAAATGTCACGCCGGCCGTGCGGTCCCGTAAGTAGCCGGCTCGGTCAGCAACCAGGTCCCCGTTCAAAATGGCTGTGAGAACCAAGGCAAAATCATCAGCCGTCGAGCGTAAATTGCCCGAATAGCGCGGATTATCTCCTGCGAGCGCAGAATAGACTGTCTGCGTGCTCGCCCCGACAAGGTCCAAAACGCGCGTTCGCATGACTTGGCTAAAACTCTGGCCTTCAGCCCCTACCAGCATCAGAGCCGCGATCTGCATATGTTCAGGGCCATAATAGAAACTCGTGCCCGCCATCGTGTCCAAGCCATCATCGTAAATGTTCTCAACACAGGCACTCAATGTGAAACTTGCCTGACTGATACACCCTGGATTGCTCGGCGGCTCGTTGAAGCCAGATGTGAACCCCAGAAGTTGATCGAGGCTGATCTCGCTGCGCCCATCGCCCGCAATATTGGTCCAGAACCCGATATGGTCCTGCGGCTGATCGGCCACGCTCATCTGTCCCGCCTCAATCGATGCCCAGACGGTCAACCCGACCATCATCTTGGATGCTGAAGCGACAAATACAGTGCCGTCCCGGCGATAGGTGCCCTTTTCATAGGCAAACAGTACGCCGGACGCATCACCGACCAAAACCGCCATATTGGCAACGCTCGCAGTATCAACTCGCGCCTGAACCGCACTGAAATCGAGTACAGGCGGCGGTGGTGGAGGAGGGGGCGGTGGTCGTGAAACCACCGGCGGCGGCGCACTCGACCCACCCCCGCCGCACGCGGTTAAGGCGAACGCTGCCGCGATCAAAGGCAGGAGACTTGGTTTGCGCATGATAAATTTCTCTCATCCAGACAGGTATTAAACGTGTTTCACCGCGGTTTCCGTCGCGACCACTCGAACATAACCGCAATTTTGTTTAAGAGATCAAGATATGCAGAAAATAAGCCTCAGCCCAGACCGCCGCGCGACCCTTATCAGCCAGATACAATCACGGTTCCAAAGCGATTTTGACGACGTGCTCAGCGATTTCCGCGCCGGCCAAATCCTCGACCTGATGATCGAAACGCTTGGCCCCGGCATCTATAATCAAGCCGTGCAAGATGTCCGCGCGCACCTGCAATCAAAGCTCGATGATCTTGATGGCGAGATCTATATCGACGAGACCTGACCCCTAAATGAGAGACCCGCCCATGCCGTATATCCTCTATGGTTTGAAAAATTGCGACACCTGCAAAAAGGCGCTGAAAGCGCTTGAGGCAGCAGGGAAACAGGCTCGTTTTGTCGACATTCGCGCCGATACTGATCTCGCCGCAAAAGTTCCGGTCTGGCTTGCGGCGACGGGGCCAGACCTGTTGCTCAATACACGCTCAACCACATGGCGCGGCTTGTCAGAAGCCGAGCGGGCAGGTGATCCGGCCAGCTTGCTGATCGTCCATCCAACCCTGATCAAACGCCCGGTCATAGAAGCGAGCGGCAAGGTCTATATCAGCTGGTCAAAAACCGTTCAGGCAGACTTGCTCTAAACAGGCACGTGATTCAGTGCGAAATAGATACAAGTTCCGCCCAGAGCCAGCATCAACAGCGCCGTGCCCAGTGTGCCGATCAAGCGGCCAATCCCCACGCCTTTGGCGCCGCCAAGGCCAAGCGCATGTAGCACTCGTAACACCATAAACGTCGCGCCAAAGCCATGGATCAGCATCACAGGCGCCGCCAAAGCGGCCAGCCCGAACAGGCCGAACAGAACAATCGGGACATCTTCAACCGCATTACCCTGAACCCGCATGGCGCGCTGCATATCTTCGCTGCCACCATCACCAATACTGACTTTCGCCCCGGCGCGCACCCGCCCGGTGTTCAGTTTCAGTGCCAGAAATAGCAGCACAAATAGTCCGGCATATAGTGTTACAGCTGCAAAAGCGGTCATCATATTCCCTCCAGTTTCAGGCTACCTGCACCGTATTCGCGGCGCAGGTCAAATCCAAAATCAGGCCTGCAACTCGCTCAGCAATTCTTCCAGCAACACCATACCAGCGCCCCAGCCCTTACCAAGCCCGTCCATCGCGGCGGCAAATGCCGCGATTTCCGCCTCGCTCGCACCGTGCGGGCTCCAGGCCAGGCGCATATGTGTCTTGCCCGCATCTTCCTCAAACGTCACCACGGTCAGCAATGTGCTCGGCCAATTCGGCATCATCGGATTGGGCGCATTGTTCCAGTCGGCGTCTGTATTCGACATCAACATCGCCAGCCGTTCCGGCGGGGTCACTTCGGTATATTCAGAGCGCTGATAGCCCGAACGCTCGCCCATCTTCATCTCGTTGAGCCACAGCCCGCCCGGTTTCACATCGAGGCGGTGAATGATCGTCTCAATATTTGGTCCATACCAGCGCGCCAGCAGGACCGGATCGGTCCAGGTCTTCCAGACCAGATCGCGCGGCGCATCAAAGACCCGCTCCAGGATATAGGTAGGTAATTCACTCATGTTTTGGGTCCTTCCCCAGGTGTTTGTTTCAAGTCCATCAGAAGCGTATCGAGCTGATCGAAGCTGGCGTCCCAATATTGTTTGAACTCGGTCAGCCATTTGACCGCCGCCGCCATTGGCTCGGCGTTCAAACGCGCTGGGCGGCGTTGTTTGTCGACCTCGCGCGCGATCAGTCCGGCGCGTTCCAGCACTTTCAGATGTTTTGAGATCGCCGGTTGGCTGATCTCGAACGGCGAGGCGATCTCGTTGACCGAGGCCTCACCGCCCGCCAACCGCGCCAAAATTGAGCGCCGCGTCGGGTCAGCCAGCGCCGCAAATACAGCGTCGAGATTTGGTGGTGATAATATATAACCGGTATGTTCCATAACCATATAGCTATAGTAAACATACTTATTGAGCAAGCCCTAATCGTTTCCCACCTCAACCCTGTTCCTATTACTCGAAAGGAGACTTAGATGACCACCCAAATCCTCGCCCTGATTTTCGCCGGCTATATGGTCATAGCCGCCTTGAAGATCCTGTTCGCACCGACTTTCTATATGGACATGATAGCCGGCTTGAAAGCCAATACAGCGCTCAGCTTTCTATGCGGCGTGATGATCTATTTTATCGGCGCGATCCTGCTCGCCTTACATTTTAGTTTCGCCACCCCGCTGGCTGGCTTCGTGACCGTTTTCACCGCTTTGATGGCCGTTGAAGGTCTGGCGATCATGTTAGTCCCGCAACTCATCCTCGGCCTGCCAGCCGGGATTGGTTTCCAGCATCATTCACGTGGTTGGGGCCTGTTCGCGCTGGCTTTAGGTGCAGGTCTGGGCGCTTGGGCTTTGATCTAGGCTTGTCGCTCCTGGCGATACGCTTAAAATGGCGCGATCGGCACGAGGGTGAGAGATGATGAAAACTGCTGCCTACACAGTACCAGCCAAGCCTGCTGCAGCCGTATTCGACAATTTTCCGGCGGCGGCTCGTAAGCATCTGCTGGAAATTCGTGCACTGATCTATGAGACCGCCGCCAGCAATCCACTCATCGGCACCCTGACAGAGACGCTGAAATGGGGTGAACCAGCTTACATGACCCAGGCAACTAAATCCAGCACGACGGTCCGCCTCGGGTGGAAACCAAAATCACCCAGCGAGGTCGCCCTGTATGTCAATTGCCACACCAGCCTGCTGAGCCAATGGCGCGATCTCTACACGGGAGAACTGAAATTCGATGGCAACCGCGCCCTGCTATTCGATGTCAGCCAGCCATTGCCCGGCGACCCGCTACGCCACTGCATCGCGATGGCACTGACCTACCACTTGGATAAATAGGCCCTATCGGCGATGCCGTGGATTTTGGTAGAGGTCTTCTTCATGATGATCGAGCTGCGGCGAGAGGCGACCAAGCAGAACCTTCTGCGCCAAGCGCCCAACATGCCGCCGCCCGGCCCGGTTAAATTTCAGCATCGCGCAGAACAGCTGCAACACCGCTTCCAGCTTTGCATTGGCATGGTCGGGATCGAGCTTGACTTTCCACGCCCCACCGAGATTGATCAGCTTACTGTCGAGCTGGCCAATCTTGCGGCCCTTCTGACTGTACAGCGTATAGTCGGACCCGAAACAGATCAGATTGCGGCGCAGCTTATAAAAACGCGGGCCATTATCGGTCTGAATGAAGAACGAAAACACTTCCGGAAACAGCGGCCACCTGTGCGCCGAACGCTCCAATTGGATCAGCTGACTGTGCCGCCCCAGATTGATCGAATAGGCCGGAACCGCGCGTCCACCAGCCGCTAACGTCAGCTGCATCGAGCGTCCAAGCAACATCTCAATCGTGCCACGCCAATGCAGGTTTTCAGAGAACAGTTTGATCACCAGACGGCGTTTGAAATCCTTGTTCTTCTTCCAAAGCTCCTTGCGAAACGCGAGGATCGACGTGCGCTCGCCATCGGCAACCGTCTGGCCATAGATCTCCATATCCTTGGTGAACTGATCCGACGCCGCCTCATTCTGGGTCCGCTTCATGATGCCAATCTCGGTCAGATTGAAATCAGTGGCCCAGAAATCGACTTTGAATTTGCGGACCTTTGCGCGCGTTTTCCGTGCAGCCTTGGCGCGCGATTTGCGCTTGAGCGGCGCCTGTTCGGCATGTGGTATCGCGGCAAGCGCAGAGCCATCGGCCATCATCATCTCCATCTCAAATCAGATCATCTATTTGATAAGTGAGCCGGAACCGTCAGGATTTGGTTAATAGAACGGCGCGCGCTGTTAAGCATTCCAGCCAACGACCCGCGCGCCCAATCAGGTCCTATGCCTGTCGCACACGCCAAACCATGCCAATCGAAATGAGATCAACCGCGACATGCAAGATGATGCCCGGGTAAAGCGATCCGCTGATCAGAACGAGTGCCGTTAACACCGCCCCCATGATCGCCACGCGGATCAGCCCCTGCACGTTCTGATAGCGGTGCATGAACACAAAAAGCGCCAGCGCCATTGCCGCGCCAATCCAAGGGTGCACGAATTGAGAAAATGCCCAGATCAAATAGCCACGATAAATCACTTCCTCTGTGATCCCCGCTGTCAGGCTCAAGATCTTTGTCGCGCGATATTCCTGCGACGTTCGCGGCATGATTGACATATCGTCCATACCTGCCGCTTCCAGCTCGGCACGCGCCTTGTCCAAGGCTTCGCCGCCGCGACTGACCGTCCACATTTGCCCCACCATCAGTCCGGTCGCTAGCACCGCAGCGCCCAGCGCGGTCCAACTCCCCCAGCCACGATCAAACCCGAGCCCCAAGCCAGGCCAGTCGCGCCCGCTCGTGTTCCAGATCCATACGATCGCAAGTGTGACGACCCATAATTCAACAAACGTTATTGCGTACCACCATAACCGCGCGCCCGGTTCGTTTCGTTCCATACGCGGTTTGAGCGTCCGGTTGGATATTTCAGCTTCAATCGGAAGCACCAAAACTATCATCGCCAGCACGGCAATGTCCCATCCACTTAGCCCGGCCTGCAATAAATAATCCATTTTCTTATCCTTCCAAAATGCCTTGATATATAATCGTTACAGCTCTATACTTGAATATGAATTCAAATTCAAGTTTTAAGAGCACAATTTTGTCAAACCGCACGAAACCAGCCCTCCAGCCGCGTACATTGCGCACACGCGCTAAATTGATCGAGGCACTTGAGAGCCTGTTGCACACGCATGAATTCGAACAAATATCTGTCGCCGACATTGCTGCACAAGCCCACGTCTCGGTGGGCTCGGTCTATAGTCACTTCAAAGACAAAGACGCTTTCCTTGAGGAGCTCCTCCTGCGCCGCAAAGCCACAATCGAAACCCGCCTCCGCCAATCTGAGGCGACCGACCTGGTGGCTGTCCTGCGTGCACAGGGCGACCTGCACGCTGCTCTGTTACTCGTCTCGCAGTCGACATTTGAACAGATCCGCACCGACGCCCACATTATTCGCGCGACCCATAGCTATGCACGTCTCCACCCTGAATTCATTGATGCTGATTGGCAGGCCTTTGCCGACCGCTCATTCTCCGGTGTGCGTCAGCTGATCGAAGCCTATACCAGTGATATTCGCCGCGCCGACATTGAGGCGACTGCGCGCATGATCAACTATTTTTTCTCGGTCATTTTTATCCGCACCGCCTTGTTCCCGCGCGGGACCTTGCTCACCTCACACACCCCCGATGACGAAACGCTGGTGCGCGAAGCCGCCGACATGGCTTATGGATATTTGATCCAGCCCGGCCCATGATCCGACTTGGCAGCACCGCCACGCTGCCCTATGATCACCTCATCCGAGGGGCGCGTGACGGTTAAGCGCTGAGATGGGGCCAATACCGCTCCAGCACCCTTAGAACCTGATCCGGGTCATACCGGCGCGAGGGACGGAACCGAACGCTAGAACCCGGGTCTTCACATTTGGAGACCCAGTTATGAACAAAGCCACACCCCAGTCGCAGTTTGAGACCCCTAAAGTGACCACTGGTCCGCTGCCCGCGAGCCGCAAGGTCTATACGCATCCCGTCGCCGACCCTTCCTTAAGTGTGCCCCGCCGGATGATTGATCTGCACCCGACCGCCAATGAAGACCCGGTCCCGGTCTATGATACGTCCGGCCCGTATTCTGATCCGTCTGTCACGATTGATGTCGAAAAGGGCCTCGCCCGCATCCGTACCGACTGGGTACTGGAACGAGGCGGTGTCGAAATGTACGAAGGCCGCACCGTCACCTCCGAAGACAATGGCGGCGCATCAGGCGACTATCTCGCCCGCGAATTCCCGGTCAAGAACCAACCCCTGCGCGGCATCGAGCGCAGCCTTGAGCCCGATCCATCGCGCAGCGCAGCGCAGCGCGGATCAAACAAAAAAAGTCCGATCACCCAGTACGAGTTTGCCAAAGCGGGCATCATTACCAAGGAAATGATCTACGTCGCCGAGCGCGAGAACATTGGTCGCCAATCCGAGCTGCCAGGCGCCGCAGAGGCCGTTGCCGATGGCGAGAGCTTCGGCGCCGAGATTCCCGCCTTCATCACCCCGGAATTCGTCCGCGACGAGATCGCCCGTGGCCGCGCCATCATTCCGGCCAATATCAACCACCCAGAGCTTGAGCCGCAAATCATTGGCCGCAACTTTCTGGTCAAGATCAACGCCAATATCGGCAACTCCGCCGTTGCTTCATCGGTTGAGGAAGAGGTCGACAAAATGGTCTGGGCGACGCGTTGGGGCGCGGATAATGTCATGGACCTGTCAACCGGGCGCAATATTCACAACACCCGCGAGTGGATCATCCGCAACGCCTCCGTCCCCATCGGTACCGTGCCGATGTATCAGGCGCTGGAAAAGGTCAACGGGGCCGCCGAGGACCTGACTTGGGAGATTTTCCGCGACACGCTGATCGAGCAGGCCGAGCAGGGCGTTGACTATTTCACCATCCACGCGGGCGTGCGCCTCGCCTATATCCACCTCACCGCCAGCCGCGTCACCGGCATCGTCTCGCGCGGCGGCTCGATCATGGCGAAATGGATGCTCGCCCACCACACAGAGAGCTTCCTCTACACCCATTTCGACGAGATTTGCGACCTGATGCGGCGCTATGATGTCAGCTTCAGCCTCGGCGACGGCCTGCGCCCCGGTTCCATCGCCGACGCCAATGACGCGGCCCAGTTCGCCGAGCTGGAAACCCTGGGCGAGCTGACCAAGATCGCCCATCAACGCGGGTGTCAAGTCATGGTCGAGGGCCCCGGCCACGTGCCGATGCACAAGATCAAGGTCAATATGGACAAGCAATTGCGCGAATGCGGCGAGGCCCCGTTCTACACGCTCGGCCCGCTGACCACCGACATCGCGCCCGGTTATGACCACATTACCAGCGGCATTGGCGCGGCGATGATCGGCTGGTTCGGCACCGCCATGCTGTGCTATGTCACGCCGAAAGAACACCTCGGTCTGCCCGACCGCGACGATGTGAAAGTCGGCGTCATCACCTACCGCCTCGCCGCCCATGCCGCCGATCTCGCCAAGGGCCACCCGGCCGCGCAGGTGCGCGACGACGCGCTCTCTCGGGCCAGATTTGAGTTCCGCTGGGAAGACCAGTTCAACTTGTCGCTAGACCCCGAAACCGCACGCCAATTCCACGACCAAACCCTGCCCAAAGACGCCCACAAAGTTGCGCACTTTTGCTCCATGTGCGGGCCAAAATTCTGCTCAATGAAGATCACCGCAGAAGTCCGCGAATACGCCGATGGAATGACCGATAACGAGAAAGCAGACTTGGAGAAACAAGCCGCCGAAGCAAAAGCCGGGATGGAAAAAAAGAGCCGCGAGTTTATGGAGAAGGGTAGCCAGATTTACTTGGCGGAGGGGTGAGTATCATAGAGAGTGAAGACTCCTCAGACATCGTTTGGAGCACTCTGACCGAGCCTGCTCAACAGGCCTTTATTGAACGCCGCGGTGAACTCACAGGGCTTGTCCACTATACAAGTTTTTCCGGTTTGGAAGGTATCCTTCGCAATGAGGAACTCTGGTTCAGCCCAGTCGCCGCAATGAATGATTTTGATGAAGTTACAAAGGGCAAGCAAATGCTCGAGGACCTCTCAAAACCGAAAGAACCTTTACATGAGGTAGTATCCGCTATCCTCGCTAAAGAAAAACTCATGGGAGCCTCGTTCAATGAAGCTTACGAGGCCAGCCGTGGAGGAGACCTTTTCGATACGTTCGTTTCCTGCTGGAGCACTTGTGAGATTGGCACGGACTCACATGATAATCTCACCATGTGGCGGGGATACGCCTCTGATGGAAACGGTGCTGCAATAGTCATTGATCCGATGAATCTCGGGCTCGCTCAATTGTTCGCTAGCCATATTGTTGCATATCCAGTTTTTTATGAGACGGAAAAACAATTTGTCGAACGCGCAGAACGGTCGCTCAGTCATTTCTTGAAGAACCTCTCTGAATTAGATTCCGGGCTTCTAATTAAGCATTCCGAGCATGTCGTAAGCGCATTTGTTGACTTATGTTTTCAGTTGGCAATCACACACAAACACCCCGGGTTTAAAGCCGAACGCGAGTGGCGCTTTGTTTGGCGCCGTCACGGAGACTTCGACGAACAGTTTTCTCAGTATGTTCACCCGAAAGTCGGACCTCGCGGAATGTACGAATATTTTTGCTTTCCTATAAAAACAAATGCGGATGTCGCCCCAGTAGAGTTGGACATCCGAAATCTAATCAAAGAGATAACGATTGGTCCTACCGACGATGCTTATCTTAAGATGCAGGCTACCACATCTTTATTGAGAATCACTGGGTTCGATCTCGGAAAAACGAAAGTCACCCAAAGCTATATTCCATTTCGCTCAACGTAACAGGCATGGAGCTCCGCACCTCGCATGACGAGAGTTGTCCAGCCGTTTGACCTAAATCGACAGGTCCCCACGCGGGTCGAGACCCGCCCTACGATTCACGCTCCCTCTGACTTGATCAGAGGGTCCAGCACCCGGTGTTTGGTTTGGGGGCGGGCTTGGTGCTTTTGCAAACTTGCCTCGTCCCTCATCCTGAGCTTGTCGAAGGACGAGGGACACCGATCTCACCGCAGCTTGCTCAAGCCCGCCTTTATCCTTCGACAGGCTCAGGATGAGGCTTCGTTGGCGAACGGAGAGATCGGGTGATAGGGTGCCCCACGGGTGTCCACGGTCAAGCCGTGCAAAGCGTAAATCTAACAATTGCCGATCCCGCCCGACAATCAGCTCAAAACGCGCCTCCCCCTCCCTGCGGGAGGGGGACCCGAGGGGGCGGGGGCACTGCTCCATCGTCGCCAACTAGACAAAGGTGCTCCGCGCCTTGTAGGGCGGGCCTTGGCCCGCCATGGCAGGCATCGGTCTATCAACAAGGCGGGCCAAGGCCCGCCCTACAATTTGCGCTCCCCACGGCTTGACCGTGGGATCCAGCATCCGGTGTTTGGTTTGGGGACGGGAGAGGCAACGATGCTCCCGATCTTGGGGCGAGATCGGGTGCTGGGCTGCCCAATCAAGTTGGGCAGAGCGTAAATCTAACAACTGCGCTCAAGCCAAAGGCGCTCCGCGCCTCGTAGGGCGGGCCTTGGCCCGCCATGGATTGACGAACCTGTGGAATGGCGGGCCAAGGCCCGCCCTACATTTCACGCTCCCACGGGTGCTCCGGTCCTGCGGAGACATTGGGTGATGACAAGTCAGTTGTAGGGCCTCAGCCCTGAGCCCGGTTCATGACACCCGTGGGTGGCAGCGCGTAGCGCTGTCGCGGAACCTGCTTCGCCCCGCGTGACGCGCAGCGTCTTAGCGCGGGGCAAAACCAGAGCTCGTCCGCCATTCCCCGGCCTCAATCCCCCCGTTTTAGCCCCTCTCCTTTGGCAGAGGGGTTGGGGTGAGGGGGCGCGGATTGGGCTTCGGGAATAAGGCTGTGAGGATCGACAACACCTTGTTCTACAACACTAAACATGGACCCCATACTCGCCCGCGTGACCCCTCATCCCCGGCCCTTCTCCCGAGGGAGAAGGGGGAGCGGCGCGAAAACGTATCCGCCCCCTTTGCGCCCCGGCCTATACTCGCGCCATGCAGCCTCAGCGCCACGATCATCTTTACGCCCACACCATGGTCTTGTTCTGGCCGTGGCTGTGGTGGCAATTGTTTAAGCTCGGCCTGTGGGTGCGCGCCAGCGGGCGCGACGTGATGATGGCGGTTGATCGCTGGGGTAATCTCCACGTGACCGCGATTGGCGACGATCCGGCGCTCTGGAAGCCGAGCCCGCACCCCCACGCGCATCAATACGCCCTCATCGCGACCCTGCCCGGCGAAAGCCGCGACCGATGGCGCGCGCGGCTAGACGCCGCCTACGCGCCCGGTATTAGCGTGCAGGCATGGATTATCTCGCCGAGAGTTTTGGGGGCGACGGCTCCGCAATTTATCATTCCGGATTTGACGCTGCCCCCGGCTGGACCTGGGGTCCGGGACCCGGTTTTAGGTCTGGATTCTGCGACGCCCTAAGCGCCTTCGGCGCAGCGTCGCGAAGCAGGTTCCGGTCTGGCTGCGCCAGCCCATGAACCGGGTTCAAGACTGCGTTCTAAAATTGCCAATCTCTTCCCGGACGTCTCACGGCGTGCCGGACGCACGCACTGCAATAGTTAGCGGAGACACAGCCAGAAGTGCTGCGCACCTTGTACTGCACAATAACCGCTCAAACCAAGCCCATGTGAAGCATCATTGCTTATTTGTTGGTTTGGGACTTGGCTCAACATCGGGTTTGAAATAACTTCACAGAGCCCCTTGCGTCAGGATCTGCCCCATGCCCCCATTCCACCTCGCCTTTCCTGTACATGATCTGGCTGCCGCGCGGGCGTTTTATGGCGGCCTGCTCGGCTGCGCCGAGGGGCGGTCGAGCGCGCACTGGGTCGATTTTGACCTGTTCGGCCATCAGATCGTCGCGCATCTCGCGCCGGACCTTTGCGACACGGTGGGACACAGCCCTGAGCCCGGTTCATCGGACGAGCGCAGCGAGGATCGGGAACCCGCTCATGCTGCTGCGCCAAAGGCGCTCAGCGCAGCATCAAACCAAGTCGACGGCAAAACCGTTCCCGTCCGCCATTTCGGTCTCGTCCTCGACATGCAGACATGGCGCGCCCTCGCGGCCCGCCTCACCGGACAGGTCGAGTTCATCATCGCGCCCTATACCCGTTTCGAGGGCAAACCCGGCGAGCAAGCCACCATGTTCTTCGCCGATCCCAGCGGCAATGCGATAGAGTTGAAAGCCTTCGCCAATATCGGGCAATTGTTCGCGAAATAGTGCGGGACAGAATTTGAGTGTTCGGAGAGGTTGGTGTTTTGCCTGGCGCTGAGGCGCTGTCGCGGAACCCGCGTGACGCGCAGCGCTTAGCGTGGGGCAAAAACAAACCACCTGTGCTACATCCGGCGTCATGCCTGTTTTGCAAGACCCTCACGCCGCGCTCCTGGATTTTGCCTCGCGCATTCTGCGCACCTATTCGGGCGCATATTCGGACCTGTCTGACCCGGTGAACAAGAACCGGCTCGCAGTTGTCTCGGTGCTGCTGGACGGCCTCGCAGGTGCACTCGGATTGGGCGAAGACGGCACTGGTTTTGGCGAGCACAGAAACCGCCTGCTGCAGATGATTGCTGACAGAGAGACCGCCTTCGATCCACCCTTTGACAGCGAGTACGGCAGCGGAAAGGGCGTTTTCGAGGCGTTTCAGAATGAGATTACAGGGCTGCACGATGTCGAGGATTGCTGGCCGATCCGCTACGTGGTCGCGGTGCACGATAGACTTGGCGGCGAGCATATCGAGGATTTTCGCCTCAAAGCGGTCAAGCAAGCCAGTCTCAAACGCCTGTTTGCACCCAATCGCCGCGCCAAGATTCTAACCGGCAGCTTCCCCGTCGCCCCCGAGCACCAGCTGTATTTCAACAGCTTCATCCCGGTTGAGAAGAGCCTCGGCGTCAAGCTCAGCTCTGCCCTGAAAACCGTCAAATGGGATTTTCAGACGCGCGCTTACACGCTGAAATCCTTCACTTACGCACCGTCAGTTTGAGCTGCGTGGTCCTGTTTCGTAGCGCAAATTGTACTAGCCATGGATGATCCATAAATAATAACTTAAGGTTGTGCAATAAAACCTTAGATTGAAATAAGGCGTATCTCAAGCGCTGTGTATTATGCAGTCGGTCTTCAACAAAAAGGATATTGACATGACCAATGATACTCGAAGAATAAAAGAGGCCATCATCTTCTTCACGATGATCATTGCCACCGCATTGTGCCTGTCTTTCATCATCTCGGTTGTCCTGTATCGCTACGGCATTCCGCAGCACCCGCATAAATATTTGCTTAGCAGTCTGTACATCTCTGTATGTGTTGGGCTTCCGGTTGCCGTGATGGCGTCCCAAAATCAGTTTCGACTAATGCTGCACAGAGACCCACTCGAAACCCTGTCAGCCACCGACACGCTGAGCGGGCTGTTAACCAGGCGGTTTTTCCTGCAGGCCGCCAATCAGCAAATCCAGCTGATGAACCGGACCGACAAGATGTCAGGACTGGTAGTGTTCGATATCGATAATTTCAGAGCCATCAATGATGCTTATGGCAGTACGTTGAGCGACAAAGTTCTGGTCACTGTCTCAAATATCGCGCGTGAGGAATTGCGCAGCCGCCAAGACTTGATCACCCGTTGGTGGGGCGATGAATTCGTCATCGCTCTGTATAATTCCACTGCCGAGCAGACCCTATTGGTCGCCGAACGTATTCGCCAGCGGGTCGCAGAAATGTCGGTTGATCTGGGTGGTAGCGGAGTCAGTATCACGGCCAGTTTCGGTTTCGCGCCATTGTCAAAATATGACAGTCTGGAAAGCGCATTGGCCCGCGCTGATGAAGCTATGCAGCGCGCAAAAGACGACGGAAAGAACCGGATTTGCAGCTGGTCTATGGCCAAGCTCGGCATAGATTCCGGCCAAGCCCGCCCGCGCCAGAACCGCGCAGACCGGCTCGCTGCGGCCTAGGCTCAGAAGTTACAGGGCAGCGATGATCGCATCACCCATGGCTTGGGTGCTCATCGATCCGCCAAGATCAGCGGTGCGGGCACCATAGTCCAACGCCCGTCCGACCGCTGCAAATAGTCGATCCGCAGCTTCCGGCTGGCCCAGCGACCAGCGCAAGGCCATTTCCAGGGACAGGATGGCGGCACATGGATTGGCCTTGCCTTGACCGGCAATATCGGGAGCCGACCCGTGCACCGGCTCAAACAGGCCGGGCGCACCCTCAGCGCCCAGGCTTGCAGAGGGTAGCATTCCAATCGACCCGGTTAGCATCGCCGCTTCATCGGAGAGGATATCGCCAAACAGATTGCCCGCCAGAATAGTATCGAATTGCTTGGGGGCACGCACCAGTTCCATCGCGCAAGCATCTGAGTAGAGGTGGCGCAGCACAAGGCCATCACCTTCGGCAGCATGCAGATCGGTTACAATTTCACGCCAGAACAGGCCTGATTCCATGACATTGGACTTCTCTGTCGAACACACCTCACCCCTGCGACCGCGCGCAATATCAAACGCGACCCGTGCCACCCGTTTGATCTCACCAGCGGTGTAACGTGAGGTCTCATAGCCAAAACTCTTGTCACCTATCCCGCGTTCAATCCCGCGCGGCTCACCAAAATAAACCCCAGATGTCAGCTCGCGGACGATCATGATATCCAGGCCTTCGACCACTTCGCGCTTCAGGCTCGACGCATCGACCAGAGCTGGAAAGCAAAAAGCCGGACGCAGATTGGCAAATACATCCATCCCTTTGCGGATCTGTAGCAAGCCCATTTCGGGGCGGAGATTGCGCTCTACATCAACCCATTTTGGCCCGCCAACGGCGCCAAGCAGGACCGCGTCGCTCGCTTTTGCATTGACCAATGTATCAACCGTCAGCGGCTGGCCATGTGCATCAATCGAGGCGCCGCCGATCAGCCCTTCGGTGAATTGCAAGTCAGGCGCAATTTTTTCCGCTACACGGCGGGCTTCGGCCACAACTTCAGGGCCAATCCCGTCGCCGGGTAGCAAGAGCATTGTTTGGGTCATAATCTGTCTATCTCAATCTGGAAATTCAAATGTCGCGAGTTTCGGCCACTTCATTGGCGCGGATGATCCGCTCAAGGAACTTGATCTCTTTCAGGGCAGCGCGCCAGGCATCCATATGTGGCTGTTTAAAGTGATCCTCTAGGTCGCCCCAGCTTTTCCAACGTTCCAAAACGCGCATCACCTGCGGATCAAGGACATCGATAGAGTAAGTGTAGTCGATACAGCCGGGCTCGGCTCGGCTGGCGGCGATCTGCGCTGCCGCAGCTGTACGCACACGTTCAATATCATTGGCATCTGCCAGACGCACATGGCCTTCAACAATAATCATTCGATTATCTTCACTTTCAGTTGCAGGCTATCTGCGACATCATTTTGATCGCGCTGATAAGACATGACCATAGTCGCGTGACCGGCACGGGCAGCGTCAAACACGAAGACCTGAATGCCGCCGCTTCCAGCCACGCCTTCTGGCGCCGGGTCGGCAATATAGGCCTCAGACTGCAAGGCAATGACCGCATCTGTGCCAGTATCAAGCAAATGCCAGTAATATCCAGTCGTCGGATTGCTCGCTAGTCTCAACACCAATTGACCGCCTGGGCGTAAAGTAATGTCTGTCCCGTCCGCCGGATTGGTCAGCGTTTGCACCGGTGCAGCGCCCTTTAAGCCGCGCACTTCCGGCTTGGTATTCAGAATATCAGGGTTACAGGCCGAAACGGTCAGTCCACCAATCATCAGCGCGATAGCGGAATATCTCATCACATTTTCTCCAGCCAGGGCGTCGATAGTCTGCGCACCGTTTCGAACTGCCCAATAGTATCGCTACGCTGTAGCGTCATGGCAATATCATCCATCCCCTTTAGCAGTTTCTGTTTGCGCCCCTGATCAATCTCGAACTTGTAATCTTCACCGTTAGGGCCGATGACGATTTGGCGCTCCAAATCGATTTCAAACACACTATTGCCGCCGCCGGTCTGGTCAGCCAAACCCTCACAAACGTCAATCGGCAGCGAGATCGCCAGTATACCGTTCTTGCCGCAATTATTGTAGAAGATATCGGCATACCCAGGCGCAATGACACAGGTAATGCCCTGATCCAGCAAAGCCCAAGGCGCATGTTCGCGCGATGACCCGCAGCCAAAATTCTCGCCGGCGATCAGAACACCTGCCCCCCTATATTTCGGCTTGTTGAGCACAAAATCCGGGTTCGGGCTGCCGTCCGGCAATGTTTTCAACTCGTAGAACAACCCCTCTGACAGGCCCTCGCGCGTGGTGGTTTTCAAGAATTGTTTCGGGATGATCATGTCCGTGTCGACATTGACCATCAGCTTGCCTTTATCGGTCAAAGGCGCAGCGGTAGACCGCAGAGTTGTGAACGGTTTCATCTGCTTTCCTTATCGTGGTGCGTGGTCGATGAACAGCGTTGGCACGCCTAGGGTGCCATCTCTGACGGTAAAGACGCGGCTGCCCGGCTTGCGCCCTGTCCTGACCTCGCTGACATCGCGCCCGGCTAAACTCAAGCGAATATGCGCTGCATCGAGATCCGCGACACCCCAAGTCACGCCCCAGAATGTGTCGGGGCCGCTAGGGTCATGCTCATCCTCAAGCCGGTGAACGATTTCCAAGGTCAGGCCGCCGAGCCGGAAGAACGAAAACCTGGTCTTCCACTCCAGCGCCGTACGGTCGAGCGCCAGGCGCAACCCCAATCTCGATCCATATGTCGCCACCGCACGCTCAGGGTTCGGCGTATTGATAACCAAATGATCGAGACGGCTCACCGCGTTGGGGGCAGTACTAAATAGTACTTTTTGAGTACTATTTAGTTCCAATACAAAACTTTTTATACTTGACATGCGCTCATCAGGAATTCGAAACGAGCGCCAGGTGCGGGTTTTTCTGGATGTGAGATCCTTGCTGCTGCCATCCACAATCTCAGCAGGGGCAAGGCCGCGCCGGGTCAGAACGCGGTGAGTTTCGGTGATATCTTCGGTCTTGTAGACCAGCGTGGTCAGTTTCGCGCCGTCTGACGTCATCTCACGCAATTTGTCGGCGGTCGCGCCCTTACCGTTCGGAGCGATCAGTTCCAGCGCCGTATTGCCACCCGCAAATACCGCACTCGCCGTCCCATCACTGCGCGCGCGCCAGATCGGGTCTGCCCCCATCACAACCCGATACGCCTCGACGCCCGCCTCAATATCCGGGCATAGTAGCACCATGTGATCTAGTGCGGTGATCATGCCCGCAATGCCTTCAAGCTCTGTTTCTGCTGGCCGTCAGTGTCGAAATTTCCGGCGTCCAGCCAGTCTTCAAACCCTGCACCTATATTCGGCCAATCATCGTCGGTCATAGCGAACCAAGCGGTGTCGCGGTTTTTGCCATTGACCACCATGTCGTTGCGGAAAACACCCTCAAACGCAAAGCCCAGCCGTTCGGCAGCGCGCTTCGACGCGGCATTTCCGTTATGGCATTTCCACTCATAACGCCGATAACCAAGCTCAACGAAGACATGATGCGCCATCAAAGACATCGCCTCTGTCGCCTCAATCGAGCGTTTCAATTCGTCGCCAAACGCGACGCAGCCGACCTCCACGCTGCCATGAATTTCGCGAATGCGCATATAGCTCGCCATGCCGAGAACGCGCCTATCGTGTAGGCGCTTGATGACCAGAGTTTCCCAATTCAGATTGGCGCGAACGGCTTCAAAAGTGCGGCAGAAATCCTCTTCGCGATCAAATGGACCAATCGGCATATATTCCCAAAGCGTAATATTTTCCGGCCCGGCAATCGCACGAAATAGTCCGCCCGCATGCCTAGCCCAATCTAAGGGTTCAAGCACAATCCGAGGCCCCTGCAGCGGCCATTGCCCAGGTCGCTCGCACGGTGTCCAGTCGCTCAGACTCACCCGATAACCCCGGTCATTGCGGCGCGTGCCGCCAATGCGGGGCTCATCAAATGGGTCCGGCCACCGCGTCCTTGTCGACCTTCAAAATTGCGGTTTGAGGTCGAGGCGCAGCGCTCACCCGGTGCCAAAGTGTCTGGATTCATGCCGAGGCACATCGAGCATCCCGGCTCGCGCCATTCAAACCCGGCGGCTCGGAAAACCGCATCCAAGCCTTCCGCCTCGGCCTGCGCCCGCACCAGACCAGATCCCGGCACGACCATGGCCCGAACCCCGTCGGCAACCTGACCTTGCTGGGCAATTTCAGCCGCCGCGCGCAAATCCTCGATGCGAGAATTGGTACACGAGCCAATAAACACACGCTGAACCGGCGTTCCGGCAATCTTCTGCCCAGCGGTCAGTCCCATATAATCCAGCGCCCGCTCAGCCGCCATCTGTTTGACCGGATCATTCATCTTGGCAGGATCCGGAACCCTGCCAGACAGTGCAATCGCCTGTTCAGGGCTGGTGCCCCATGTGATCGTAGGTTCTATTCTGGAACCATTTATCTCAACAGTTTGATCCCAAGACGCATCAGTGTCGGAAAATAGCGTTCGCCAGTGCTGTTCGGCCTGCTCCCACGCGCCTGCCTTGGGGGATGCAGGACGCCCGCGCATATAGTCGAACGTTGCTTCATCCGGCGCAATCAGACCGGCCCGCGCGCCGCCTTCAATCGAGAGATTGCACAGCGTCATCCGGCCTTCCATCGTCAGGGCACGAACCGCCTCGCCGCGAAACTCGATGACGCAGCCTGTTCCACCAGCCGTGCCAATCTTGGCGATAATATGCAAGGCGAGGTCTTTCGCCGTTACGCCTTCGCCCAAGCGCCCACTAATCTCAATCGCCATATTCTTCATCTTGCGAGCGCGCAGCGTTTGCGTGGCCAGAACATGCTCCACCTCGCTGGTGCCAATACCATGCGCGAGTGCGCCGAACGCGCCATGCGTTGAGGTGTGACTATCGCCGCAAACAATGGTCATCCCGGGCTGTGTGCGACCTTGTTCCGGCCCGACCACATGGACAATCCCATTACGCAGATCTCCCATTGGGAAAAACTCGATGCCATGCGCGGCAACATTTGTGCTCAACATCTGCAATTGCAGACGCGCGGCCTCGTCTTTTACACCTGCCAGCCCGGCTGCCTGGTTTTCGGTTGGCGTATTGTGGTCGGCAACCGCCAATGTCAGGTCAGGTCGGCGCACCTTGCGGCCCGCCGCTTTCAGGTCGGCAAAGGCCTGCGGTGTGGTAACCTCATGGATCAAGTGCAAATCGATATAAAGCAGTGCCTCGCCCGTCACCGCATCCTTGCTGACCAGATGGTTGTTCCAGATTTTATCGTACAGGGTTAACCCGGCCATCGTCACTCTTCTCTCGTTCAGCCGTAATCACCACGTGGACGCGCAAGACGCAAGCATTCCTCCGGGCCAAATCGCCGCAAAGTGGAATGAGGCCACCCAAAGATACAAAAAAGCCCCGGTTCTTTGCGAACCGGGGCTTGAATGAGCTCGTTAAAGCGTACGCGACTATGCGTCGTCACCGCTCTCAGCTGCTTTTGCTTCCGCTTCTGCGGCAGTCGCTTCAGCAGCTTTCGCTTTGGTGGCAGCTTTACGCTCAGTCGCAGCATCTTCGCGGCGAGACACTTTCGCAGCGTCGCGTTGACGGCGAAGCTCTGTCTTGGTCGTGGTGATCTCTGTGACTTCAATACCGTGTCCGGTTGTACGCTCAGAGATACGGGCTGATTTACCCCGGCGATCACGCAGGAAGTACAGCTTGGCGCGGCGAACGCGGCCTTTACGCTTGACTTCAATGCTTTCGAGCATTGGTGAGACAACCGGGAAAACCCGCTCAACACCTTCACCGAAAGAAATTTTGCGAACTGTGAAGCTCTCATTCAGACCACCGCCTGAACGGGCAATACAGACGCCCTCATAACGCTGGACACGTTCACGATCACCCTCACGGATGCGCACATTGACTGTCAGTGTGTCACCAGGGGAAAATTCCGGAATATCCTTACCGGTTGTGACACGTGCCACTTCTTCAGCTTCAAGCTGTTCAATCATGTTCATCGTCCGTCTCCGACGCTCGCATTTCTGGCCCATCTGGGGAAGCGGCGTATAAATCGGGACGGCGCGCTTTTGTCAATGCTTGGCTCTGCTGATTCCGCCACTCAGCTACCTTTTTGTGATCGCCCGAGGTCAGAACCTCTGGCGTTCCGTGGCCTTCCCATTGACGCGGCAGGGTATAATGTGGGTATTCAAGCAATCCGGTGGAAAAACTTTCATCCTCAATCGAGGCCGTATTGCCCGCGACACCGGGGATCAGACGCAGCGTTGCCTCCAGCATCGCCATGGCTGCAACCTCGCCGCCAGCCAGCACGAAATCGCCCAATGAGACCTCCTGCAGGCCGCGCGCTTCAATCACGCGCTCATCAAGCCCTTCAAACCGCCCGCAAAACATCACCAGCCCCGGCCCTGCCGCCCATTCCTGCGCCAAGTTTTGCGAAAACGGTACACCGCGCGGGCTCGGATAGATCAGCGGGCGAGCGCCGTGCGCAACACTATCAATCGCAGCCGCCGCAACATCCGGGCGCAAGACCAGGCCAGCGCCGCCGCCAGCCGGGGTTTCATCAACTTGGCGATGCTTGCCAAGGCCAAACTCACGCAGCTCTATGGTTTCCAGCGACCACAGCCCATCACGGCGTGCGCGCTCCA
Source organism: Henriciella sp. (assembly GCA_021776655.1). Classification (GTDB taxonomy): domain Bacteria; phylum Pseudomonadota; class Alphaproteobacteria; order Caulobacterales; family Hyphomonadaceae; genus Henriciella. The sequence goes on along the minus strand of JAJFFK010000012.1, from coordinate 18,923 downwards.
GAATAGAAACGCCAAGCGGACCGGGAAACGCCTCAGGATAAAGTGTGAGGATAGATGCAGCAAAACTCATGCGCGCAGCCTTAACGCCTCGCCTCCGCTCTGCCTATCCATGAAAAAAGGCGATGCCGCAGCACCGCCCTTGAAACTTTATTTTTGAAAAGGGCCCGAGCCTAATTATAAGTGCTTTTCTTACGGAAGTGCACAGCCAGCAGGTAATAGACCACAGCGCGATACTTCGCACGGGTCGAGCGACCATACTGATCCATCACAGCGCTAATACCTTCATCTAGCTTAGGACCATCTTTCAGGCCTAGCTTCTTGATCAGGAAATTCTTCTTGACCCTGTCCAGCTCTTTCGGATCGGTCGCTGAAACGGTTGATGAATCGCGATTGTAAATCGAGGGGCCACACCCAATGGTCACTTTGGTCAGGAAAGCCATGTCGGCTTTTACACCGCATTTTTCCTTCAGAGCGTCAGCGTATTTCGCGATCAAATCGTCACGTTTGCTCATTCTTTATCTCCCTATCGTCCTCAGATCGGCTGAAGCTGCCTGAAGTCGCTGGAAATATCAACAAGCGGTCCGAATTTGTGAAGACCTAGCCCGATTGCTGATCCTCCAACTGACACATACCAAGCCGATAATTGCCGACTGTGCGGATCACATCGTCGCCGTCCGGTTCGACCCGGACCCCGGTTACAAGGCTGTCCAGAACCCGTTGCACCAGGCCATCAAGCCGTGTCACGACATAGCAATCAACTGTTGGCTCGGCATGCGGGTTACCAATTCCGCTATCATTGGTCAGGAACAGATATCGCCCGCCCGTCATCTGCGCCATGGCGCGCATCAAAAACTCGGCCGTCTTGTCGACCCCGCTAGCGGCCAGCGGCACAACATGGATACCGCGTGAGCGTGAAATCAGCGCGCTGTCCCAAGTCGCGGATATATCGCTGTCATGCGGCGGAGCATCAGCGACCAGAAGGTTCACTTTCACGGCATCATCGCGCCAGTCAAAGCCAAGCCCGGCCTCCAGTGCGGCATGCATAGCTTCGGGGAAATCCCCGCCGCCATCTGCTGACTGCTCGGAAAAGACATTTTTGAACGCCTCCAAATCTCCGGTGAAAGCTTCCTGCTTGACCACATAAGCGTCCCCTTTGTCGCGATAGAGAACAAAGCCCACGCGAATATCCAAGGCCGGGTTGGCCTCTTTGACACGGTCAAGAATGCCGATCAATTCAACCTGTAAATATCGCATTTCATCGCCCATCGATCCGGTCGCGTCGACGGTTAGCAACAAGTCCAGCTTCTGGGCTGGCATAGCGTCCCCGCTAAGGTCGAAAGCGAGCTCACCACCATTTTTCAGCATGTCCTCAGCCAGGGGTTGGCTCAGCGCTTGGCCACCATCACCCGCGACACTGACCACCATGCCGGCCTCAAGGGCGTCATAGTTGGGATAGATATAGGCCATGCCATCGGCGCTGGTACGCAATGGAAACATCGGTGCTCCGTCCGCTGTGGTCAGCGAAATTCTGGCCAGCGGTACAGGCTTGCCAAGGCGGTCGACCACTTTGATTGCAATCCTCTGATCAGCATCAATGAACGGTAGATCGCGGCCACTCAGCTGGCCTTGCAGCATCCGATCAATATAGGCTTTGTAGAGGTCCGGGTTCAGGACATCATCATAATCACCTGCCGTCAGCATACCGGCCTGCGGCTCAGGTTGATCGCGTGGCGGTTCAGGCCTGATAATCCCACTGTCACTCAAAACATCCGTCGAAGCGGCTCCAGAAGCGCGCTTACCTGAGACCACAACCGAACCCACCGCCTCTTCGCTTGCAACTTCTGGCGGCGGCGGTGGCGACGGTAATGGTTCAGAGGATGGCGCCGGGTCAACCGCATCAATAATTTCGACATCACCGGTCGCGCTATCTGACGTCGTACAAGCGGCAACAATACCGACCGCCGCAAGCCCGGCAATCCATGGCTTCACTCTAACCTGCATTTGATCTCTCCCTCACAGAACTTTGCCTGAAGAGACGCCGCCTTTAGGGCGCTAACAAGGCAAGTATTTGACATTTAGGGCGCGCGCGCGGTCAGTCTTTATCTTCTGGAATAGGCATCACGTTCAGCCCCATGATCTGATTGCGGGTCTTGCGTTGAATTTCAAACCGGTAGCCATGAAAAGCAAACCGCTGACCCGGCTCAGGAATAGTTTGAGCTTCATGGATGACCAGACCCGCGATTGTCACCGCTTCTTCGTCCGGCAGGTTCCAGCCGGTGACGCGATTAAGATCGCGGATCGTAACCCAGCCTTCAATATTGACCGAGCCATCATCCTGGGGCCGCACGCCCTGCACCACAACATCATGCTCGTCGCGAATATCGCCGACAATCTCTTCGAGAATATCTTCAAGTGTAACCAAGCCCTGCAACGTGCCGTACTCATCGACAACCAGCGAAAAATGAATGCGCTCTTTCAGGAACCGATCAAGCTGGTCCTCGACGCGTGTGGTTTCCGGGACAAACCACGGGTCGCGGCAAATGCCCAAAATGTCCATCTCATCCGTCTCGCCGTCATGATCAACCACCGCGCGCAGCAGGTCCTTGACATGCAGGATGCCAACAATCTCTTCCTGATCGCCGCGATATAAAGGCAGTCTTGAGTGCGGGCTGGCCAGGGCTTGTTGGATGATTTCACCAGCGGGCGCAGTCGCGTCGAGAATAATGATGTTCTTGCGGTGGATCATGACCTCTTCGACTGTCATGTCTTTCAGATCAAGGGCGCCAACCAATCGGTGCCGGTATTCTGTATCAAGCTCATCTTCAGAATGATAAAGATCGATCGTTCCGCGAATATCCTCTTCAGGGGTAACATCATCTGGCGCACGCACGCCGAGCACTCGTAGAGTCACATTCACCACCGCCTGGATCGCGCTAACGATCCAACTCACCGAGGCCACGAACCATGCGACGGGACCAGACACCGCCATCGCCATATTATCAGGCCGCGTGATCGCGTATGTTTTCGGCAAAACCTCGGCAAAGACCAGAACCAGGACCGTCATCGACGCCGTGGCCAATGCCACCCCGCCTGTCCCCGGCACGAGGTTGATGAAAAGGTTTGTCGCCAGCGCTGAGGCCAGAATATTGACCAGATTGTTGCCGAGCAGGATTGACCCGATCAGGCGCTCTCGGTCGGCAATCAATCGGTTGACCCGGCGCGCACGCTTGTCACCGTCTTTTTCAAGCTGATACATCCGCGCGCGGCTGGCAGCGGTGAGCGCTGTTTCAGATCCTGAAAAGAACCCTGACAAAGCCAGTAAGACAATAATAGCGATAAAAGTGCCGATAATCATCAGCTTTTGTTCAACTCCTGCTCTAAAAAGACCGCCACATCATCAAGATCAGCGTCCGGATAAATAAAACTCTGGCCCAGTCCCTTGGCCAAGATGAGTGGGACTTTTTGTTGGCGCGCTTTCTTGTCCTGCGTCATCGCTTTTGCGAGGTCTCCTGCCACATAAGGCCCACAAGGCAAGTCCGCAATATTCGACTGAAGACCACTCGCGGCGATCATCTGACACCCTTTCTCGGCGTCCTGAAGCGATATCAGACCGAGCCGGGCAGAATATCGCAGCGCCAGCGCCATACCGGTCGCAACAGCTTCACCATGCAGCAAACGATCCCCATATCCGGTCGCCGCTTCGAGTGTATGCCCGAACGTATGTCCGAAGTTGAGCAAGGCCCGCACGCCACCTTCGCGCTCGTCCTGTGCAACGATCTGCGCTTTTGCCCGGCACGACACCGCCACAGCATAAGCCAATGCCGCAGGCGTCTGCTGCAGCACCGCCGATCCATTGACCGAGAGCCAGTCGAGAAATTCAGGATCATTGATGAAGCCGTACTTGATGATCTCGGCATATCCAGCCCGGCATTCGCGCGCCGGCAATGTCTGCAACAAGGCTGTATCGGCCAGAACCAGTTTCGGTTGATAGAATGCCCCGATCAGGTTCTTGCCATGCGCAGTATTGACAGCTGTCTTGCCGCCAACAGAGCTATCGACCTGCGCCAACACTGTCGTCGGCACCTGTACCAGCGCCATGCCGCGCTTCATCAGGGCGGCGGCCAGACCGGCTAGATCGCCGACCACGCCGCCACCGAACGCCAGCAGAGTATCATCGCGCGCCGCGCCTTCATCCAGCAATTGGCCGAGAACAGCTCCAAGTTGGGTCCAGCTCTTGGCCTGCTCGCCAGACGGAACCTGGATCACATGCGCACGAATACCGCCCGCCAATAGCCCAGCTTCCAGCGCGCCGCCGTGCAACCTCCAGACGGTCTCATCGGACAACACGAAGACCCGGTCACGCACGCCGATTTGCTTCAGGCGGCCCGCAATTCCAGACAGAAGATTATCGCCAATGACGATGTCATAGCTGCGCGTATCAAGCTCAACGCGGACAATTGTAGGATCAGCTGGATCAGGCATCGGTGTGTGGGGACCAGGTTTCCAGTGCTTTGAGAATGGCTGTTACCGTTTGGCCATGTGGACCTTCCACACTCGCCACGATCAAATCAGCTTTTTCGTAAACCGGTTTTCTTTGATTAAACAAATCCGACAATATCTCTTTCGGGTTATCCGCGTGAAGCAAAGGTCGGTGAGATCGTTTCGATACGCGTTTCCACAAAGTGTCCAGATCCGCGTTCAACCAGATCGTCACAGCATGGCTGTGCATCATGGCGCGCGTTTCTTCGTTCAGATACGCCCCGCCACCTGTTGCCAAAACATGTGGTGGTCCAGCCAGGAGCCGCTCAAGTACACGGCGCTCCCCTCGGCGAAACTCCTGTTCGCCATGAATTGTAAATATATCGGCGACTGACAGGCCAGCCGCTTTCTCAATTTCATCGTCACTGTCGTAGAAAGGCCGCTGCAATGCCTCAGCTAACCGTCGCCCAACCGTCGATTTGCCAGCGCCCATCAAGCCAACCAGCGCAATCGTGCGGGTGGCCCAGGGTGCCTCATTATTGTCGGATTTAAGCGTAGAACTTCGTTCTTCAGTCATGGTCTTTTCGGGCCTGTAAATCCTGTCCTATACAGACAGAGCGGTTCCGGCAATGTTGGAGCCTCATCATAGTTCATGTGAAAGACATTAATCATGCGCAAATGGCTCATCATTCTAGCAGTCCTTTCAGCCATCATCCTTGGAGTTTTGTGGTGGCTTGGCAACTCACTCGACAAACAAAAACCCAGCGAGGGCGACGTCCGAGTGGAGATCGAGCATGTTTTTTAGGGCATTCGTAATTGGCGCCGCTAGCCTGCTATGCTCCAATCTGGCCGCAATCGCACAGATTGACAGCGAAAGCATGGGGGACATGGATGCCTGGGGAACCGGCTATCTGACCGATGCAGAACCAGAATTCCCAGCGTCGCTATGGCTGGGGTCGGACAATGCCAATCTGCTCAACCTGATGCAGGCACTTGAGCCAACTGCGATGACGCGCACTGAGCGAAGCTTGCTCAGGCGGGTTATCCTGTCCCCGGCACGCCGCCCTGAAGGGGATCTTAGTGCCGACCTGTTGCTAGAGCGTGCCCGTTTGATGATCGCGCTCGGCGAAGCAGACGCCGCCGCCGCCCTGGCACCGCATCTTGGTGACGCTGGGGCAGCGCTCGAAGCAGACGCAATCCTCATCGATCTCGATCTGGCGAGCGGCAATGAAGCGACCGCCTGTGGCCAGATGACGGCGCTGAATGCGACCGGTGACTATTGGCTGAAATTGCGCGCAGTGTGCGCGGTCCTGCGTGAGAACTATTCCGGCGCCGAGCTGGCAGTGGAATTCGCCACCGCTCAGGGCCTGGATGATCCATGGTTCGTTGAGGCCGTGTTTGCGGCGTCTGGCGACCTGGCCACACCGCCACAAGCGCGCTTCGATTCGGGCCTGAATATAGCCCTCTCCTTGCATGCAGCCCTGCCCATCGAAACGGCCACGACCGCAGCGGCGAAACCGTCCCTCGCCGCCGCAGCTGTCTCTCACCCACGATTGCCTAAATTCCTGCGCCAGGAATTTGCGCAAATCGCCAGCGAAGATCAGCAGATATCCGGCAAGGCTTATCGCCAAATTCTGTCCGAAGACCTCAACGATCCTGACTATATTGTCGCCAATGAAATCGAACTCGCCCTGCAGACACTTGATGACCCAATCGCGCTGACTGACGCGCAATTGGAAAACCTCACACAGGCCCTAACCCTATCATCGCAGAACAATTTGGCCCGCTTTTCGGCCACCGCGAGACTGTTTGCCCCAGATATTAAGCGCCTGGCCACCACACCTGAAAGTGTAGCTCACGCTGTATTGTTCGCAAAAGCGGCGCTCGCAATTGGCGATCCAGATCTGGCTTTGACATGGTTACGCGCGCGTGAAGTTGACGGCGAGGATGACCCGTTTGAAGTCACCAGCCTCAAAATACTTGCCCTCTGGCTCGGTGCGGATATCGGCGAGGGATCGCACCAGGCGATCCAGAACGCTCTTGTTGGGGTCGCCATGACTGAAGCCCAAAGCAAGCGCGCCGCTGACCTTCTGGCAATGTCCGCCGGACTTGGTTACTCACTCGGCCCCGATGCCCGCAGCGTTCTACAGGCGCACAATAGCGATCATAGCGAGCTGACGCCGTATCGCCGCCTCGGATTGGAAGCCGCCGTTCAATCGGGGGCCATTGGCGAGGCCGCCTTACTGGTACTGGCCGAAACCAGAGGCGAGCCAGAGACCTTGAGCAGCGCTGACATTGCCGCGCTCGCATCCGTATTACGTTCAATTGATGCGGAAGACATTGCGATCGGATTGGCACTTGAAGCCAGTCGCTTCTGGCACAGTGAGGCCAGCGACGCGCCTTAACTGTCATCCATGCGCAGGGCCGCGACGAAGGCTTCCTGCGGAATCTCAACCTTGCCGAACTGGCGCATGCGCAGCTTGCCTTTTTTCTGCTTTTCCAGCAGCTTTTTCTTGCGCGTCGCGTCGCCGCCATAGCATTTCGCCGTGACATCCTTGCGCAGCGCCGAGATCGTCTCACGCGCAATGATCCGGCCGCCGATGGCCGCCTGGATCGGAATTTTGAACATCTGACGCGGGATCAGGTCTTTCAGACGCTCGCACATTTGCCGCCCCCTGTTTTCAGCCCGACCGCGGTGGACCAGCATGGCAAGCGCATCCACCGGCTCGTCATTGACCAGAATGTTCATCTTGACCAGATCCTCGGCGCGGTGACCGATAATCTCATAATCAAAACTGGCATAGCCACGTGAGATCGATTTCAGACGATCATAGAAGTCAAACACCACCTCATTCAACGGCAATTCGTACTGCACCAGCGCGCGATCCCCAACATAAGACAATTCGGTTTGAATACCTCGCCGGTCCTGACATAATTTCAGGATCGAGCCGAGATACGCGTCCGGCGTGTAAATCGTCGCGGCAATCCACGGCTCACGCACTTCGACAATTTTCACAACATCCGGCATGTCAGCCGGGTTATGCAGCTCTATTTCAGTCCCATTCGTCATGGTCATCTCGTAAACCACGCTCGGCGCGGTTGCGATCAGGTCAAGGTCAAACTCACGGCTAAGACGTTCTTGTATGATCTCAAGGTGTAACAGACCGAGGAAGCCGCAGCGAAAGCCCATGCCGAGCGCGGCGCTGGTTTCCATTTCCCAGGTGAAGCTGGCATCGTTGAGGCGTAGCTTGCTCATCGCGGCGCGCAGATCGTCAAAATCGCCCGCATCCATCGGAAACAGGCCACAGAAAACCACCGGCTGGACTTCCTTATAGCCGGGCAACGCCTCTGCCGCAGGGTTGTCTGTATCAGTGATTGTGTCGCCGATTGAGCAGTCAGACACTTCCTTGATCGAAGCGACGAAAAAGCCAACTTCGCCGGGCCCAAGCTCATCTGTATCGGTTGGCTTGGGCCGGAATGTGCCAACTTTGTCGAGCACATAAGTTGCGCCGGTTTTCATCATCGTGATCTTCTTTTTTCGGCGCAGCACGCCGTCAAATACCCGCACGATGACAACCACGCCGAGATAGGCATCGTAATAGGCATCGACCAATGAGGCTTTGAGCGGCTTGTCGATCTCACCTGTCGGCGGGGCAGGCAAGCGCGTGACGATGGCTTCGAGCACATCTTCGATACCAAGCCCGGTCTTGGCCGAGATTTCCACCGCGTCCGAAGCGTCCAGCCCGATCACCTCCTCGATCTGCGCTTTGACGGCGGGGACATCGGCAGCTGGCAAGTCGATCTTGTTGAGAACAGGCACGATTTCGTGGTCCTGCTCCAGCGCCTGATAGACATTGGCAAGGGTCTGAGCCTCGACACCTTGGGAGGCATCAACCACCAGCAGCGAGCCCTCACAGGCCGCAAGGCAGCGGCTGACCTCGTAGGAAAAATCAACGTGTCCGGGCGTGTCCATCAGGTTGAGGGCATAGGTCTCGCCGTCACGCGCCGTATAGTCGAGCCGCACCGTTTGAGCCTTGATCGTGATGCCGCGCTCTTTTTCGATATCCATCGAGTCGAGCACTTGCTCAGACATTTCCCGCTCGGTCAGCGTACCGGTCTGCTGGATCAGACGATCGGCCAGCGTCGACTTGCCATGATCAATATGGGCAACGATGGAAAAATTCCGGATTTTATCACGTGGTGTCATGAGGGGCATATAGCGACGGTTGCAGAGGGCGGCTAGCAGCTTTCGCTGTGGCGGCTTATATCTTCACGCTGCAGACACGCGCCGGGAAACCCGATCCATGTTCAGACTGTACAAGCGCGATGAAAACGATGCCATTGTGGCCTATCACGAGGCTTGGGTTGATTATGGTACAAATCGACTGGTCGAGCATTGGGGGAAGCTGGGCACACGCGGCGAGGCGATTACCCGGCGGATAAAAATTCTCAAATCGCTTGAGTCACAATTCGCAGATGTTCTCGATCCGGCCTATGCACGCGGCTATGTCCGGCTCGAGGACTGGGAACAATACACGCTGACAATCGAGTATGATACAGGCAGTTTGGATGACCCGGAGGGTTTGGAAGATCTGCTGGTTGATTGGCTTGGTTGGACGGGGCTGGGTTTCTGTCATCCCCCAGAACAAACGGACCTGGGCATCCTGGTAGATTGCCTTGTGGTTGATATCGAGCTGGCCAAACAGGTGATCACCGAGACGCTTGCCACAACAGTGTTCAATACTTATTCCCGAATGTATCAGGAATAGGCTATAGGTGCGCAAATGGCTGACACGACGACCCTGATTGATACTGCAACCGATAAGCAGACTGCGATCACGCCGGAAGGTTGGCTCACCGATAGCTGGTATCTCGCCGCGCCGTCCACTGACCTGAAACCGGGGACGCAGAGCCGCCAGATGGTGCTTGGCCAGCCGATTGTGGTTGGCCGGACTGCGGCAGGCGAGGCGTTTGCACTGCGCGATATCTGCCCACATCGGCTGGTTCCGCTAAGCGCCGGGACACAAGTTGAAACGGGCGGCGAGGCGACACTGCAATGTCCGTATCATGGCTGGCGTTTCGGCACTGACGGCGTGTGCAAGCATATGCCGAGCCTGACCGATGACAGCCCTTATGATCCCGGCAAAGTTAAAGTTCGCCGCTACCCGGTCCACGAAGCCAATGGCGCGGTCTACCTGTTTGTCTCTGATGACCCACGCTTTGACGGCGTACCAGACGTACCGGTGCCGGATTTCGGGCCACTGCCAGACAAGCCAAAGTTCGTCATCCAGACCACGTTCAATGCGCATATGGATGACGCTGTGATCGGTCTTATGGACCCGGCGCATGTCCCGTTTGTGCACAATCAATGGTGGTGGCGGCCGCCTTCGGTTGGGCTGAAACTGAAGCAGAAAGAGTTCATCCCAAGCGATCGCGGCTGGGCGCTTGACCGCCACCGGCCAAGCTCGAACTCGAAGCTGTATAAATGGGTGTTTGGCGCCGATGTCGAAACTGAGATCCGGTTTCAGCTGCCGGGCTTTCGCTGGGAGATCATCTCCAATGACAAGGCGCGGCTGCTGACCCTGACCTGTCTGACGCCGGAGGGGCCGAAGAAGACCCGCGTAACCCAGTTCACCTGGTGGACCGGTGCACCGCTGCTCAATCTCGCCATCCCGATTGCCAAGCCAATGGCGCGTAAGTTCTTGGGCCAAGACGCGACCATGGTCGATCTGCAGAACCTCGGCATGGCGCACCAGAAGGCGATGATGTGGATCGACGATATCGACGTGCAAGCCAAATGGTATCAGCGTCTGAAGAAAGAATGGATCGCCTCGCGCAGCGATAACAAGCCGTTTGAGAACCCGATCAAGCCAGTCACACTGCGCTGGCGCAGCTAGCCTATCGCGTCGGCACCGGCGTATCCCCGCGATAATCGTAGAAACCGCGCCCGGCCTTGCGCCCGAGCCAGCCGGCTTCGACATATTTTACCAGCAGCGGGCATGGCCGGTATTTGGTATCGGCCAGACCATCATGCAGCACCTGCATAATCGACAGACATGTATCGAGGCCGATAAAGTCAGCCAGCGTCAGCGGCCCCATCGGATGATTGGCGCCGAGATGCAGCGCCGTGTCGATGCTCTCAACCGAACCAACACCTTCGTACAGCGCATAGACCGCTTCATTGATCATCGGCATTAGAATGCGGTTGACGATAAAAGCCGGATAGTCCTCGGCATTCGTGATTGTCTTGCCCAATCGCTTGGCGAGCGCCAGCGCCGCTTCATACGTCGCTTGGTCGGTGGCCAGACCTCGAATGATCTCCATCAGGTTCATCAACGGCACCGGGTTCATGAAATGTAGACCAATGAACCTCTCAGGCCGGTCTGTCGTAGAGGCCAATCGAGTGACCGAAATTGATGATGTATTGGTCGCCAATATCGTGTGATCCGGCACAACGCCGCACAGGCTCGCGAAGATTTTTTCTTTGATCTCGCGATTCTCTGTGGCAGCTTCGATCGCCAGGTCAATTGATCCGAAAGGCGCATACTCTGTCGTCGTTTGAATCCGGTGCAGCGCCGTTTTCATATCCTCAACCGAAAGCAGCTCGCGTGAGACTTGCCGGGTCATATTGGTCTCTATGGTTGCCAAACCATGCTCAAGCGCGTCCTGAGACAAGTCATTTAGAATGACATCATACCCTGCCAGTGCACAGACATGGGCGATACCATTGCCCATCTGTCCGGCCCCAACGATCCCGATTGTTTTAAAGTCAGCCACAACACTCTCCTGGCGAAGACTAAGATACTTACCCGTTTCTAGCTCGCTTGTGCAGTGCGGCAAAGCAAGCCTTGGGCGTGATGTGAAGGACAAGCCATGCTTGCGGTGTCACCTTGCAGCAACAGCCCCCCAGAGGCTAGCGCATCGCAGACTTGATTTCATCAGCCAAATCAACCCGTTCCCAGCTGAACCCGCCATCGGGCTCTGGTGCCCGGCCAAAATGCCCATAGGCCGCAGTGCGCGCGTATATCGGGCGGTTCAGCCCGAGCGTTTCGCGTATTCCACGCGGGCTCAAATCCATCACCTGCATCAGAATATCCTCAAGCTTGCGCTCGTCGACATTGCCAGTGTCATGCAGGTTTACATTAATCGAAAGTGGTTTTGGAACACCGATTGCGTAACTGACCTGCAATGTGCAGCGCTCTGCCAGGCCCGCCGCAACCACGTTCTTGGCCAGATAACGGCAAGCATAGGCCGCCGAGCGATCAACCTTGGTTGGGTCCTTGCCAGAGAACGCACCGCCGCCATGCGGGGCTGCGCCGCCATATGTATCGACGATAATCTTGCGACCCGTCAGGCCTGCATCGCCATCAGGTCCACCAATAACGAACTTGCCAGTTGGATTGACATACAATTTGTCTTCATCCGGAAACCAGCCATCAGGCAGCACCGATGTGATCACTGGACGGACAAGCTCTCGGATATCCTGCGCCGAAAGGCCATCAACATGCTGGGTTGAGACAACCACAGTATCAACATCAATCGGGCGGCCGTCGCGGTACAATAAGGTGACCTGGCTTTTCGCGTCAGGCAGGAATTCAGGGCGGGTTCCGGCGTGGCGCAAATCGGCCATCGCTTTGAGGATTTGATGCGAATACAGCAACGGCGCAGGCATCAATTCCGGTGTTTCATTGCTGGCATAGCCAAACATGATCCCCTGATCGCCCGCCCCTTCTTCGTTGAACGTGCCCGTGCCTGCATCAACGCCTGCGGCAATGTCTTCTGACTGTTCATGCAGCCAGTTTTCGAGCGTCAAATTGTTCCAGTGAAAGCCATCTTGTTCATAGCCGATATCCTTGATTGCCGCGCGAACGACGTCTTCAACTTGCTCCGCCGTGATCGTATTCGGGCCCCGCATCTCACCTAGAATGGCAACCCGGTTGGTGGTGGTCGCCGTTTCACAAGCCACTCGGACACGGGTCGTATCATAACCCGTTTTGATCGCTTCACGAAAGTACAGATCAACAATCTCGTCGGACACCCGATCACACAATTTGTCAGGGTGGCCTTCGGAAACGCTCTCACTGGTAAACAGGAAATCGGACTTGATCATCGAAAAAACTCTCACAAAATTTAAAACATGTTGGTTGGGATCGGGGCGATCTACGTCAAAAAGACCTAGCTGTCAGCCAGTTTTTCGAAAGAGGCGCCGGCCGCACGGATCGTGTCGAGCAGGGACCGCCGCAGCGCCGCATCGGTAATTTTCTGAAACGCGGTTACCAATTCCATCGCTTCGCCATCAATCACCGGCAAGGCTGGCGGCGAACCTGCTTCATGCACAGCTCGCGGCTGATTTTCCAATAACTCACCAACACCCTCGTAGAAATATGTGATTGGCACAGTCAGAACATCAGCAAGCTTGAACAGGCGGCCAGCCGAAATGCGGTTGACGCCTTTTTCGTATTTCTGAACCTGCTGAAAGGTCAGTCCAAGCTTTTCGCCGAGCTGTTCTTGCGTCAGTTTCAACTCTCTACGGCGCCAACGCAGCCGCTGACCAACAATCCGGTCAATTCCACTTGGGCTTTTATTATCGGACATGCTGACCCTTTGAAAACTTTACTTTTTGCTACTTAGCGTCGCCACGACGCAAAGGCCAGCCCTGCAAGGACCACGAGTGTTAGCCAGTAAAATGTCTCACCAAATCTTTGATATGGCGTCCTGTCCAGCGCTGCGGGCAAGGGTGTTCTCACAACCGCAGACCGCCAGCCCTCCGGGTCACCTTCAACCGGCTCACCTCTTGCAACCTGTCGGCCATAGCCATCGATCATAGCGGTTGCGCCGCGCGTGGCGACGCGGGCCAGTGGCAGGCCACTTTCGATCGCGCGGTAACGGTTCTGCGCATAGTGTTGCGCCGGCCCCAATCCGCCGCCAAACCAGGCATCATTCGAGATAACCACAATCCACTCGGCCGCCTCACGCTGAGGCCCGGCCTTGCGCACCATTTCGGGGAATAATCCCTCATAGCAGATCAGTGGAATGAACGCCGGCAAATAGTCGGTTTGGTCAACCACAACGGGGCCATTTCCAGGCGTGAATCCGCCCGCAAAATTGCGCTGCATCGCGTCTGGCAACAGGCCGGAAATCGATGTCCCAAATGGGACTATATGCTCGGCGGCAAGCTCGCCAAACGGGACCAGACGGTGCTTGTCATAATGGCCGAGCGGAACCGGGCCAACGCGGCCTTGTCGAAAGACAAACAGTGAATTACGAGCGCCGGACTCAGATAACCACGCCGTTCCCGCAATCAGCGTTCGCCCGCGCAGCAAGGCATTGACCTGATCCTGCCCTGTCGGGGTCAGTAGCATACTATTGGGCAAGGCGCCTTCGGGCCAGATCAGGATATCTTCGGGTTCACTCGGCAATTGTGCAAGCTGTATGTAGCGCAGCAAGACAGGCGCGCCGCCATTGTCGAACTTGCGCGCCTGTGGCACGCCAACATCCATCAACTGCACGGTTCGCTCGGTCATGACCGTCTCGGTCGCCAAACGCTGCGACCCCCAGGCCCAACCAAAGCCGAGCAGGGCTATCGCCATGACAGTCGGCAAGGCGCGTCCGACCAGGCCGCGCATATCTCGCGTATCAACCAGTGCTGCTGGTGCGACAGCGACAAAGAGTGTCATCAGCGTCAGCCAGTAGACCCCGCCAAGTGAGGCCGCTTGCGACACGGGCCCGCCCGGAACCCAACTTGTCCCAGCCAGATTCCATGGAAATCCACCAAACAGCGTGCCTCGAACCAGTTCAGCGCCGCCCATGAACAGGACAAAGATAAACATGCGCGAAGGCGAAGATGACCAGAACGCCCCGCCCAGCAAGCACGCCACACCCCAGATCAAGGCCATGCCACCCGGCAAGCCGATCAATGGCATCCAGAGATAGATGGCATCCTTCTCAGGCTCGACCAGGAAAGGCAGGGCGGTCCAATACATGCTGACCAGAAAGAAACCGAACCCAAAAGCCCAGCCACGCGCAAAAATAGCTCGCCCCCAACGGACCCGGCTACGCGCGCCATCCAGCATCCAGACCAGCCCGGTAAAGGACATGATCAGGACGGGTGTAAAATGAAAGGGGGCAAATCCCAGTGCGCAGAACGCCCCCAGCAGGGCGGCAAACGCCATTGCTGTCAAACCGCGCGTGCGAGCAATCGCTTCATGAACGGCTGTAAACACACCCAAACCATGACTCGCTGTTTGGTCACTCATTCTGGTTTCTCCTGCTGGCGTGATGCAGCTTTCCGAACGATCAGGCGGTGTATCCGCCGCGCGTCAGCGTCCAATATTTCCAACTCGAACTCGCCGCCAGGGTGGGGCAAGACCTCACCGCGCAAGGGCACCCGCCCGGCCAGTGCAAAAGCGATCCCGCCAAGCGTGTCGACTTCGTGTTCTTCAACGCTTAAATCAAGCCCGGTTTCTTCGGAAAAATCCTCAGTCTGCATCCGCGCATCAACTTCCCAAGCCAGCCGACCCCGGCGAACCAGCATGGCAACATCCTCATCATGCTCGTCTTCAATCTCGCCAACGATCTCTTCAACCAGGTCCTCCAGACAAACCAGGCCATCAGTTCCGCCATATTCATCAACCACCAGCGCCATGTGGACACGAGAGGCCTGCATTTTGACCAGAAGGTCGGTCAGCCGCATGCTCGCTGGCACAAACAGGATCTCACGCCCGATCCGTGCCAAAGGCTGGTTATTGCCTACGTTTGGCTCCGTGCCCGCTCGCGCAATTTCGGCGACCAGGTCCTTGATGTGAACCATCCCGACCGGGTCATCCAGCGTTTCGCGATAGATTGGCAGCCGCGAGTGGGCCTCGGTAGCGAATAATTCGATCAGCTCTTCGAGTGTGGTTGAAACTTCAACCGCGACGATTTCCGCCCCCGGGATCATCACATCATCGACGCGCGCTTGTTCAAACTCGGCGATCCGCAGACGCATTTCCTTTGGTCCGATAATGGCTACGTCATCAGGCGCCGTCTCTTGTGGCGGCTCCATTTTGCGGTTGAAGAGGCCAAATAGGCCGCGTCCAGGCTCAGTCATATCGCTCAAACGACCTTCAAGTTAACTACCGAATCGGCTAGATACTATATGGATCAGGCCAACCTAGCGAGGCAAGCGCTGCAACTTCTAGCGCGATCATTTTCGCGGCCTCTGTGTCATCTATGTGATCATACCCGATCAGATGAAGATAGCCGTGGATCAGCAAATGCGACACATGCTGGTCAAGCTCGATATTGCGTGAGGTCGCATCGCCCGACGCGACCCCGAAACCAATCGCGATATCACCGAGGAACGGCCGGTCTTCTGCGGCCGAAGCAAAAGACAAGACATCGGTTGGCGTGTCCTTGCCCCGCCAATCACGGTTCAAGGCCTGAATTTCGCCATGGCCTGTCAGCAGCAGACTGACCTCGCCCACCACGTTGCCAATGGCCGCAGCAGCCGCAAACGCACGCTGACACACAGCGTCGATCTGCAGTCCGCTGTTTTGCCAATCATCACTCTCAACCCGAACTTCAAAAGTGACGCTCATGTCGTCCGCCGAGTGTCGCGATCATAAGCGTTGATAACCCGTGCCACCAAGGCATGACGGCGCACATCCTTGGCGGTAAATTCGGTTACGCCAACACCTTCCACACCATCCAGAATTTTCAACGCATGGGCCAGTCCAGACGGTGTCTTGGGTGGTAAATCGACCTGCCCAGGATCCCCCGTCACGACCATACGGCTGTCACGTCCTAGCCGGGTCAGCACCATTTTCATCTGTGCAATCGTGGTGTTTTGCGCCTCATCCATGATCACGAAAGCATTCTTCAGCGTGCGTCCGCGCATGAAGGCCAGAGGGGCCACTTCGATGATTTTCTTGTCGCGCATACGTTGCGCCTGATCAGCGCCCAATGTCTCGTTCAGCGCGTCCCAGATCGGGCGCAGGTATGGCTCGACTTTTTCTTCCAGATCACCCGGCAGGAACCCCAGGTTTTCGCCTGCCTCTACGGCGGGACGGGTGATGACCAGCCGTCCAACCGACTTGTTTTTCAGCGCTGCCGCCCCAGCTGCGACCGCCAGAAATGTCTTGCCCGTGCCCGCCGGGCCGACCCCGAAGATCAAGTCCTTGCCCGTGCTCGTCAACAGATTGAGATATTGGGCTTGGCGATTGGTCTGCGGCTTGATCGGCACTTTTAGCCCGGTCAGCGTTGCAAAGCTCTGTTCGGGCGTCCGTGCCTGCTCAATCGCGCCCTCAAGCGCCGCCACACCGGCATCGGCATTCTTCGCCAGCACGGCCTCGAAAGCCGACAAGGCATTCTCAGCCAGCGATTCAGCTTCGGCGGAGCCATTCAGACGCACCCCCGCGCCCTGACTTTCAGCCGACAATTTGCCATCCGCCAAGGCCTCTTCAAGCAGCAGCAAGTGCATATGGTTGGGGCCACAAATATCCGCGAGAAGGGCCGGATCGTTCGGCTGCCACAGCCTGCTCAAACCGCCACCTCTTTGACGCGCAACACTTGTCCGCTGATCGAGTTCTGCGTCGCGTGATCAATCTTCAGCTCAACAATCTGCCCGTTCAGGCTCTCGTCGCCGTCGAAATACACCGATTGCAGCCATGGTGAGCGCCCGGCCATCTGTCCCGGCATCCGCGCCTTGCCGGTCACCAAAACAGGCACAGTCTGACCAATCTTCGACAGGTTGAATGCGGTCTGCTGCTCCCAGAGCAGGGCTTGCAGGCGGTGCAGACGGGTCGTCTTGACCTCTTCGGGCACTTGGCCAAACATTTCGGCGGCGGGCGTGCCGGGGCGCGAGGAATATTTGAAACTGTAGGCGATACAGAAATTCACCTCGCGCACCAGATCCATCGTGTCCTCAAAATCCGCCTCGGACTCGCCCGGAAACCCGACGATAAAGTCCGATGCAAACCCGATATCCGGCCGCACGGCTTTCACGCGGGCCATGATGCTTAGATAATGCTCACGCGTGTGACCTCTATTCATCGCTTTGAGAATAGTATTCGACCCCGATTGCACCGGCAGATGCAGGAATGGCATCAACTCAGGCGTGTCACCATGCGCCGTGATCAGATCGTCATCCATGTCGCGTGGATGGCTGGTCGTGTAGCGAATACGGTCAAACCCGCCGACTTTCGCGACATGCCGGATCATCTGCGCGAGACCCCACTCGGCCGCGCCTTCCAGTTTCGGCCCAGCGCCGTGATAGGCATTGACGTTCTGGCCCAGCAGATTGACCTCCCGCACGCCTTGGCTCGCTAGCGAGCGCGCTTCCACCACGATATCATCAACCGGCCGCGACAGCTCCGCGCCGCGCGTATAAGGCACGACACAGAACGTACAGAACTTGTCGCAACCCTCCTGAATTGACAGGAACGCACTCGGCCCATCGACACTGCGCGTCTTGGGTAGCGCGTCAAATTTCTCCAGCGTTTCGAACTTGGTCTCGAGCCGCTCTCCGGTCTTGCGATGCACCCGCGCAATCATTTCCGGCAGCTTGTGATAGGCTTGCGGCCCGAGCACCAGATCAACGACAGGTGCGCGCCGCATGATCTCTTCACCTTCGGCTTGCGCCACACATCCGGCCACCGCGACGATCATCTTGCCGCCTGTTTTGGCCTTCTGTTTCTTGATTTGCCCAAGCTCGGAATAGACCTTCTCAGTCGCCTTTTCGCGGATATGGCAAGTGTTCAAAATAACCAGATCAGCGCCTTCCGGCCCAGCGACAGGCCCATAGCCAATCGGCGCGAGAACGTCCTTCATCCGCTCGCTATCATACACGTTCATCTGGCAACCATAGGTCTTGATAAAGACAGTTTTGGTGGCTTTGGGCAGGGGCGTTTCAGTCATCCGGCGGCTTATGGCTCAAAAGCGCGGAAATTGCTATATCGGCGGGCAGCGCTCGTTCGTCGTCACAGCTGTTTTTGGTCGGAGCGGACATAACGATTCAATCCGTCCAACGTGCATCAACGGAGTACCGCCCCTCGGCTATGTTCGAAGTTTGCACATTCATCCCTAAATCTGCGGCGCACCCGATTATCTTTTCTAACTTCAATAAGGATGGGAGACTATTCATCAGATCATGAAACGCCATGATTGATTAGCTGTAAACCTAGTGCTCCCCTTCCGACACTGTTTGCGGACCGTCCTCACCGACTTATCCCCGCGCCCGCCCTGCCTGCGCAGGGGAGGCGGAAACTGTTGCGTTACGCCCGCTCCGACCGGGGGCATCCGTGCGACCCCATCACCCGGACTTTTTTCCGCCGATACTCACGCAGGTGGGTCTCCAAGGACCGCTCTATCCCCCAATTCGTGGCGGCGCGTTCCTCCATAGATCCCCGTCGCCACGGGCGTTTTCGGGGCATTGGGGCGTGCTCAAAATAAAACTTGTCCACCCC
>JAJFFK010000011.1 GCA_021776655.1 Henriciella sp. | reverse complement strand
ACCGACGAGTCGACACCGCCCGACATCGCCACGACAACGCGGCGCGGCCTTGTTTCCGTCGATGTTTGCGCTATTGTTTCAGCGTTATTCATGGCTTACGGACGGTTGGTTGAGCCGGTGTTTGAGCATAAGTCTCCTAAGGGTGCGGTTCCAATGCAGGAATATCCGGATTCGCCGCCACTATCGACAGGCTCACTGACTTGGTCAGGCAGGAGGTCACGAACCGACATTAGGTGCATCCACGCAAGACATGCAAGTGCGCCAATGTTGGCCTCCGTTTTGCTTAGTACAGCAAAGCAATCGGTGCGTTTCACTATGGCACGACACGCATCATTTGCGCAGGAACCAGCAGAACTTAAGCGAAACTGAAGGAATGCCCAAAGATAGTCAGTAAGTATCTAATGTATAAACCAGTAGTTCCATATGAGTACATTCGATAAACCGAGTGAATACTCGGGAAGACAGATAGTTATGCTAAGTTTACTGATGAATTTAGGGCATCCTTAATCGCGTTCGTTTATCAATGTTCTAGGCGTCAAAAAGAAGAGTAAAGCGTACCATGAACGAACAACAGATGAGAGCGCGCGTGCGCTACGTCATTGGGCCAGACGGCAGTCCGTTGACTGTCGCTGACCTTCCCCCGACCAACACCAAGCGATGGGTGATCCGGCGCAAGGCAGAAGTCGTCGCGGCAGTCCGCGGTGGGCTTTTAAGTATCGAAGAAGCCTGTGATCGCTATCGGCTTACGGTTGACGAGTTGCTGTCCTGGCAGCGGTCGATCGAAAAGCACGGTCTGCCCGGTCTGCGTGCAACACGGCTGCAGGACTACCGCGAGTAGTGCCAGACAAGAGATTTGGGTGCGTCGGGGGGATTTCCGGCTAATTCGAAGTGCGCCGAAGCGCACGCCCGTATGAAAGGCTGGCGCGCCACGCTTTCGCGCTGGCCCGATGGTCGTTTCAGGATTTTGGTTTCTTCGCGGCAGTCTTTTTCTTGGTGCCTGCAACAGGCGTGGCCCAACCTTCTGTAATGGGCTCTTTCAGACAACCCTCTTCAGCTGCTGCCCATCTTTGGACATCAGCAAGCATGGATTCCCCTTGTTGCTGAGGCAGCCCAAGGTTTTCTGCTGAAACGGCTGCGTTTTCGCCAACCGGCGAAATCGATACGGCAAACACCTTTCGGCCTGGAATGTTTGGCTTATCTTTGATGCGTTCATGCAGGTCAATTTGGGCTGCGCCGCCTTCAGATCTCGGCTTGGCGTCGGCTTGGAACAGGTACATCCGCCGCATCCCACCGTGTCCACCCATCCAGCAGGTAAGCGCCCCTCGAGCAACGCGCGTGTATACCTCAGTGGCTGAGCCGACGGGTTGCTTGATCGCCTTAGGGACGAGGGATTGCGCCGCCGTTGGAATAGCGTTGAGCGCCCCGGTGGCCCCTGTTTGCAAGTCCTCCAGCTTGATGTTGGAGGAGCAGCCACAGGCAAGCAGGCAAAGGCTTGCAATTGCAGTGTGTCGGCTGAGCACGACGAGCCGGGGCATGCTCTCACTCTATGAAAATACTGTCCGAATTGGGCGAAGTTGCTCTATGCGAGACTACCCATGAACGAAAAAACGGCGCCAGGCAAATCGCCCAGCGCCGTTCCAATTGTCAATGTATACATCAGGGCTCTGGATGAATCACCGCCAATTCACAAATTTCAGCGGGCCCCGGCACCTTCTGCAATGGTACGCATCGGAGCCTCTTCGCTATCGTAGCGGGCCAGCTGAGAACGAGCCTCGTCGTGATCCTTCTCGGCAGATTCCAGCTTGGTGCGCAGTTCAGCGGCCGACGACATCAAGTTGTCACGGCGCTGCATTGCAGCCTTCGCGAAGGTCGAATAGGCGAAGTGTGCAATGTCGCGCACGCCGGTGCGATCTTCTTCAGCCGCAATCTGGCGCTCGAGATCGGCAGCAAGCTGTTCAAAATCTCGGATCATATATTGCAACTCATCGACCCTGCGGGCCTTCTCATCCAGTTCGAAACGCTTGACGCGAACAAAGCTGTCCCTGGACTTCATGGCGCGATACCCCTCACTCATTCCACCACTCACCGAGTTCATTACTCAAGAACCATGCCAACCGTGTTCAGACTTAAGGTGCTATCTGCACTAAACTAAGTTAACCTGCTCTAGAGCAAGCTGAACGTCAAGTTGACCAAGACTATTACTGTCCAAGACTCCATTGTAGCCCCCGACACTTAACGTGGCACTAAAGTCACGTTGAGCACCTTCACGCATCAATCCTGCTGTCCGGGCCTCAATTTCTCCCGTTGAGCACTAGGGCTGGCCGGCGAATAATGATAACTGTTGAAATGTCACAGGATGGGAGTGACAACGGTGGGGTTTGAGGGGGTGTAGAGCCCGAGTCGGCGGAAAGCGCCACTCGGGCTCGGTCTTTGACAAATCCGGCAGCTGTACCACGTCCCAACCAACAGTGGACGCGACGCCCGGGTAGGCGTTCCGGTAAGAATTTCAGAGTTTTTTGTTAAGTATCATGCACTTGCGCTACCGAATTGTGGTGGCGCGAGACCGTTCATCGTGTGCCAAGTGTGAACGATTGTACTGAAAGATGCGTTGTCTGTAAGGGGTTATTAGGTTTTGTTAACCTCTGAGTGCTAAATCACTAATGAAGTATTTGTGGAAGAGAGTCATCGCGTTCTCTTCGCAATTAGGGACAACGGTCCGGGGACGGCGGGCCGGAAGAGAGAGGAACAGGCATGCGGGTGCTTCTCATCGAAGACGACAGCGCAACCGCGCAGAGCATCGAACTGATGCTGCGTTCGGAAGGCTTTAACGTTTTCACGACCGAGCTAGGCGAAGACGGCGTCGAGATCGGCAAACTCTACGACAACGACATTATTCTTCTTGACCTGAATCTCCCGGATATTTCGGGCTACGAGGTCTTGAAGGCGCTACGGGTCAGCAAAGTTTCGACACCGATCCTGATCCTCTCGGGTTTGGCCGGCATCGAGGACAAGGTCCGTGGCCTCGGCTTTGGTGCCGATGATTACATGACGAAGCCGTTCCATAAGGACGAACTCGTCGCCAGAATCCACGCAATTGTGCGCCGCTCGAAGGGCCATGCGCAATCGGTCATCTCGACTGGGACTCTCAAGGTCAACCTTGACACCAAAACGGTGGAAGTCGGCGGATCGCGCGTTCACCTGACCGGCAAGGAGTACCAGATGCTGGAACTCCTCAGCCTGCGCAAAGGAACAACCTTGACCAAGGAAATGTTCCTCAACCACCTTTACGGCGGAATGGACGAGCCAGAACTCAAGATCATCGACGTGTTTATCTGCAAATTGCGCAAGAAATTGCTATTGGCAACCGGCGGCGAGCACCATATCGAAACCGTTTGGGGGCGCGGCTACGTCCTGCGCGATCCGAAACCGAAAAAGGAAGCGGTTGCCGCTTAAACGCACTGCAACTGTTACCCGAACAGTGAAAGACCCCGGTACGAAAGTGCCGGGTTTTTTTTGTTTGCGGCAATGACTTGGCTTGGCTAGCCTGCGAAGCGGAGGACAAAACATGGCGATCACCATCACCCCAAGCGGACAATTATTCGGCGCAAGCGTCACCGGTCTCGATCTAACTCAACCGCTTTCCAGTGACGAAATTGCCAGCGTCCGCACCGCATGGCTCAAGCATCATGTGCTCGCTTTTCCCGATCAAGCCATGTCCGACGATGATCTGGAACAGTTCACCCTGCAATTCGGGCCGTTCGGCGATGACCCCTTCATCGCGCCCATTCCCGGCCGCAAATATATCATCGCGGTTAAACGTGTAGCTGATGAAACCGCACCGATCTTTGCCGAGACATGGCACACAGATTGGAGCTTTCAAGCGACGCCGCCGACTGGCACCTGCCTGTTCGGAATCACGATTCCGCCGACCGGCGGCGACACTCTGTTCGCCAATCAGCACGCGGCGTTCGACGCGATGCCAGCCGATCTACGTGCCCGGCTGGAGGGCAAAATGGCGGTCCACTCAGCCAAAGGCGCTTATTCGCCCGGCGGTTTTTACGGCAATGATGACAAGGGGCGCAGCATGGATATTCGGCCCTCAGATGAGGCAGAAGCCACGTTCTGCCACCCGGCGATCCGCGCCCATCCGGAAACCGGTAGCCTCGGTCTGTTTGGTTGCGCGGGCTATATTACTGGCTTTGACGGCATGGGTGAAGAAGCTTCGAACGACCTGCTCATGGACCTTTACCGCTGGCAAACCCGACCCGAATTTCAGTACCGCCACAAATGGCAAAAAAACATGCTGGTCATGTGGGATAATCGCTCCCTCTTGCATATGGCAACAGGTGGATACAAGGGCCATGACCGCCTCCTGCACCGCACAACGATTGGAGCGTGCGTGGAGGGAAATCTATGAGACAATTTTGGAATTCAATGAGCGACGCACAAGCCACTGTAATTGGTGCAGGGCTCACCATTTTTGCTGCGATAGTCGGTGTTGTTCTCGGTGCTGCACTGTTTGGTAATCGCGTTAGGTCGTTGAAAGATGCGCTCGAACAGACTGAAAAAGACGTATCAGACTTCAAGACCAGCGTGAACCAGCAACTCGCTGACATTGAGCCTCA
Organism: Henriciella sp.; assembly: GCA_021776655.1. Lineage (GTDB taxonomy): Bacteria > Pseudomonadota > Alphaproteobacteria > Caulobacterales > Hyphomonadaceae > Henriciella. Next base: position 57,267 of record JAJFFK010000011.1, on the reverse strand, counting down.
AATCGCTGCCGTCCTAACACTCGTTCAAAAGCTCCGCACCACCGCACAAGAAACCGAAATCCCGGAACTTGCTCCAATAACCAACGAACAAGCACCTGCAACTCGGGAAAACCTGAAAGCGGTTTGGCATGAGATCCGCGATAAAATTGAGGAAATCGCCTCAGCGCCAGAAATCCATGGACGGACACGTGCTGCATTTTCACGAATAGCCCGATATTCGTATGACGACATAATACTCCAACTACAGCATCGAAATCTTTTGGGCGATCACACCGAAAAATTCCAAGAGGCAAGCAAGATGTGGCAGAACTTTCAACGCAGGCCTGAGAACCCCAACCAAATTCAATTCGATCGCATGCAAGCCATCCGAGATATAGTGAAAAATTATTACCCAAATTTTGAACAGCAAAAAGCCCCGCCAACTCTGACGGGGCTGATTGAATGAGGCAGTCCTAAAGCTTTAGGCGCTGGCGCGGTCTTCATCGTCGACTTCTTCGAAATCGGCATCCACCACATTTTCGCCGTCAGCGCTTGCATCTGCCGCTGCATCACCTTCAGCCGTTTCGGCTTGCTGCGCACCGTAAATCGCTTCACCAAGCTTCATGGCCGCTGTCATCAGCGCCTGATGCTTGTCCTGAATGGTTGCCAGCTCGTCGCTTTCAGCCGCCGTTTTCAGAGCCGCAATCGCGTCAGTGATTTCGGTTTTCACCTCGTCATCGACCTTGTCGCCATGCTCATCAAGCTGCTTCTCGGTCTGATGCGCGAGGGCTTCAGCATTGTTCTTGGCCTCGACCAGATCACGGCGCGTCTTGTCTTCTTCCGCGTTGGCCTCGGCATCCTTCATCATCGCAGCGATGTCTTCCTCGTTGAGGCCGCCATCGGCTTGAATGGTGATTTGCTGCTCTTTATTGGTCCCTTTATCCTTGGCTCCAACTGACACAATACCGTTGGCATCAATATCGAACGTCACCTCAATTTGCGGCAGGCCGCGCGGTGCTGGCGGGATATCTTCCAGATTGAACTGGCCGAGAATTTTATTATCCACTGCCATTTCGCGCTCACCCTGGAACACCCGAATAGTCACAGCGGGTTGATTATCTTCCGCCGTAGAGAAGGTTTGCGTTTTCTTGGTCGGGATCGTCGTGTTGCGGTCGATCAGACGGGTGAACACACCGCCCAAAGTCTCAATCCCGAGCGACAGAGGCGTGACATCGAGCAGGACAACATCTTTCACGTCGCCTTGCAGGACACCGGCCTGGATCGCCGCGCCAAGCGCCACAACTTCGTCCGGGTTGACGCCCTTGTGCGGCGCCTTTCCGAAGAATTTCTCAACTGCCGCCTGAACCGCTGGCATACGGGTCATGCCGCCAACCAGAACAATCTCGTCCAGATCACCAACTGATTTTCCGGCGTCCGCGAGGGCCTTCTTACACGGTGCGATTGTGCGCTTGATCAGATCTTCCACCAGGCTTTCCAGCTTGGCGCGGGTGAGCTTCATGTTGAGGTGTTTCGGGCCAGTGGAATCGGCGGTAATGAAAGGTAGATTGACCTCGTAGGAGGACGCTGAAGACAGCTCTTTCTTGGCTTTTTCAGCCTCTTCGCGAATACGTGGCACGGCCATCTTGTCGCTGGTCAGGTCAATTCCGGACTCTTTCTTGTACTCGGCGATAATGTGCTCATACAAGCGGATATCGAAATCCTCACCGCCGAGGAATGTATCGCCATTGGTCGAGAGCACTTCAAACACGCCGTCACCGATCTCAAGCAGTGAAACATCGAACGTCCCGCCGCCGAGGTCGTAAACCGCGATGATTTTATTCTCACCTTTGTCGAGCCCGTAGGCCAGTGCTGCGGCGGTTGGTTCGTTGATGATCCGCAGGACTTCAAGCCCGGCAATCTTGCCCGCGTCTTTGGTCGCCTGGCGCTGAGCATCGTTAAAGTAAGCAGGCACGGTAATCACGGCCTGGGTCACCTCATTGCCGAGATACGCTTCAGCGGTCTCTTTCATCTTGGTCAGGATGAAAGCTGAAATCTCTTGCGGCGCGTAATCCTTGTCGCGGCCTTTGACCCATGCGTCGCCGCCGGGGCCCTTGACGATCTCGAACGGCGACATCTCTTTGTCCTTCTGCGCGGTCGGATCATCAAATTGCCGACCGATCAGGCGCTTGATCGCGTAGAAGGTAAAGTCTGGATTGGTCACGCCTTGACGGCGCGCGGGCATCCCGATCAGGCGTTCACCGCCTTCGGTAAAGGCGACAACAGATGGCGTGGTACGCGCGCCTTCGCTATTCTCGATAACTTTGGCATCTCCGCCATCCATGACAGCAACGCAGCTATTGGTTGTGCCGAGGTCAATCCCGATGATTTTACTCATGTGTTCAGTCTCTTTCGTTCTTTAGCCGCCACTCTTTGCCTAGATTCGGCCTGACTTGCAGCACCAGCGTCCAGTGGCTCTTGATTAAGATATGATGGGATGGTGACGGCATTTCAATCCTCTCACCCCGTTACTTGTGCGATGTGGTGCCCATAAGTGTGTGTTCAAGGGGGAAAGTCGGGTTTGTCACAGCTCATATCATCTGGTTTTTAACTGGCAACAGGCAGCAACAGGCGTTACAATTGTCATCAACCGAATGAATGGGAGAGATAAAGTGCACCTGAAAATCATTTTTGCCGCTGCATTGCTGACCGCTTGCAGCGCTTCTGAGACGCCAACACAAGGCGAAGAGACGGCCCCAGCTACACTTGAGACGAACAGCAACACTGGGCCGCGACTTGAACAGGTCTGGCTAAGTGAGGGATTTGACCGACCGGAAGGTGTGGCGGTGTACAATGACACATTACTAATTTCCAACATTTCAGGCGAGGGCACAGCCAAAGATGGTGAGGGCTGGATTTCCCGCGTGTCGATGAGCGGTGAAATCCTCGAAGCCAAATGGGTTGAGGGCCTGAACGCGCCGAAAGGCATGGCGGTGCGCGGCAATATCCTGTTTGTCGCAGATATAGACGCCTATCACACGATCAATGCCAATACCGGCGCCTTGCTAAACACGTATGAGATTGAAGGCGCGGGCTTCATGAATGATGTCACGGTCTGGAATACTGATGTGTTTGCGTCAGATTCGTCCAGCGCAAGCCTCTATCAGCTCGATGAGAACGGTTACAAATTGTGGCTCGAAGATCCGCAACTCGACGGGATCAATGGCGTGCTTGGGCAAGGCGATAATCTGATTATCGCGACCATGACCGAAGGTCTGTTGCTCAGCGCGGGCGGGGGGCGTGGTCTGGCGCAGATCGCCACGGGTATGACCAGCGCGGACGGCGTGGCCACCCTGCCGGACGGCGAATACATGGTCTCAAGCTGGCCCGGCCAAATCTGGCATGTCGCCAGCGATGGCGACGTGACCAAGCTGCTCGACACCGAAGCCGATGGCATCTCGCAGAACGACCTGACCGGCGTCGGCGACCTGATCGTGGTCCCGAACCTGACATCCGGAACTGTGACGGCATGGCGGTTGGTGCAGGACTAGACCATGGCGTCTTTCAAGGCGGCTTGCGTGCAAATGTGCTCAGGGATGGACCCGGCGGCGAATATCGAGGCGGCGAGTGCTTTGATCCGGCGCGCGGCGGCGGCTGGGGCGCAGTTGGTTACAACCCCAGAGATGACATCGCTGCTGGTGCGCAAGCGCGAGCAGTTATTTGCCTTGGCCCATCCTGAGGCGTCCGATCCGGCGCTCGCGGTGTTTCGCGAACTGGCGGCTAAACTCGGCATCCACTTGCTGATTGGCTCGCTGGCCATCAAGCTTTCTGCCAAGCGCTGCGCCAATCGCAGTTTTTTGATCGGGCCTGATGGCGAAATACTGGCGCACTATGACAAGCTGCACATGTTCGACGTTGATGTGGATGAGAACAATCGCTGGCAGGAATCGACAACCTATCAGGCCGGCGACACCGCTTGCCTAGCGCAGACGCCGCTGGGCCAGATCGGCCTAACCATCTGCTACGATGTCCGCTTTCCGGCGCTGTATGCTGCCTTGGCGCAGGCTGGGGCCGATATTCTAACCGTACCGGCTGCGTTCACCGCTGTCACCGGCGAGGCGCATTGGCACACGCTGCTACGGGCGCGGGCGATAGAGACTGGCTGTTTTGTCATCGCGCCGGCGCAATCGGGGCGTCATGAAGATGGCCGCGAAACTTATGGCCACAGCCTGATCATCAACCCATGGGGCGATATTATCGGCGAAACCGATACCAGTGAGGCGGGTATCGTCGTGGCCGAGATTGATCTTGAGCAAGTGTCAGAAGCCCGCACCCGCATTCCATCGCTGCAACACGGGCGTGAGATCAGATTGGGCTAGCCCACCTCACCGGCGCTGACGGCGACCATGGCGGCGCGCAAGGTTCGCCCGCCAATCATCCAGCCGCTTTGGAACATTTCGGCCACCGTGCCATTCGGGTGCTCTGACGGGATATTCGCGACAGCCTGATGCAGGTTCGGGTCAAACACGCCGCCTGGCTCAACCTCGATGGTCGTTAAGCCATGGCGCGCCAGCACGGTTTGCAATTCCTTATGGGTCATCTCAATACCGTCAAACAGGTTCCGGCCCGCATCGCTCAAAGCTGCCTTCTCATCATCTGGCAGTGCGCCAAGCGCCCGCTCAAGATTATCGGCGACACTGAGCAGGTCGCCAGAAAATCGCTCAATCGCATAGACTCGCGCTTCAGTTTTTTCGCGCTCAGCGCGTTTACGGATATTCTCCATCTCGGCCAGCGTGCGCAGTAATTGATCGCGCATTTCGTCTTTTTCAGCCTCAAGGATCATGATCTGTTGGTCCGGCGTGTGCTGGATTTCCGGTTCCAGCTCGGGCACCGGCTCGCCAAACTCTTCGCCGTCTGCCGCAGCTTCAGCATTCGCCGCTACCGCTTTGTCAGCCTGCTTGGCAGCTTTCAGGATATCGTCGGCAGCCGACTTCAGGTCCGACTTTGAAGTCGTCGCATCAATTTCCGGCATCTCGTCTTTCACCGTCTCGTCACTCATTCTCGTCTCTCACTCTTGTCCACGGCGGCCGAGCACCTGCCCAACCATCCGCGCTGTATAATCAACCATCGGGATCACCCTGGCATAGTTCAGCCGGGTCGGCCCGATAACACCCAAGGCGCCTATCACCTGTTTCGAAGCGTTCATATAGGGTGCGACGATGACGCTTGAACCCGATAACGGAAAAAGACTGTTTTCCGACCCGATAAACAGACGAACGCCATCCGCCTCGCGGGTTGAATCCAGCACTTCCAATAGTCCTTGTTGGCGCTCCAGCACATCAAATAACTGACGCACCCGTTCCATATCTTCGCTGGCCTGCGCATCTTCCAGCAAATTGGACTGGCCCTGCACGATCAGGCTGCGTTCCTGACCCGGCAGCTCGCCAGCCCATTGAGCCAGCCCGCGCTCGACCAGATCACTCGCCGCTGCGTTGAGTTGTGCGCGCTGCTCGGAGAGCTCGTTGCGAATCTCAGATGCTGCTTGGTGCAGGGTGCGTCCCTTCATCCGCGCGGCGAGATAATTTCCGGCCTCAATCAACGCGGTCTGCGGCAAGCCAGGTGGCAGCTTGACCAGCCGGTTTTCAACATCGCCATAGTCGTTGACCAGAACGCACAGCGCCTCTCCAGTCGTCAGCGGAACAAACTCGACGTGCCGAACCGCCACATCCTCGGTTGGCGAGGAGACCAGTCCTGCCCCGCCCGCAATCCCTGAAAGAATCGAAGAGGCCTCTTTCAAGACACCCGGCAGATCGCGCCCGGCACCCTTCAGTCGCGCATCTATTTCTGTGCGGTCGTCCTGGCCTGATTCACCGATCTCCAAAAACCCGTCCACGAACAGTCGCAGTCCGGCATGGGTTGGCATCCGCCCGGCCGAGATATGCGGCGCATCCAATAGTCCAAGGTCGGTCAGGTCGGCCATAACGTTGCGAATTGATGCGGCTGACAGATCTATGCCACCTTTTGACAAAGTACGCGAGCCGACCGGTTCCCCCGTATCAAGATAAGTTTCAACGATATGGCGAAAGATATCACGCGACCGCGCATCCAGTTTTTGCAGCAAGGAAGGAGGGCGTTGGATTGTCATGCCAGATTGAATAAGCCTGCTCGCCTATGGTTTCAATCTTGGTCTGGCATACGCAGCGCAGGCGGCTCGAAATTTTCGACATGCTGGTCATAGAAAGCAAGAATCACTTCCATATCAGCGGCGAAGTTCCCGGTTGGCATGAATGGGCCACCCACCCCTCCAATCTTGCGGCTATCGTCGATAAAGCCCAGCGAAATTGGCACCTGCGCCCCGCGCGCGATATTATAGAACCCGGTCTTCCAGGATTTCACCGTAGACCGCGTGCCTTCCGGGGCAATTACAACCAGCAATTCCTCGCTTTCATTGTAAGCTGCAATAACCTGCTCGACCAGGCTGGTGGTGCGGTCACGATTGACTGGCAACAGCCCCCACCAGTGCATCAACCAGCCGAAGGGCCCCTCGCCTAGGCTTTTCTTGCCCATCCAACGCACCGGTATGCGGTAATAGAAGGCAATGCCGAGCATTCGCAGCAGATCCCAATTGGTCGTATGAGGCGCCGCAATGATCACTGTCTTCAAGTCTGGCGGCATCGCCGACTCGACCGACCAACCTGAAATCTTGTTAAACCCAACGAAAGCCCAGCGCGCCATCTCGTAACCCAGACCACGCCAGGGCCGGATCGACGCGCGCGCCGCAAGTTTCAGGTCTGTGCCATGCATCAAGTGATTCCTAGTCCCCGCCAGTTGATGGTAGACAGATCAGACGAAACCCGCAATTTGCGTTTCAGCTATTTCATCTGACAGAAAAGAACCCGCCATGACCGCCCTTACCCGTCCTTCCGGCCGTAGCGCCGACCAACTCCGCGAGATCAGCCTGGAAACTGGAGTGACCCGCTATGCCGAAGGTTCATGCCTGGTCAAGTTTGGCCACACACATGTCCTGTGTACCGCCAGCTGGACCGATAAAGTTCCCGGCTGGATGCGCGGCACTGGATCGGGCTGGGTCACGGCTGAGTATGGCATGCTGCCGCGCGCGACCCATACACGAGGGCGACGTGAAGCCGCTGCGGGCAAGCAATCTGGCCGCACCCAAGAAATCCAGCGCCTGATCGGGCGCTCGCTGCGCTCCGTCATCGATCTAAAAGCACTCGGCGAAAACCAGGTCACAATTGACTGTGATGTCCTGCAAGCTGATGGCGGCACCCGCACGGCGTCGATCACCGGCGGCTTCGTCGCGCTGGCCATGGCGCTGAAATATCTCAAAGCCGAAGGCGTGCTCGACACCAACCCAATCCAGAAACAAGCCGCCGCCGTGTCGGTCGGCCTGTTCCAGGATCATCCCGTCCTCGATGTCGATTACCCAGAAGACTCCAAAGGCGAAGCGGACATGAACGTGGTGATGAGCTCCGATGGTGGCTTCATCGAGATCCAAGGCACCGGCGAAGAACGCCCAATGACCCGTACCGAACTCGACGAAATGATGCGCCTCGCCGAAAAAGGCTGCATGGACCTGTTCGAGATGCAGCGAAAAGCAATTGGGTAAAAGCCCTTAATTCCCTTTAAACGTGGGCTTTCTCTTTTGCATAAAGACTCGCATGGTTTATTTTGCCCCGCGCTGAGACGCTGCGCGTCACGCGAGACGTAAGCAGGTTCCGGTCTGGCTACGCCAGCCCATGAACCAGGTTCAAGACTGTTTTCTCTCCGTCTCTAGCTTTGTCATCCCGGAAAGCTTGTCAAAGCTTATACTGGACCCAGTGCACAGCTTCCCTGGGTCCCGGATCGCTACGCGTCCGGGATGACAATGGAGGGTGAGATACCCAGCCCTGAGCTAGTGCACGCGCTCAGCGCGTAGCGCATTAGCGGGGTGCAGCCTAAGCTGCTTCGATCTTCTTGTCGGCGGCTCTTGGGTCGTCAAACTCCAGGATATCGCCTGGCTGGCAATCCAACTCGCGGCATAAGGCTTCGAGGGTTGAAAATCGCACTGCTTTCGCCTTACCTGTTTTCAGGATGGACAGGTTGGCCAGCGTCACGCCGACACGTTCCGACAGCTCGGTTAGGGACATGCGCTTATCCAGAAGCACGCGGTCAAGGGTCACACGAATAGACATCTTTCCGGCCTTCCTAAATCGTCATTTTTTCTTCTTCGCGAAGGCGGGTGCCCTCTCGAAAAACTTGCGCCAAAACAAACAAAACGATGACAGCGCCCCACACCGCAAGATTGATCGAGATAGATGCGGTATAACTCTCTCCAAGATCCATTGTTGCGGCGATAATCAGAGTTAAAGTCGTACGGACGATTTCAATCGCCGCAATCGCTATGGCGATTCGAGTTAGGCGTTGCCCGTTTTCAGGGACAAACGGATCGCCCTTGGCCAGAGTCGATAAAATATATCGCAATTGGCGGCAAACATAAGCTATCCCTACAGAGAACACGATTATCCCCACCATAGCCACAAACATCCGACCGGGATGAACATCCTGAACATAAGTCTCCATGCCAGGAAGTTTGACACTGCCCCCACTAAGACTGCCGAATAGCCCAGTTCCAACCAATAGAAATCCAATCGCACCAGCGATAATCGCCAGCCAAAATATGACCAGAACCGCTAGCGAGAGCATCGCCGCCATGGAATTTGTGTTGGCGTTTGACATCTGATCTGTCATCCCGTGTTCGCATCACCGTCAGTCTATACGGCCAATACCTTAATATTACCGTTAAACGATAATCATATTCGCTTTTAATGCAAGATCGGAACCACTGTCCATGTCTCGACGCCTCGAACCCGGACGCTTGATAGCGGCCACACACAATCCTGGCAAAGTGGCTGAACTTAAAGATCTTTTTGAGCCATTGGGCTTTACAGTTGTAGCTGCTGGCGAGCTCAATCTGGCTGAGCCGGACGAGACCGAGTTCACATTTGTTGGCAATGCTCTGCTTAAGGCGCGAGCGGCCTGTCTCGCCACCGGCCAACCAGCTTTGTCCGATGATAGCGGCATCGCGGTCGAAGCGCTTGGCGGCATGCCCGGCGTCTTTACCGCTGATTGGGCCGGCCATCCGCGCGACTTCTACGTCGCCATGGAAAAAGTTGAGCGCGAGTTGCAAGCCCATAACGCGATTAACCGCAAGGCCAAGTTCGTCTGCACGCTGGCAATGGTCTGGCCTGATGGGTATGAAGACGTGTTTGAGGGCGAAGTGCACGGCACCCTGGTCTGGCCGCCGCGCGGGGAGAGAGGGTTTGGCTATGACCCAATGTTCGTCGCCAATGGCGAAACACTGACATTCGGCGAAATGGACCCGGCCAAGAAACATGCCATGAGCCACCGGGCTGACGCCTTCGCCAAGCTGAAGGCGGCCCTGCTCTAATGGCCCCGATTGGTCCGCATTACGGCTTCGGCCTTTACGTCCACTGGCCATATTGCAGCAAGATCTGCCCGTATTGCGACTTCAATGTTTACGCCGCAAAGGACCGTGACACCGCGCCCCTGGTCGCGGCTATACGCGCCGATATTGAGCGCCACGGCGATCTGCTACCGGACCACCCACCGCTCGACAGCCTTTTCTTTGGCGGTGGCACGCCGTCTCTGCTGACCTGCGCACAAATCGAAGACGTTGTTGAAACAGCCTTGGTCGTATTTGGCTTCAAGCCGGACGCTGAGATCACCCTTGAGGCCAACCCGAATGACATTCTGCGTAGTGACTTGCCCGGCTGGCAGGTCGCAGGGATCAACCGTGTATCAATCGGCGTTCAGTCGCTGAATGACGACGCGCTGCAGTTTCTTGGGCGCGACCATGACAGCGTCAATGCACTGACAGCGCTGAGCATGGCCCAACGCCATTTCGACAATCACTCCATCGACCTGATCTATGCCCGGCCCGGCCAGAGCGCCGCCGATTGGCAGCAAGAATTATCCACGGCACTCGCACTTGGTGCACCGCACTTGTCGCTATATGAGTTGACGATTGCCGAGCGCACAGTCTTTGGTATGCGGGCGGCGCGCGGCGAACTGGTGGCGATGACGGATGATGCACAGGCTGACCTGTATGAGACTACGCAAGAGGTCTGCGACGCCGCTGGCCTACCTGCCTATGAGATTTCAAACCATGCCAGTGCGGCGCGTTATCAATCGGTGCACAACCACATCTATTGGAACAGTGGCGACTGGATTGGCGTTGGCCCTGGCGCGCATGGCCGCTTGACCATAGACGGCCAGCGTCTTGCCACCGAAGCGGCGCGACGTCCGGTTGATTATATCAGCGCTCCGACAGCGCCGCCAAGCACGTTAAGCCCAGCAGAGACAGCGCTGGAACTGCTCGCCATGGGCCTGCGCCCGGCCTCAGGCTTTGATTTGCGCCGCTATAGCTCACTCGCCGGCGCCGCTCCCGCGCCAGCTACTTTGCGCGAATTTCGCGAGAGCGGTCACCTGGCCCAAACCCAAGACCACATTGCCCTTACGGCACAAGGACGCCTCCTTGCCGACCATATTGTAATGCAGCTAATGGTTTGAGACTGGCGACCGAAGTGTCCAAGTCAAATTCCAAGGGGGAGTACGAACGTGTTACTGCCGAACAAAAACAGTCCCTTTCCGAGACAGGACAGTCACGAGGCTATCCTCGCCAGCCAAGTGACCAAGCCCAACCGCAACAAAGACAGTGCCCGTCTCTTCGGCCAATAGGCGCTCGATCTCGACCGCCCAGGCGGCGTTTCTCTGCACGAGCATTGCATCATACATGGCCGGGCTAGACCATGCGCTGGCGTCCGTCCCGTGCAGGATCGTGCCGACGGTTTCCACATCACCTGCCAACCAGGCATCTGCAAGTTGCGCCTGCTGGGTTGGATTATCACGAAGTGTGCGTGCCGTATGCATCAGCATGCTGATCTGCTCGCTTTCCGAGAAACCGGCCATCAGGGTGAGCAGAAAGGTTGGTCCTTCAAGGCTCTGCACCGGCGTGTCGGCCTCGTTTGCCAGTGCGCCGAGGGCGGCGGCTGGTGTGTTGGCAAGGTCATAATCGCCGCGCGAAATCGAAAGAACACCGATCTGGATGGACGCAAGCCAGGGCTTTAGCACGTCGAGGGCCTGCAGCGGTGCGCCAAGAGCTGTGGTAATGGCGTTCAGTTCGGCGCGCTGGTCCTCGCTCAGTGTAGCGCTCAGCGTGCCGCCATCTGTGTTCAGGCCAAGTGCTGGGATGGCAGCTTGTTGTGCGGCCTGCGCTTCAGGGTCTGTTGGATCGGCTTCCATCACGACAAGACCTGCCGCTGTAAACGCGGTCATGATGGTCTCGGTCTGCCAGTGAGTTCCGGTTGGCAGAACAGGCGCCAAGCCAAGCAAGTGCAGGGTCGTGTCTTCGTCGGATACCGTCCAAAGCGCCGGACCGGGCGACGGTTCACTGACCGTCGACTGGGTTTCAATTTGCGCTGAACTGCAGGCGGATAAGGCTAAATAAGCTGTCGCAGCGAGGCTAAATTTGAACATAGCTATCTTGTTGGTTGATTGAACCATTATTGTCTCCATTGGTTGTGTTAGGTGGGCTTTAGATTGCCGGGTTACGCAGCCTAGTACGTGCTGCCAATTGACGGGCGTAGATGAAGGCAAGTGCCTTCATCAGCATTACCAGACCGATCTGCGTCCATTGTGCGATCTGCGTATCGATGACAAAGGCCACCGGAATCATGAGCAGACTGGTCAGGACAATGTTACGCCCAAGGAGTCTATGCGTCTTGGCCCAAACGACCGAGTCTGACAGTGTCGCCTTCGAGCGAAAACCGTACCGACTTTCAAACGGGACTGTTGCTATATAATTGCCGATAAGAAGGAAGAAAACAGTTATCAAGCCGAAGAAGCCAAGATCGCCTGCTTTTTCACTAATCAGGTCATATACGTCCAAAGGTACGATAATTTGCATGAGCAGGACTGCAATTGACGGCATCAATACTCCAATCTGTGGCAGCGCTCTTGTCTTTCCTGTCGCTGTCCTGAAGCCTTCAGCTTTGAAAAGGACAATCGGAACGGTGATGAGTGTGCTAATGCCGGCCCAGAAGAGCGGGAATGAGATGATCGTCCGCGTCAGAGTTTTGCCATCGGACAGGCCGTCGCGTGGCGGTGGATAGCCCGTTGCCCATAGCGCAGTTCCAATGGCGGCGGTCAGGGCAATAATGCCAGCGGCGATGTAGATCGTGCGTTTCATGATTGTAGTTCCGTTTTTTTGGACACCAGGTCAGGCTGTGTTGTGCTGCTCAATGCTTCGCTGCCCGTGCCAAGCAGATCCATCAGGGACGCCATGGCTTCTTCTGCAACGGTGGCGTTCAAGCTATAGATGATGGTCACCCCATCTCTGTTTCCGTTGATCAGGTCAGCGTTTTTCAAGGCAGCAAAATGGGTCGACATGCTTGGCTTTGATACCGGATATGCATCCGCGAGATCACCCGCAGTGATTGGGCCATCCTTCAGCCGCGAGATGATATCCCGGCGGATTGGATGGTTCAGGGCTTTCAGAACGATAGCAAGTTTCATAATCATTATTTAGATTATTGTTTAATTAGAGTCAAGTCTAACTATTTCGAATGCAGATATCCGGAACGCTTCTACGTATATGCAAAAGCACTCTGGACAAAACAGGAACATAATCCTACAACTTTAAATATGTTTCGTCTTTGGGTTGTATTTTCTATTCTTGGTTGCGGTTTGCCAATTGCGCGTGCGGACAATTTGGCAGGCCCAATCCCAGCCGAGATTATCCGGGTGGTCGATGGCGACACTGTGAAGGTGCGCGCGACAATTTGGCTCGATCAAACTCTGGTCATTTCTGTACGCCTGCGCGGAATTGATGCGCCGGAACTGTTCCGGCCTAAATGCGCTGCCAAAAAAACACTGGCTCGGAGCGCCAAAGCCTCCGTGCTCGCCTCTTCTCCGGTGGGCAGCCATGTGACTCTGACCAATATTTCTCGCGGCAAGTATGCTGGCCGAGTGATCGCATCCGTCACCACAACCGACGGCGAGACACTTGCCACGCGCCTGCTCGCACAGGGTCAGGCGATTGTGATGGGAACGGACAAGCCGTGGTGCACGCTGTAACCAGGTTTTGGCATCGCCGGACTTCATGCTAGGCCATGTTTTTCAAGCAACCTGTTCAAGGTGACCTCATGATCAAACCTGCTGTCATTCTCGCAAGTCTTATGCTCAGTGCAGCTTGCCAATCTCCTGCGGCCCAGGCCCAGGCAGAGACCGAAACCATCACCGAAGAACCTGCGATATGGCGCCAAGTTTCGCCAGAAAACTTACTTCTTATCAACACGATACACGGACAAACCGTTGTCGAACTTAATCCTGACTTCGCGCCGGATCATGTTGCACAGGTTCGCGCTCTGGCCAGTGATGGTGTCTATGATGGCCAGCGGTTTTACCGCGTCATTGATGCTTTTGTCGCGCAAGGCGGGCTTGAGGATGAAGATCTCATCGAAACGTACCCGACGCTCGTGAATGAGAATGATCGCCCCCTGTCAGAGGCCGGTTTCGTACCCCTCGGCAATGGCGATATGTTCGCGCCTGAAATTGGTCATATAGACGGGTTTCCTGTTGGCCGCAGTGAAGAGATTGGCCGCGAATGGTTGCTGCACTGTCCCGGTGCGATGGCGATGGCCCGTGACACGGATCCCGATTCTGGTGGCACCGAATTCTATATCGTCTTGGACGCGCAGCGTTATCTCGACCGAAACCTCACTGTGTTCGGGCGGGTGATCAGTGGTATGCAATACATTCAAAAGCTGAAACGCGGCGACCGTGCAATTGAAAGCGGAGTCATCCAGGCCCCGGATCAAGGCGACGAAATCCTCTCAATGCAGATCGCTGCAGATCTGCCCGAAACAGGCCGCCCGGCGTACCGGGTGATGATCTCTGACAGCCCCGCCTTTGAAGACGCCAAAACGCAAAAGCGCGTGCGCGGTAATGAGTTCTTCTATCGCACCCCGCCGGAAGTCCTTGACATTTGCGGCTTTGAGCCCCCGGTTGAACGCATTTCAGAATTGGTCGCCCTACGCCCATGAGTATTGTCAAATCCAGTATGATAATCCTTGTCGCGCTGCTGTTCAGCATCGGTCAAGCGTGTGCCTGCGCTGCAGATCAGATACTAACAAGCCATGAACTTGGTTCAGCTAATATGGCTGTGCATGGGGCGCATATGGCGCATCAAGATCCGGCACACGCCCGTACTCAGACGGCAGGTCATGGCAGCACACTGTGTAGCGATGATGCGCATCTTTGTGGTACTTTAGAGGGCACTCATAAAACTGTTCTATCCCAGACAGATGCAGATGTCTGGACAGTTAAAGAGCAAACGCCTCAACCCCGTATGCCCGCCGCTATCCAAGCGACCAACAGGCAGGCTTCCCTTACCGCCCGGTCATTTGCTGGCCTGCGATGGCTTGATCCGCCGGGTGTCATAGACACGCCTGTCTCTCTGAAGATACGCCTCCTGAATTGATCCCCAAGCCTTTGCCCGTGTCCAATCGAGTAGCGGTGTATGGCGCAGGCTTCCTGCACAAGAGATCAATTCACAAGAGACTTACCCATGTTCAATCGAAGATATTTCCTGCAGTCCGTTGCAGGTAGCAGCCTCGCCCTCGGCGCGAGCAACCTCCTGCCGGCCTGGGCCCGCAGTGCCTCTGATGGCAATTATGGTGTGCCGACCAATACCGAAACCCAATTTGATTTGAAAATCGGCAAGTTCCCGGTGCGCATCAAAGGCCGTGCTGGACAGGCGGTTGGGGTCAATGGCACGCTACCAGCCCCGCTCATCCGCTTTCGCGAGGGCGAGAAGATTACGCTCAATGTCACAAATAACCTCAAGGAAGACACATCAATCCACTGGCATGGCCTTCTGGTCCCGTTCCAGATGGATGGCGTGCCGGGCGTCGCCTTTCCCGGTATCCGGCCCGGCGAGACGTTCAAATACCAGTTCTCGGTGCCGCAAAGCGGAACCTACTGGTATCACTCACATTCGGGCTTGCAGGAACAACTCGGCCATTACGGCCCAATAATCATTGATCCAAAGGATGCAGACCCTGTCCGGTATGACCGCGAATATGTCATGGTCCTGTCGGATTGGAGCTTTGAAAATCCGCACCGCATTTTCGCCAAGCTGAAGAAGATGAGCGACACGTACAATTACAATCAACCAACGCTACACGAATTCTTCGCCGATGCATCTGAAAACAGTCTAGCCGCCGCATTGCGTGAGCGCAGCATGTGGGGCGCGATGCGGATGTCCCCGCGCGATATCGCCGACGTGACAGGGGCCACCTACACCTATTTGATCAATGGTCATTCAACTGCGGATAACTGGAATGGCGTGTTTGTGCCGGGCGAACGGATCCGGTTGAGGATCATCAACGCTTCAGCGATGACACTGTTCAATGTCCGCATTCCCGGTCTGCCAATGACGATTGTGGCAGCGGATGGCCTTAATGTGCAGCCGCTCGAAATTGACGAGTTTCAGATGGGCTCCGCCGAGACCTATGATGTGATAATCAAGCCGACTGACGCGCGTGCTTACGCGTTTGTCGCTGAAGCGATTGACCGCTCGGGACAAGCTGTCGCGACGTTCGGGCCGGATGCTGGGCTGCGCGCTGAGGCTCCGACTATGCGCGCGGCGCCCGTTCTGACGATGAAAGATATGGGCATGGAGGACATGGCCGGCATGGTCGAGACAGACCATTCCAGCATGGATATGAGCGCGCCATCTGAAATCAAGCGAGGCCCAGGTGTCGCCAATGTCGCGATGATGCCGATGAGCCGCCTTGATGAGCCGGGTGTTGGGCTGGAGGGTGTGCCGCACCGCACGCTTCGGTACACCCAGCTACGAAGCCTTGAGCCTAACCCAGACACACGCTCGCCGGGCCGCGAGATCAAGCTCCACCTGACCTCCAACATGGAGCGCTATATGTGGTCGTTTGACGGCGTGTGCTTTGCAGATGTCAAACAAGCCATTCAAATGCGTGAGGGTGAGCGCGTGCGCATGACCCTGATCAATGACACGATGATGCCACACCCGATCCATTTGCACGGCATGTTCTTCGAGCTGGAAAATGGTCAGGGTGACCACCTGCCGCGCAAGCATACGGTCATCGTCAAGCCGGGTGAGAAACTCTCTTACCTCGTCTCGGCCGATCATGTCGGCGATTGGGCCTTCCACTGCCACCTTCTGTTCCACATGCATGCCGGGATGATGCAGGTCGTGTCGGTCCTGCCGCGCGGCGAGATGATGGACATGGACGGTATCGGCGATATGGAAATGGATCACGACCATGACAGTATGGACATGGGAGGAGAAAGCGAATGAGGCGCTTCATGACACTGGCCACCGCCAGCCTTGCGTTCGCCGCGCTGCCCATAACAGCTCAGGAGACAGAAACCACCCCGCCCTGGTCGCAAGCCGACGCTTATTGGGGCGCTGACGAAATGGCCGCCTCGCGCGCCGCTATTCAGGCCGGTAGCGGGCACCAGACCAACTGGTACATACAGGCCGACCGGTTTGAGACACAGTTTGCCAATGGCGAAGACACAGGCGTCTGGGACACTCAGGGCTGGTATGGCGGCGATCTCAACAAATTATGGTTCAAAGCCGAGGGCGAATATTCCTACGGGTCCGATGAGATTGAGGATGCCGAAATCCAGGCGCTTTGGTCGCGGGCGGTCTCACCCTATTTCGATCTGCAAACGGGTGTGC
Organism: Henriciella sp.; assembly: GCA_021776655.1. Taxonomy (GTDB): domain Bacteria; phylum Pseudomonadota; class Alphaproteobacteria; order Caulobacterales; family Hyphomonadaceae; genus Henriciella. Next base: position 40,487 of record JAJFFK010000011.1, on the reverse strand, counting down.
GTTATGATTTTGAACCGGGAGGTCGCACCCATGCGGTCATCGGTATTCAGGGCCTCGCACCCTATTGGTTCGAGGTCGACGCCGCCGCATTTCTCAGCACCGATGGAGATGTCACCGCCCGGATCGAAGCTGAATACGAGGTCCTGCTAACGCAACGCCTGATCCTTCAACCTCGCGCCGAACTCAATCTCTCTGCGCAGGGCATTCCCGAACCGCAAGTTGGCACCGGGGTCACGGATATAGAGGCAGGCCTGCGCTTGCGCTACGAAATTGCCCGCGAATTTGCGCCCTACATTGGCGTCGCCTGGCAGAGCAGTCTCGGCGAGACGGCAAACATCATCAAAGCCAGGGGTGAAGATACGGACCGAACGGTTTTCGTCATTGGCATCCGCGCCTGGTATTAAGGAGAAACAAAAACATGTCTTCACTCATCGAACCGAATATCCACCTGATATTCGCCACACATGATAACACACCGTCATTTGAGCTTACTCGTCACTTCGATCTTCAATTGTCTGAGTAAAATAGATAATATTCGCATAGATGCGCTCACTGCCATGCCAAATACCACGGAAAACAAGATCATCAGCCAAAGTTACAATATGACCTTCACCTGTCCTGTGGGCAGCCACAGCGGGTGTGCCGGCCAGTTCCTCAAGTTTGGTCTCACTTACAAATCCTGAGACAAGTGGCGTTTCGGTATATCGAACAGGCGTATCGTAACTTACTATGGCGGGCTCAAGAATTTTATTCCATGTTCGAAACAAGGGAATTATATCTCGTTGAATGCCATAAGAAAATGGATGTGTGAGATCAATTTCCGCCTGAAATACTGAGCCACGCACAAGTCGGTCACCATTGTCTCGCTCAAAATCCTGATAGGCACGGTATACTGGCGCATCGCCACCTTCATCTTCAACCGCCTCTTCTGTGCCCTCATCACCTGGCAAGGCTTGCTCAGATACTTCTGCGCAACTCTCTATATAAGTTTCTCCACCTTCGATGAGATTCTCGTGCACCCATGTGACGGCGTACTTTTGAGCAACGAGTACACCGCCAGCTTGCACCCACTCTTTCAGATCACAGCTGATATCTGACAATCTGGTATATGCACCATCGACCATCAGGATATGTGTGTAGTCTGAAAGATCGGCATCAATCGCATGGGTAGCATCCAAAAGCGTCACTGGCGCACCTATCTGACTGTCAATGAAATGCCAGAGCGATCCCGCTTCGGATGTAGAAACTTCCTCTCCCACGATCAGTGCCAATCTGACAGGATAGATCCCCTTCATATCGCGCGAGCCCAGATCTGGTCCATCGGCTGTCAAGCCCGAGGCAAGTGCCGTGACCGAGACTGAAGGTACTTGTGAGACAGCCCGCTGGAATGCATCAACCGTATCCTGGTCTCGTAGTCTGACGATAATTGTTCCCTGGGCAAACTGCTTGTGTTCGCCGTCGATAAGCTCACCGCCAAAAGGTTTTGCCGCGACACGTGGGAACACATCATTTGCCAGTAATTTTTCGAGCAGTCTTGGCGCCTCCAGCTGGTTCCATGGAATTGCATACGCAACTGCTTCAGGATTCACCTGAACGGGCTGACCTTGTGGCAATTCCAGCAATCGATTTCCCAGCAGATTGCTGACATTGTCCAGAGACCCATATGGCAAATTGAATGCCGTCGGCAAATTCCATGTCGAGACATCATAGAAGACATTATCTTCAAATACTGTGCGCGTTTCAAAAAGCGATGTCACCAAGCCATATTGTGACGCATCAGTGGGCACAATCCAGGCATGCCCCGGTTCAAACTTGACACCATCGCGGGTGACTGATCTCGACAATTCATAGACGGCTATCTGGTGAGTGGCCAGCAACCTGACAAGGTTGTGCGCCCGGGCCGGGTCATCATCATCAGAAAAGACAAATCCCTTTATGCGTGTTGAAGCTGCCCGCTGCCGTTCGGCGTCACGGAACGCGAACCTGTAAGCGATAATTTCATCACGCATGGCATCAGCTCCCTTCATCAGTGAGAACGATGTCGTAATCTGATTGGAAATCGTTTGTCTGAATGTCAGCTTTTCACCATCGAAATCACGCACCTGCCCGCGCGAAGCTGTTTGTTCGAATAGAAGTCCTATCCCTCCCACCATGTCCGGATAAGCTGAGCCTTTACCATAATAGAAATCATCAAAGCTCTCACCCGAGAAATAATCCTGGCCAGCACGATCGAGAGCGGCGGCATGAAATTTGGCGAGCGAGGCTGTGATGCGCTGATTTTCATCCAGCGTCAGTGGGTTGGTTCGCTTGGGATGCCCCGGCTGAAAGAAATAGCTGGGAGTATCGCCGGCCATCTCATGGTAATCACCCAATACATGGGGTTTCCAGCGATGGTATTGCTCTATCCGCGCCCGGGATTCTGGATGTACGACAAATATCCAGTCCCGATTCAAGTCGAACCAGTAATGATTGGTCCGCCCCCCCGGCCATCCGGCGTGCTTGTTTCTTTGCATAGGATCTGCATTCGCAATATTCGCCCGATGTGAATTGGCCCATTGTGCATAGCGCGTCATACCATCAGGGTTTTGCGTCGGCTCGATTATCACCACCGTGCGTTCAAGGAATTCCTCCACCCAGGGATCAGTAGAAGCTGTCAAATAGTACGCAATCAGTGGCACCGCGTTGGCGCCGCTTGGTTCATCGCCATGAATGGAATAGGCAAGCTTCAACACCAGAATATAATCTTCAGAGGACCCGGCCGAGACGTGTCGCTGTCTGATCTCCTCAAGATTTGCAATATTTTCAGGAGAGGAAATGTATAGATGCGCGAGCGGTCTTTTTTCGTGGCTATAGCCAATAATCTCCAGTTTTGCGCTGGGCGAAACTGCTGCGACTTCCCTGGCATAGTATAACAGGGTTTCCGGCGTAAGGTGCATCTCACCAGGCGCAAAACCCAAAACGTCATGAGGCAAAGGTATCGACTGATCATACTCAGTCATGCCTGGGAAATATTCGGCCAGATAATCACTATTTGCGGAATCAGGGTCGGCGAAAACCTCGTCAGGCCCTATCGGTCCGACATTCAACAATCTCGCTGCATCTTCATATGTCAGCTCAGAGGCTTGTGAGCCCGAACGCGTTGCCTCGCCCTCGCTGAGATCATTTTGAGAGCAGCTGACCATGGTCACACTGAGCCCAATAACAGCCCCCAGTATTATTTTTTTCAAAAGCAAGCTCGTATAAAACATTGCAGCCACCGCTCCCCTGTTGTGGTTCTATTCTAATCTGTCGTGTTGTTTCGTTCAGCTTCAGCATCCGCAAGAAGTATTTTCATCATTTCACGTGCCGCCATGCTTGAAAACGACCTTATCTTCTCGCGATTCTCTTCCTCATACACTTCAAAAGTGATGGCAGCACTGCCATAGGTGTTGAAAACATACGCTTTTGAGGTCGTTCGGTCAGTGTCGTCACCACCTTGTCTGACCATTCCAAACTGGCGATCAGCTTCGCTCATTGCGCTATGCCAGCGTGCAGCAAAATCCAGAGGGTTGGTGATCGTGTCGTCTGTCTGTGTATAGATGACGTTTTTGAAAGTTGAATGAAAGTCGAGAAACAAGGCCAACCTGTCTCGCTCGTGGATACGTATCAATTCCTCACGCATGGCTTGCGTTTCCGGTTGAGAAAATGGACCCCAATCTCGATTGAGATCAACATTTCCTGCATTCATTCGCCAATTGCCCGCGGCAACGCCATCGGGATTGAGAGCTGGTATCAACACGATAGAGAAACGGTTGCGAAAGTCCTGAGCGAGATGGGAATCCCCAAAAATCTCTTCGGCGAATGAAAACAGGGCAAAGACGCCGGATACTTCGGGCGGGTGCTGTCTGCCGACAAGCATGATCGTGCCAACCGATTGTTCAGATTGCGCAAGAGATTCGATCCGAAAGAGGCTTCGTCCCATACTGGATTGTCCGATATCTGCAATCTGAAGATAGGGAAACGCCGTCACCAGATCAGCCGTCCATCGCGTATATTCATTACTGGCAATCACTTCCTGCGCAGACACATAGGTCGGTATCTCGCCCACCAGAAGAGAGAGCGTTGCCGTAGTGCGCTGAAGATCAAACGTGACCCGATCATTGGCCAGACGCATCCATACGGTGCGGTCCTGGCTGGTCTTGGGCCGATATCGGTGTTTGAACCCAGGGTAGCGGAGTGTCACATCAACAGATTGCGGCGCGTCAGCAACAATTTTGAAGGCATACCAAGGGCTTGGATTGATCGGATCTGTTTCAGGCAGGATCGTCAAAAGAAACCCATCCGGACCAGCTTCGCAGCGGTCAGCTCTGGCCGCCTCAAAATCTGTGAAAATTTCAACCCCGCCCCACGAACACAACGCATCCCCAGTTAAGCGGCTTGATGACACCTGTGGCGAAACACAGCCAGAAAAGGTCAAGGCAAATACAATTGCCAGCCAGCCAAAATGAGACGCGCTTGGTTTCATCAGATTTCCTCACGAAAAAAGGGGGCGAAACCGCCCCCTTTTCCCAAATTCACCGCAACATTCTTTGTGGTGACAATCGTCCATAAGGATTAGAAGCTTTTCTTAAGATCAATATAGAAGACCCGGCCACGTCCATTATGCATGCTGGATTTGAAGCCTCGGATCTCATCATCCTGACGTGGGGCTTCATCGGTAATATTGTTGATACCAAAGCGGAACCTTGTATCTGTCAGCAAGCCATCACCTTGATGTTCGTATTGGACATAGGCATTAGCCGTAATCCATTTCTTGATCACATGTGGATCGCCATTCGAATCAAGGCCCGCACCAGTGTCAATGAATTTGCCAACATATCTGGCCAGTCCACCGGCACCAAATCCACTAGGGTGGGTCCAGGCTACCGTTGTCGTGCCACGATATTTCGGCGTTCCATTCCGCTCAATAATGCTGCCAGAATTTGCGACCGTAACCGATGGATCAATCGCACCTGCTGCAAGCGCATCAGTAATTATCAGATCCCTTTCTGACGGCTCGATATCAAACCGCTTCATACGCGCAACATTGACCTTGAAATTGAAATCGCCAACCGCCGTGTCATCAAGCCGGTAATATATAGCGTAATCGACGCCTTTGATCGTACGCGGCAACAGGTTGAGGTAAGTGTCCTGAATGGAAATGATATCACCCACCGCATCAATTCCGGTTCCGGCAAAGAAGGCGACCTGATCGACGGTTGGAGCAGCGCGCACAACACCTGGGTTTGATGAACCGGCAACACGTAACGCGTAGTCCAGATTGACGTGGTTGCTACCTCCAAAGATACCGACAACATCTGTCTGATCGATTTTCCACCAGTCAACCGTGGCGGTAAAGCCATTAAGGAAACCAAGGTCGCCGGTCATGCTGACCGGGTCAAGGACGACACCAAATGTAAGGTTTTCGTCCTCTTCAGGAGTCAAATCCGGGTTACCTTGACGCTGTTCCTCACGCGATTCCGTAAACCCGTCACAAGCCGCAAAATTAGCAAATGTGCCATTTCGTACGCCCGCTTCACAGAAGATATTATCCTGACGCGTATTCGAACGGGAGACACCCAATTCATTGATTTGCTGCAAGTTCGGAGCTCTGAAGCCTTCCGACCAGGACGCGCGGCCCTGAAGCCAGTCAAAGACTTCCCAGTTACCTGCTATACGTGGCTTTAGTCCGCTGGACCCAATATCAGAAAACTCTTCAATACGTACCGCGAGCTGCGCGCTCAAGCTACGTACAAAAGGAATGTTCTGATCTTCACCAATGACCGGAACCAGAAGCTCACCAAACGCTGAATAGACTTCACGTGATCCGCTAGAGTCAAATGTCGGCGACGAGCCCATGGCGTCACTGGCAGTAAAGTCGCCGGTTACGGGATTGGTAAAGCTGATGGTGCCATCAAGGCGGTCATCACGGTCCTCATCATAGGATTCATACCGTGCCTCAACACCCAGTGCGATACCAAGAGAGCCACCTGGAAGTTCAAATATATCGCCGTTCGATACTTTGAAATCAATCAGAGCCAACTCGGTTGTGCTTTGACGCTCAATATCGATCAGAAATGTATCGATGACACTCTGCGGATTGGTGGTGCTATCCAGTGAGTTGGGATTATTCGGATCTGCACCGTTGAAAACGTTGAATGCGTCCGGCGTTTCATTATCGAGGGCCTGAGCAAACAAGGTTGATGAGACCCGATTGTCAGTAACATCCGTTGTTCTGGCACGTGAATAGAGCGCAGCACTGTCCCAATCCCAACCTGTTTCGCCAAACTCACCACGGGCACCCAAAAGAGAACGGAATGTCGTATTGACCACATTCACATTCCGGCGGCCAAGCTCAGTCAGACGATAGCGAGCGCCATCAACAAACACTGGCAATCCTTCAATCGGCACATTGGTCAGACCAGGCAGACGATTGGGGTTTAAAGTTCCATCGGAGAAATTAACCGGACCAAACGGGTTCCAATAATTGTTTGCCGGCACAACGATGTCGCCACTGGAGATCGGGGTGATGGCTTCAATCGTGGCATCTGTTTCAGCCCGATAATACCCAAGCTCACCGTAAACATCGATGCTGTCAGTAAGCTCATGATTGAGGAAGACAAAGGCATTGACCCTGTCTCTGTCAGAAATCAGCGAGCGGTCCGCGCCGCGATTGTGGCGCAAGTCGCGGTCAAGCGAGCTGCCATCGATACAAATACCTGGCGTCGCCAGATCAGTTTCCGTAGTCCCCAGGCAGCCAGAAAATGTGTCCGGCTGGATATGGAATCTGCCGCTGGATGTTGTCAGATTCACGCCGTTCTGAGCAACCCGTGTCGCACTGCTTGTGTTCAGTGTGAACTGGCCCCAGGCTGTTCTGGTATGGCGATTGTCAAAAGAGGTATCACCCTCAAAAGTTGTCCCGACCAGAAAACCGCGCTGGTCCGAGTTTGCTGACAAAGCAAGCTCATTTGAGTTGAGTCCGTTGCGCAAAGCAAAACTGCCTGCAAAAGAAAGGTTTGTGCGCCCCTCGTTGAACGACTTGCCAGCTTTGATTGTAACCTGCTGCTCATTCAAACCCGTGCTCTCGGCCTTACTCGCCCGCAAGGAGGCTGAAAAGCCTTCAAAGTTCGTATCCAAAATTGTGTTGAACACACCCGCAACAGCATCTGAACCATATAAAGCCGAAGCACCATCATTCAGGACTTCTACACGGGCGATCCCGGCAATAGGTAGAGCATTTACGTTTACTGTCGTGGCTGGAACGAGGTTTTTCGTCTGTGTTCCAGGATGGTTGACTACGCGGCGTCCGTTAAGAAGCACCAATGTATTGCCAGGCCCGATGGAGCGCAGGTTAATCGATGAAATATCACCGCGTGAATTGTTTACCGTGTTGTTATTGTCATCACGAAAATCAACTTCGCCCTGACCAGGCAGCGAGCGAATGAGGTTGTCACCATCGAAACTGCCAAGTGCATCAATATCGCTCTTGGAAACGAGCGTAACGGGCAAAGTATCGGTTACACTAGCCCCTTTAACGTGGGTACCTGTTACGATGACGACGTCTTGAGTAAGCGTTTCATCTGTATCAGTTTGCGCTTGAGCAAATGCAGCTGCACCCGAAAAAATGCCCGGCAAGACAGCTGTGGCCAGCAGCCATTTCTTGATCTGGCTCTGTTTCCTAATTTTTGTAATATTCGGCATTGATCTTCCTTCCACGGTGAATTCTCACGACACAGCCAAAAAGAGCGGCCATTACGTGAAGTTTACTTTCGGACACGAAAGCGACAATTTCCGATAAAGCCTAGCCCCATAACCAATAGTTATACTTAAGGGTAATTCCTGCCTCAGCGGACAAAAATAGTGACAAAAGCGCGACACAATTAAGAATAACAGCGCGATCGAGGGGAAAGTAACCCTTGCCAAAAGCTGGCTTTGAAAAATTTACTCGAACTTACTCAGGCTTGTTGAGTGATATAATGCCCGCATTGCCGACTATTTTGACTTCAGTCCCCAAGACTGCCGAACGTTCCTGGATCAATTCCAGCACTGAAAGAGCGTTTTGCCCCTCCAGCAAATAGGGTTGAAAAAGACTTTGACCACTGCCAGCAACAGGACGTATCTGCGCCGATAACAAACCCGTCTTGCCGACAGTCATTTCGACAATAAAATTGTCCGCCCAATAGTCATGATTGTGGCCGAAAATGAAATTGCCGAGAGAATAGACAATCAATCCATCACCATATGCCTCAACGCCGCGCGGCACATGCGGATGATGACCAATAATGACATCAGCCCCCGCATCAATCAGGTCATGCGCAAATTCGATTGCTGCCGGGTGGATCTCTGTCTCGTTTTCCAGCCCCCAATGCAGGGAGAGGATAACAATATCTGCGTCGCCGCGTGCCTGCTCTATATTCTCCCGTATGAGGAAAGGATCGAGCGGCGCGGCCCCGGATCGCGCTTCCGTGGCGAAGCCAAGTGGTGTCACCGTTGGGTTGACCCCGTAAGTATAAGCCAGAAATGCGACGCGCACGCCCTTCACATTGAAGATTTCCGGGGTTGTCGCCTCGGCTAGGTTTCGCCCTGTTCCAACATGGCGCACATGTGCTTGCGTCAGTGCGGTGATCGTGTCCAATATGCCTTCACCTTCGGCATCGAAGGCATGATTATTTGCCGTTGAGACAAGATCGACACCAGCCCATGAAAGCGCCTTGGCGAAAGCTGGCGGTGTACGAAAAGCCCCACTGAGGCGACCATTCTCTGAAAGCGGCGTTTCCAGATTCAGAAATGCAATATCGGCAGCCCGCAATGTATCTGCGACTTTCGCAAATGGATAGCGATCCCGCTCACGCTCATCATCAAATTCGAGACCAAACTGTAATGCAGTGAGGTGATGCGATTCAGCCGTTTCAGGGGCTCGGCCATATTCACTCTCGATAAAGGAGCGGCTCTCTTCACTTGCAACGAAAGGTAATCTGCGCCAACCATCATCGCGGAATATAGATCCAATATCCTCACTGCCTGCATAGTATTCTGGGGCTCGGACACGCCGACTCCACTCAACATCACCGGCGGCAAGTATTGTTACTGGACCGTCGGATTCTGCCACCTCCGCCAAGGCATTTGTGCAAGCTGAGACCAAGCTGCATAAGGCAACGCTGACCAGAGTGAAGACTATTCGTCGCTGATTCATATGGGTTTTCCTCCATTATTTGCCGACTTGAAATATCATGCACAAGATTTCAATAGACCCTGATGACCCTTCGAAGTTGCTCTGGCAAGCACTTATCACTTGGCAAATTGCACCCGTTCACAACCCAAGCCCTGGAATGTCGATACATACTTCATCCCGGGGACGCCGCCGCACAAGGCATAAGATTGATTCAGTCACGCTTGATTGATTGCCATTCCTGTAATTCTGATTCCAGTGCGGCAAGGAATTGCCTGCCAATTCCAGACAATGGTCTCCCCTCAAGGTAGAGCGCATTGATATTTATAGGAACGGGCGGAGCCAGTTTGCGGCTGGCCAGCCCCAGATAGCCGGGCGACCTGGCCGTAAATTCATCCACGATCGTGGTTCCAAGGCCGCACATGACGAGGCTTTTAGCGACAAAGCAGGATTCGGCGACCACCACTGGATCTATCGTTATGGCAGCCCCCTCCAATGCACTATTGAGCTTACCTCCTAATGGGCCTTCAGGATTGAGCGTAATGAAGTCCTGGCCTTCCAATTCTTCGATTTGAATTCGATCATTGGCATGATTCAACTGGTTCTCAGCATATACACAGGCGAACTCTGCTTCACCTGCCTGGATGCAGGCAAGCCCATCATGAATTGGGGCCTCAAACACAAGACCAATATCGGTCTCAAAAGCACGCAAAGACAATATAAGGTCACCGTAATGAAGCGTCTGAATTTCGAAGCTTGTATCAGGGCGTAATTTACGTACCCGAGCGATGGTGCGCGGCAGAATTTCATAGCTGAGACCGGTAACTGTAGATACTTTGAGCCGCCCGCCTCCGGACTGTTGCAGATCAAGTGTTGTCCGTTTGACATGCGCAATATCTTCAAAGACGCGCTTCACATCTTCGTACAAACGATGCGCTTCATTCGTTGGACTGAGACCTCGTCCCGTACGTGTGAACAAAGGAAACCCAAACTGGTCTTCTGCATGTCGCAATGCCTTGCTCAGTGCTGGCTGGGATATATTCAGGGTTCGCGCCGCCGCACTGATCGATTTATGCCGATACACCGAATAAAAAACTTCAATATGACGCACTCGCATCGGCTTATCCCCGTATTAGCTTTGCCAGCATTTCTGTAGCTCAAATCCTTGCCCGTCGTCAGATTATTTGCTGACAGTTGTCAGCCTGACTTGCAGGAGGTTTGGCTCATCTTGGTTTCAGTTAAGCAGTGTGTTTGGCGCGCTGCAAGCGCCTTTGTTTCAAGCCCTCCCTTCTTCTGGTCTTTTCGTTGTCGCGCAGGGGTCTCTGGCTTTGCCATGGGAATTGTCAAAGGAAAGCCATGAAGCGATATGGTAACCCAAGAGTCATTATCACCAACCGCCTCAGATCATTGGCAATGAAACCCGTCAGGACACCGGAGGGGGTGGCTCGACAACCGGGCCGAGAACTCGCCTTTATCTGGCACGATTAGATCGTGCAAATACTGTCCGTTTACTGCACGATCAGGGATCGACCTATGCGTATCCCGTCAGCCGATCTGGCTCTGACTTCCACGGTCTCGCTACCGATATCAACGGGTGCATCATAAGCCAGCCATTCGCCTTCACCCCGTCGATATTCAATCTTCATTCCCGGAAAAATAATATTGCAGAACAGTTTGCCATTCATGATTTTTGCGCCGACTGTTGGGATGCGATAATTGATGCCAGCGAGATCCAGTTTGGCCAGCTCCCTGCCCTCGAGGACGTTAGCAAATCGGTTCCATTCAGCGTCGCGGCCTAGTCTCATTTCGCTGCTGAAATGACTGGTTTCCGGACTATAACTCGCACCTTCATGATCATAGGGAACTTCCCAGTCACCGACGTGCCAAGCCCTTTCGGCCAAGGCCAGCAGCCTCGGGAAAACCATGTATTCCACTTGCTCATCGGTACGCAGTGTTTCCGACCAGATATGGCCTTGCACGCCTGCGAAGCCTTTGCCTTCCTCAATTGGACGATGGATAATTTCACCGCTCTCGCCGGTTTGCAGCGCGTCATTCAGCGATAGGTCCAAACCTTCTGAATCACTCCAGAATTCAGCATGTGCGGGCAGATTGTCCGGCATGAATTCGAACACTTTGCGCGTATTCAAATTGCGTGATGCCCAATAGTACCCGCGCTCTTTCGGATCCGCCTCATACGGAAAATCGAAATAGGTCGCGTCCGGTATTGAGTTGACCACGTCCCATCCGTGATTGATGTGTTTGTGGGCACCCCGATGCGCCGGATCAATCAGGCGGCCCCATGCATTTGACTGTACAATCGGTGGCATGTTTGCGGGATCGGTGTGCCCCATTCCATCACCCCAGCCTGCTGGTTCTATACCTTTATCGGACAACATCCCGGCGACGCGTTCGATAAAATATGCCCCAAGCTTTTCGACTCCATCGATCCCCTGATCATTGTCTGAGAGGAAACGCCTGCACGCGGGCGAATCCCTCCAGGCACCTGCTGTTTCATCTGCACCGATATGGTATCGTGTCAGCGGCTGACCGGCCTGATTGTGCATCACCTGCAATTCAGAAATGACTTTTTCGATAAATGTGTAAGAAGATTCCATACAAACATTGATCGTATTGTCGGTATAATTCTGAATACTGCTATACACACTGGCATCATCAGGATCGCTGAGAAGATAGCGTAAGGCTTCAGCCTCCTCACCCTCAGCCATGAAACGGCGATAGCGTGCCTCCATCGATTTGACAGAGGACCGCGAGTGACCCGGCATGTCGAACGAAGGAATAACCTGAATATGTCTGGCGGCCGCAGCCACCAGAATATCCTGATAGTCCTCGACAGTGAAATAGCCATTTACGGTCGTGTCGGCAAACGGTCCGCTGCCCAATTGTGGCAGTAGACAACGTGATTCCGCAGGATCATGGCATCGTTTTGAACCTATCTCTGTCAATTCGGGCAGACCAGGTATCTGCAAGCGCCAACCCTCATCATTGCCCAAATCCAAATGAAACTTGTTGAATTTGTATGCCGCCATCTGATCGAGCAATTTCAGGACCAGCTCTTTGGAATGAAAATTCCGGGCGACGTCGAGATGCATACCTCGATATTGATATCTGGGTTGGTCGTGAACCGTCATAACCGGTACAGATGTGTCGCCAAGAGTAACGAGGTTGGCCAGTGTCTGCAGGGCGTAAAACGCGCCAGCACTATCGCCAGCGGTTATTTCGATTTCATTAGAACCGATCTGCAACTCATATGATTCAGCCAGGCGAGAGCTGTCAGGTTCCACTTTGACCCGTATTTGCGTTCCTGAACTGCTCTCGGTAATGCCAAATTGACCAAGCCGGTCAATAGCAACATCCAACTCCTGCCGATCGATACCGACTAGCTGAAAATCAACCCCAGATGCGAGATCTATAACTCTATCGCCATCATCAATGTCGATAAAGTACGGGGTTGGAATAATCGCCGTCTTGAGGGAAGACTGATCCGCGTACATATCTTCATTGGCTGTAAAAAGGACGCTGCTCCTTGCCCATACGATTTTCTCATTATCAGTAATCCGGAATTGTCGTTCAGCATCCGTAAAGGGTGTCAGATGCGGCATGATCTCCAACCCGGTTTCAGGATCAATGATCGGAACCGTACTCTCGACAATGCGCGCCTCCAGGCTGTCACCGACAAGGTAGTAATTTGGCATTGCTTCGAACTCATTGCCGTGTGTGCCAGCGAGATAAATGATGATCGTTTTTGCTTCGCTTGCTCGAAACCCGTCAAAATTACCGTTAGGAACAATCCGATTGAGATCACCATTTATGGTTTCAACCTCAAATTCCTCACTCTCGACCTTGTGTACGGGAAATAGCTGGCTGAAATACATCTGCCAGCCTGTGGCCGCAAAATCCTCTCTGACAGACAGATCGATCTGCACCGAAAAGCACCGACCAGAATCGCCGCATACGTCTTTCACACGATTATTGAGAACGGTATATTTGACGATAAGCGTATCGGCAAAACGATCCAATTGCGCCTGATCCAGCTCTATGGCCACAGCCTCACTTGTATCCCGGTTGGGCGCACAAGCGAAAACCATGAACCCGGTAAGACACATCACTAACGCGGTTGAGATTAATCTATTCTGTCTCATCTGCTCTTTTCTTTCCTGTTTTGAACTTGATTGGCCTGAACGAAAGTCTGAATGGGTAATCCCGCATTGTCAGACCCAAACCTGGCGCGGTTAGCCTTCAGTAAAGCGCGCCAAGTCGCTCAATTATCTGTTGAAGTCCCGGTAGTTCCCGACGTATTTCATGCTCATGCCTTTTCCATTTATCTTTTTTCGGCGGCGTGATTGTTGAGGAAGACAGAGCCAGATTGTCTGTGCTCCGATCTTGCAGGTATGTACCCATTTCGGCATGGCAAAATTCGCAAAGCCGTGACAATTGCGTCCTTGGATCACTGATCAGGTCAGAATAGGAAACAGATAACCACTGATCTTCCGCCATTCTCGAAAGGTCATCGAGAATGATCTCATTACAGGCCCGCCACTGAAATGCGGCGATCTCGGCCAGAGATTTATCTCGCATACTCTGCCATCCAGGCGGCAATATAAAACACCAATGTCCAAGCGGCCATTCAGGAAGATTGCGAAATGTAACAAACTGGCCTGTCCTGGCTCCGGTTTCCCATCCCTCAATAAGGCTGCTGATATTTTCACGCGGGTCGCGATTGAGAAAAATAAATCGGGCTTTTGGAAAGACAGCTGTCAGGAACTTTATATTCAGCGAGTTCCTTGGTGTCTTTTCAAGAAAGACAATGTTTCGCGCTGTCCCGGTTTGAATTTTGTCATAAAAACTGTGATCATCAATGTTCTTCAAGAGAGCAAGATATAGCACTCTCATCTGCCTGGCTGTCGTCTCATCCGCGTGCGTCGCATCAAGCTGGCCAGAGTCGAGACGTTCATTTTCACCTGAAAGATGTGGGAACTGGGCATAGATGCCATGGCTTTCCCCGCGTATTGTCCAGACATCAGGGCTATGACTAAGCAGAGTGTAGAGCAGCGTACTTCCAGAGCGCGGCGCGGATACGATGAATACCGAATTGGCAAAATAATCGCGTATTTCCTCGGGGGAAAATTGCGCCGACAGCCGCTTGATATATTTTCTTGTCCGTACGCTCAAACCCGTTTGCCTCCTGCCTGGCAGGCGCGTCTGTCCTGTATGTTCCAAGGGTCTGGATTTACGCTACACACCCGGGATGGCCCCTGCATCGCCCAAGTGTTCATTGTACAAGGCGTCGAAATTAACCGGTTCTATCATCAAGGCCGGGAAGCTGCCCTTCACAACCATGCTGTCAATTGCCTCACGCGCATATGGAAACAGGATATTCGGGCAGTATGTGTGCAGGATCCGATGCAGTTGATCTTGTGAAAAGCGCGCGCAAGAAAAGATACCCCCTTGCAGAACTTCAATCATGAATGCGGTTGTATCGGCGTTATTGACCGTAACTGTCAGCGTCAGCACAACTTCATAGACATCTTCGGCAAGCGTTTCCTCTGCCACCTCTACATCTACATTTACATCAGGGTTCCAGGGATTGGTAAAAGTGTTTGCGCCACCCGGTGCCTCAAAGGAAAAGTCCTTCACAAATACCCGCTTGATGGAAAACGCTTCACTCGCTTTTTGCTGGTCCTCGGTCATCTCATATCTCCAATAGAAAATTACTTCTTTCACGACTGCCAGCCGGGAGTACCCGCTGCGCACCTTAACCCATCTTACGCCGTCAGCGTGCCTTCCGTGTCGAACACTTTTTCACCTGGTTGCACATAATCCATGATGAGATGAACTCGCGCCGCGTCGCCATCATTATTCACGGCGTGCACACGGCGGTTATTAATCTCCCACATTTCACCAACTCGCATATGGCGCGCAGATGCACCCACCCTGAAAGTACAATCCGTGTTTGTGATAATTGGAACATGAATTCTATGGCAGCATTTCAGTGAATGCCCATCATCCGCATGCGGCGTAATTTCGCTATGCGGCAATAGGCGTGTCAAGATAACTCGAATGAAATATCCTGGCCCATTCCTGGAGACCACCTTCCTCTGCCGCATCGTCTTTTGGTAATTGTGCTCGATATGCGCCATCAGCGGCGCAAGCATCAGCTCGTATGTATCAAATGCAGAATGCCGTGTCGGATCACTATGACGATAATCAGGATCAAAGAGGAGCTTGATCGTTTGCGTGTGCGTATGCGCTTCGAAGATCTCCTGACGTTTCTGGTCTTCAGACCAGTCATGATCGGAAATGAGCCGCACCTGATCGGCAAGACCAGCAATGTCGAACTCCCCCAACATGAGCATATCCGTTTGCAAATTCATCGCTCATGCCTCGAGGAGCCGTTTCCGGCGATGTCTGTATCAATATTCACGCCCGCAGCGTTGAAGATGGTTATGGCTTCAGAAAGAAATGCCTCATAATGTCGCCAATGACCGATCGCTGATTTGTAGATCGGCTGACGCACCTGGCTCAGACTGGCCGTATCAACCGGCTTGCTATTATTATAAAAAGCAAGGCAATCCGCCTGCCAGTCCAAGTCAAGAAAATCCAAGATTCTCCTGATCTGCGGTTCAGTATTATTTACGAGGTCTTCGTATTGCACATCGAGAATGCGGCCGGGCAATCGCTGCTTCCAGTATGCCATAAGCTCCTGATATTGAAGGTAATATTCTGCACATTCGGCGATCGAGTATGAATAGTGATAAAAACCCAATGTAAAAAGCTGTTTGAAATTGGCGAACACCGTATCCAAGGGGGTCCTGAGCGTATGTATAAATCGCGCACGCGGCAAAGTATCGGCGATGAGGCCGAGGTCCATGAAGTTCATTGGGTATTTGTCGATGAAAAAGCGACCCGAAAAATCCGTCGGCGAGGCAGCTTCTATATATGTGGCCCCCAATTTCGGGAGATCAATCTCGCGGTCAACAGTGCTGTAAAAATGCTCATGGAAACCTTCTCCTCCGCCATATCCGGTGACAACTTTCATTGCTTCCTTGAAGCAACCAAGCTCACCCATTGATGTGGCTTCACTATGACTGCATAGAATACGATCTATCAGTGTACTGCCTGTACGTGGCATGCCGAGGATAAAGAGGGGCTCTTGTCGCGGCTGCACCTTCAGGCTTTCATCCGTTGAGTGCACCGCAGACGACTTGGAGACTGCGTGCTGACGCTGCGGGTGGTCAAAGTAGGTCTTGGTAATCTCAAATGTTCTTTTTACAGCACTTGTACTGTATGGCAGTTTGGGATGCATCGCGTCTGCGCCCGCTTTGAAATTTTCAAAGGCACTCTCATATTCGCCAAGATCTTCACAGGTTTTACCCAGCGCATAAGCGGCGGTAACATATTCCTCTGACGCTTTATCTAAATCTGGCATCGCGTCGCTGATCAATTTACGACAATTATCGTCGGAAGTTTGCTTGCGTACGGATGACAGTAACCTCAGCGCGTTTGCTGAATCGGGTTTCTGTTCAATTGCGCTGCGATAACACCGCTCAGCCTCCTGCATGTTGCCATTCTTCTGATAGGCATAGCCGAGATTGATCAGATATTTGCAATTTCGCGGATCAGACTCCAGCAATTCCAGATACAATCGCTCGGCTACATCGTATTGATGGATCTCCTGTGCACCATGGGCAATCTCCGCTTTGGCTTGATCCGGCAATGCACCAAATTCAAGCAACCGTTCAAGAATGATTGCAGCAGGCTTTCTGTTATATGCGGACAAATGGCATTTGAGCAGTAGCAAGAGCAGCGGCAATGGATCACCACCTGCTTTGAGTGCTCTTTCAGTCGCCTTTGCTGCGAATGTACCACAACCCAGCTGCAACAAGAGTGTTGCTTCAAGTTGGTGTGCTTCAGACGTGCAGACCTCGCCATCCAGAAGTTTATGAACATAATCAAGCGCGTAGAATGGGTCGGTTGAACTCAGGAGCTTCGCACGCTGAAAATACCGCTTCTCGCGTGCGGGGCTCAGACGTCTTGAAATCTGCTTCGTCATCACACCAGGTTCCATCGGCAATCTATTCCCAACCATGCAATATCTGAGCGTTCATGTCAGCTAGCCTGCTCAAGAATAGTAACGATAGGGCAGACAATTACAGAATCTGAACGGACTGATGATATGCAGTACCTGCTACACATTCAGCCTACTCAGAAACCATATCGAAGAGCGGTCAGTCCAACTCTTTATGGTCGGACCTGACCGCTCATTGCCACAGGAACTCACACCTCAACCACTCAAACGCCGACCGATTAGAAGCTCATCTCAAAACTAACCCCTATGTAGCGATCAAAATCACGCGGCACATTGCCGTGCTCTGGCCGCTGCCGGAAGAACCTGCCATCGGGCACTGCGCCGTAAGTCGGGTAGGCCTGAGCGACACCAACAAGTTCAGGCACAACTGTTGGATATGTGCCAACCAGGCGTTCTGCCAGACCATCACCGAAATTCGTTTTGCGGGCGAAGTAGTGATCATTGAACAGGTTTTTTGCAAAGACCGTAAATCTGTATTTCTCGTCAGGTGAACTTACGCCAAGAAACAGATTGTGAATGCCGATCGCCGGCATTGTTGTGCTGTCATCATTATTCGCAGAGCCACCGTGATTGGTAAACTCAACAGACTTGTAGCGATAATTCCAACGGATATAGCTGTTCCACGAATTGACATCGAAATCATAAGTAGCATCGGCATTTATCGTATCTCTCGGTGCATTTGCCAGTCTGGCTCCGTCAAGTTCAAAGAACTGACCTCTGCGTGGGAATGTGAAATCGAAGAACTCACCGAAATTGATTACGGGCGTACATGCATCAGCTGGCTGACCATTGGAAGTTGCCGTACCGCAATTTATGAGCACATTGGTGTCAGCAAACCGCGCATTCACACGGCTCCAGCTACCGCTAAGTGTAAGATTATCAGTGACACCAATGATCGCTTCAATATCCACACCGTCAGTATTCAGAGTACCCGCATCAATGATATCAAATTTGCGAACCGGCTGACCACTGGCCGTTGGATCATTGCCAATATTCTGCAAGCCACCATTGACGACCGGGAAGATATCGAAATCAAGTGTCCTGAGACGATCCTGGTAGTGCTCAAACTTGGTATCAAAATAGGTCGCATTGAACCGGAATCTTCCATCAAACCATTCTGACCGCAGGCCAAATTCAATGTTTCTGGATTCCTCCGGCGGAATTGGATATCTGGTATCAAGATCGTCCTGCCGGACATCACTGTCAGTAAACCAACCCACGCCTTTGTAACCGGTCGAGTATCCGCCATACAGCATGATGTCGTCTGTCGGCGAGAATTGCAAAGCCGCCTTATAGGTAAAGGCTGTATCATTATTACTCTTGGACTGCGTGACTAAAGGTGCCGAAGGATCACGTTGATCGAAATCTGCCCCGGGATTGTCTGTAACTTGCCCAAAGAACGGGTTAGTCACAAAAATTCTTCCGCCGGCGACAGAGTCCGGCCCGCCAATCGGTATCCGATTCCCATCAGCGTCAAAGATCCATAAGACGTTTGGCCTGATATCAATATTTGGCAAACCATCATCACGAACATCAAGGCTGAAGTCCTGATTTTCGTACAAGAGGCGACCACCAAATACAGCCGTTAACTGATCTGTCACATGGAAATTCAGCTGGCCAAAAATGGCAGCATTATCCGTGATCAAATCATTGTCCCGTAGTTCACGATTGAAGAATGTGTCGGTAAATGCAAAGCCATTCGCATTCAGCGCCGTTGCAGCCGCAACATTGTCGAATGTATGGGGCTGACCAGCACAATTGACCACATTGAAATTGGCGTCAATTGTGCTGTTTTCAAAACCAGGATCCTGACAGACCAGCACCTTCTGATTTCGCGTCACCTTCGAGTGCAAATAGAAGGCACCAGCGACATAATCGAACTTGTCGCCGAGTGGAGATGCAACCCGGAATTCATTCTGAAATGTCTGGCTGTCTACCGGCCCAGCAAAGTTAAGGGGGAAAGCGTTAACCGCTGTCCCGATGAGCGAGTCATTGGTGAAGAGGTGCGTGTCGCGATAATGAGACGTAAACGTCAATTCGTGGCCAGACCCCAGTGTGTGGTTGACTTCCAGCGACGTACCGAATGAATTTCTTCCACCATAGTCACGATTATTTGCAGCCGATGTACGATCATTGAACTCGCCGAAGGGTGTGTTTGAAATCTCATGCAAGTTCGTCGTCAGTAAGCTCTGTAAAGCATCGGGAGAGAGATTCAGGCCATCTATAACCGCTTGGGGTATCTGGCCAAAATTTGACCCGATCGTGAAATCGTCACGCTGTATAAAAACCCTGATACCTGGCCCAAAATCAACATCCTGATAGTCAGCTCGCAACAAGAATTCCGTGTTATCATTCAGCTTACGCATGTATTGGACACGTCCGCCAATGCCATCGCTCTCGCCGCCATTGGGGCCGCCCTCGAAGACATTTTCTACCCAACCATCCTGGTCTTTTTGATAGAAATTGACGCGGAGAGCAGATTTATCATCCAAGACCATATTGTACATGCCATGGACATTGTACTCTCCCACTGTACTGGAACCGGACTCGGCCAAGGTAAGCTTGAAATTACCTGCATTGCCATCGAGGGATGGCCTGTTCGTTCTCACAACCATTGCACCCGCAACAGTGTTCTTGCCAAACAGAGTGCCTTGAGGTCCTTTCAGGATCGAGACTGACTCAACATCTCCGATATCACCGAACAAGGATGAGTTCCTGGCCAGAACCTCACCATCAACATTCACCGCAGCGCTTGGCTCAATACCAATGAAGGACTGGTTTGAGCCAATACCTCTGATCAGAAACCCGACATTACGTTGATCATTATTTTCCCGGATCGAGATGCCTGAAACGAGCTGCCCGATATCTTTCAGTGAATCAACAGATTGTTGAGCAAGACGCTCCCCGGAAACGACACTTATCGCAATCGGCACATCCTGCAAATTTTCTTCACGTTTCTGAGCTGTCACTGTAACCGAATCCAGCCGCCGCTCTGAGGTCTCATTTTCTGTCTGCGTTTGCGCAAAAGCATCAGCGCCAACAAAGAGAGCACACACACTCACTGTTCCGACTAAAAGTCCCTTGTAAGATTTCATTTATAATTCCTCCCTTTTGTGAAACTCCGCTCGAAGCAGGTTCATAAGGCTCAATTGCATACCTTTGAGCACAATGTAATACCTATTACCATACCACTTGAGGGCGTCAATCCCTCGTAATAGAAAATATGCTATGCCGTGGCTTATAATGTTTACGGGATAATTTTGACATGAATGAATATTTCAGCATTTAAGTGCATAATAAATTGACGCCACTTGCAACTTAAGTGGTAGTGATGTGGTATGGTTATAGATCAATAAAGTGTTACACACTGAGAAGAGGCTAAATGGCACCCTTTGCTGAATCCGTTGGACCACTCGATGAAACAGCCAGAGAGCCTCTGTACAAGCAATTGCAGGGCAAGCTACGCAAGGCGATTGAAGAGAACAAACTGCTCCCTGACGAACTACTGCCCGGTGAGCGCGATATTGCAGCTGAATTCACAATATCACGGATTACAGTTCGCAAAGCCCTTGAAGGTCTTGTCAAAGAAGGTCTGCTGACCCGCAGGCAGGGAGCTGGCACGTTCGTTTCAAATCGTGTCGAGAAGAACTTCTCGCAGTTAACATCCTTTTCCGAAGATATGGTGGCGCGTGGTTTTACGCCGCGCAGCGAGTGGCTTGAAAAAAAAGTAAGCAAGGTCACACCAGAGGAAATTATGAATTTTGGGCTGAGTCCCGGCATGAATATATATCGCTTTCACCGGCTTAGATTCGCTGACAATTCACCGATGTCCATCGAGTACACAATTGTTCCTGCATTCTGTCTCCCATCAATCAATGCCGTAACTTCATCACTATATGTGGCGCTAGGTGAAACCGGCTTTCGCCCTGTCCGCGCACTGCAACGTCTGCGCGCCATATTGTTCAACGAAGAGCAGGCCGGGTTACTTCAAACCACTGAGAATGCCGCGGGACTACTCGTCGAACGACGCGGATTTTTGGAAGATGGGCGAATAGTTGAAATCGCGCGTTCCTATTATCGCGGTGATACATATGATTTTGTCGCTGAGTTGAGCACTTGATTATTGCCGCTCAACAAGAACCAATAGACGCGTGGACCGGCAGGAAGATGTCGTCTCTGTCATATCAATTCCAATTGGGGCATCAGCAGCGAATACTCAAGCCAGTGCAGCGATTTGCCCAAGCATTATTTCATCATTGACCAGAAAGTGATGCAGACCGTCACTGCCTGCGCCTGAAATTACTTTATGCAAAGGCAGGCTGTCGATCTGATCTGATGCGAGGAGAGAGGCGTCTTTAATGCGAACAATCAGGCGGTTTCCGGCAGCCAGCAACAGCTCACTGATATTGCTTTTGCCTCCAAAAGCAGCGGCAAGTTCCTGAGGCAGTTTAGCCGTTCTCAGCACCTGAGCGCCAGGAGCAGCCTTAGGTGCACTGGTCGATGGAGCCATTTCATCCATGCCGAGCCGCTCATTCATTCTGTCGGCCATAAGCTCGGCTTTCGGGCCAATGATGACCTGCAATGTCTTTGCGGAGGGCCTGACGAAGCCTCTGGCACCGAGCAGTTTCAGATCGGTTTCATTGATCTTATCCGGGTCATTGATTTCCAGCCTGAGCCGAGTCGTACACGCGCCAACACTGATCAGGTTCTCACGCCCACCAAGCGCAAGAATATAGGCCTCGCTCTCATCTCCAGACTTAGCGACAGCTGTTGAGCCAGATGCCTCTGCAGAAACAATCTCACGGCCCGGCGTCTTCAGGTCAAACTTGCGGATCGCAAACGAGAAGAGGAAATAATAGATCGCGCCATAGGCCAGCCCGAACGGTATAAGGAATAGCGGGTTACTCGCCGCTGTGAAATTGATGACGTAATCAAAGAGTCCCGCCGAAAACCCAAAGCCAAGCTTCACGCTGAGAAAGTCCATCAGGGCCATTGAGATGCCAGTCAGCACAGCATGGAGCAGATAGAGCATCGGCGCGAGGAACATGAAAGTGAACTCAATCGGCTCCGTCACTCCTGTCAGGAAAGATGTCAGAGCCATCGAGCCAAGCATACCGCCAACTTCTTTGCGGCGCTCGGGCCGGGCTTGGCGGTACATCGCATAACAAGCAGCTGGCAAGCCGAACATCATCACCGGGAAAAACCCGGCCATGAAGCCACCCGCATCCGGATCGCCAGCAAAAAATCGATTGAGATCTCCTGTCGCGCCATTGAAGTCACCGACGACAAACCAGGCAATATTATTCAGAATATGGTGCATGCCGGTAACGATCAGCAACCGGTTGAGGACACCATAAGCAAAGAGACCAAGTCCGCCCGCATTCATGATCATCTCGCTGAACGCCGTCACGCCGGAATTGATCGCATCAATGCCCAAACCAATGATGACCGCGAAGACCATGCCAACGACGGCAGAAACAATCGGCACGAAACGCTTGCCACCAAAGAAGGCGAGATAATCCGGTAAGCTGATCCCCGCGAGACGATTGTACAACATCCCGGCTGTCACGCCGCTCAAGATGCCAATCGGCACAGAGATACGCGAGATGGTACTCTCTCTCAGGTTGGCGGTGACGAGATTGGTGTAAGCTTCTGGTACATCGGTCAGAAGGTCTGGCGGAATGTCGATAAAGACCTTGGCCCCGAACACCGTAACGAAATAGCAGACCACGCCTGCGAGCCCGGCTGCGCCATGGCCGCCCTTGGCAAAACCAACCGCGACACCAATCGCAAACAGAAGGCCTAGATTGGCAAACAGCGCCTGTCCCGCCGCCGCAACAAAGGCAATGTCGAACATATCCGGCTGGCCAAGTCGCAAGAACAGACCTGCAGCGGGAAGCACAGCGATGGGCAGCATAAGAGCTCGCCCGAGTTGTTGTACACCTGACATGGAGAATTTCATGGTGGAGCTCCTTATAACCAGCGATCGAGGTGCGGCCATTCATCGAGAACAAGCTGGCGCACTTCGGCGGGTGAATTGAGTGTTTGGGCTTTTTGCGCAACGCCGCGACATTGCCCAATATCAAGACTGCGGATGATGGCTTTGACAGGTGCGATCATCGAGAGGGTTACCGAAAGCTTGGTTATGCCAAGCCCCAACAGAATTGGTACGGCAACCGGGTCCGAAGCGAGGCCGCCGCAGACACCAGCCGATATATCAGCTGACCCAGCAGCGCCGCCGACCCGGCCGATCAGTGTGACAACCGCCGGGTGCAGCCCGTCAATGCAACCGGCCAATGCTGGCTGACCACGGTCCATAGCAAGTGTGTATTGTGTGAGGTCATTGGTGCCGATTGAGACGAAATCAGCAACGCGGCAAATTTGGTCGGCAATGACCGCGCTGGCAGGTGTCTCGACCATCGTGCCGATTGGCGGGATGGTGCTGACCTCCATCTTTTTGGCAATCTGCGTGACAACCGCGCGAAAGTCGATGATCTCCTGTGGGCTGGAAACCATTGGCAGCATGATCAGAATATCACTCCGGCGTGAGGCGGTAAGGATCGCCCGAACCTGATCATGCATGATGTCTTCATGGGCAAAGAATGTCCGCACACCGCGCAAACCAAGCGCCGGGTTGGCCTCATGCCCCAAATTCAGGAATGGCACGGGTTTGTCGCCGCCAATGTCGAGCGTGCGGATCGTCAGGGGTCGCTCACTCAAACAATCGGCAATCGCAGCATAGGAAATTGCTTGCTCGTCCTCAGTCGGCGCTGTGGCGCGGTCGGTAAACAGGAACTCGGTGCGCAGCAGGCCGCAGCCCTCAGCGCCAAGCTGCGCAGCATTGGCTGCTTCGGTGACAGAACTCAGATTCGCATAGACGTTGATGCGGACATCATCGCTCGTTCTAGCGGGCTCCGATGTCATCAATGCCGCTTCAGCCTCAGCCGCCTTGCGCAAAGCCAGCCGCTGCTGGAGCGCAGAGATCTCATCATTGCTCGGATCGATAACCAGGCGAGATGTCGCCGCGTTGATCAGAGCCATTGCGCCCGGTGCAACGTCGAGAATATTCTGCCCCAAGGCAACCAGAGTCGGTATATTTTCACCCCCCGCTAGGATCGAGACGTGTGACGTTACCCCGCCTGCGGCAAGGCAGAGCCCGGCCAGATTGGCACTGGCATAGCGCATGAACTCGGATGGCAGGAGGTCTTCTGCAAAGACTATCGCGCCTTCAATTTCTGCAACAGGCAGCTCAGCTGGCGCGCCATAAAGTGCAGACAAGACACGAGCCTCAAGGTCTTTCAGGTCGGCCACGCGTTCGGCAATTCTTGGATCACCGGCACTTTCAAGGGTTTGTGATTGTTCAGCGATGGCGGCTTGCCAGGCTGGGCCTGCTGTGTCTCCAGTTTCAAGACGTGTTTCGCTGGCATGCATCAGGGCTGGATCGTCAACCATCTCGGCATGAGCTTCGAGCAATGCCGCCTGTGCGTCACGAGCATCTGCTGCCTCAGCGAGAATATTCGTACGAGCCTCGGCAATTGCTGCCTGCAGCGCCTCGTATTCTTCGATAACGGTTCCGGCTTTAGCTGGCATGTCATAGCGCGGCGGCTGGTGAATAAATACCGGGCCAATCGCCATGCCGCTACTTGCAGTGACACCAATATAGGCACCATCCGCATCGGTATTTGTCTCTAGTCCTTTCGGGCAGGCTGGCTCGATTGGTCCCGTCCCACCCTGTACAGGTTGAACCTTGTCACCTGCGCCTGCCTGAATAAGCGCAATGAGCTCTGCCACGATAGCCTTGGCGCCATCACCGCGCGCTGCGATTGTCAGCTCATCGCCATGCTGGACGCCGAGCCCCATCATGCTCGCCGTACTTTTGGCGTTTACCATTTTGCCAGAAAGGCCAAGCTCAACTGTGCCATCAAACGTCTTGGCAAGACGGGCAATCTGCGCCGCCGGACGGGCATGTAAGCCGTCGACAAGCTCAAGGATAACTTCGCCAGATACGCTCGGTGAGGAAGCATCAATCACCGCCGCACCAGATCTGGTCGCCGATATTTTGCGCACGAGTTGGAGCAGTGGATCACCAAGTGCGAGACGTCCGGGCGACACCAACCTATTGACGTCATAGTCTTCACCATTGGTGATGATAATCGGCGTGCAGAGGCTTTTGACGCGCCTCACCATAGTTTCATAATCAAACCGTATGAGCTGTGCCCCCGCAGCAACCTGATCGCCTGTCTTGACCAGAACGTCGAAACCTTCACCGGCCAAAGCAACAGTGTCGATACCAATATGAATGAGGATTTCTGCGCCATTTGTAGCCCTCATAGTGATGGCATGAAGTGTCCGCGCCACCGCAATGATCTCGCCATCACACGGCGCGCAGATAATGGGTTCCAATGGCTCAATCGCAATGCCAGGGCCAAGGCTCTCACTGGCAAAGGCAGCGTCCGGCACATCGCTAATGGCGACAAGAATCCCGGCAACTGGCGCCCTCAACTCAAGCCTATCATGTGTGACATTTCCCGGCCCTTCAGATCTATCGGCCATCGCCGTGCTCCTCGATAATCGGATACATTTTCGCACGGTGAGTTATCCAGATCGGATCCATCCCTCCGGCATCAGAGGCGAAGCAAAGACCGCTGTTACCGCCATCAATATATATCTCGCTGCTACGGGTCATGAGTTGCAAATTGTATGGAACCTCGCCCACAGTATTTTCGACTGCCAAGACATATTTGCACTTGCATCCTCTCTCGCAAAGACTTGCAATAAATTTCAAAATGCTGTTTCCAGTCAACTTCTACAACAAATTGTGACAGCGCTCATCAGGCAACCATATTGCAATTCTTTCTCTACAATTCTATCCAAGGCAATGGATAACACCAATTGAGAAAAGCCCTGTTTGTATCAAACCAATTTTTCATTGAACATATACACGGAACGAATGAAAGTCCGAAAGATGCCTGTAGAAAAAAGTGTTGCATTTTTACTCAATTTGAATGGTATAATACCAATTGAGTGTGTTAGAGCCAATAAGGCAAGGACATTAGCATGAGTCATGATACAATTTTCCGCGCGTTGGTGACGGACGCCGATGAACCACTTTACAAGCAATTGCAGGGTAATTTGCGGGAGGCAGTACAGTCGCAGGCATTGAAACCTGAATCATTATTGCCAACCGAAAGAGAGCTATCGGAAAAACTGGAAGTCTCGCGCGTGACAGTTCGCAAAGCCGTTGAAGGGCTTGTCCAGGAAGGTTTGCTCACTCGCAAACAGGGATCAGGCACTTATGTTGCCAGCCGTATCGAAAAGAATTTCTCCAAGTTAAGCTCATTCTCGGAAGACATGAAAGCCCGAGGGCGTACCCCTTCAAGCGAATGGCTTTTAAGGGAGAAAGGCAGCGTTACGCCCGATGAGGCACTAAGCCTGGGTCTCAGCCCTGGTACTGCTGTATTCAGGTTTCATCGTATAAGAATGTCAGACGGTGAACCTATGGCTCTGGAATACTCTACGATTCCGGCTTCTGCACTCAATCATTCCGGCAAAATCAGCTCATCGCTCTACGCCACACTTGATACCTACGGTAATCGTCCCGTCCGGGCGCTGCAAAGACTTCGTGCCGTCCCTTTTGAAGGTGAGATAGCTGTACTTCTGGGCGTTCCCGCTGGCAGTCCCGGTCTGTTTATTGAACGACGTGCATACTTGCGGACCGGACAGACGGTCGAAGTGACACAGTCTTATTATCGTGGTGATGCCTATGATTTTGTCGCCGAACTTAAAACGGGTGCCGATGACGTATCCCAGCCAGAGTCCAGACTGTGATGTCGGCAGAGTCAGCTGCTTACCCAACTCTCATGCACAAAGAGGCTGCTGAGGCATCAGATTCCATTGAAAGACTCGCGACAAACAATCATGAACTGTTTGCACGAATAGGCGCAAAATTGCGGGAAAATCCACCACGCGGAATTATCACAGTCGCGCGTGGCAGTTCTGACCATGCCGCCGTCTATGCAAAATACCTGATTGGTAAATACACTGGGCTACCCGTATTATCGGCACCCCCTTCGTTCAGCTCAGTCTATGAGTGTGATATCAATGTTGGTGGCTGGCTTTGCCTGTCTATATCACAATCTGGCAGAAGCCCGGATTTAGTCAGCGCGGCGAACAGCATGAAACGATCTGGCGCATTTACGCTGGCGCTCGTCAATGAGGAAGCCTCGCCTTTGGCTGACGCGTCAGATCTGCTAGTTCCCTTGCATGCAGGCCCTGAACGGAGCGTTGCCGCCACCAAGAGCTTTATTGCATCACTTGCCAGCATTCTCTGGATCGTAGCAGAGTGGGCAGAATCCCGTGATCTTCAGGCCGCAGCTCGCGACCTCCCGACCTTGCTGAAACAAGCCTGGCTGCTCGATTGGTCAAACCCGTTGGCTGAACTCAAAAACTGCCGGGGACTTTTCACAATCGGCCGAGGCTTGGGGCTTGGCGTTGCTGGTGAAGCAGCGCTAAAATTCAAAGAAACAAGTCAAATTCATGCCGAAGCATTCAGTGCAGCAGAATGTAGCCACGGCCCACTCACTCTTTTAGGGCTCGAATTTCCTGCACTCGTATTTTCGCAAGCTGATGCATCCGAACAAAGTATCCGTGATCTGGTTAGCCGTATGCAGGAGCTGAATGCGCCCATCTATCTTGCTGGCCCGAGCATTGACGGAACCACCGCCCTGCCGGTCATTGATGCTCATCCAGCTGTTCAACCCATACTCATGGCCCAAAGCTTCTATCGTGCGGTTGCCGATTTGTCCTTGGCACGAGGTCTTAACCCCGACCTGCCTCCGGCGCTAACGAAGGTAACAGAAACCGTATGACACGGACCTTGTACACAAATGGCTCTGTTCTGTTGCCAACTGGTTTTTCTGCATCTTCGAGTGTGGAAGTTACCGATGGCCGAATTATGGCAATTCATCACGACACGCCTATAGCGAGTAATTGTGAAATTATTGATCTGGGAGGAGACTATCTGGTCCCGGGATTTATCGATGTTCAGGTGAATGGCGGTAATAATGTTCTGTTCAATGATACCCCTTCTGTTGAAGGCCTGATTCAAATCGCCGCCGCCCATCGCAAGCTCGGTACAACCGGCTTTTTGCCGACGCTGATCAGCGACGAACTGAGTGTTGTCAAGGCAGGTATACGCGCGGTCGATGAAGCAATCTCGTCAGGTGTTCCAGGCATTCTCGGGATTCACATAGAGGGTCCTTTTCTGAGTACTGAGAAATGCGGCATTCATGATCCTGAGAAGATGATCACGCTTGATGCGAACTCAATTGAACTTTTGTGCTCATTGAAACGCGGGCGCACCCTCGTCACACTGGCTCCCGAACAATGTGATGCGGACCAAATTGCCGAACTTGTCAGCCGAGGCGTAATTATTTCACTTGGTCATTCGAATGGAACTTATTCAGATGCCCAATGCGCTATAGAGGCCGGTGCCAGCGGCTTCACACATTTGTTCAACGCCATGTCGCCCCTGACCAGCCGCGAGCCCGGAATTGTCGGGGCAGCTTTGGAATCACAAACAACCTGGACCAGCCTGATCGTCGATGGGCTGCATGTCGACCCTGTGGTGTTGAGGTTGGCACTCAAGCTCAGGCCCCATGACAAGATTATTCTGATCACTGACGCCATGCCGAATGCCGGATTTGAATCAGATCACTTTTACCTGCAAGGCCGGAAGGTTTGTGTTCGAGACGGCGCCTGCAGAGATCATAACGGTACGCTGGCGGGCGCTGATCTGGATATGAGTCTTGCTGTCCGCAATTCCATCTCACTTCTCGATGTCTCACTCGAAACAGCAGTAAGAATGGCGACAATCCAGCCAGCGCAGTATCTTGGAATTGATCATGAACGCGGCGATATTTCAGTGGGTAAAATCGCCAGTTTTGTCCGCCTCAACAAGGACTTGATGGTAGCTGATGTTTTTTCAGCTAAGCCCTCAGACTGATTGAAATCAGATAACTTCGTCAAACGAAGCGGGCTAGAGATGGAAACGTCCCTACCCCTAGGTGTTTAGTCCCGGCATTTAATGGCGTACCATTTACGCCTGAATGGAAGGATGCATTAGGCCCCGCAAATTCGCTGCGACTGGACCACGATCTCTGAACTGCTAGTCTGCTGAACTGTGGGATGCGACACCTGCCGCCGCTGCGACTGGACCACGATCTCTGAACTGCTAGTCTACACAGCTATTCGCAATAGTCTTCGAGCTGCTGCGACTGGACCACGATCTCTGAACTGCTAGTCTACTCCGACTGTTGTAGTTATGATGTTTCCGGCTGCGACTGGACCACGATCTCTGAACTGCTAGTCTTAATCGGTGTGACAAAGAGCAGGGAGACAGGCTGCGACTGGACCACGATCTCTGAACTGCTAGTCTCGAAAGCAATTGCGCCCCGTCGACAGACGGGCTGCGACTGGACCACGATCTCTGAACTGCTAGTCTCCAAAAAAGCGCGCGCCTGCGAAGCGCAAGAGCTGCGACTGGACCACGATCTCTGAACTGCTAGTCTCCAGCTCACGTGCGATAATGTTGTGATTAAGCTGCGACTGGACCACGATCTCTGAACTGCTAGTCTACGCCGAATACGATGAAGAAGCCGAGGCGGCTGCGACTGGACCACGATCTCTGAACTGCTAGTCTCTTGCCTGACATAGCGTCGCCGGGTTTCTGGCTGCGACTGGACCACGATCTCTGAACTGCTAGTCTTGCGGCTTGGTGTATTTCGACGCCATGTCGGCTGCGACTGGACCACGATCTCTGAACTGCTAGTCTCTGCGCGATCTCGATCAGGTGGCGATGCCGCTGCGACTGGACCACGATCTCTGAACTGCTAGTCTTAAGCTGTCCTGCATCATGTGGAACTACTAGCTGCGACTGGACCACGATCTCTGAACTGCTAGTCTCCAGGAGCCTATTCGGAAACCGTTTAGCCTGCTGCGACTGGACCACGATCTCTGAACTGCTAGTCTGAAAAGCCGAGGCGTTCACCCGGTTCGTCAGCTGCGACTGGACCACGATCTCTGAACTGCTAGTCTTCGAGTGTTGGTTTGCTCGATGTGCTTTGTGCTGCGACTGGACCACGATCTCTGAACTGCTAGTCTGTTTGAATTGAGTTACCCGCCGTTTTGGGCGCTGCGACTGGACCACGATCTCTGAACTGCTAGTCTCAAGGTATAAAATCCATGCGCCAGCTTGTCGCTGCGACTGGACCACGATCTCTGAACTGCTAGTCTTATTTACGGTCGCGATAACATTGCTGCGGAGCTGCGACTGGACCACGATCTCTGAACTGCTAGTCTTTTAGATGCTTTCGAGTCGGCAAGATTGGCGCTGCGACTGGACCACGATCTCTGAACTGCTAGTCTTCTTGATGAATTTGACCGGATGGTGAGTGAGCTGCGACTGGACCACGATCTCTGAACTGCTAGTCTGATTTGGACATGTGAGACCTTCCAAACGAAGCTGCGACTGGACCACGATCTCTGAACTGCTAGTCTCCTTCAAATAATTGCCAACTCCGGCATTATGCTGCGACTGGACCACGATCTCTGAACTGCTAGTCTGCATGCACATACGTACGCGGCCCCGTTAGCGCTGCGACTGGACCACGATCTCTGAACTGCTAGTCTGAAAAAATACACATCAGACAAGAATTCATAGCTGCGACTGGACCACGATCTCTGAACTGCTAGTCTTCTATTTGTTGGATTGGGTTTGGATGTGTTGCTGCGACTGGACCACGATCTCTGAACTGCTAGTCTGTTGGGATGGTATCTGTACCATTGGCCGTAGCTGCGACTGGACCACGATCTCTGAACTGCTAGTCTCGATGCTGTCATAGCCTGCGTCTTTGATTGGCTGCGACTGGACCACGATCTCTGAACTGCTAGTCTGGTTCATCCTTTAAGGAAGGTCCAGTTTCTGCTGCGACTGGACCACGATCTCTGAACTGCTAGTCTACTCAGCACACTAGCATCAATCGTAGGGATGCTGCGACTGGACCACGATCTCTGAACTGCTAGTCTTTGTGCAGATCACGGGCCTTGATCGCGTACGCTGCGACTGGACCACGATCTCTGAACTGCTAGTCTGTAGGCGTCGTTGGTGTGTCTTACTGCTATGCTGCGACTGGACCACGATCTCTGAACTGCTAGTCTTTGAGCAGATTATGGCCGTCGCTCTGAATAGCTGCGACTGGACCACGATCTCTGAACTGCTAGTCTTCTCGCGTTGAGTGCTGCAACGTCATATCTGCTGCGACTGGACCACGATCTCTGAACTGCTAGTCTGCGTCTTGCTGAAGAGGAAATTGCGAGCTTGCTGCGACTGGACCACGATCTCTGAACTGCTAGTCTCATACAGTTATCATCGTCCGTGAGCCATTAGCTGCGACTGGACCACGATCTCTGAACTGCTAGTCTCGATGGTGAGGCGCATGTCGCGCTCTGTCGCTGCGACTGGACCACGATCTCTGAACTGCTAGTCTGCTCTCAGCTACTAGCCAAGGCTAAGACCAGCTGCGACTGGACCACGATCTCTGAACTGCTAGTCTATCAGGTTAATCAGACCATTCCGACTGCGTGCTGCGACTGGACCACGATCTCTGAACTGCTAGTCTCGCCAGGACAAGTGGGACCGTCGCTTCCTTGCTGCGACTGGACCACGATCTCTGAACTGCTAGTCTGAAAGAGACCACACTATTAAACCTAACTTAGCTGCGACTGGACCACGATCTCTGAACTGCTAGTCTGTCTCCGAGGTCTGATTGGTTACTTAGTGTGCTGCGACTGGACCACGATCTCTGAACTGCTAGTCTGAAAGAGACTACACTATTAAACCTAACCCAGCTGCGACTGGACCACGATCTCTGAACTGCTAGTCTACTGTGCTTCCGCCACACTTTCATGATGTCGCTGCGACTGGACCACGATCTCTGAACTGCTAGTCTTTACTAATGTTACCGATGTCTGGGCCGTCGCTGCGACTGGACCACGATCTCTGAACTGCTAGTCTCTAGAAGTAACCGGGCTGTCGCCCTGGACGGCTGCGACTGGACCACGATCTCTGAACTGCTAGTCTCATGCCGACCTCGGTGAGGTCGAGTGGGCCGCTGCGACTGGACCACGATCTCTGAACTGCTAGTCTCTATGCGGGTGTAAGTATTTGATTTCATTCAAATATACACCTGTTAGAGGCGATGCAAAATGATCAGCCGCGTCAGAAAAGTGCCAGCTGACTGGGACTTTTCTCTGGCTCCGATCTCGTTTTGTTCGAGAATCGCACCGTGTTTTCATATTGTTTATCGGTGAACTGGAGGATTTGAACCTCCCCTCGTGGGGGTAAAGCCTCGTTGATTCGGCGCAAATGTGTCTCATATTGTTCTTTGCCATTGCAAAACCGAGCATACACGGAAAATTGCGCCATCTCAAAGCCCTGATCCAGCAAAAACTCGCGAAACTTGGTTGCTGCGCGGGTTGCACTCTTGGTATCCACCGGTAGGTCAAACATTACAACTATCCACAAAACACGATACCCACTTAAATAATTCATGCTGAATTTATTCGCCCGGCGGATGCCAAGGCGAGACGATTTGGGGCACGAGGCAAAACCAATTCAGGTTTGCCTTGCACGAAACTCGCGGCCAGAGACTGGGCGAGACGGCTCGCACAAACATGGACAGGTGACGCCCCCAGCGGGCCAACCATGTCAAAGGCGGTCAAGGCGGCGAGGCGCTGCTTTGCGGTACTATCAACGCTGGTCACACCTTCTGATACCATAATTCGAACGGCGCAATCGACGATGGGGCGAAACGGTTCCACCAAGTCATCTGCAAGCGTGAAGGGGTTGAGGCGGTTGTGATGATGTATTCCCAAAGAAGGATGCAGGCCTGCCGCAACGATGGCGCGGGCACAGATCGCACGCATGATCGCATAGCCATAATTCAAAAGCGCATTTGCGCCTGAAGCATCGCGATCACGCCGGAAAGTTTCGCCCATCATCAGGGGCCAATATTTTCTGGCGGCTTGGGCTTCAATATTGTCCGGATCACCTGAGCGCACCTTCTGCGCCATCAGGTGGAATCCCACTATTGGTTCAGAAAAAGCCTCCAAGGCAGCCTCTTGCATCTTGATCTTGGACGTCACGATCTGCTTCCATAACCGCTTACTCAGCGGTTTCCCGGCATCGGCCTGAGCCGACATATTTCCTGTTTGCTGATGGTGCCCGATGAGCGGGGTCAAGACTGAAACGGGAGAATGGTTCGGTGCACAGATCACCAGAAGCGCGCCGCGTTCTGCCAACGCTGTAAACAGGTGGTTAGAGTATGTCGTGCCATGCGCGTGGACGATCACAGCAGCAATATCGTCCAGGGGCACACGGCCCACTTCGCCGTCTTTGTTGGAGACAATCATATGCCCCCTGACCGCCTTCAGGTGCTGGCCTTCTGTCGCAATATCAACAATTCGATCCACGTGTCTTATTCCTTCTTGCTTTAGCGAAGCAAGAAGGAGGCCAAGTGTTTATGACTATTCGCGTGGACCAGGGTCGCGGATATAGCCAAGTTCATTAATGTGCACTTTGCGAACTTTTGACTTCTTCAATCGAGAAGGAGCTGCCTTGAAATATTTGAAAGGATCATCATCTGGACTCGCGGCGTCACGTGCCTTCAACGCACCGGACTCGTTATGCGCAGCCAAGTAGACACTGCCTGCCTGATCGAACTTCACTACCCGTCCGATGCCTGCTCCATGCTTATCGTCATCATAGGCCACCATATCTCCTTGATGCAGACGCATTATCTTTCGTGCCGTTGGAAACTCACGCTTGACCTTGCTCTCACCCGCTAGGCTATGCGCATCAAACATACTGATGACATCGGCGACCCATTTTCCATTTGGCAATTCCCAAACATCGTAGCGGTAATTGGCGTCACCCTTATAGCCCTTATAGGCCCGCCCCTGATCATCTGTAATCGGAATAATTGTCAGTGGTTCAATCAACCGAACATGACGCATACCAGAAAACTTCTTGTCCGCGCGCGCGAATTCCAAGACCGCTCTCTCAAAATCCTTACCGGTGGTGCCCGCCGTTGCCGCGCGAAGCCGTGCGCGTAGCTCATCATCACGAATATGCGCACCACTGTCATTGAGGTGACTTTCCTTGATCATGCCGACAGGAATCCGGCGCACGACCAGGGTGTTGCCTTTTCCATCATGACCCCCTGTCAGACCATAGGCTGTTTCGTTGTGCAGCCGTCCAGCGGTTTGATCAAACGCTTTATCGTGCCGCTTGCCCCCTATCGTGCCATGATCCGGGCGATGGCTGACAATGGCTTTGTTGACGGCGAGCTTCAAGTCATCGCGAAACCCCTCCCACGGCTCCGAAATACCGCTAACAACGTCCTCGACACCCTGTGCCTCGCGCAACCCGGCTTCGCGTGCAATCTTGTTGATAAGCCCCCGGCTCAGCACCGCCATGATCGCCGCATCAATCGCATGGTGGCGGTGGTCCTTTCGGTTCTTCACATGCACGGTATGGGCATAATTGTGATCGCTTAGAATTGAGTTCAGGCCCCAGTGCCGGCGTAGCATGGCTGTCAGGTGTCCTGTCGCGACATAGACCTGTCCCGGCGCGACCACTTCAAGATAGGTTTTGGCGAGGCGGGAGAGGTATTGCGTATCAACAAGATGACGGGCGAGAAAGTCATCTTCTCCGCCATATTTTTCCATCGCGTCAGCGTCAAAACGCTTGTTCTTGTTGTGGGGCAATTGAGCGGCCCGCTCTAAAATAGCATTCCATACGTTCTCGTCATGCCCCCAGGCTTCAAACGGCGTCTTGTTGCGCTTAATCCGGTTGGCGCTGGCAATGCAGATCAGTTTATTGGCGTTGCTATCGTCCAGGGTTCGCGACCATGGCAAGATGTGATCAACGTCAACCTCACCTGTAAACAACATAGTGGGGGAGATTATTTCCCCTGTATAAATGCAGCGCCGGTCAAATGGATTGTCCGGGTTCAGATCTTCCCACAATTTCAACAGAGCCCGATTACCACCCGTATCAGCCTGCCCCAGCTCTTCCAGTTTCTCTGAACGTTTGATGGCCGCTTGCAAATTCTGATTTTGGCGGCTCTGGATATCCTTCTTTTGTCGATCGCTTGTTTTCAGATCACGGGCAATCTCAACCACGACGTCGGCAGGCGGGCCATGCTTCTTGATGATCGCGTTGATCAGGCGACGTAACTGATTAAGGCCGATATGCACGGTCGGGTTGGTTAGCTTGCCAATGCGTTTCTCAATCGGGTCGCCGGGATCGCCAGTGCCGGGGATAATGTGACGTTCAAGTAACTCACCGTAATAGGGAAGCTCGTCAGCGATTTCCCCCGTGCGCTCATCAGAATGATGACCAAGTTCCGGGGCATGCGCGACAGCCTCGGAATAGACGCAGACAAAGCCGTCAATCTCATGTTCTGTCAGCTCCCGGATGATTGCGCGTGAAGCGGTTTCACCAAGGCGGCCATATCCTTCTGGCAATTTTGCACTGGCCACAGCACGCGCCCGTTCTTCATCAAGATCGCAATTTTCCTGCAACCATGTGACCAGTACGTCACCGTCTTCTTCGTCGCGCAATTTGGCAACAATCTCGCGTTGGCGTTCAAGCGGAACATCAGTCCATTCCGGGCCAAACCGCGTCTTGTTTGACATCTCAGCATAGACCTCATCACCGAGCAACTTGTACCGACCCGCACGTTCCTTGTTGAACACAGAATCACCGAGCTTCAAAGTCTTTCGCAGGCTGGAGAAACTGACCGTTTTCTTACCCCGCATCCGCATCAGCAAGACATCACGCTGCTCGCCTGTCAGACGATGAGGCTTGGTGCCGGGACCAGATTCGATCTGCAGGGCATTCACCTCTTGCAACAAGCGGCTTTGCTGGAACAGTGGATCAGATTTGGGTATCCGGCGTTCTCGCTCGTGCAATGGAACAGTTGGATCGCCGCCAAGCAAGGTACAAAGACCAACTTCAGGCGCTTTTAATGGGCGCTGGTAAAATATTACGTTGAAGAGATGCGCACGTCGCTCTGCGGTCAGCAGGTTCGGATAAAAGGCCGCCTGCTTCTCCCATATCTGCGCGAACTCATCTTCCAACATCGCCCGGTCAGGATAGAACGGATATCCCTCCATCGCCTCGCCATTGCTCTTAACCGGCCCTTCGCCATCCCGCATCCGGATACGCAGAGGCAAGCCCTGTTGCATCCGTTTGAACAGGAACTCGCCATAGGTTCGCGCGTCCGCCAGATACATCTCTTCACGTAATTTTTGCACCGCTAGGGAAATTTTTCCCGATTCTGGATCACCTTTGTCAGTTTTTCGATTGGACTTAAATCCGCGCCGTTGGTTCAGATGGAACAGGGCCCGCCCGATCTGATGCAAAGGGAGTTGCCCGTCCAGAGCCTGCGCCCGCACTGTGTAGGGATTGTGATCTTCAAGCTTATTGCGTTCGGTTTTGTCCAATGGCATCAGGCCGTACTCGATCATAAAACGCAACAGCGCCGAGCGTCGCCGGAGATACCGGTCGCGACTGCGCCGCATCGCCCGCTTTTCGCGCCGCGCAACCGCCAGAGACGCGCTGGACTTTGGCTCACGCCCGTCCGAGAATATGCGAGAGCCAATGTCGAGAACATGATCCGCAACACCGCCGCGATTATATCCAACCGCACACCACCCAATAGAGTTGGTGCCGATATCCAAGCCAAGAGAGTACATATTGCTTCCTAGGGGTATATTTTGTGCGTTCCTACGATATAATGCCCCCTAATGCAAGCATCTCGATTTGCACGTAGGGATTCCAACCTCTTCAAGCTTTTCGTTAAAGTAAGCACCAGAGCTTGATGTAAGCAGAATAGGGGGTGCAGGTCCATACTGCATCTCCGCCTTTAGTGAGCATAGCCAACAATTTGGCTATATAACATTGCTTCCTAGCTTCTGCCGGACTTGATCTTTGCACAGTTACTTATAATCTGTGCTTTCAGAGATCGTGGTCTGGCCGTTAGCAAGCGTTCGACCGCACCAGATTAGAAGCAGGGCTCCGGCCCTGCTTTTTCAATTTTCGGGTAAACTCATTGAACGGTGCAAAGAAAGCCACAGAATTCAATTTAGCCAATTTGAAACCCGTTCACGTGCTTCCAATATGCTTCCAATATGCTTCCAAATCGAAATGGGCGAAAATTCAGACAAAGGAAAAGCCCGCTAACTCATTGAGTTAACGGGCCTTTTTGGGTGCGGGAGTAGGATTTGAACCTACGACCTTCAGGTTATGAGCCTGACGAGCTACCGGACTGCTCCATCCCGCGTCAAGGAAGGCTGTTAGTATGAGGACGGGCGGCGAGCGTCAACCCTATGAAACCAGAGTATTCACGTTAATAACGGCTTTTCTCCTGATCGAACGATGCGATCTCAAAAGGCGCGTAGACATGGTTGACCATCCCGACAAAATATTCGCAGAAGCCGAGCGCCTGAACGCCCAAGGTGAACTCTCGCAAGCTCGTCAGCTATTGGAACAAGCCGCAGCTAACGGCCACCTGCCAGCGGCTTATCGACTGGCAATTAGCGAGAGTGCCGGAATCGGCGGCCCTGTCGATACCGAAGCTGCGATGGCACGGCTTAAGGCAATCCACCAAGACTATGCCCCCGCTAGAATGTTCTTAAGCGTTGCTACAGCATCCGGATGGGCGGGCTCCGAAAGTTGGCCTGACGCCGTCGCATTGCACATCAAATATGCCAAGGCAGGCGACCCAGCTGCCATGTTCGATCTAGGTTTGCTCTGCTTAATGCGTAGTCCAAACGAGTTTTACGGAGCCGCGCACGCGCTCTTCGCTTCGGCACTCAATACCGGAGCAATTTATGCAATACCGGCACTGATGCGGCTACATGCCGTAAAAGGCGAGCGGTTTTTAGCCCCCAGCCATCACTTAGAGGCCTTGGCAAAGGCTCAATACATGCCAATCGCACGTATTGACAAATTAGCGCATGCTCAATCGCAGCAGGCGTCAGCACCACCGGGGCTTACAGATTGGAGCGTCCTCGAAACCGCTCTCGGGGATGCTCCGGAAACTTGGAAGGACGTTCCTGGCGCAGCGCTATCTGCTCCCATCCATGCCGAAATCTGGCAAAGTGAGATCCACCCCTGTATCTGTGATTATTTGACTGGTTTTGCAGGGCCAAATTTCGCTCCAGCCCAAATTTACGACTCGGACACTGGTCAACCCATAAACCACCCCGTGCGGCGCGCTCTGCAGGCAGGGTTGAAAACTTATCGGCAAACCTTGGCGATACACGCCGTCGAGCGAATCCTGGCGCACAAAACTGAGCTGCCCTGGAAGAATGCTGAACGCTTGAATGTTCTACTCTATCGTCCGGGGGATTATTACGCCCCACACGCTGACTATTTTTCCGAGACTGCCAAAGAGGATGTTGCCCGCCTCAATGAGGCCGGGCAACGGGCCGCGACTGCGCTATTGTCTCTTCATGCCGCGCCCAAAGGCGGCGCAACACACTTTCCTCACGTGAAAGCAACGTGGACTGGTCAGACGGGTGACATTTTACGTTTCCGCAATCTGGATTCGAAGGGCGCTCCAAATCCGATATCCCTGCATGAGGGGCAAGTCGTCGAAGAAGGTTGGAAAGCGTTAGCAAGCCTCTGGGTTCGCTCGCTAACCTATCGCACGGAAGCCTAGTCGGCCCACAATTTACCACAAAATGAAAAGCCGCCCAATCTTCCACAACGTGGTCAATTGAGCGGCTTTCGAATCGTTTGGGAAGATTCTGCAAAATTACACACATGTTTTAGCTGACCCGGCAGCGACTTACTCTCCCGCGCCTTAAGACGCAGTACCATCAGCGCAAGGGGACTTAACGGCCGAGTTCGAGATGGGATCGGGTGGGGAACCCCCGCCATAACCACCGGGTCGGCAAAAACATGCGTGCAAGAAACCAACAAGACTTTTGAAGATTGTATTATATTTAAAAGTAGATGTCTGATCAAAATCAGCAAATGTGTAGAGGCATTCACCACCACACACGAGCTTCTAGAGATCAAGCCTATCGAGCAATTAGTACCAGTTAGCTCCATGCGTCGCCGCACTTCCACACCTGGCCTATCGACGTCCTAGTCTAGAACGGCTCTCAAGGGAAACCTGGTTTTGAGGTGGGTTTCCCGCTTAGATGCATTCAGCGGTTATCCCGTCCAAACATAGCTACCCTGCAATGCGGCTGGCGCCACAACAGGTCCACCAGAGGTTTGTCCATCCCGGTCCTCTCGTACTAAGGACAGATCCTCTCAAGTTTCCAACACCCACGGCAGATAGGGACCAAACTGTCTCACGACGTTCTGAACCCAGCTCACGTACCACTTTAATCGGCGAACAGCCGAACCCTTGGGACCTGCTTCAGCCCCAGGATGTGATGAGCCGACATCGAGGTGCCAAACGATGCCGTCGATATGGACTCTTGGGCATCATCAGCCTGTTATCCCCGGCGTACCTTTTATCCGTTGAGCGATGGCCCTTCCACTCGGGACCACCGGATCACTATGACCGACTTTCGTCTCTGTTCGGACCGTCGTCCTCACAGTCAGGCAAGCTTATGCCATTGCACTCAACAGCCGATGTCCGACCGGCTTGAGCTTACCATCGCGCGCCTCCGTTACTCTTTAGGAGGCGACCGCCCCAGTCAAACTGCCCGCCAGGCTGGGTCCCAGTCCCATCCAGGGACGTGGTTAGACATCGAAAAGAGTAAGGGTGGTATTTCAAGGATGGCTCCACTCAGACTGGCGCCTAAGCTTCATAGCCTCCCACCTATCCTACACATACTATTTCCGATGCCACAGCCAAGCTGCAGTAAAGGTGCACGGGGTCTTTCCGTCTGACCGCGGGTACCCCGCATCTTCACGGGGAATTCAATTTCGCTGAGTCTATGCTGGAGACAGTGGGGAAGTCGTTACGCCATTCGTGCAGGTCGGAACTTACCCGACAAGGAATTTCGCTACCTTAGGACCGTTATAGTTACGGCCGCCGTTCACCAGAGCTTCAATTCGGAGCTCTCACTCCTCCTTTTAACTTTCTGGCACCGGGCAGGCGT
>JAJFFK010000002.1 GCA_021776655.1 Henriciella sp. | reverse complement strand
CCCAGAGCACCACGTCCCTGGGTCCCGGATATTTGCTGGCGCAAATTCCGGGATGACAATTTGAAAGGTGGGAGCACAGCCCTGAGCCCGGTTCATGTGGCAGCGCAAAGCGCTGTCGCGGAACCTGCTGTCCCGCGTGCGGCGCAAGGCGCTTAGCGCGGGAGAAAACCAGAGCCCTGAGCCCGGTTCATGTGGCAGCGCACAGCGCTGTCGCGGAACCTGCTGTCCCGCGTGCGCCGCAAGGCGCTTAGCGCGGGAGAAAACCAGAGCCCTGAGCCCGGTTCATGTGGCAGCGCAAAGCGCTGTCGCGGAACCTGCTGTCCCGCGTGCGCCGCAAGGCGCTTAGCGCGGGAGAAAACCAGAGCCCTGAGCCCGGTTCATGTGGCAGCGCAAAGCGCTGTCGCGGAACCTGCTTCGCCCCGCGTCGCCCGAAGGGCGTTAGCGCGGGGCAAAACAAACCACGCGCCACGAAGACCGGACCAGCGGCGAGAGATCCCGGGTCAAGCCCGGGACAGTCGGAGTAGGTACTCAGCCCTGAGCCCGGTTCATGTGGCAGCGCACAGCGCTGTCGCGGAACCCGCTTCGCCTCGCGTCGCCCGAAGGGCGTTAGCGCGAGGCAAACCTCAAGCGCGTGAAGAAGTCCGTGTACAGGGCGTCAGCTTCCTCTTGCAGCAAGCCTGTTTCAGTCTTTACCCCGGCTGCGCGTAGCCGATCGAGGCCACCACTGCCTTTCGGATGCCGGTCGAGGGTTGCGATAAAGACGCGTTCAAGCCCGGCGTCGATGAGGCGCTGCGAGCAGGCCGCCTCATCCGTCGAGCGCTCGCGGCAGGGTTCCAGCGTGACATAAGCGGTGCCGCCGGAGGCTGCGCCGAGGGCGAGGCTTTGCAAGGCAATCTGTTCGGCATGTGGGCGGCCACCATCGCCGGTGGCACCTTCCGAAAGTCGTCGGCCCTCATCGTCGAGAATAACGCAGCCGACCGCTGGATTAGAGCCGGTGCGGCCATGCTGTGCCTGCGCCAAGTCCAACGCTCGCGTCATATGTCGGCGATGCACGGTCATGGCAGGTCAGGTATGTCCCGGGCGCGGTCTTCATCAAGATAGCGGGCGGAGATCGGTTTCAGCTCGGCATCCAGCTCGAGTACCAAGGGATTTCCGGTTGGGATTTCAAGGCTGGTAATCGTCTCGTCCGGCACGTTGAACAGATGTTTGACCAAGGCCCGGAGCGAGTTGCCGTGGGCTGAGATGATCGTGTCTTCGTCGGCATTCAGAACCGGTGCGATGGTACTGATCCAATATGGCAATACCCGTTCCAGTGTCAGTTTCAGGCTTTCAGCTTTTGGCACAGGCACGCCGTCATAACGTGGATCGCCAGCGAGACCGAACGGGCTATCAGCGGCCATTGGCGGCGGCGGGATATCATAAGACCGACGCCAGATATGGACCTGATCCTTGCCATGTTTGGCCGCTGTCTCGGCTTTGTCGAGACCGGTCAGGCCGCCATAGTGGCGTTCATTCAGGCGCCAGTGCTTCTCAACCGGCAACCAGGCGCGGTCCATTTTCAGCAGGCTGATCCACAAGGTGCGGATGGCGCGGGTCTGGTATGAGGTGAACGCCCGCACGGGTTCAACTCCCGCTGCGACGAGGCATTCACCGCCTCTGGCAGCTTCAGCTTCGCCTTGCGGGGTTAGGTCTGCGTCCCACCATCCGGTGAAGCGATTTTCAAGATTCCATTGGCTTTGGCCATGGCGGGTCAGGACGAGGGTTGGCATCGGCAATCCATTGTAAGTGATTTATCCGCAGGTGCGCGGCAGATTTGGTCTCGCGCTTGGTGAAACGCGTTGCTATCAGAGGGCAGCCACGATTTCCACCCGGAACGTGTCAGAACACAATCGATCAAGCAGGAGCTGCAGAGTTGAACGACCGTTTGTTTTTCGCATTAGCGTTCGGCGTCACCCTGGCTATGGTTGGCAGTTCGATGGTTATTGGCAGTCGCAGACCTCAATGCGGGCCGGTCGGCGGCGCTGATGGTCCGGCTGACTATTCGACGGCGACAATTAGCGGGCGAGATTTATGCCGAATGGTTGCGGGCGGTGAGGCGCAGCTTGATCTGAGAGATGACAGCGTCTTGAAAATCACGGCGATCGTAGGGGCCTTGGGGGATAATCCTCAGGGCAATCCTCATTTCACTCTCGCTGCCGATCTTGAAGTGGCTTATTCGGGTCAAAACCTGACGGTCACGGTCACCGCACGAAGCCGCGATGAGGGCGGTGCCTTCGAAGCCAATTACTCGACCGGAAACGCCGGAAATTCAGGCTGGAGGCGGTTTGATTTGACCCCAGAGTGGCAAGCCTACACGTTTGAATATAGGGTTCCGGAAAGACTGTTGCAGGACGCTGTGGCCTACGATTATCTCGCGATCAGACCCGTCGTGCCGTTCGGGTCACGGTCTGTTGAGATCAAGGCTGTCGAGTTGCGCCGCAATGGCCTGTGGGCAAAGGGATAGATTGGTGACAGAAACGACAACCATATTGGCGTCAGGACGCCGCGTAATCGACATTGAGCGTGACGCGCTAACTCAGCTTAGTGAGGCGCTTGGCAGCGCTTTCGTCGAGGCCGTCGAAATGTGTTTGATCGCGACTGGCCGTGTGGTTCTGGCCGGGGTTGGCAAGAGTGGTCATGTGGCGCGCAAGATCGCCTCAACCATGGCCTCTACGGGCACGCCGAGCCTCTATATTCACCCCACCGAAGCCAGTCATGGTGATCTCGGCATGATCGCCAGCGGAGACGTGATCATTGCCTTATCTAGATCGGGTGAGACCAAGGAATTGTCAGACATGATTGCCTATTCGCGGCGATTTTCAGTGCCCCTGATTGCCATTACAGCAATCGAGAGCTCGGCGCTTGGCCAGGCTGCGGATATCTGCCTGACAATCCCCGACGCACCCGAGGCCTGCGCTGAAACGCGCGCGCCGACGACGAGCACGACACTGAGCATGACGCTCGGCGATGCGCTGGCGGTTGCGGTGCTTGAGGCACGCGGGTTCACCGGTGATGACTTCAAGATATTTCATCCCGGCGGCAAGCTTGGGGCGATGTTGCGAACCGTTGGTGACCTCATGACGCGTGGGGAAAACCTCCCGTTTTGCGCTGAAAGCACACCGGTCAAAGAGGCGTTGATTGTGCTGTCTGAAGGTGGATTGGGGTGCCTGATCGTGCTCGAAACCTGTGCCAAGGATGCGCGGTCAATGCCGCCTGGTGCGCGCCTGGCGGGCATGGTCACCGATGGCGATATTCGCCGTCTGGTCACCAGCGGTGTTGCCGCTGAAACGATTGGGCAAGCAATGACCCGAGCCCCCCTGACCGTCCTGCCCGGTACACTTGCCAGCCAAGCCTTGGCGCTGATGAATGAAAAACGCATCACGCAATTGATCGTTCTCGATCAAGACAGCCACCCGGTTGGTATCTTGCACATGCATGACTTGCTGAAAGCAGGACTGGTTTAACTGACCGAAAATAAAAAGAAGTTTGTCTTGCAATCTCTGGGTTTTAACTCTTTGGTTAAGAAAGAGTTATTTATGAGGACAG
Source organism: Henriciella sp. (assembly GCA_021776655.1). Lineage (GTDB taxonomy): Bacteria > Pseudomonadota > Alphaproteobacteria > Caulobacterales > Hyphomonadaceae > Henriciella. The sequence continues at coordinate 214,061 of JAJFFK010000002.1, read as the reverse complement.
CAATGGCTGGGGACGATACAGCAGCGGGAATCTCTGCGGAGATTGCGTATAAGCTGCCATTTACCAATACCGAGGCCCGTTTGAAAGTGGCTGTGCCGCTTGGACGCAAAAAGGATGCGTCCGAATTACGCTTTTCGAGATGGCGCACCAAGCGCCTTGCCAAGCATGACGGCAAGCGGGATGAGCCACCAACAGATGGCAGTTTGCACAATCGAGCGACCCGCGAGGCGCGCGTTGAAGATATGCGCCAAGCTAGAAATGCCAAAGCAAGTGCGTGGATTGATCGTCAAAAGACAGTCGCAAAGAACACCCTGATAGACCTCAAGCCAACTCCGATTGTTTCGGAAAACATCACCGGAAAGATGGAGACTCTCATTAAGGGGTATCTCGATGATATGGGAAATGAACTACAAGATCGGCGCGATAAATATCATGTCGCTGAAGAGCAATTGGCGGTCTTTCGGCATGAGCACGATCTTACCAAGCGTGATGCTATCGTTCCAGACGACGTCTTTCGGCCGATTACGATTCTGCTCATCGCTTTTTTGGTTGAAGGTATTCTGAATGGTATGCTGTTCATGGGGGCAAGCGCGCAAGGTTTCGTCGGTGGGCTTCTGATCGCGTTTGCATTGAGTTTCTTCAATGTCGCGCTTGGCTTGGTTGCGGGCGGTGTTGGGGTTCGCAATTTTTTCCATCATGATAAATGGCGAAAACGCGTGGGGATTGCAATCGCGAGTGTTTTTGGATTGCTTGGCTTGGCTTTGAATTTCTTCGTTGCCCATTTTCGCGATCACACGGAACAGTTGATGCGCACGTTGGAAGAAAGTGGATCGACTGCAGAATTCTCGCTTGAACAGATTTCCCCATCCTTGGTCGCGTCTGAAATGTTTCCAAATCCATTTAACCTTGAGACACTCCCGGCGCTAATCCTACTCGGACTTGGATTGATTGTATTTTCGCTTGCGACCTATGAGGGCATTTATGGATTTAGTGACCGTTACCCTGGTTTTGGTGGATATTGGCTGAAGCGGCGCAAGCGCCGGGAAGCTCATCGCGTGTTGGTTACAGTAAATCGAGCGGTCCTGCGGAATGTCTTTGCCGGCTGGCGCGTTGAATTGGCGGCGGCCAAAACGGCATTGTCAGCAGCTCGCGATGCGACTGACAAAGTGCTCGTATTCATCAAGGAGCAATTTAACACGGCAGAGCATTTTCAGAAGAAAGTATCGCGTGAAGCGAATGAACATATCAGTTTTTATCGAGAGATAAATGCTCGTACAAGACGGCGGTTGATGAAACGGAAATCGCCACGAGTTGGATTGGCTCCAGCCTATTTCGAAGATAGGCTCGAAGCCAGCTATGATGCTGTCAATATTGAAGATGTTCAACAACAAGCACAGCTTGTCGCGTCTGAGTTAGCTGACAATATCAAGGAAATTGAACTGATTGAATTATGGATGGAAAACCAGTATGCGAGCACAAAAGACGCTTTGGTTGAGGTTGAGACCCGGGAAGATAAAGCGATCCAGGATATACGGCAAAAAGCCAATGAGACGGATGATCGATCGAGTCGCAATGTGGCCGATCAGACTGAACACCCTGCCAGCTAAGACCGCAGGAGAACAGTTGTCGTGACGCAATTACAATCCTCGGAGTTTCAGGAATGAAGTGGAAAATTTTTAGCGGTCTTTTGCTCATCGCATTCATCGGCGTTGGTATCTTCTATGGATTATTGCAGCCAAAATCGATTGATCAGAATGGGTGTCGGACAGATGGTGTGGTGGTGCAGCACAGGATTGTTCTGATTGACCAATCTGACCCATTTACAGTTCAAGATGTCGAGTGGGTCCAGCGCCTGTTAAAGGAAGAAAGCCGCAATCTTGACCGCTATGGCGCGTTCACAGTTCTGGGCTTGCGGTCTGATAATCCGTACGAGCCGGTTGAAGTCTTCTCAATGTGTTCACCCGGTGCAATGTCAAATGGCTGGACGGATAACCCCAAGATGATCGCCGGGCGGTTTGACAAGCTGTTTGCTATTCCGCTGCAAGACGCAGTCGTCGAATTGCTAGCCGAAACGTCGCAACCATCATCTCCATTGATTGAGGCATTGATCGGTATTTCTGACCGAGCTGACTTTTCGGAGCAGGTGGCAAAACGACGGATCATCATGATATCGGACCTCATTCAAAACTCTGAAAATCTATCTCACTACAATTCCGGATTGGCGTTTGAAACGGTGGAGCAGACCCGTTTTGCCAGTGAGAAACCAAAGCTGGAAGGGATCGATATTCTGGTCAGGATCGTTCCCCGGCGCTCTTATGATCTGCCGAAAGCTAAATTAATCGAGTTTTGGCGAACGATGTTTGAGGTCACGAATGCTGAATCGTTTACGATTGAGTAGACTGTAACTGAACATGTTAATGCCTCGCTCACCCAAAGCGTGGCATAGTTGGCTTTATGTGGTCACGGTTTTCCTTTCGTATGGCTGTTGTAGCTGGGCTGGTTTTGGCCGGCGCACTGCCAGTCATTGCTGCCAATGGTGATGTGTCGCGTGATGAGCTTGACGCGCTAGAGGCTGAACGGGCGCAGATGATTGCGCAGTTGCAGGCATTGGAGACAGCCGAAGGGGCGGCAGTGTCTGATCTTGCTGGGCTGGAGCGCGATCTGATTGCCGCTGCAATGGAAAGCCGCAGGCGCGAAGAGCAGGCAACTGCATCGGAACTGAAGCTCCTGACATTGCGAGCTCGGCTTGGCGCAGCGCGGCGGGACATGCTGGAAGGTGAGGATGCGCTTGAGACATTGATGGCATCATTGGTCGTGTCAGGGCGACATCAGCCGCCTGCGTTGCTGGCCTCGGCAGGGGATGCAAATGCTGCGGTCCGGTCGGCGATCATCATGGGCGATGTCACCCCGCGGCTGAAAGCGCGCACAACCTTGCTGGGACAAGAAATTGACCAATTGCGCAAGCTGGAACGGATGGAGGCTGGGGAGCAGGCAAGACTTGAAACGGCCGAGGCTGCGCTGAGTTTGAAGCAGGCCGAGATTGTCCAGATGACGGCGATCCGGCGCGCGGCTTTTGAGGATGTCAGCGGCCACGCGGCGGCTCTGAGAACGCGGGCTGAACTGTTGGGCCGTGAAGCAGAGACTGTGCGCGGACTGTTGGCGGCACTTGAAGCTCGCGCCCCAGACGCGCCCGGAACCAAGCCGGTATTGCAATATGCGTCCTTATCTCCAAATACCGGTCTGAGCCGACCCGAAGTTTCACGCCCGGCAGTGATGGCGACAGGCGCTTTGGGCACTCGGCCTGCTGCCGGACGCATCATCCGGCAATGGGGAGACAGGATGAGCGGCGGTGCAAAATCGGAAGGTACGGCGATTGCCACCCGTGCGCAGGCGCAAGTTGCCGCGCCGGTTGATGGTCGGATTGAATTTGCCGGACCGTTTCGGACTTACGGTCAGCTCTTGATTATTTCGACATCTGATGGCTACCATGTTCTTCTGAGCGGAATGGACGAGGCCTATGTCGGCGTCGGTCAGGTTGTGAAGCGAGGAGAACCGGTCGCACGCATGCAAAACCGTGCAAATCCAGAGCCTGAACTCTATATGGAAGTCAGGAAAGACGGAAAGCCGACTGACCCTGCGCAATGGATGAGAGGCAGCTAGCGCTGCAGATTTAGGAGAACACTGATGAGAGCCATGCTAACCGGTGCCGCAATTGGAGTGGTCATGGGGGGATTAGCTGTCGGTGTAAGTGCTGGAGCCTGGCCAGAAGCCAAGCGCCAAGACAGCCGTATGGCGACGTATCAGCAGCTCGATCTGTTCACTGAAGTTTTAGCGCGTGCCAAGGCTGACTATGTTGAAGATATCAATGAGGTTGAGGCGATTGAAGCTGCTATTGATGGCATGTTGAGCTCACTCGACCCGCATTCAAGCTTCTTGTCGCCGGCTGACTTCGAAGCCATGCAGGTCACGACCTCGGGTGAATATGGTGGTCTCGGAATTGAGGTCACTATGGATGAGGGCTTTATCAAAGTTGTCACGCCAATGGATGATACGCCCGCTAGCCGGGCCGGCATTGAACCTGGCGACCTTATCTCTGCGATCAATGGTAAGCCGATTATCGGTCTGAACATGACTGATGCGGTCCGCGACATGCGCGGCTTGGCCGGGACAGACCTGACCGTCACAATCTTGCGGCGCGGCGTTGAGCCGTTCGAAGTGTTGCTGACGCGTGAAGTGATCAAGCCGAAATCTGTGAATTGGCGCGAAGTTGCTGACGGGATCGCCTATTTCCGCATCACGACCTTTAATGAGCGCACGACCGAACTGCTTGAAGAGGCCGCCGATGAAGCCAGGGCAGAGATTGGCAGCCGCCCCCAAGGGATTGTGATTGATCTGCGCAATAATGGCGGCGGCCTGCTGGATCAGGCGATTACAGTCACCGACCTATTCCTGTCCGGCGGCGAGGTTGTTTCGACAATTGGACGCCGGGCCGGTGATATTGCGCGCTATAATGCACGCTCAGGGGAAGTGTTTCGGAATGTTCCGATCATCGTTCTGGTCAATAATGGCTCAGCCTCTGCCTCCGAAATTGTTGCCGGTGCCTTACAGGACCGTGGCCGGGCAACGGTGCTTGGCGTAACCAGTTTTGGGAAAGGCTCGGTGCAGACTGTGATCCCACTTGGCGGTGATCGCGGTGCCATACGTTTGACCACAGCGCGGTATTACACGCCATCGGGTCGTTCGATCCAGGCAACCGGAATTGAGCCAGATGTTGAAGTGGCCCAGCGCCGAATGAGCGAAGAGGACTTGGCACTTGTTTTGCGTTATTCCGAGGCTGATCTGCCAAACGCTCTGGGCAATGAGAATGGCGATGGCCGGGTGCGCCCGCATGTGCCCGATGACATGCCGCCTGAAGATTATACCGGCGATGATTACCAATTGGACATGGCGGTTGAGCTGTTGCAGCGCGGCGGGGTATTGGCCAGCCGGGAGCCCCGCGCCGGTTAGATCGCGACCGGTATGATCAAATATTTCTGATCACGCTTCAAATTCTGTGATAGTCTGAGCCTGCGGTTACAGGGCCGCGTCACCTTTGGCGCGGAGCCGTTTGAGGTAGGAGCCAGACATGAAGACATCCACGATGACAGCCATTGCAGCGCTATTGGCGCTGTCAGGTTGCGAAAATTTTAGCAATATATTTCCAGTCACAAAGTCCGATACGGCGACAGCGACAAGTGAAGCGCCAGCTGTAGAAGAGACACGTGAGGCACTGATTGTCCGCGCGGGCGCGCCGTTATTTGATAATATGGGTGACTTTCACCGGCCAATATCAACCCATTCCGAAGGGGCTCAACTCTACTTCGATCAAGGCATGGTCCTGGCATTCGGGTTCAATCATGCCGAAAGCATCCGCTCGTTTAAGGCCGCTCAAAGGCTCGACCCTGAGTGTGCGATGTGCTTCTGGGGTGAAGCACTTGCCACGGGTCCAAACATCAATGTCACCAGCAAGGGCAAGGCGGTAATGTCGGATAGTGATCGGCAGGCAGCCTTTGCAGCTGTGAACCAGGCTATGGCTTTACGCGAGGCTGCCTCGCCGGTTGAACAGGCTCTGATCGAGGCGCTTGCGACGCGGTATAACGGCGATCCAAGTACCGACCGGGCGGCGCTGGATATTGCGTATGCTGTCGCGCTCGGTGAGGTGGTGGACACCTATCCAGAAGATAATGACGTCGCTGCGATGTATGCTGAGGCCTGGATGAACACGATGCCGTGGAATTACTGGTCAGATGATGGCCAACCAAAGGCTGAAACGGTCGACGTGATCAATGCGCTGGAAGGTATACTGTCGCGCAAACCTGACCACGCCTTGGCACTGCATCTTTATATTCATGCGGTTGAGGCTTCTAGCGATCCGGGCCGAGCTGAGGATGAGGCGGACAAGCTGGCCAATCTGGTGCCGGGGTCTGGCCATCTCGTGCACATGCCAGCGCATATTTACTGGCGGGTTGGGCGTTATCAGGATGCGGCAACCGCAAATATCAAAGCGGCAAGTGTTGACGAGGCCTATATCGCCGCCTGCAACGCGCAAGGCTTTTACCCGGCGCTATACTACCCGCACAATATCCACTTCCTGTGGGCTGCAGCCAGCATGTCAGGGCAAAGCGAGATGGCGATCACATCAGCCCGAAAGGTTGCTGACAACGTCCATCTGGAACAGATCGAGCAATTCCCGACGGTCGAGTTTTTCAAGACTATTCCTGTCCAGGCGCTTGCGCAATTTGGTCATTGGGATGAAATTCTGGTCGAACCGCAGCCCCCGGAAAGCCTCGATTACTCGAACGGCATTTGGCACTATGCGCGGGGTCTGGCGATGGCAAATACCGGTGATATGGACGGAGCAATGGCCGAGCGGACAGCCCTTGCCGCTCTCAAGGACAGTGTACAGATTCAGTTTCTTGACAGTGCCGACTATCCAGCCAGCGTGTTGTTGAACATTGCTGATGCGCTGTTGCTTGGCGAGATGGCCATGAAGAGCGGTGACACACGTCAGGCGGTTGGCCATTTCCAAAAAGCTGTCGAGCTGCAGGATGGATTGCCGTATACAGAGCCGCCGTTCTGGTATTACCCAACCCGCCAATCCCTGGGCCAAGCCTTGATTGATGATGCCCGGTTTGCCGATGCCGAAGCGGTCTACAAACGTGATTTGGAGGCCTATCCACGCAATGGCTGGTCAATGTCCGGTCTGATACTGGCATTGGACGCGCAGGACAAAGTCGGCGAGGCCGCCGAAATGCGCCGCCTGTTTGAAACAGTTTGGCAGAACTCAGATGTCGACCTGAACGGGTCGCGCCTGTAATCAGCCAACCGGAATAGCACTGACATTCAGCGGATAGACCCTGTGTCTATCTGCTAAAGGCGCAATCGGCGGCGTCTTCGTCTACAACACGTTGGCACAGCGCAGCGGAGCGAGCGGTTGCCGGGTGATAAATCGACCCAAAAGTTAATACCGGTTTGCCGATTCTTAACGATTGGGTGGGCATTCTGATGCTTCGACTTGCGAACACTTTGAGTTTGGAGCCCCTCTATGACATCTCGCACCCTGCGCGACCCATCACCCCTTAGAAGCGCGCTGGTGCACAGCTCGCTGGGGTTTGTAACATTGGTGGGTACGCTTGGGCTGGGCGGCGCAACGATCCATCTGATTGGTGACGCTGATGCAGCCAGCCCGTCATTAAGCATCGCCTTGTTTGAAAATAATCCCGACATAGCACCTGGACTGAACCCGCGTTTACCCGGAGATCGCCAACAGACGTCAATTTTGCTGACTGAGGCTAGCGCAACCGAAACTGATCAGAGTGATCCGCAGCCAGATCTTGGGATTGAGTATGGAACAGCTTCTGCTCCGACGACTAGCCTGACAATGGCGCGTGCATCTAGCCAATCTGCCGTGCGGATCAATGGCCGATTGGTTCAGCCGGGTCAATCTTTAAGCCAGGTTAGCGGTCTCTCGGATCAGCCAGTTGCCGCGACGGTTTCCACAGCAACGGTCGCCGCGCAACCTAGCCCGCAACCGGCTGGACCACAAACCCAATTTGAGCGTTACGCCCGCGCGTTTGAGAATAGTGAGGGCAAGCCAACAATTTCCATCATCGTTGGCGGTCTCGGGATCAATCGCGGGCGGACCAATGCGGCCATCAACGAGTTGCCACCTGAAATTACGCTATCCTTTGCTCCCACAACCAGCAATTTGCAGACATGGATCAACCGAGCACGTGCCGCAGGGCATGAAGTTCTGATCGAGCTGCCAATGGAGCCATATGATTATGGCCGCGAAAGCCCGCATCCACAGGTGTTGCAAGTTGGTGCTGGCCGCGAAACCAATGCGCGCCGTCTCAACAGAGTTCTATCTCGCGCCCGTTCCTATACTGGCGTGATGAACTATCAGGGTGGCAAGTTCGCCACCAGCGCAGATGCAGCCGGCCCGGTGTTTGATGCCCTAGAGCAAAAGGGGCTGGCCTTCTTTGAAGATGGCAGCCTGTCGCGGTCGGTATTTTCGGAAATGGCGGCGAGTGAAGGTGTTCCATTTGGCAAGGCAGTGGCCTGGATTGACGCCCGCCCAGAAGGCGATGAAATTTCCAAACAGCTGATGCGGTTAGAGGCCGAGGCCACCGAGAAGGGCGCGTCTCTCGGCATGGGCATATCCTATCCGGTGACGATCGATCTGTTGAAGGAATGGAGCACACGGCTTGAGGCCAAGGGATTTGTTCTGGCCCCTGCGTCGCACTTTGCCAGACAGTCGAGCACATCTGGGCAAATCAAAATGGCTGCGCTAGATCAGCAAGGGTGAATGATCCCGTCAGAGACCCCGCGCGCTACCGCGCCAATGTTGGGCTCGCCCTGTTTTCAGCGGCGGGGCATGTCTTTGTAGGCAGACGCATAAATGGCCGCGGCGCGTTTCAATGGCAGCTACCACAAGGCGGCGTGGATGCCGGGGAGGAACCTGGCGAAGCGGCGCTGCGCGAGATGGACGAAGAGATCGGGGTGGCGGCAAAACTGGTCGACATCCTCGAGGAGACCGATGACTGGCTCTACTATGATTTCCCAATGGACCTGCGCCGACGCATGGGCGGGCCTTATCTGGGGCAACGCCAAAAATGGTTTGCGTTACGGTTCAAAGGTTCAGATAGCGATGTTCGACTGGATAAGCACAAACCCGAATTTGATGCCTGGCGCTGGGCCAAACTGGATGAAATCCCGAGCTTGATCGTGCCGTTCAAACGACCCGTCTACGAAGAAGTTGCCAAGCGGTTTGCAGGTTGGGCGCAGACAGCCGAACCAACGACACAGTCACAAGCCTAATCCAGCGCGCCGATATAAGGCAGGCCGCGATACTTGCCGGCGTCATCCATTCCATAGCCAACCAGATAGCGCGGCGGCGCATCATAGGCGTGAAAGTCGACGTCATCGTCGCCGGTTGGTGCCCATGGTTTTCGCGCAAGGGCGCAAGTGACAACTTTACGCGCGCCTTTGGCCAGCAAATGGCTGCGCGCAAAGGCCAGTGTCCGGCCGGTGTCAAATACATCGTCGAGGATCAAAACGCCGCGCCCTTTAACCTCGCGCGCGACATCGGCGCGAACAACCACCCGGCCAGAGCTTTCGCGAGCATCACGGTAGCTTTCCAGCCAGAGCGCATCGAGCACCGGGTGAAGGCCGCGCCGGGCCAGAGCCTTCATCAGATCGCTGGTAAACGGTGTTGCCCCGATCAGGATATTAATCGCGGTCCATTCACCGGACAGGTGCGGGACCAAACGGTCTGCCAGATCTTCAATGCGGGCCATCAGATCAACTTCTGAAAGGACCACATCAAATTCAGGTGTTGTCATTGGTTTTCCGCCCCGGTTTCAGCCTGTGCGGTATCGGCTGGAACAAATGAGAGTTCAAGCTCAAACGACTCAAAAGGAGGGTTTTCAATCCGCGCCGAAAACTGCGCGATGGCATCTGCCGGAATGCGTGAGGGGGCGACAGGCGCGAAGGCCAGCGCGACTTGCTCGCCATCGTCATCGAGTAGAATGACGCGAACAAGCGGCGCTGAAATATTGTTTCGTGTTGTGTTTTGAACGGTTCCTCGCACTTCGAGAATGGGCGTTGTTCCATCAAAGAAGCGTTCTGATTCTGTATCCAGAAAATCAAGATCAAACCGGTTCACGGCCAGGCCCAAGGCGGCATAGGTCGAGGCGGCTTGCGGCCAGCTTTTGACCACCGGTTTGCGAAACACATACATTCCGCCGAGCACCGCTACGAACACCGCGCCGGTGATCGCCCAAGCTGTCATCGCGGCGCTGCGGCTCTTTCGCTGCCGCCGCTCGCGCACTTTCAATCGGTAAGCTTCGTGGGCACCGGCAATATTTGCGGCTGGATTGCGCGCGCCTTCTGGCCCGACAAACCACGAATGCCCGCAGGTCGCACATTTGACTGTGCGTCCGCTGTCACCAATTGTTGAGTCTTCTGCGAAATACTGAGTCTCGCAGTCTGGGCAAGTGAGGATCATGGCTTGGACAATCGCGCAATTCACTGGAATAGTCGATATCATGAATACTCTAATCCAAAGGCTTTTGCATGTCCCCTTTCAAGCCTGACCTGAGAGATGAGCCAGCCGTCCGTTTGGACGGTGTAACCTTGCGCTATGACCGTACCGGCGAGGTTCTGAGTGAGGTTGACCTGATCTTGCGTCAAGGCTCGTTCACGTTCCTGACCGGACCATCTGGGGCTGGAAAATCATCATTGCTCAAATTGATGTATCTGGCGCACGCCCCAACTCGCGGTGTGATTCGGTTATTTGGGCAGCAGACGGCGGAATTGAAACGCAAACAGCTGGCGGCTCTGCGACGGCGTGTTGGGGTTGTGTTTCAGGAGTTCCGCTTGCTCGATCATCTCACAGCGTTTGAGAATGCTGCTCTGCCGATGCGGGTCGCCGGGCGCAAACGCGAGAGTTACCAAGAGGAAGTTGCGGACCTGCTGCGCTGGGTTGGCCTTGGTGAGCGGGTTGACGCCTTGACGCCCTCACTCTCTGGCGGCGAACAACAACGCGTGGCGATTGCGCGGGCGCTGATCAACAAGCCGGACCTGTTGATTGCAGACGAACCAACCGGCAATGTCGATCCGGATATGGGGCGGCGCATTTTGCGCTTGTTTTCAGAACTGAACAAACGTGTCGGCACGACCGTCGTCATTGCAACGCATGATCTTGAATTACTTCGGGATACGGATGCACCCGTAATCACACTGAACAATGGCTTGCTGGCACGCGATGTTGAGCGCGGGGGGGCAGCATGAAACGAGAGACGCCATTATTGCCGATCAGTGACGCGCGCGAAGCGGCCCTCTTCTTCGTTGTCGGGGCCTTGTGTTTTCTCGCCGCGCTGGCGGCCCTAACCACACGCGGGACGTACACGGCTGCGAAAGCATGGGGCGCGCAGATTGAAGGGGAAGTGACAGTGCAGTTGCGTAGCACAGACCGGCGTTCTGCCGAGGCTGCGACACACATTGTGCGCGACATTGCCGGGGTAGAATCGGCGCGGCTGCTCAGCCGGGATGAAATTGATGAAGCATTGGAGCCCTTCTTTGGGAGCGGCGGAATGCCTGCAGGCCTGCCGCAACCCTTGATTATTGTCGTTGAGGCGGTGTCGGATGACGGAACGCTTTTGGCACCGCAAATTGAGGATGTCCTGATTGAGCATGGCCTTGACGCTATTGCGGCCTCAAACTGGCAATATTCCGATGATGTCAAAGACCTGCTGGCCGTGCTGCGGATGATTGCGTTTGGCGTGGTTGTTTTACTATCGACCACAGCGATTGCTGTGATTGCGTTTGCCACTCATGCTGCCTTGCTGGCCCGGCGCGATATCGTTGACGTGCTGCATCTGTCGGGCGCCGAAGATCGCTATATTGCAGGACTATTTGAGCGCCGTTTCTGGCTACTGGCCTTGAAAGCCGGCGCGGGCGGCGCGATTGCGGCCCTGATGATGACGGCAATGATTGTGGTGACAGGTGCGCAGGCTGGTGAGATAGAAGCGCAGCTATTACCACAATTGAGTCTTGATTTTTGGGATTTCGTCATCCTTTTGGTGACACCTGTTGCGGCTGGATTGGCGGCCCGTATGGCCGCGCGGTTGACGGTTATGACATCGCTTAGGGAAACATTGTGAAGACATTCAGATCGGTTCTCTATTTCCTCTGGCTCTATGGCACGATGACAGTGGTCACGCTTGTTTGTTTGCCGGCCCTGGTGATCGGGCAGAAGGCGTCGTCAGGTGTGATGCGTCTTTACTCGCACTTGGTGGTGATCGGCCTGCGCTGGATCGTTGGCATCAAGGTCGAAGTGCGCGGCCGGGAAAATATCCCTGACGGGCCAGTGATCATGGCTGGAAAACATATGGCGATGTTGGATATTTTCGCACCATTTCTGATGTTTCGAGACCCGGTGATCGTGATGAAACGAGAGCTTTTATGGTATCCGGGGCTGGGTTGGTACTCGATGCGGGCGCAAATGCTGGCAATCGATCGTAATGGGACAGCGCGCACACTGAAACATATGCTGAAGGTTGCGCGCGAACGGGTTATGGTTGGCAAGGGACGACAGATCGTGATCTTCCCGGAAGGCACGCGGGCGCTGCCGGGAGCTGAGCCAGATTACAAACCAGCTGGCGTCCGGGCATTTTACAAGGCGCTGGCCATTCCAATCGTACCTGTCGCGACCAATTCAGGCCTGTGCTGGCCAGCGCATGGACTAACCCGGACGCCGGGCACGATTGTCTATGAAATCCTGCCGCAGATTGATCCTGGCTTGAAGCACACTGAGATGCTGCCAACCTTGATCGATGCTTTGGAAACGGCGTCGAGCAAGCTGGCCGAAGAAGAACTGGCTGCCAGAGCCGCGCGGTGAGTGGGCCGAACGAACAGCTGCTAAAGGCCGGATGTGAAGAATTGGCAGGTCGGGACGGCGCGCTAGCAGAGGCCTATGCCGTGGTCGGGATCCCGGTCTGGCGCAGCACGTCAGCGAGCTATGAAACACTGGCTCGAACCGTCGCATATCAGTTGATCTCGACGCGCGCAGCAGATGCGATCTGGGGCCGCGTACAAGCCTATCTTGGACCAGATATCAGCCCGACATCTGTTCTGGCCTGTGATCAGGATGGCTTGCGGGCTTGCGGTATGTCGAGGCCGAAAGTGGCGCATATGCGGTCCATCGCCATAGCTGTTGAGAGTGATGCTTTGTGCTTTGACCGCTTGCGGAACAGTTCAACTGATGTGGCCCGTGACGACTTACTGGCGGTTAAAGGCATAGGCCCGTGGACGGCTGAGCTTTTCTTGATGAATGCCCTCGGGCAGGTCGATGCTTTCCCGGTCGGAGATGTTGGCGTGATGGAGGCGTATCGCCAACTCAGCAACCTCGACCGGCGCCATGACGCCAAAGCATTCATGCGATTGGCTGAGGCGTGGCGGCCGTATCGCGGCGTGGCGGCGCATCTTTTATGGGGCTGGCTGAATGCCCAGCGGCGGGCGAGAAGCAATCCAACTCTGGACAGATCGTAATCATGTCATACTCTCTTGATGGGGAATCAGTCTTGATGCCCTGAATCACAAGGAGGCGCGCGTTCAAAACCAAGTTCCATAGATATGTGACCCACATGAGCGGAGCGTTCTGTCATGTCTGAGGTCGTCGCCGCGCCGCCGATTGGACGGCCCGCACTGGTTTTGAATGCCGATTACCGGCCATTATCGTATTATCCGCTGTCGCTTTGGTGCTGGCAGGATGTCGTCAAGGCGGTGTTCCTTGATCGCGTCGATATCATTGCTGAATACGATCATGTCGTGCGATCGCCAAGTTTCGAGATGCGCCTGCCGTCGGTCATCGCGCTGCGTGAATTCGTCCGGCAAGATCGCAAGCCTGCTTTTACCAGGTTCAACGTGTTTCTACGTGACGGGTTTGCCTGTGTGTACTGTCATTCGCCGCATGATCTGACCTTTGATCACGTAATCCCTCGCTCGAAAGGTGGGCGGACCAGTTGGGACAATATCGTCGCGGCCTGTTCGCCGTGTAATCTCAAGAAGGGTGGGCGGATGCCGCGTGATGTTCGGATGCATCCGGCGATTAAACCGGCGCGCCCCTCTAACTACCAGCTCCAGGAGATAGGTCGAAAATTCCCGCCGCACCACCTGCATGAAACCTGGATGGATTACCTCTATTGGGATGTTGAGCTTGAGAGCTAGCTTGCCTTAGGCGCGAAACTTGCGGCTTTGCGGATACGCTTTTCGAGCTCGGGGTGCAGATCTGGATTGGCGCTGAGTATCGAGCCGGTGAGCAAGGGATCGCCGCCATCAATCTCGGTTGTGATACCGCCCGCTTCACGTACCAGGATCATGCCAGCGGCAATATCCCAGGATTTCAGACCGCGCTCCCAGAAGCCATCAAACCGGCCAGAAGCAACCCAGGCGAGGTCCAGCGCCGCCGAGCCATTGCGGCGGATACCGGCGCAAACCGGCGTCATCGCAGCAATTTCATTAGCAAACCTTGTGTGCGCTTCGTCGGGTTTTCCAATCCACGGCATTCCGGTGGCGATCACTGAACTGTCCAGACCATGACGACTGGAGACGCGCAGCTTGTGCTGATCGAGCCAGGCCCCGCGGCCCTTTTCGGCCCAGAAAATCTCATTGCGTGAGACATCATAGACGCAGCCGGAATACAGCACGCCTTCGCGTTCCAGCGCAATCGAGACGGCATAGTGCGGCTGCCCGTGCAGGAAATTCAATGTCCCGTCGAGCGGATCGACAATGAAGCGATTGGTCTTATCGCTGCCTTCGACAATGCCGCGCTCTTCCATGACGAAACCATAGCCAGGCCGGGCCTTGGTCAGCGTTTCATAGATGATCTCTTCGGCCTCGTGATCGGCTTTTGAAACGAAATCCCCCGGGCCTTTGCGCGAAACCTGCAAATATTCGACCTCGCCGAAATCGCGCGCCAATGAGCGGCCAGCCCGGCGGGCGGCCTCGATGATGACATTTCCGAGGGCGGATGGTTTAGACATGCGTAGGCTTTCTTGATTTAACGGGCTGCGTTCGCTGCGCGGACATGAACCAGGCTCAGGGGCTGCGCTAATCCGCGCGGCGTAAGTAAGTGCGGTCAGAGGTCTGGACGATAACCTTCTCGCCAACCTCGATGAAAGGCGGAACCGTGATCCGTACGCCATTGTCGCAAGTTGCCGGTTTGAAACTGTTGGCCGCTGTCTGGCCTTTGACCACAGGCTCGGTTTCTTCGACAATTAAGGTGATCTGATCAGGCACCGCGACACTGATCGGGGTCTCTTCGTAAAATTCTATCATCACCGTCATGCCGTCTTGCAGGAAGTCGCCATCTTCGCCCACAAAGTCTTTTTGAAGCTCGATTTGTTCGAACGTTTCCTGATCCATGAAGGCATAAGCCTCACCGGCGTCGAACAGGTATTGATAGTCTTTCTGCTCCAGCCGCACGCGCTCAACCGACGCATTGGCCCGGAACCGTTCATTGGCTTTCGACCCGTTGAACAGGTTGCGCATTTCAACCTGATTGAAGGCGCCGCCTTTACCTGGCTTGACCGAATTGGTTTTCATCGCTCGCCAGACACTGCCATTATGCTCAATCACCATGTTCGGCTTGATTTCGTTTCCGTTGATCTTGGCCATGTGCGTGTCCTGATATATAGAGCGCGCGGGGTAACCGGGGCGGCACGCGGGGTCAAGTTTTGTGGACAGATCAAGCGGTTCGGGCTCTAATACAGGTTCATTGGATTTGAAGGGGTGTTGATATGGATTTTCTGACGCGATTTTTGAGCTTTGAGAAGCCGATGGGCGGGACGCTGACGCGGTTGCTCTACTATTTCGGCATCGTCGCCATCCTCTGGCACGGCCTGAAAATGATCTGGTTCTGGATCAAATATATCGGGACCGATTGGGATACGGCATTGTGGGGCCTGATCAAGACGCCAATCGCTGTGGTCATTGCGATTTTCGTGCTTCGTGTCATCGCGGAATATGTCCTGGCGCATTTTCGGATTGATACCTCACTGCATGACCAGGTCACCGGACGTGCCGCCCCAAAAGAAGATTAGGGGGCTCTTGTTTTGCCCCGCGCTAACGCCCTCCGGTTCACGTGGCAGCGCACAGCGCTGTCGCGAAACCCGCTTGGCACCGCGTGACGCGTAGCGTCTTAGCGCGAGGCAATCCTCACCTCAGCCACTACCGTGGCCTCCTCAACTTCAATTGGTCCACTGGACCAATTGATTTGACTTTCGTCAAACCGTTTCGGAGGGATCATAATTCAAGATCGGCCCGAGCCAGCGTTCCGCCACCCGCAGCTCCATGCATTTACGCGCGGCATAATCTGCAACCTGATCGCGCTCGATCCGGCCAACTGCAAAATACACACTTTCGCGATTGGCGAGGTAGAGGCCGGAGACAGACGCTGCCGGGGTCATCGCGAAACTGGAGGTCAATTGCATACCGATCCGGCCCGCATCGAGCAGTTTGAACAGCGTTTCTTTTTCGGTGTGGTCGGGCTGGCACGGATAGCCGGGGGCGGGGCGGATGCCAGCATATTTTTCCTTGATCAGGGCTTGAGCGTCGAGCGCCTCATCACTGTCATAGCCCCACAAATTCTTACGCACCCGTTGGTGCATATATTCGGCCATTGCTTCGGCAAAACGGTCGGCCAGCGTTTTGACCATGATCGCAGAATAATCGTCGCCCTTGGCCTCAAATTCCTTGGCTAATTTGTCTGCTTCTGGGCCAGATGTCACTGCGAAGCCGCCAATATGATCGTCTTTTTCCGCCACGAAATCCGACAGCGCAAAATTGGCCCGGCCATTATCTTTGACCATCTGCTGGCGTAGCGTGTGGAATGTATCGCCAGTGTTGAGCTTGATATCGTCACCGTCACGTTTCGCAGGCCAAAACCCGATCACGGCTTTCGGTTTGAACCATTGCTGGCCGATGATCTGTTGCAGCATCACTTGCGTGTCGCGCCATAGCTCAGATGCCGCTGCGCCGATAATTTCATCGTCCAAAATCTGCGGGAAGCGTCCGGCCAAATCCCAACTTGAGAAATATGGCGTCCAGTCAATATAGCCCGCCAGTTCGCCCAAATCGATGTCGGTAAAGACCTGCGTTCCGGTATAGCTCGGCGGCGGCGCGGCTGGCGTTTCCGGCGTGTAGCGCGCCGCCCGCGCCTCGGCGATGGGCAGGCGCGGCTTAGGCGGGCCGCCCGCCCGCGCGTCGCGCATGCGCTGGTATTTCGCGGCGGTTGTTTCAAGGAAAAGCGGCCGGTCTTCGTCCGAGAGCAACGTCGAGACAATTCCCACCGCGCGGCTGGCATCGTTGACATGAACGCAAGCGCCATTGCTGCGCGCCGGTTCGATCTTCACCGCGGTATGCGCCGGCGAAGTGGTCGCCCCGCCAATCAGCAGCGGCTGCTTCATCTCTCGGCGCTGCATCTCGCGCGCGACATAGACCATCTCGTCAAGGCTCGGCGTGATCAGACCGGACAAGCCGATCATATCGACGTTCTCTTCGACGGCTTTATCCAAGATATCTTCGGCCGGAACCATCACGCCCATGTCGATAATATCATAGCCATTGCAGGCCAGTACGACGCCGACAATATTCTTGCCGATATCGTGGACATCGCCTTTCACCGTCGCCATCAGGATTTTGCCATTGCTCTGATCGACCGTGCCAAGCTCAACCTTCTCGGCTTGCAAGTATGGGTCGAGATAGGCCACGGCAGCTTTCATCACGCGGGCCGATTTCACAACTTGCGGCAGGAACATCTTGCCTGACCCGAACAGGTCGCCGACGACATTCATGCCGTCCATCAGTGGGCCTTCGATGACATGTAGCGGGCGCTCAAAGCCTTGTCGGGCTTCTTCAGTATCCTCGGTGATGAACTCGGTGATGCCATTGACCAGCGCATGTTCGATCCGCTTGGCCACCGGGCCTTCGCGCCAGGATAAGTCCTTCTCAATCGCCTTGCCTTTCTGGCCGCGCAAGCCTTCGGCAATCTCGATCAGGGCTTCAGTCCCGTCTGGGTTACGGTTGAGAATGACGTCTTCGACGCGCTTGCGCAGCTCCGGATCGATCTCATCATAGATGTCGAGCTGTCCGGCATTAACGATGCCCATATCCATGCCTGCTGGGATGGCGTGGTAAAGGAACACCGAGTGCATCGCCCGGCGCACCGGCTCGTTACCGCGAAAGCTGAAACTGACATTCGACAGGCCGCCAGAGATATGCACGCCGGGGCAAGTGGCGCGGATGACCTTGGTCGCCTCGATAAAATCCACGGCGTAATTGTCGTGTTCCTCAATCCCGGTGGCGACGGCGAACACGTTCGGGTCGAAAATAATATCTTCCGGCGGGAAGCCAACTTGCTCGGTCAGCAGCTTGTAAGCGCGTTGGCAAATCTCAACCTTGCGCGCGGCGGTGTCGGCTTGCCCGACTTCATCAAACGCCATGACCACAATCGCGGCGCCATAAGACAGGCATTCACGGGCGTTCAGGAGGAACTGCTCCTCGCCTTCTTTCATCGAGATCGAGTTGACCACGGCCTTGCCCTGAACGCATTTCAGACCCGCCTCGATGACCTCCCATTTGGAGCTGTCAATCATCACCGGCACGCGGGCAATGTCTGGCTCGGCGGCAATCAGGTTGAGGAAGGTCGTCATCGCCAGCGCGCCGTCGAGCATGCCCTCGTCCATGTTGACGTCAATGATCTGAGCGCCATTTTCAACCTGGCTGCGCGCCACTTCGACGGCGGCGGCATAATCGCCAGCCGTAATCAGCTTACGGAAGCGAGCTGAGCCGGTGACGTTGGTTCGCTCGCCAATATTGACGAAAGAGGAGAGGGATTGGGTCATTCTAGACTGTAACAAGTGTTTCGAAACTACCGAAGATCATGCGCTTGCCGTCGTAAGGCACACCGGATGGGTCGCCCTGAAAATAAGGATCGGCCATACACTTTTCCATGCCTGCTTCCCGAGCTTCTTTTGATGGCCATACAATCCATGAAAAACAGACAGTTTCGTCTTCTTTGCATTTCACAGCCATTGGGAATGAAGTTAGTTCACCACTTGGCACATCATCGCCCCAGCACTCGAATATTTGTAGCGCGCCGTACTTCATGAAGACCTCAGCGCCTTCTTCCGCATGTATCTTATACGCTTCTTTGTTCGCTGTTGGCACTGCCAGCACGAAGCCATCAACATAAGTCATCCTTGTTTCTCCGTTCTGGTTAGCCCCGGCAGCCCATCAATACTCTCCGCGTTGGCTTGGTAGCGGCGGTCCATCCATTCCTGATCGGTGCGGTTTGGGTTTTCGACATAGCGCTGGAGTTGGTCGCGCTCGCCTTTGAACTCATAGAAAGGTACGCCCCAGCCGCAGCTATCGGTGACGCGGTGGACCTTGATTGTAATCACGGCGCGGGCGCGTTCAAAGCCGGGGAACATGCTAAGCATTTTGGCGTAATCCATGTGGCCGAAATCGACCACTTCGCCCGTGCCATATAGGCGGACAATATTGGCCGGGCCGTCATAGGCGCAGAACATGATGGTGATGCGGCCATTCTCCTGAACATGCGCTTGGGTCTCGATGCCCGAGCCACCAAGATCGAGATAGGCGACGGTATTCGCATCAATGATCTTGAAACTGTCATAGCCCTTGGGCGACATGTTGACGTGGCCATCTTCGCAGAGCGGCGCGGTAGCAACAAAGAACATTTTCTGCGCCTCAATGAAGGCGATCAGATTGTCGTTGAGTTTGTCATAGGTCTTGCCCATGTCGGGTCTCCTTCAGCTTGCCAGTTCGAACGGTTCCAGCCCAGCCAGGCGCATACCATGCGGGCTGCTCTGTGGCGCGCGCGGTTTCACCCCTTCAACCGCTTTGGCGATGGCGGCAATATGTTCTGGCGTGGTACCACAGCAGCCGCCGAGGATATTGACGATGCCATCTTGCGCCCAGCCGCCAACCGCGTCGGAGGTCTGACCCGGCGTCTCATCATATTCGCCCATTTCATTCGGCAGACCCGCATTGGGATAGGCCGCAACCAGCGTATCCGCGATGCGCGACAGGGCAGCGATGTGCGGGCGCATCAGGTCAGCGCCGAGCGCGCAATTGAAGCCGATGGCAAACGGCTTGGCATGGCGCACGGAGTGCCAGAAGGCTTCGACTGTCTGGCCCGATAAGGTGCGGCCCGAGCGGTCAGTGATCGTGCCGGAAATCCAGATTGGCAACTTGTCCATGCCCTCGGCTTCAAGGTCCATGATTGCCTTGATTGCGGCTTTGCAATTGAGCGTGTCGGTAATCGTCTCAATCATATAGAGATCAACTCCGCCCTCATTCAGGGCGCTGATCTGTTCGCGGTAGGCGATATAGACCTGATCGAACGTCACTTCGCGCGCGCCGGGATCGTTCACATCAGACGACATGGACAACATCTTGTTGAGCGGCCCGATAGAGCCAGCCGCAAAGCGCGGTTTGTGCGGTTCTTTAGCGGTCCATTCATCGGCGGCAGCACGGGCGAGTTTTGCCCCGGTCAGATTGATGTCGATCACCGACTGTAGATCGAGGCTATAATCATCCTGCGCGATGGTTGTCGCCGAGAACGTGTTGGTCTCGGATATGTCGGCGCCAGCGGCAAAATAAGCATTGTGCAGCTCGCTGACACGATCTGGCCGGGTCAGGCAGAGAATATCATTATTGCCCTTCATCTGGCCTTTATGGTCAGCAAAACGAGCGCCACGATAATCGTCTTCGGTCAGGCCCATATGCTGAAACATAACGCCCCACGATCCGTCGAGGATCAGGATACGTTCCTTCGCGGTGGCTTTCAGGGCGGCGATGCGGTCAGTTCGGTTGGTCATGAGTTTTCATAACTCTCTAAAATAAGTGGCTTCGCACGTTCCAAATCTTCGTGATCACTAATAGTAATTTCCAGGTCGCCTGTTCCGTAGTGCCCAACATCGCGAACGTCTCGTGTGAATCCATCAACGATATCAATCTTATCGGGATCTACTTTTATATAGGCCCGAAGAACATTGATCTGTGGTTTCACTTCGATGCATGCAAAGTTTTTTAGACGTTTGAAGGCGATGTAAAATTGAAGCGTACGTTCTTGGACGTCATCACCTAGTGAATTCAAAAATGACTGCAAATCAGCGTATAGGTTTCTAAGGTTTTCATTTGCGTCCGCGAGGTATTCAGCAACAGTTTTGTACTGATTCTGGTTCGCTGGCAGTGTAGATGTTGATCGTTGATTCTGCATCACGGCCGTCAAAAGTTCCAAAACCAATAGGTCATCTCCGAATATTTTATAGCGAATAAGTTCAATGTTTCGTCCCATTTGTTTTACAGCGTGCTCATCAAACTTGGTAAAATCACCGGCAATGCAAATGAGCCGAGGAGCGCTCCATTCGATCTTGGCGGCTGTGTCTTTTCCAAGCTTATCACGCACAAGAATTTCGAAATTTGCGCGATGATCCATTAGCCAATCTAGGTAAAATAGCCCCTGATTGATAACGTTTTCATTTGAGTTTCGTTTGTACTCTATGATCACCGGGCAGCGATTTTCATCAATGCCAAGTGTGTCCATTCTGCCGCCATGTGTGGTTGAAAACTCAGATGCCAAGAAGTGAACTCCAATAAGCGTTTCCAAGTTTGCTTCGAAGAGATTTTGTAAAGCGCGTTCAAGACTAGCGTTTCTTCCAACTAACTCGGATGCTATCCCAGAGGTGGTATTGAATATTTTTATATCACTCATTAAGCGGCCTCCGCCGGTTTGGGTTTCAGGCCAAGCAAGTGGCAGGTCGAGAGTGCCAGCCCGGCCTTGTTCAGCGTGTAGAAGTGGAAATCCTTGACGCCCTCATCGGCGAGCTTGTGGCACAGTTCTGCGGCGACATTTGCCGTAATCAGATCACGGGTTTCCGGGTCATCTTCAGTGCCTTCATAAAGGGTGTGCAGCCAATCTGGCAGGCTCGCGCCAACTGTTCTGGCGAAGTTTTTCAGGCCCGTAAAATTGGGTTGCAACATGATGCCGGGAATGATCGGCATGGTTATACCGCCCGTTCGAGCGCGTTCAAGGAAGCGCAAATAAGTGTCGGCCTCAAAGAAGAATTGTGTGATCGCGCGGTCGGCCCCGGCATCCTGTTTGGCTTTCAAGAACGCTATATCCTTGTCCCAACCTTGGCTGTCGGGGTGTTGTTCAGGATAGCAGGCTACCGAGATTTCGAACACGCGGCCCAAATCTGGCCGCCAGTTGCGAATGCCTTCGATCAAGTCAACACTGTCGCGGAAGCCGCCGTGGTGTTGCTGAAATTTCGCGCCCATGCCTGCGGGCGAATCGCCGCGCAAGGCGACAATGTGTTTGACGCCAGCTTGCCAATAATTCTCAGCGACTTTCAGGACGTCTTGTTTAC
The DNA here is from genome assembly GCA_021776655.1 of Henriciella sp. GTDB lineage: Bacteria > Pseudomonadota > Alphaproteobacteria > Caulobacterales > Hyphomonadaceae > Henriciella. The sequence continues at coordinate 192,063 of JAJFFK010000002.1, read as the reverse complement.
TCGCACTGACGCAGGTCAAATGACCTGCCGGGGTCAGGCTGGTCTCCTGCGCCATACGGCGAACAGTGTCATGTGTGCGGTCGTGCGTGGTGCCGCCAGCGCCATAGGTCACCGAAACGAAATTCGGCGCCATTGGTTCGAGTCGGACAATTGATTGCCACAGTTTCCCGGCCATCTTCGCATTTTTCGGCGGGAAGAATTCGAATGAGACATTTGGCGCGTCAGCATTCTGGTGCGCGGCGATTGGCAGAGTGCTCATGCGGCGACCTCCTGGCGTTTGGCACCCGGCGCGGCGTTCCAGACATAGACACTCAGGCCCTGTTTCAAGGCCTTTGGCGGCTTGAACTGGCGCGGAGGCGGCAGCGATAGGCCAGAGGTTGCAGCCCATTCAGCCATATCCTCATGCCGAAAACCTAGCCTGCGATGGCCGTGCTCACTGCGTAGAAAATCGAGATCATGCGGCGCAAAATCGACAATCAGCAACTGCCCGCCAGGATTGAGAATGCGCGCGGCCTCTGCCATCACTGAGGCCGGGTCTTCAATATAGTGCAGCAATTGGTGAATGATCACGAGGTCGGCACTGCTGGTTTCGAACGGCGTCGCGCAGACATCGCCCTGGCGCACGCGGGCATTGGTCACCCCGGCGCGTGCCAAATTGGCCCGAGCAACGGTCAGCATCTGATGTGACAAATCCAGCCCTTCAGCTTCGTCGGCGAGTGGTGAGAACAGGGTGAGCATCCGGCCAGTACCGGTTCCAAGATCGATGACGCGGTGATGTGGGCCGGGTCCGGCAATCTCAAGCAGCGCCTGCTCAATCGCCTCATTCGGAAAATGCAGCGCGCGAAGATTGTCCCAGTCTTCTGCAATGTCGCCAAAATAAGCTTCGGCCGAGGTGGCTCTGGTGCGGCGGACTTTGCTCAGGTCAAGCTCGTCATGAGCGAACTCACCGCTGCCAAGATCGATCTCATCAAATATCCCATCGAGCAGGCGGCGGCCCCACCCTTTTGCCACAGCGCGGTAGAATACCCATGCGCCTTCAGGCAGGCGTTCAACAAGGCCGGCATTTGCAAGCGTTTTTAGATGATGCGACAGGCGCGGCTGGCTCTGCCCGAGAATCTGGACCAGCTCGCCAACGGCAAGGTCGCCACGCCGCAATAAAGCAAGTATACGTAAGCGGGTTGGCTCCCCTGCGGCGCGCAAGGCGTTGACGATTTGACTGGATAAGGTACTCATATCAACATATAAACATTCATTTATATGAATTTCAACACCTTTCTGGAATATCTCTCGATTGTGTGATCCGTCCGTCGCAAGCTAAACGTTGTTTTTCTTGTTCACGGAAGGTTTAGTTGCAATGTGCTGATTGCAAGCACATATCGGCGATCAATTAGAGGACGTTGAGATATGCAAAGATGGATCGCAGCAATTGGGGCCGCTCTCTCATTAATGGCTTGTGCGTCAACCAACACGCCGGGAACCGATGGCGTATATGATCCCTTGGAAGGCTGGAATCGCGGCGTCTATGGCTTCAACAATGTTGTTGATGGGGCCGTGCTCGCCCCGGCCGCACATGGTTACCGCGCTGTGACCAACGAACCGATACGTGATGGCGTGTCGAATGTCCTGAGTAATCTTCGCCAGCCAGTTGTGTTTGCCAATACGGTTTTGCAAGGCAAGCCGGGCGCGGCCCTGGGGACAGTTGGCCGGTTCCTGATCAACACGACATTTGGAATTGGCGGTGTATTTGATATCGCGACGCCGTCCGGCTTGCCGGAGCATAAAGAGGATTTCGGGCAGACCCTTGGTGTCTGGGGTGTCGACGAGGGGGCATATTTGATGCTGCCTTTGTTTGGACCAAGCAATGTCAGGGATGCGTTTGGCCTCGGCGTTGATACCGCGCTTGACCCGCTGACCTGGGCGAAATTTGATGGCGATACAGAGGTGCGAATCGGACGCCAAGTGGTTGGCGCTGTTACCGTGCGTGAAGAATTGATCGAGCAAATCGAAACACTGCGCGATCAGCCAGAGCCTTATATCGCGCTGCGCAGAAATTATACACAACAAAGACAAGCGGCTATCCGAGATGGCGAACTTGACGATGATCCGTTCGCAAATTTGCCTGAATTCGATGATTATGATTTCGACGACGAAAATGAAGAGTAGACGATAGGAAGACCAATATGACCTCCCGAAAATGGCTAATTGCAGCAGTGATGATCGCTTTCAGTGCGGCGCCTGGTTTCGCCGACACCCAGACCGAAGAATATGTTCGCGCCAATGCAAATGACGTGTTGCACTCGCTGAATGCCGGTGATTTGGATGTGGATGGCCGCCGCCTGGCTTTTCAGCAATATATGGATGAGTTCACCAATCTGAACGCTATTGCGAAATTTACGATTGGCAAATATTCGCGCCGCTTCACGCCCGAAGAGCTGGAGGCTTATATTGACTCTTTCCGGACCTATTCATTGGCGGTCTACGAGTTCTATTTCAACGAATATAGAGGTCGCGACGTTGAGGTGACCGGCTCGATTGATCGCAATGCGCACGATTCAATTGTCGATACACAAATCGTCCGCGCTGACGGACAGAAGCTGGAAGTTCGTTGGCGGGTGCTTAATCGCGGCGGCAAATATCAAGTTGTCGATGTGGCGCTGAATGCTGACGGCAACTTGATTTGGCTCGCGATTGAGCAACAGGCGCAGTTCATTGCGATCCTGGACAAGAATAATGGCTCTGCGGATGCGCTGATTGAGAAGATCAATGGCATGACCGCTGACCTGCTCGCCCAGCGAGATGATACCTAGGCTCAGGACCTATTAAGGCATCGCGGTACCGCGATAGGCTTCGACCACATCATAATTGTCACGCGTGGTCAGCGTGATCGCAGTTGCGCGTGCGGCGGGGTGATCAGGTCGGGGCGGTGGATTTGGTAGAGGTCGACATGATCTGTGCGCAGTCTCTGCAATGATGCATCAAGGGCGGCAATTAAATAATCGTAACTGAAATCGTATGGCTGCGGCAGATTTATGCCGCCTTTAGTCGCTAAACCATGCGCTGTCGCAGCGATTTGTCAGCGTCTAGCACCTGACCAAGCAATGTCTCGGCTGCCTCCAAACCTTCTGGACTGCCAATCCCGTACAGGTCTGCCGTGTCGATCAGGGTCAGTCCGCAATCGAGCGCCGTTTCTATTCGCAAGGAGGCATCCGCCAGCCGCGCGTGGAGAAAGTGTGAGCAGCCAAACGCGACTTGCCCGACCCGAAGCTCGCTTTTTCCGATTGCGGTCTGGCGCATGCTTGGTATCCCTGAAGAGCGAGATATTTATCTCGAGCGTTTTCAGGCGAAGTGTGTGCGGTTCGCCGCCCGAAAAGCGCGTGAAAACATAGTCTAATGAGTGAGTCCGGCATGTCCAATGACAAAACCCGTTATGGCCTGATTGGCGCCGGAACAATCGGTCAGGCCTATATTCGGGCGTTGGCAGAGGTTGAGGGCGCGCAATTGGTGGCGATTGCTGAGCCTAATGATGTGCCTATCAGCTGGACATTCGAAACCCTGAAAACGTCGCCATTCAGTCCGACCATCTATAGTGACTGGTATGAAATGCTGGCCAGTTCAGACCTCGACGCGGTGATTGTGTCGACCCCGGGCTTCACCCATTACCCATACCTGATCGAGCTAATGCGCACCGACATCGCCATTCTGGTCAGCCCGCCTTTATGTACTCAGCCCGATCATGCGCGCCAGCTCGCAAATCTTGCCGCTGACCGCCAAGCGCTGACTCAAGTCGGGTTGGATTATCGCAGCTTGCCACCCGTAGCACGGTTCATTCAGCGGATTCATGGCGGCGATATTGGATCGCCAGGCATGATGACGATCCGCGTGCATCGATCTGAACCGCCGGTTATTGTCGATGACTGGATAGACCCAAAAGGTGAGATTAGCGAAATCCTGGTCGAGGCGTTCGGGCAATTCTTCGACTTGATGCGGCTGGTGGTGCAGTCCGAGCCTGTGCGTGTCTATGCGTCAGCTGGAACCGCGACGCCAGATACTAAGGATGGGGCAGATGCAGCCCTGCGCGATGATATTGACCATGCCTATATCGTGCTGGATTTTGCTAATGGATCGCGCGCGATGTTTGAGTTGTGTCTGTTTGCCAGCACTGAGCAGCCGCACGAAGAAATTTGCGTGACCGGCCCGCTTGGCCAGCTGCACCTGCAAGTACCGGCGGCGCGATTGACCTTCACACCGCGTGATTGCTCTGGCTCTGAAGCGGTACGGGTTGAGCAGCTCGCTGAGGGGGCTGACACAGACCCTTGCGCGCGGGCAATGCCCCTTCACTTGCAGGCCTTTCAGCACGCGCTTGTGGCTGGTGAACCAGCTTCCGCAAGCGCGTTCGAGGGCCTGCGCGCGGTTGAGATTGCACTGGCGGCGCAGCAATCGGTAGCGAGCGGGCAGGCGGTTACGCTATAGATGACTGGTCCGTACCGCACACCAATGGCTTTGGCTCGCGACCCCTGGACAGCGGCTTTTTTCGTTCTGTGCGCGCCATTTCTGATTGAGTTTGGCGTGTACAGTATCGGTCTGGCGCTTTTCCCCGACATGCAACCGCTTGCCGGAGTTCCGCTGAGCCGCGCCTATGTCGGGTTTGCTACAATGGTTTTGTGTTTCGGGGCGGCGATCCGGTTTGGCCTGATCAGTCTGTGGAGTGATCATATCGGGGCCGGGCCGTTTACCGGGGCGATGCGGACAAATGCCAAATGGATTTGGATCGCATTGATTGCCGGTCCGGTGATCCTGCTCTTGCCAGCGCAGTTGGCCGATATGATGATGCAGGGGCAGGAGGGTTGGATCTATTCGGGGGACTATGATCCGGCTTGGGATGCGCCCGCGAACCGGACATTGGCCAAGCTCGCCTTTGTTCTGGTTCTGGCACCAATTGCTGAAGAGGTGACCTTTCGCGGTGTCGCTATGGGGGCGATGCTATCGCGCGGGATCAATCCGCTGGTAGCGTCGGTACTGGCCAGCGCTGCGTTCGCGTTCACTCACTTGCAATACAGCCCACTGGCAATGGCGGTGGTATTTGTTGCAGGCCTTGGGTTCTCGGCGCTGCGCCTGGCCAGCGGGACGATGGTTGTTCCGATATTGGCGCATATGTCGGCGAATACTGTCGGCACGCTACTGTCATATTAGCCGCCTTCCCCCCACGTGAGGGCTTGCCCCGACGGGCGCTGCGATCCATTTCACCGATATGAGCGACGATTTAACCCGCAATCAGATTGATGACGTACCGGATGGTTTCGTGCCCCTGCCTTGGCATCGTGGCTTTGGCCGTCTGGTCGGGCCACTGTTCGAGAAGCGCAATGAGCAGGGCCTGACGCGTGGCTTCCGGGTTGGCGAGCACCACACCAATGGCATGATGCGGGCGCATGGCGGCATGGTCATGACGTTTGCTGATCTGGCCTGGGGCGGGGCGGTTGAGCGCGATGACGACACGTGGTGGGTGACGATCCGGCTGGTTTGCGATTTCCTGTCCGGTGCTGAGCATGGCGCTTGGGTTGAAGGGCGCGGCGAAATTATTTCACAAGTGGACGGCATTCACACTGTCGAGGGCAAGATCTGGACAGAAGACAAGCTGCTGATGACCGGAACGGGCGTGTTCAAGATCATTGAAAGACGAGCGTAAGCGTATGGCGGACGGACAAGTGGTTCCCGAAAATATTGCGGTTTTGAGTGCCTATGCAGGCGAGAGACCGAACGCACCGAGCTGGTTCACCAAGGCGGTTAAAACACCGTATGAGACCCGCTGGATCGAGGTTGCGGGGGCGAAGATTCATTACCAGCGCTGGGGCAATAGTGACAAGCCGGGCCTGTTATTGGTCCACGGCAATGGCGCACACGCGCATTGGTATGACTTTATCGCGCCATTCCTCAGTGATGATTACTGTATCGTGGCGCTGACCTTTGGCGGCATGGGCGATAGCGACTGGCGCCAAACATATGATCTTGAGACCTTTTCTGCTGAGCAAGTTGCGGTCTGCGAGGATGCCGGTCTGTTTGCGGGCGGGCGCAAGCCGATCATTGTCGCCCATTCGTTCGGCGGCTTCATCACCATGGCGACCGGTGGGACGCATGGCGACCTGTTTGCCGGTGTGATCATTGTCGACAGTCCGGTCAGGTCGCTTGACGACCCGCACAATGGCCCGCCGGACCGCCAACGACCCAACCGCATCTATGCTGATTTTAACGCGGCGCTCGGCCGGTTCAGACTGGCCCCGGCGCAACCGTGCGAGAACCATTTCATTGTCGACTTTATCGGTCGCCACAGTCTGAAAGAAATTTCGACGCCTGAAGGTCAGGCCGGGTGGACGTGGAAGTTTGATCCATCGATCTGGCGACGCTTTCATGCGACGCTGGACCCGCGCAGTCTGTTTGAAAACATCTCATGCCGTCTCAGCGTTATGCGCGGCGAGCAGAGTGTTCTGGTCAATGACAAGTCCTGGGCCTATATGCGCACGCTGCGCGATGAGGTGCCGATGGTCTCGATTGCAGACGCGCGACACCATGTCATGCTCGATCAACCTCAGGCCTTTGTCAAAGCATTGCGGGCGCAATTGTCGGCTTGGGACTATTGATTTTGTTTGCGTTTTGATCAGCGCGACCGTACAGCGCCGACCATGTTAGAGATCCTTCCAGAGACCCCGGCGACGCATGGTGAGGCGATTGAAGCCTTATATGACCGGACCTTCGGGCCGGGCCATTTTGCCAAGACAGCAGAGCGCCTGCGCGAGGGGAACCTATCGCTGCCCAGGCTTAGCCGGGTCGCTGTTCTGGATGGCAAGCTGATCGGGGTTTGCCGGGTCTGGCCTGTGCAAGTGGGTGTCGCGCGAACCCCAGCGGTATTTATCGGGCCGGTTGCAATCGATCCGGACTTTCAAGGCCAAAGACTGGGGTTGAGTGTTACTGGAGAAGCGCTGGAGGCTGCCACTCTGGCGGACTGGGCTGCGGCGGTGATTATCGGATCGCCGACCTATTTTGGTGAATTAGGGTTTGCGGTCATCGAAAAGGGGCGTCTGACATTCCCTGGCCCGCAGGACCAGCGCCGCATCATGGTGCGTTCATTAGCCGGTGACGCCGCGAAACTGAGCGGCGCTGTGCGGGTGCCAGTGGTCCCGAAGAGTTATCTCTAGGTGCTTTCAGATTTCGCCGCCAAGCGCCCCGGTCGCAAGCGCGACCCGGCGCTAATGCGCCGCGCGCGTGCAGGCTCTTGCGTCAGCAAGAAATAGCCGTGAACGAAAACAACTGACGCGCGCTTGGCGGAGAAACCGGAAACGCTCTAACGCCCTTCGCGTCGCCAGGCCCAGATCAGTGCGGCCAAGGCCAGAAACACCGCCAATAGCCCCGGCAGGAGCGGAATACTGGTCGAATTTCGTACCGCATAGGCCCCGCGTTCGCGCAGGCCGAGCCAATTGCCGCCTTGCGCATTGGCCCGGCGCGAGACGATCCGTACACTTGGAATATCGGTGCCATCCTCAAGCGTATATTGTCCGCCGCCGGTCAGCGTCGTCAGTGGTCGCAGGATATCGCCCGTCGCTTCCAGAGCGGCAAATTCGCGCGGATTGGCGGGGCCATTCAACGCAACAGCTTCCAATCCACCCGATTGGGCCCGGTAGAGACCAAGCTGATTAACCGGGACTTCGGCGCTATAATGGCCGGGGCTCTCACGGCGCCAGTCTGGTTCGAGAAATCCGCCTTGTGGGGTCTGGATGATCAGCGGTGCGGCATTATCGGCCAGTGTGCGCAGGTTGGCGCGCAGCGTGTCACCTTCTGCAATCAGTTGTAATTGCCGCTCATCCAGTTCCGGCTCTTTCATCAGCCAGTGGACGGTGCGCCGGATCAAGTCATCGAACGGACCGCCGCCATCATAGCCGCGCGCCCAGAGCCAGATATGGTCGGACAGAAGCTGCGCCACCCGTCCTTCGCCAACCCGGTCAACCGCGAGGAGCGGCGAACCATCGGGGGCCGTCATCAAGACATCGCCCGTGTCGGCGCTGGTCTGCACATAGCGTAACCACGCGCCCCAGGATTGATCGTCCATGTCCTCGGTAATTGTGTGTCGGCGGCCTGCTTCTGACAGCTGCGGTACAGTCCGGCGGGTGACGATATCGCCATTTGGCAAGGCCGGAAGAACCCCCGCGAGCGGTGTGCGCGCCAAGCTGGCCGGGCCGGCAAAGTCCTCGCCCGCGACGATCAGCATCGCGCCGCCTTCATCGACATAACGCGCCACGTCGGAGAGATAGGCCATGGTGATCACACCGCGACGCTCATATTGGTCAAAAATCACCAGGTCGAAACTGGCTAGTTTTTCTTCGAACAATTCCTCGGTTGGAAATGCGATTAGCGCCATTTCCTCAAGCGGAGTGATGTCCTGTTTGTAAGGTGGGCGCAGGATGGTGAAGTGAACGAGGTCAACCGACGGGTCCGATTTCAACAGGTCGCGCCAGACCCGGCCAGCAGAATTCGGGCGGCCAGTCACCAGCAGAACCCGTAAACCGTCGCGCACACCGGATAGCGTGGCGGCGGTGCGATTATTGGCCAGGGTCAGTTCGCGCCGCCCGGCCGGGGCTTCAAAAACCACGATATTATCGCCGCGCCGCTCAATCTCAATCGGAACCGGTGTGTCTTCACCAGCTTCAACGAAGATAAGCTCTTCACGCCCGCCATTGATCGCAATTGAGACCGCAATGCGCCCGCCATCAGGGTCATCGACGCGGATTACAAACTGCGCTTGCTCGCCGACAATATCAAAATCTGGCGCTTCAACCAGCGTAATCCGCCGGTCACCTGCATCTGGATCACCGGTAATCAGACCATGTATGGGGCCAAGCTCAGACAGCCGTGACAGGCTATCTGGCAGATCGTGAACCTGACCATCGGTGATCAGGATCGCGCCAGCAATCCGGTCACGCGGGACATCCGCCATCAAGCCTTCGAGTACGCCGATCAGATAGGTGCCATCGCCATTGCTTTGGGTCTCGATCACCCGCAGATCAATTGCGGCATCCGTGTCCAGGGTCTCACGTAACTGATCAAACGCGGCTTGCGCAATCTCTGCCCGGTCACCGAAATCCATACTGTCAGAGCGATCGAGAATAAGTGCGGCGACAGACGGCAGCGGCTCGCGCTCCTCACGCACGATTGAGGGGTTTGACAAGGCGGCAAAAATAATCAGCAGCCCGAGCATACGGCTGAACCAGGCCCGCCCGCGCAAGCCCGCATAGACCGCGAAGACCACCGTGCTGAGCGCCAAGAGTGCCCAGAACCATGGCCACGCCAGGAGGGGGTCAAAGGACAGGCGTGCCGCTTCAATCATTGGGATCATCGCGTGTCTTGTCGACTGGTTCGTGATCTTCCTTGCCGAGCCGTTCCAGTAGCGCGGGCAAGTGGACCTGATCTTCCTTGTAATTGCCGGTCAGCACGTAAATTACCAGATTGATTCCGAAGCGTTTGGCCATCTCGCGTTGCTGATCTCCGCCATCGACAGAGTACAGTGCGCGCCCGCGTTCATCCACGGCCCAGGCGGCCAGATAGTCAGCGTCGCCTACGAAAAGACGGCTAACTCCGTCGCCGCGCCGGTCGTCGCGGTTGCTTGCGCCGGTGGCTTCAATCCATAGACGTCGCCCGGCATATCGGCCCGGAAATCCGTTCAGCAAATAGAAGCTGCGGGTCAGAACGTGATCGGTCGGAACCGGCGCTAGAGGCGGTGTATCGAGGCCCTCAAGAACCGCGTCGAGGCCCTCAAAACTGGTGCTGGTTCCGATGCTGCCACCTTTGCGTGTATCGATAAAAAGCGCCCCGCCACTGCGCATATAACGGTTGAGATTTGCCACAGCTAAAGCACTGAAAGGGTTTGGGTTTTCAGGCAAAGACAGGAACAGGATCGGGTAAACATCGAGCGCGTCGGTTTCGAGGTTTACAGCATGCGGTTCGGCAGGCTCGACGCTGGACCTGCGATACAGGGTCAGACTCAATCCCAGCAGGCCTGCGCTTGTGGCGCGGTCGGTGTTGGCATCGCCGGTTTCGATATAGGCGAGACGCATTCGCAGTGCCGCCTCAACCTCTTTGCTGGGCGTGTTTTGCTCAATATCGGGGCCATTATGCAACTGAGCAGTGGCGGGTTGTTGCAGCAAGACTGTTGTAAAGGTGAGGGATAGCAGTGTGATCACTGCGACCGTTTTTGCCAGTCTCGGCAAACGTCCCGCCAAACCAAGCGCGACCAATAGGTCTATCGCCAGCAGGATGAGGGCAAAGCCGAGCAGCAATCCACCAAGCCGCAAATTACGCGCCTCTGCATCGCCGAGCAAGATCGCGCTGGCGGGCCAATTGGTTACCGCAGCTGGGCGATAATCGCGCGCGACGTTGAGAGCACGCGTGCCGGATGGACCTTGATACAGGCCTGGCGGGTGGGTTTCAGATGCGATCACAGTGCCAAAATCGGCGGCCTGCAGCGGCGCAGCGTTTGGCCCGGCCTGGATCAGTCGCCCGGATCCGTTCAAGGCGAGGGCGGGCGTGTACAGACCGTCCTCATCCGGCACCGCTTCGCCGCGCCCGGCCGCAATCGTGCGCCGAAGCATATCTACGAAGACACCGGAATAAGGCAGATCAGACCAGTCCGGCCCGGCGGTGACATGGTAGAGGACCAGAGTTCCCGCCCCGCGCCGATCTGCGGTGACCAGCGGACTGCCATCGGCGAGCCGGGCCCAGGTGCGCCGTGCGAGATCCGGACCCGGACGGGCGAGCACTTGCTGGCGCACTTTGACATCGCTTGGCGGGATCAGACCGGCAAAGGGTGAGGTCTCGGGAAATGCCCCGAGCGGTTGCGGCTCTTCCCAGGTCAGGGTGCCGCCAATCGCGCGCGACGCCCGGCGCAAGGGGGCAGGCACGAGCGGGGCGTCCTGGGCTGCCATGAGCGGCCCGGAAAACCGGATCAGCGCGCCGCCCGCTTCAATCCAAGCTGTCACAGCCGCTTCAGCGACAGGATCAATCTGGCCAATATCGGTGAGGATAATCGCGTCAGGATTATCCGCGATCAGGTCGATAAGCTCGCCTTCCGTGATCGTGGCGAACGGTTCCAGCGCTTTGCGGATATAATGCATGTCGCTGAGCAGGGGCTGGGCGGTGCGATCGCCGCTGACCAGACCAACCCGGCGCGAGCGATCGGCGCTATCCCAAAGCCAGACATTGCCAGCGCTGGAGGTGGCGGTGACCTGAAATCGGGAAATCCGCGCCAGCGCAGCCGGGGGCAGAGTGAAGACAGCCTCTGCATCGGCCTCTCCCGCAGCGAAATCTGCTTCGGTTGTGGCCAGCGCCGCACCGTCCAGGGTGAGCGCAGAGATGTAATGGCTCACGGCATTGACCGGGTCAGCGCGGCGGACCGTTAGCGTGACACCACTGGCATCAGCGCTGAGACCAGACAGCGCGGCTGGCCCGCGCGGCGGCGCGGCATAAATCGTCAGTGGGGCTGTCTCGGCCAGCGCCCGGGCGAACGGCTCTGCGGTCTCCGGATCAAGCCCATCGGTCAGCCACAGGATACGTGCCGGGGACAGGTTACTGGCCGTCAAACGCGCCAAGGCATCCGCGCGATCAATCGGCCAGGGATTTGGTTGCAAGGAGCGAATGCGTGCTTCAAAGCTGGTCCTTGTGAAGCGCTCGCCGGGATCCTGATTTAGCTCACGCGGCGCGGTCAGCAACAGATGTGCGGGCGTATCGCGGCTTTCGCCATCGAGCGCAGAGGCTGCCGCGTTGCGCAGCTCGCTCCATCGCTGCGCGCTGGTCCAGCCATTATCGACGATGACCAGAACCGGGCCGCCTGCCGCGTCGTCGCCAATCGCGCCGGGCGCATAGATTGGCAGCGACAGGCCAAGGATTGCCGCTGCTGCCATTATCAGCCGCAACAGTAATATCCACCACGGCGTGCGCGCCGGTGTTTCTTCGCGTGCCTCAAGATCGTCAAGCAGGCGCAAGCTTGGTAGATCGGCCTGTTTTGGCGTCGGCGGCGTGGCCCGTAAAATATACCAGATCACCGGCAAAGCAATTAGGCCCAACAAAGCCAGCGGAGCACCAAACAGGAATGGGCCGAGGTTCATCTGCGCGCTCCAAACTGTTGCAAAGCCAGTTGCAAGGCCGCTGCGCCGTGCAGAGCGGGCTGATCGGTCCGGTGTGTCACCAGCGCCCAACCCATTCTCAGCGCCAGCTGCGCAAGTGCCTCACGGTGGGCCTCGAAGCGGGCAAGATAGTCGTCGCGCACGGTTTCAGCGCGGCCAAAGATACGGGTCTGCAGGGAGCCGGGGCGGCTAAACCTTGTGCGCCCGGTATACGGGAAGTCATGTTCAATCGGATCTGACACCGCCAGCAGGACCCCGTGATGGCAGCGCCCGGCCAGCGGCGCGAGCCGGGTCTGCCAATCTGTCACTGGATCATAGAAGTCGCTGGCAATCACTGCCAGCGCGGTGGATTTTGGCGGCGGCAAAGCCTCGTTCTGACTGGTCAGCAGGTCTTCAGCCAAGCGGTCCGGGGCAGCCTTGCCGAGACTAGGTGGACGTGTCCCGCCAAGTACGCCAATGCGTTCCCCAGACCGGGCAAGGCCACTGCCCAGCGCTAACATGATGGTCTTGGCGCGGGTTGATTTGGTCATCTGTTCGCGGCCACCGGTCCAATCAAAGCCTGGGTGTGGATCGGCCCAAAACAGGATGGTGCGGGCGGTTTCAAGTTCGGCTTCGCGGACGAAATACTCATCGCTGCGGGCGCTGCGTCGCCAGTCGATCTGGTCAGCGGCATCGGTCTGGGCATAGCGGCGAAATTGCCAGAATTGCTCGCCCGACCCGGCGCGTTTGCGCCCTGCCGCACCGGGATGGATGACATCCGCTGCGGCCGCGTTGAGCGGCATATCCGGCAACTGACGGGCAATTGCCTCAGCCTCGGCGCGAAGAGCGGTGAGGGCGGTCAATGCAAACCATGTTCGGATGTGAGAAACGTCATGCGTGCTGGCCTAGAACGAGCACGTTTCAGCTATGGCCTGCGTTTCAATCATTGTCCGCCGGTCATCGGAGTCCTGATCTCCCGATCGTATCGCATTCTGCATCGCATTAAGCCGCCGCACAGTCTCGAATTCAAAATAGTTGCTGGCCCCTTCACCGATCCGGGCCGTTTCCACGATGGCCACACCATCGGCGATCTTTTCGGCTTGGACATCTGATAATTGGTCAGGCTGGACGCCATCGGCAATGCCGCCGCGAATAGTATCGGCGATCAAGACAACTGTTTTGGAGGCCAGGCAATCGATTCGCGTTTTGGCGGCTTCGTCTAGATCGTTGGTGCCTGAACCGCCGCATGCGGTAAGGGTCAGACCGGCAAGGGCGGCGGTGAGGGTGCGCGATACAGTCATAGCTTAGGCTGCTTTCTTTACGAGGTCTTCGATCAGCGTGTCGAGATCTGGCGCTTCGCCGGTGGGATCATAGCGCAAACCCATGCGGTGGGCGAGGCACGGCTCGGCGAGCGCTTCGACATCCTCGATGCTTGGTGCGAGGCGGCCGCGCAGCAGGGCGCGGGCGCGGCAGGCGAGCATCAGGGCTTGTCCGGCGCGCGGGCTTGGGCCCCAATTCACAAACCGGCGCACACGCTCATCGCCGCTTTGTTCCGGGCGGGCTTCGCGTACCAGAGCGAGGATCGCGCCCAGCACCGTCTCGCCAACCGGCATCTGGCGCACGAGGTTTTGCAGCGCCATTAGCTGACCCGCCGTTAGGGCAGGTTTGACGGTCTCTTCCTGGGTGCCAGTGGTTTCAATCAGGATGCGGCGTTCGGTATCGAGGTCGGGATAGGTCACGTCGATTTTCAGCAGGAAACGGTCGAGCTGCGCTTCGGGCAAGGGATAGGTGCCCTCTTGCTCAATCGGGTTCTGGGTCGCCAGAACGTGGAACGGCGCAGGCAGATCGTAGCGCACACCGGCAATCGTGACGTGATGTTCCTGCATCGCCTGCAACAAGGCTGACTGGGTACGCGGCGAGGCGCGGTTGATCTCATCGGCCATAAGCAGGCTGGTAAAGATCGGGCCTTTGATGAAGCGGAACGCCCGTGTGCCATCAGCGCCTTCATCGAGCACTTCGGAGCCGAGAATATCGCCGGGCATCAGGTCTGGGGTGAACTGAATGCGGGCATTGTCGAGGCCGAGGGCGGTGCCCATCGCTTCGACCAGCCTGGTTTTGGCCAGCCCCGGCGCACCGATGAGCAGCGCGTGGCCGCCCGCGAGTATGGCTGAAAGCGCCAGTTCAACGACGCGGTCCTGGCCGAAAACGGCTTTTGCAATCTCGGCTTTGACCGCGTCCAGGGTCTCACCTGCTGCTTCGGCCTGGGTCACAATCGCCTTATTATCATCTGTCATGGGATCTTCCGTCTTCACTCTGAGGACACTTGGCCCTACCTATCAGGCAGGATCATGGCGGAGTGTGGCGTGAAATCAAATGGAAATCGTGTGATTTCTCTCGAAGATGTGCTGAAAGCTGTCGCACCGGACGGTTTGGCTGGGGATTTGCCGCCTGTGCATCTGTGGAATCCGACGCATTGCGGCGATATCGACATGCAGATTCGCAAAGATGGCTCGTGGTGGCACGAAGGCTCGCGAATCGGTCGCATGCGGCTGGTGAAACTGTTCTCACGTATTTTGCGCAAGGATGCGGACGGCGAGATCTATCTCGTCACCCCGTACGAAAAAGTCATCGTGCGGGTTGAGGATGCGCCCTTTCTGGCGGTGCGGGTGGATCGTACGGGCGAACCGGGGCCAGGTCAGGGCCTCGCTTTCACCACCAATCTTGGCGATGTCACGCTCGCTGGGCCAGACGCGAAGTTACGCATCGAGATTGACCCGGTGACACAGGAACCTGCGCCTTATGTTCTGGTGCGCGGCGGGCTGGAGGCGAAGCTGACCCGGCCGGTCTTCTACGAATTGGTCGAGATGGCGGTGACACGCGAAGCGGCGCCGGACCTGCTTGGCGTCTGGTCGCAGGGTGTGTTTTTTGAGTTGGGGACGGCAAGCTAGTGGCATTTACGGACCTGGACGATTTTCTGGCGCGGGCGCGGCAACGACTCGACCCCGTTATCGGTGAGGGCGCGTTGCCGGTTGGCGGTGACCTCGACATGGTTGAGGCGGCGCAACTGGCATCGATCCGTGCAGCGGCGGTGCTGATTGGCGTCATTCCGCGCGCGCAAGGGGCTACTGTGTTGCTGACCCAGCGGCCTGATACGATGGCGTCGCATCCGGGTCAGGTGGCGTTTCCGGGCGGCAAGGTCGATCCATCTGACGCTGATCATGTCGCAGCAGCTCTGCGCGAGGCCGAAGAAGAAGTCGGCGTTGTGCCGGGCGAAGTTGAGCTGATCGGGCGTTCGGCCCCGTATGTCACGGGCACGGCGTTTCGCATCACCCCGGTGATCGGTGTCTTGCCGCCAGATTTTGTCGCCCGGCCCGATCCAAATGAGGTCGCAGATGTGTTTGAAGCGCCGCTGGAATATTTGTTCAAACAGATCAATCATCGACAAGGTAGCGGAGTTTGGAATGGCAAACGCCGCTCATTTACGGAAATGCCGTGGAATGGCTTTCGCATCTGGGGCGTTACGGCTGGTATTATTCGTGTTCTATATAAGACATTGTACGATCCCGAGGAGGGTTAAGCTTGGCTGCATCCCGTGTATTAATTGAATTGTTTCTTTTTGCGCTGCCTTTCATGCTGTTTGGATTGTACCGGCTGGCGATCAGTGAAGCCGAACAGGACGGGCGCAAGCCGTGGCCGATTTACTGGCTGTTCGGTACAGGCCTGGTCTTGGCGGTGGTGGTCTGGTTCGGCTTGATTCTGCTCGACCGTGGGGGGCGTGAAATCTGTTTGCGGTCCAGCCAATTGGTCGACGGAAAAATCGTTCACGGCGAAAAGTACGAGTGCGAAAAAGATCTAACCCGGATCGGCAAACCGCGAACCGATGATCCGGGTGGGCAAGCCGAAGGCGTCGGTGACCCGCACCCGGCCGGCCCGGATGAGTAATGCCAAAACTTGACGCAGACTGGCTGACGACGCCGCCATCGCTGGCCGTGTTGACGGCGCTGGAGGCAGCCAAGCCGGCGGGCACGCGCTTTGTTGGCGGCTGTGTCCGCAATAGCGTGATGGGCCGCCCGGTTGATGATTTTGACCTGGCGACCCAGCTTGTCCCGCAAGAGACGCTGGCGGCGTTGGCGGCGGCGAGCATTCGCGCCATTCCAACCGGGATCGAGCACGGCACGGTGACCGCTGTGGTCGATAAAGTTGCGTTCGAGATTACCAGTCTGCGCCGTGATGTCGAAACTGACGGGCGCCGCGCGGTGGTCGCGTTTACGCAAGATTGGACCGAGGATGCTCAGCGCCGCGACTTTCGCATGAACGCACTCTACGCCGCCCCGGATGGGACGCTGTTTGACCCAACCGGCGGGGGTTATGACGATGCGCTGGCGGGGCGTGTGATCTTTATCGGTGACGGCGATCAGCGTCTGGTCGAGGATTATTTGCGGATCTTGCGCTTCTTCCGGTTCAATGCCTGGTATGGCGCGGAGCTGGATGCCGACGGGCTTGCGGCCTGCGCGCGCCAGGTGGAGGGCCTCGGCAAGATTGCGCGTGAGCGGGTCTGGAAAGAATTTCGCAAATTTTTGGCGGCGCCAGATATTGGCACTGTGCTCGGCGCGATGGCGAGCAGCGGCGTGCTGGATAAGGTATTGCCGCCGCATATTGGCGTCGATGGCGTGCACGATTTGCGCGTTAGCGAGCAATTGGCCGGGGTTCAGCCTGATCCAATCTTGCGACTGATGGCGCTGATCCCACGCAGCGCCGAGGCGATTGAGCAAACGAGCGAGACGCTTCGTCTTAGCAATGCTGACAAGGCGCGCCTGACCGCATGGGCAGCGGACAATCTGCCAGAATTAGCTGGCATGACCGGCCGCGATTTGCGTGCGGCGCTGTACTGGCACGGCGAGCAAGCAATTGTCGATCGCGCCATGCTGTCGGGCGTGGATGCGCGCGATATTCTCGCCGCCGCACGGTCCTGGCGTCGCCCGGACTTTCCGATCAATGGCGATGATGCGCTGGCGGCAGGATATAAGGGCCGCGATATTGGCGCGGCGTTGAGCCGGGTTGGACGCAGCTGGGTCGATAGCGATTTTCAGCTGCAGCGGGACGCGCTGCTGGCCCTGCTTTAGCGCGGGCTCTGGTTTTGCCCCGCGCTAAGCGCCTTCGGCGCAGCGGGGCGAAGCGGGTTCCGTATCGCGGCGTTGCCGCTCACATGAACCGGGCTCAGGGCTGTTCACGTCTCCGATGGCTCCGGGCTTGACCCGGAGTCTCGTACCACGGTGACCGGGAGCCTTGCGAGAGATCCCGGGTCAAGCCCGGGACAGTCGGAGGTGGGTTGTGCTCTCCCATACCAAATTGTCATCCCGGAATTTGCGTCAGCAAATATCCGGGACCCAGGGAAGCCGTGCACTGGGTCCCGGATCGCTACGCGTCCGGGATGACAATGGAGGGAGAGGAGAAAAACAGCCCTGAGCTTGGTTCATGCGCGCAGCGCGGAACCTGCTTCGCTTCGCGTCGCCCGAAGGGCGTTAGCGCGAGGCAAAACAAACCACGGCCACGAAGACCGGACCAGCGGCGGGAGATCCCGGATCAAGTCCGGGACAATCGGAGTTGGGGCAGAGCCCTGAGCCTGGTTCATGTTTGCGCCCCACGGGTGTCAGCGAACGGAACTCGCTTCGCCTCGCTTCGCCGAAGGCGCTTAGCGCGGGGCAAACCAAACCATTTGAATATTGCACAATTTCGTGTTATAACTCCAGTTGCAACATTGGAGTTTATCATGACTGACAAGACGGTACGCGAAAACACATCACCTCAATTCGAGAATGCGGCCGGGTCTAAACGTGATGCCGCCCGCTTGCGTGTTCGTAAGATTGGCAACTCGTATGGCGTTATCCTGCCGAAAGATGTTTTGGTGCATTTGGCTGTCGGGGAAGGTGATGGGCTTGATTGGTGCAAAACCAAGGATGGCGGTATTGAGCTACGCGTGCTCGACCGCCAAGTCGATGACTTGATGGCAATGGCCGAGGACATCATGTCTGAGAATCGAACCGTTTTGCGCGCGTTGGCGAAATGAGGGAGCCTGTTTGGCTACCGAAATCCTTCATTCTGAGAGTGCATGACCGCCAATTGCAATTGCATGGCGGTGCAAGTGGACTGCGTGATGAAGGATTGCTTGAGAGTGCCTTGGCACGGCCGCTGAATACGTTTGGCTATGGGGAAGCTAACCTTCATGTGCTGGCGGCTCTATATGTAGCAGGGATTATCCAAAATCATCCTTTCATTGACGGCAATAAGCGCACCGGGTTTGTGGCTGGGCTGACCTTCCTTAGGGCGAACGGGTTCGCTTTGACAGCATCGCTGGCAGAGCGCTTGGCATTTACAGTCATGCTTGCGGCTGGAGAGATTGGCGTCGAGGCGTATGGCGATTGGTTACGAGATAAGTCGCAGGCCATTTAAGGCCACTTCACCACAGGCGGCATGCTGGACAAGATCGAGGCGACATTGCCGCCTGTTTTCAGGCCGAACGTGGTGCCGCGATCATAGAGCAGGTTGAACTCGACATAGCGGCCACGGCGGATCAACTGCTCTTCGCGCTCGGCCTCGGTCCAGCCCTCATTCATACGGGTGCGGGCGATTTTCGGGTAAATTTCGGCGAAGGCCCGGCCAACATCCTGGGTGAATGCGAAGTCCTTGTCCCAGTCGCCAGTATTCAGGCGGTCATAGAAAATGCCGCCTGTGCCGCGCGGTTCGTCGCGGTGGGGCAGGTAGAAATAGTCGTCGCAGCGCTGTTTGAAATCTGGATAGTAAGCCGGATCGTGTTTGTCGCACGAGGCTTTCATCGCGGCGTGGAAATCGACACTATCGGGGAAATCATCTTGGCGCTGATGGTCGAGCAGGGGGGTCAGGTCACCGCCGCCGCCAAACCAGCTTTCGCTGGTCACCAGCATGCGCGTATTCATATGTACGGCCGGAACGCGCGGATTGTGCAGGTGTGCGATGAGCGAAATACCCGCCGCCCAGAACTGACCATCAGACCCTTCAGCGCCAGGGATCTGGGCCCGGAAGGCTTCGGAAAACTTGCCATGGACGTGCGAGAAGTGGACACCAACCTTTTCGAAGAACTTGCCAGACATCAGTGCCATTGTGCCGCCGCCAAGGTCTTCGCCGTCCGCGCCACGGGTCCAGTCCGTGCAGGTGAAACGGCCTGGGTCGCCATGATATAGCGGGCGAGCTGCGTCGTCTTCAAGCGCTTCGAATCGTTGAATGATATCGGCTTGCAGGGACTTGAACCACCGCGCGGCGGTCTGTTTTTGAGTCTCCAGGAGAGCATTTGTCATAGTGTCGCCAGTCATTGGTCGTTTTGCCATTCTCTCTATTTGAGAGCGCGAACAGGCGATACACGTGCATTCGCGTATAGATCAATCTGCGCTGCGCACTTTGTAGCACCCTTGATGGCTTGCAAAGCGGGGTGGAGCGCGCTACGCGGCGCTGGTAGTTTGGGGAGGCCCTCTCGGCGGTACGCCGCCAAGATGCTTGTCCCAAATATGTGTCTTGAGACAAAACAGTCTTGCCGAAGGAAGTAATGACGTGAGTGATTCCCAACCGACGAAGCCAGAAAGCGTTGATGAAGAGCGCCGGGACTTTATCCATATCGCAGCCATTGCCACAACCGCTGCGGGGGCAGGTCTGGTCGCTTATCCACTGATCGACCAGATGAACGCTGCTGGCGACACCAAAGCGGCTTCGAGCCTGGAGATTGATATCTCGAAGGTTGAAGTTGGCGGCGAATTGCGGGTGCTGATTGGCGGAAAGCCTTTCTTTATTCGCCACCGTACCGCGGCAGAGATTACAGCGGCTGACGATGTTGATATTTCGCTGCTACCCGACCCGGAAAGCGATACAGATCGTCTGCGGCCCCTGCCGAGTAATGATTTCAACCCGGCTATTCTGGTGACGTCAGGGACGTGTACGCACCTTGGCTGTGTGCCGGTTGGTCCGTCGCAGGGCTTGGTGGGTGACTTTGGCGGCTGGTACTGCCCGTGCCACGGCTCGCACTATGATACGTCTGGTCGAATTCGTAAGGGCCCCGCCCCGACGAATTTGCCAATCCCGAATTACGAATATGTGACGCCCAGCGTCATCAAGATTTCACTTTAACCGGAAGGACCAGACCGATGAGCGGACATGAGTCCACCTACAAGCCCGGTAACGCTTTTACCAAATGGCTTGATTCGCGCCTGCCAATCATTCGGCTCGCAAGCGACAGTTTTATCGATTTTCCCACCCCGAAGAACCTGAACTACTGGTATACGTTCGGTGGGATTTTGGCGATTTGCCTGGCTATCCAGATCATTACCGGGGTCATCCTGGCAATGCATTATACCCCAGATGTCACGCAGGCCTTTGCGTCGGTTGAGCGGATTATGCGCGATGTGCCCTTTGGCTGGCTGATGCGCAATATTCACACGGTTGGCGCGTCAATGTTCTTCCTGGCAGTGTATATCCATATGTTCCGCGGGCTGTATTACGGCTCCCACAAGGCGCCGCGCGAAGTGTTGTGGCTGCTCGGCTGTGTGATCTTCTTCCTGATGATTGCGACGGCCTTCCTCGGCTATATGCTGCCCTGGGGGCAGATGTCGCTGCACGGCGCGAACGTGATTGTGAACCTGTTCGGGGCGATACCGTTGGTCGGTGAGAGTATCAAGGCCTGGCTGCTTGGCGGGCCTTCGATCGGCAACCAGACGCTGCAGCGCTTCTTCTCGCTACACTATCTGTTGCCGTTCATGATTGCGGGTGTGGTTATCCTGCACATCTGGGCCCTGCACGTCCCCGGCAATGGCAACCCGGAAGGGGTTGAGGTCAAGGACGTCGAGAAAGACACCGTGCCGTTCCATCCCTATTACACCGTCAAGGATGGCTTCGCGATTGTCGTGTTCTTGATCATCTTCGCTGTATTGGTGTTCTATCTGCCGAATGTTCTCGGCCATGCCGACAATTATATTGAGGCCAACCCGCTGATCACGCCGAGCCATATTGTGCCGGAATGGTATATGTTGCCATTCTACGCGATCCTGCGGGCGATCACGTTTGATATCGGACCGATCCAGGCGAAACTGCTGGGTGTGATTGCGATGTTTGCGTCCATCGGGGTTTTGTTCCTGCTGCCATGGCTCGACACGTCGAAAGTCAAATCGATGCGGTATCGCCCCGTGGCGCGGCAATTCTTCTTTGCGTTTGTCGCAGCTGGCCTGATGCTGGGCTGGTGCGGCGCATCGAACCCGGATGATCCGGTCTTCCCGTCTTTGAAAGGCGCGGATGCGATTGTCGTCGAGTTTACCGATCCTGATGGGACCAAAGGCACCGTCACCTTCAAGGAGAAGCGTGAGATCGATGCCTATGAAGCGGGCGATGCGTTTCAGGAACAGAAGATCGCTGAAGGGGCCACTGGTGTGACCTTGGGCACACAGACAGCGAAGACTTTTACGTTCTTGCACCTGGCGCAAATCCTGACCGGTTTCTACTTCGCTTATTTCCTGATCATCCTGCCATTGCTTGGGCTTCGCGAGACGCCGAAGGATGAGCCGGAATCGATCCACAAGGCCGTTCTGGCCGGTAAACGTGGCAGCGCTGCTGCTGCGACTGAATAAGGGGCATGAGAGACATGACGATCTTCCGTACGCTCGCCGCAGGTCTGGGCGCATTGGCGCTAACCTTGTCAGCCCAAGCTGCGGGCGGCGCTAAACATGCGCACGCGCCTGACGACGGCTGGCCGTTTGCGGGACCTGTTGGACAGCTTGAGATGGACAGCGTTCAGCGCGGCTATCAGGTCTACCGCGAGGTCTGTTCCTCGTGCCACGGCATGGACCTGCTATCTTATCGTAATCTCGGCGAAAAAGGTGGCCCGTACTATGATCCGGCCTATCCGAACGCCAACGACAATCCGATGGTCAAGGCATTTGCGGCATCGGATGAAATCCTCGATCCTATTCCGAACGATGCTGGTGATCATGATTATCGCCCGGCGCGCACATCAGACCCGTTCAGAACCCCTTATGCCAACAAGCAGGCGGCTCGCGCGGCCAATGGTGGGGCCTTGCCGCCGGACCTCTCGGTGATCACCAAAGCGCGCGGCGATGGCGCGGATGGCAGCGGCGCAAGCTATGTGTTCTCACTCCTGTCGGGCTATCCTGATAGCGATGAAATCAGTACCCGTACCGGTGATGATGGCCTCAACGTCAATTATCTGAGGTTCAATGAAGAGCATCTTCACGGTACTTTGGTTCAACCGGCCGGTCAGTATTACAACCCCTATTTTTCGGGTGATACCGGCGCGCAGTGGGATGGTGATCCTCGCCATGTTCCTGAAGGTGGCTTCCTTGCCATGGCGCCGCAGCTCATCGAAGGCCGGGTCGAGTATATTGATGGCACCGAAGCAAGTGTTGAGCAGATGGCCTATGATGTTGCGCAATTCCTGCAATGGGCCGGTGATCCAAAACAGGAACAGCGCAAAGCGCTTGGCCTGCCATCGATCCTCTATCTCCTGTTGCTGGCCATCCTGCTCTGGTTCTCATACCACCGCATCTGGCGGAATGTGGACCACTGATCAGACCCTAGTGAATTGACAGACCCCGTACTTGGCTGATCCAAGGGCGGGGTTTTCTATTATGGAGAGATAAATGTCCAAATGGGTCATTGGGGTGATTGGCGGCTCCGGTCTGTATGCGATTGATGGATTACAGGATGCGCGCGAGTTCCTTGTCGAAACGCCTTGGGGGGTGCCATCGGATCGGTTGGTGCGCGGCACAATTGGTGCGGTTGAGTTTGTCTTCCTGCCGCGTCATGGCAAGGGCCACCGCCTGAGCCCCAGCGCTGTGCCGTACCGGGCCAATATTGATGCACTGAAACGATCTGGCTGCACCGACATCTTGTCGATCTCAGCCTGTGGCTCGTTGCAGGAGCAATACGCGCCGGGCGAGTTTGTCATGGTAGACCAATATATTGACCGCACGTTCGCGCGTGAGAAGAGCTTTTTCGGGCCGGGCATGGTCGCGCATGTCTCGGTTGCTGATCCGATCTGCGCACGCCTGTCCGGACTGGTCGGTGACGCGGCGGAGGCGGCGGGGGCAAAAGTGCATCGCGGCGGTACCTATCTGGCGATGGAAGGGCCGCAATTTTCCTCGCGCGCCGAGAGCCACATGTACCGCGCGTGGGGCTGTGATGTCATTGGCATGACCGGGATGCCAGAGGCGAAACTGGCGCGCGAAGCAGAGCTGCCTTATGCGACAATTGCCATGGTTACCGACTATGATTGCTGGCGCGAGGGCGAGGCGGCGGTCGAAGTGACAAATGTGCTTGAGGTGATGGCGGCCAACTCGGCGCGGGCGAAAGCGGCGCTCGGCAAGCTCGCAGACGCCTTGCAAGGTCAGATGCGCACGCCCTCTCCGCAAGCGATTGAGACCTGTCTGGACTATGCTTTGATCACGGCGCCAGACGCGCGTGATCCGGCGCAATTGGCCAAGTTGGACGCGGTTGCGGGGCGGGTGCTTTAGAGGCAGGCGGGGCTGAGTACCCAATTTTCATTGTCATCCCGGACGCGCAGCGATCCGGGACCCAGGGAAACTGGGTGTCGTTCTTGTCGCGCTGGGTCCCGGATATTTGCAGCGCAAATTCCGGGATGACAAGTCAGGGCGCTTCAATCAGCGTCTGCATACGCCTCAACCGGAAGGTCACGGGCGATCCATCCGATGCCTGCTCCACGGCGGCCAGACATGCCTTCTTTGACATTCTGGACATTCGTGAAACCTGCCGCTTCGAGGCGTGTCGCCGCGATTGAGGAGCGGTTTCCGGATCGGCAAATCAGCGCCACAGGCTGGCTCTTGTCGCCGTCGACGCGGGCCAGAACCTGGGCGATAAAGTCGCTGTCCTGAAGCGTGATTCCGGTTGCGCCAGAAGGCATGCCGGTGGCCTGCCATTCTGATTGCCGACGAACATCGATAAGGACGATGTCACCAGATTGGGTGGCGATTTGCGCGTCAGGCGCGCTGATATTTGACGGCTCTGCCAAAGCTGCCAGTGTTAGGCAGCTTAGCGCCAAGGCGGCTGTGGCAAAGGTTTTCAGCATTCCTGTCTCCCAATCTATAATCGGTAAGATAGACGAGGTCAGGCAGGTGAGGCTAGACAAGTTTGATCACAAATACTTTTACAGCCCGCGCGGCGCTGAATACGGATTTGAACCTTTTGCCGAGCTGCACAGACTATCTATCTGAAAGCGGATGAATTGCGTGATGACGATATCTGAAACTGACCGTGTATATGAGCAATTACTGCTGACCCTGATGCGCGGCGGCGACCAGCGGGCTGCTGATCGATTGGCCGCGCGTTGGCAGCCGCGATTGCTGCGTACGGCGCGGCGTTTGCTGCGCGATCCCGAACAGGCACGCGAAGCGGTACAAGAAGCCTGGATGGGCATATGCCGGGGCTGGTTGAGCGTCGCTGATCCGGCCAAGTTTCCCGCCTGGGCCTATACGATCCTGCGCCGTAAATGCGCCGACCGGATCAAGCAGGAACAGACCCGCCGCGCCCGCACAGCGCCGCTGGAGGCTGCACCAGAGCCGAGCGAGCCGGCGCGCGGCGAACTGAGCAGTACGATCGATCAGGCGCTTGGCCAGCTCAGTTCAGAACACCGTCTCGTCGCCATTTTGTTTTTCGGTGAGGGCCTGACCCTTTCCGAGATCGCCGCCGCAACCGGCATTCCTGTCGGTACGGCCAAGTCGCGCATCTTTCACGCGCGACAGAAACTCAAATCTCTGTTGGAAGGAGACATATCATGAGTGATTTTGAAACCAGCTTCAAACAAAGCCTGGACGCCGATGACGAGGCATTCCTCAAGGATCTCGAAAACGGCGAAGGCCTGTTCAAGCAACTCGGCGCGACATTTTCTGGTTCCATGAAATTTATCATGGTGTTCGGATTCATTCTGACATTCGTCATGTTTGGGGCTGCGATATGGGGGATTTATCAGGTGTCTCAGGCTGAAACCGTCAAAGAGATGTTTCTTTGGTTCGGCCTGTTTATCTTTGGCACCATGGGCGTTTCGATGCTGAAGATGTGGTTTTGGTTGCGCATGAACCATTTGGTCGTGCTCAAGGAACTCAAGCGGATCGAGCTGCGGCTGGTGAAGGGCTAAGGTGTTTCTACTGTTCACAGAAACGCGCCTAAAGTCCCGTTTTGCCTGCGACGGCAGGCACCCACGGCGGCTGGCTGATGATCCCGGCCGCCATCGACCCCTGCCTGCGCAGGGGAAGCGTGGAGCAAGGGTTCTGATTGGGTTTGGACCCTAAGCCGCCTCGGTGGTCATGGCGATGAACACGTCTTCGAGATTGGGCTGCTCGGTTGACAGGTCGGCGACGCGGATACCGGCTTCGCGGACCTGGTCGAGCAGGCGGCCAATTCCGGTTTCGGAATTTCGAAACGCAATCACCAGCGTGCCGTCCTCTGTGACCTCTGCATCAAGCCCTCTCAGAGCGGCCGGGACCGCGCTCAAGCTCTCGTGCGGGGTGATCTTGAGCAGGCGTCGGTCGAGGCGGCTGAGCAGCTGCGGCGTCGGTTCCTGGGTCAGCACCTCGCCATGGCTGATAATCGCGATCTCGTCGCACAGCTCTTCGGCTTCTTCGAGATAGTGCGTCGTCAGGATGATCGTCGTGCCACGGTCGTGCAGCTCACGGACATAGGCCCAGAGCGAACGACGCAGCTCAACGTCGACGCCAGCGGTCGGCTCGTCAAGGATCAGCACGGGCGGGGTGTGGACCAGCGCCTTAGCCACCATCAAGCGCCGTTTCATACCGCCTGATAATTGGCGGACATAGGCGTCTTTCTTGTCTTCAAGACCAACCGCCGCCAGGATTTCGATCGAGCGGCGTTCGCTGCGGGGAACACCATAATAGCCCGCTTGTAGTTCCAGCGCCTGGATCGGCGTGAAGAACGGGTCCATGGCAATCTCCTGATTGACCACCCCAATGGCGGCGCGTGAGGAGCGTGGGTGCTGGTCAATATCGAGACCCCAGATTTTCGCAGTGCCGCTGGTCTTGGTCACTAGGCCAGCCAGGATATTGATGAAGGTTGACTTGCCCGCGCCGTTCGGGCCGAGCAGACCAAAAATGCTGCCGCGCCCGATCTTCAGGTCGATCTCTTTCAGAGCGTGCATTTCAGGCAGCTTTCCAACCGCGCGATAAGTCTTTGTCAGGCCAATCGCTTCAATTGCGTAATCAGGGTCGGACATATAGTCTCCAACAGAATCTTGTCTGGCGAGATATAGGCACGCTGCCCTGTGCTTGATAGAGCAATTGACGATTTAGGGTGGTGTGGCGTATGCCGGGCAAAGTGATTTGCCTGTGCAGGATGTGCCCCATGCCAAAAAATGACGCCAAGACCGCTTCTGAAACCCTGCTTGTGGAGAGCCGAAAAATCGCCTGCAATGGCGGCGGCGGCGCACTCGGCCATCCAACCGTCTGGTATGAGATGGGCAAGGATGATGTCGTGGTCTGCGGCTATTGCGACCGAAGGTTTGTGCTCAAGGGTGGCAGCCAGGACAAGTAGCGGCTAACGCGCGGTCTTTGTCGGTGCCGTCTCGCTACGCAGAAATTTCAGAATAATTTTCAGGGCGATGTCGATTCTGCTAATCTATGTTCGTCTGGTCTGTGCGAGCGTGATTTTTGCTTGCTCAATCTGAAGGAGACTGAAATGCAATATATGTGTTTGATCTATGCGTCCGAAAGCACTGGCCCCCAGCACGGGTCGCCAGAATTTGGACCCTATATGCAGGCCTATCAGGAGTTTACGGCCAAGGCCCAAGAGGCCGGTGTGTTGATCGCGGGGGAAGCTCTGCAGCCAGTTGTGACCGCAAGTACTGTCACAACTGAAAACGGTAAACCCGAAATCATGGACGGCCCGTTCGCTGAAACCAAGGAACAACTCGGCGGGTATTATCTGCTTGAGTGTGCGAACCTGGATGAGGCGCTGAAATATGCTGCAATGATACCGACCACGCGCCATGGCCGGGTTGAGGTTCGCCCGATCATGACGTTCGACTAAGCGTCTATACATGCTGCCCCCATACTCTCTCGAACAGGCGATTGAAAACATTGTGCGCGAGGAATGGGGGCGCATACTGGCAAGTATCGCCAAGACGCTCGGTGATCTTCAATTGGCTGAGGACAGCCTGCAGGATGCTGTGGAAGCGGCGCTGAAAGACTGGCAGAAGAATGGCCTGCCAAACTCGCCGCCAGCCTGGTTGATCACAACCGCGCGGCGCAAAGCCTTAGACCGCATTCGGCGGTCGAACAGATTTACCCGAAAACGAACTGAGTTGGCTTATCTGATCGCTCTGGAGCATCGCAGCCCCGACCTGGTGGACCCTGTTTCAATTCCTGACAAGCGGCTTGAGATGATCTTCACCTGTTGTCATCCGGCGCTGGCGGAAAAGACCAGGATAGCCCTGACGCTGCGCACGGTAGGTGGGCTGACCACTGATGAGATTGCGGCGGCGTTCCTGGATACGCCAACCGCCATGGCGCAAAGATTGGTCCGCGCCAAGAAAAAGATCAGGCTGGCAAATATTCCTTACGAAATTCCAGACAAGGAGGCTTTGCCGACACGTTTGCGCGGTGTTCTGAGCGTCATCTATCTGATCTTCAATGAAGGCTATGCGGCGTCTTCGGGCCCGAGTTTGACGCGGGTAGGCCTGACTGATGAAGCGATCCGATTGGCCCGGATCATGGCGCATCTGGTGCCCGATCAGACCGAGGTGCAAGGGCTGTTGGCGCTAATGCTTTTACATGACTCGCGCCGGCTTGCGCGGGTTGATCGGGCCGGGCGCATGATTGCTCTGGAATTTCAGGACCGAAAGCGATGGGACAAGAGCAAGATCACCGAGGGCATCAGTATACTGAAATCGGCCCTGCAACAGCAACAGGTTGGCCCTTACCAGATCCAGGCGTCAATCAGCGCGCTGCATGTTGAGGTGCCGGACTGGGGTGATACCGACTGGCCGCAAATCGCCGCGCTTTATAACCTGCTGCACACGATCCAGCCGTCACCTGTCGTCCGGATCAATCAGGCTATGGCTGTGTCTTATGCAGTCTCGCTTGATGCAGCAATTTTGATGCTGGATGAGATCGCCGCCGGTCATGATGTTTCGAGCTATAAGGCGTACCATGTTGCGCGGGCCGATATGCTCGCCCGGATGGGCCAGATTGAGCTGTCAAAACAGTTGCTTGAGCAGGCTATCTCACTTTGCGATAATGCGACTGAGCGTGATTTTTTGAACGCCAAATTCTTGGCATTGTATCCGTAATGAGCCCCTACATTGACCGTATCGGTGCCTTTACCGCTTCGGAGGGTTTGCCGGCGCCTTTGGCGTAATTGTGCTTTTTGAGCAGGCCTCGAAATTGGTGATAGGTCAGGCCCATATAGTCTGCCGCTTTGCCCTGGTGGCCTTTGAAAGTGGCGAGCGCGCTGTCGATCAAACCGGTTTCGAACAGGCGGACTTGCGCCTCAAACGGCAAATCAGGCTCAAATTCGTGCGTGATAGGTGTCCGAACAATGCGTGAAACATGTGTGATGTCTGCTGGTTCAGCGCCAGGTTCGCGCGGGCGGTGTGGCGAAGCGAACGGATCCAGCGCCTCTGGATCAAACCGGATCGGATCGGTCTCTGCGTCGGCGAGCGCGCGATAGGTCAGGCGCTGGGCAAAGTTGCGCAACTCGCGGACATTGCCGGGCCAGTCATGGCTTTCCATTGCAGCGATGGCGGAAGGCGCAAAGCCGGGGAAGTCTTCGGCCAGTTCGCGGGCCATGCGGCGGGCAAAGAAATCAGCCAGCAGGGAAATGTCGCCGGGTCGCGCGCGCAAAGGCGGCAGGGTCACAACATCGAAGGCGAGACGGTCAAGCAGGTCGGCGCGAAACTGCCCTTGCGCGGCGCGGGCGGGCAGATCGACATTAGTGGCGGCAACAACCCGGACATCAGTGCTCAGGATTTTCTCGCCGCCAAGGCGCTGAAACTCACCATATTCGACAATCCGCAGCAGCTTTTCCTGAACCTGCTTGGACGCAGTGGCGATCTCATCAAGAAACAGGGTGCCGCCATTGGCCAGTTCAAAGCGCCCGATCCGGCGCTCGGTTGCCCCGGTAAACGCGCCGCGTTCATGGCCAAACAGCTCGCTGTCGAGCAGGGCTTCAGAGAGCGCAGCGCAGTTGACCTTCACAAATGGGCCTTCCCAGCGCCGCGACAGGAAGTGCATGCGCTCGCCGATCAGCTCCTTGCCCGTGCCGCGCTCGCCAATGATCAGGGCGGGTCGATCCAGCGGCGCAAGCCGGGAGACATGTTCCTGCGCAGCGAGCCAAGCGGGGGCCTCACCGATCAGTTGAGGGGTCTGGGTCGTAATCATGGCGTCTGTTTAGCGAATAATAATCGTCAAAACAACTAAAATATTTCGTCAAATACAGCAATAGATGTGAATAAGGGGTCGAGCGCATCCTATTAAGTTCAATAATAACAGCATATTAGATGATTAATCGAAAACTGGCACGGTCCTTGAAATAGAAAGGGCATCGTGGCCATAAGGGCCGCTATACAGAAGGATAAGAAAATGACCGAAGGTTCCTATGACAAACACTATCAGGGCGCTCGCAAAGAAAGCGGCCGGTTTGGCCGGTACCTCGCTTCACGCTCTACCGAGACCTGGATGTTCTTTGTCGCCGGTGTCTTTCTTGGCGGCTTCTTCTTCTAAAGAGCTGTTAACAGCCTGAAGCGCCGCGTTTCCTCCCCCACCCCTCACTCTCCCAAGCGACAATAAAAGGATTTTTATCATGGGTATGTTTTCTCGCCTCGGCGATATCATCAATTCAAATATCAACGCGATGCTGGACGGGGCCGAAAACCCTGAAAAGATCGCCCGCCTGATGATTCAGGAAATGGAAGACACACTTGTCGAGGTTCGCACCGCCGCTGCGCGGGCGATGGCCGACAAGAAAGAGATGGCGCGCGAGATTGCGCACTATACCGAGGTTCGCGATGACTGGGACCACAAAGCTGGTCTGGCCGTAGATAAAGGCCGTGAAGATCTCGCTCGCGGGGCTTTGATTGCCAAGCAAAAGGCCGATGTTGAAATTGACCGCCGCCGTGAAGCGATGGATCTGGCCGAAGAAGCGTTTGAGAAGCGTCAGGACGACCTGTCCCGTCTGCAAGCCAAGCTCGATGAAGCCAAAGCCAAGCACCGCGCCTTGATGATGCGCCGCGACGCCGCCGAGCAACGTATCCGGGTGCGTAGCCAGACTTATGATACGCGGGTTGACGATGCACTGGCGCGTTATGCCGGAATCGAGCACAAGGTCGATGAGCTGGAGGCCTATGCCGACACGATCAAAGGCCACACGCCGTCACTGGAAGCTGAATTTGAAGCGCTTGAGCAGAATGACGCGATTGAAGCTGAATTGGCCGCTTTGAAGAAGTCCCGTTCGAAGTCGACCGCCAAGGCGGCGGTGAAAACCGAGATCAAAGCTGTTAAGGCTGAAAAGAAGGAGGCCTAGGTGATGTTATACCCCGTTCTCTTTATGGTGATCTTCATGACCGCCATAACCGCCCCGGGCCTGATCGCCCTGCACCGTGAAGACAAGCGCGCCAAACGTGCGCAAGCCCTAGGAAATGCCTAATGGAACAAGAGTTCATCATCGCGATTGTCGCTATTACCAGTGTCTTCATCGCCTTTCCGGCTCTGGTTTTCCACTACATCACCTTGTGGCGCAAGCAGAAGACCCTGCTGCCCGACGATGAACGAATGCTCGAAGACCTGTGGCGCTCAGCACGTGCAATGGAGCGCCGGATCGAGACCATGGAAGACTTGATGGACGCCGATGACGATCAGGAAGATACCCCGCCGCCGCGCCGCCGCCGGACGCGCACAACTGACAGATTTGAGGACTAGATCATGAGTAGACGCAGACACCGCCGCCATTATTCCGACCATACTGATACAGAAGGACGCCACGAAAAAATGTTCCGCTCGCCCAACCCAAACCGCCTTTATCGTTCGCGAACTGACAAGGTCTGTTTAGGTGTTTGTGGCGGGATCGCCGACAGGTTCGGATGGGAACCAAGCCTGGTTCGCATTTTGACAGTAGCCAGTTTCTTCGTTTTCGCCGGTCCATTGGTAGTTATTGCCTATATCGTCATGGCGATGATTACACCCAAAGTGCCGCGTGGTGAACGCCCGCTGGCGCCTGAAGAAGATCAGTTCTGGCGCAATGTTTCAGACCGTCCACGCATGACCGCCTCTGGCCTGAAATACAGCTTCATGGATCTCGAAGACCGTCTTCGCAATATCGAGCGCAACGTCACCTCAGAAGAGTGGCGGCTCAAGAAGGCCTTTCGCGATCTCGAAAGCAACTGAATTCACAAGACAAATTAGTCCGATCTAGCAAGAGGGAATTTGAAAATGTCACGTAGATTTGCACCAGGTAGGTTGCTGGTTGGCGGATTAGTCGCCGCTATCATCTCCGTCGCAGCGATCGCCAGCTTTACTGGCAACGGCGTGCAAGTTGAGGCCGGAGGGGTTGAAATGACCCTGAAAGCGTCGACCAAAACCGGGTTGCTCCTAGTCTTCGCTGCCGTTTAAGGCAGCGCCGCCAACACCCACATTTTGCACCCGTTTCCGGGCCTGTCTCACCACATTATCTCTCTATCCCTGAACACACACCCGAGAGAGAGACAGGTCCGGATTACCCCAAAACCTCGCCGCGCAAGCTGCGGGGTTTTTTGATTTTGGCAAATGGTGCACATGTCTATCTGGTCGCGATTTTCTGGAGAGCAAAAATGCGAAGCGTTTATTCTGGTTGGCTATTCGGCGGCGCCGTTTTGGCAATGGTCAGTTGCGAGCGGACGCCGCCAGCGCCCGCAGTGGTTGATTTGATTGCCTGCGAGCAAAGCACTGATGGGTTGCGCCTGAATGAGATCCAATCGATTGGCTCGCATAATAGCTACAAGATGGCGATTCCGGCGGTTGAGTTGGCAATGATCGCGCTGGGGTCGCCTGAGGCCGCAGCGTCGCTAGATTACGCGCACCTGCCGCTGGTTGAGCAGTTGCAGTTTGGCATGCGCCAGCTTGAGCTTGATGTCTATTACGACCCTGAAGGCGGGCGCTATAGCGACCCATTACTGCCACGCCTGTCGGCCAATACGGCAGGTGCTGAGCGATATGATGCGACAGGCATGGAGGTTGCGGGGTTCAAGGTGCTGCATGTCCAGGACGTTGATATGCGCTCGCATTGCGCCCGGTTTGTCCAATGTCTTGAGCAGATCGACACCTGGTCGCGGCAGAACCCGGAACATGTGCCCCTTCTAATCTTAATCAATGCCAAACAGGATAATCTTGATCTTCAAGGCTCTACCGAGGCTTTGCCGTTTGATGTCGCCGCATTTGAGCAGCTCGATGCTGAAATCTTCTCAACTCTGGGGCGGACCAGACTGATCCTGCCGGATGATGTTCGCGGCGGTGCAGCGACGCTTCGGCAAGCGGTTACGGGTGAGGGGTGGCCCGAGCTGGCTGCTTCGCGCGGGAAAATCCTGTTTGCCCTGGATGAGAGCGCTGAAACGGTTGCGACCTATATTGCACAGACGTCGTCGCTGGAAGGGCGGGCAATGTTCGTCAATTCGCTCAGTGAGACAGCGGCGCACGCGGCCTATTTCACCCGTAACGAGCCCTTGGCAGCGGGTGTGGATATACCCGCCCTGGTCAATCAGGGCTTTCTGGTGCGGACCCGCGCCGATGCGGACACGCTGGAAGCGCGCGAGGGGCGGACAGAGCGGCGTGAGGCGGCGCTGGCATCTGGCGCGCAATATGTCTCGACAGACTATTACAAACCACGTGCAGAGTTCAGTGATTATGCGGTTACACTTCGCGATGGCGCGGTGTCGCGCTGTAACGGTGTCCAGCGGTAATTTCGCTGCTGCAATCAAGGATATTCCAGTTTTGATGCAATCTCACGCATCTGTGTGGTCGTTTTTTTATCTCTTTCGGGTTAAATGGCCCGAAACTCGCTTGGTAAAGGGTGAGTTCTAGTTGGTAGAGGCCTATGAGTGATAAGCGTATCTTACTGATCATTGCGGGCGGCATCGCGGCGTACAAGTCGCTGGAGCTGATCCGCGAGCTATCACGGCGCGGCATTAACAGCCGTTGTATCGTCACGCGTAGCGGCCAGGAGTTCGTTACGCCGCTATCAGTTTCGGCGCTGTCTGGCGAAAAATGCTTTACCCAACTGTTCGATCTCGATGACGAGGCCGAGATGGGCCATATTGAGCTCTCGCGCTCAGCTGATCTGGTGGTTGTTTGTCCCGCCACAGCTGACCTGATGGCCAAGGCGGCGGGCGGGCTGGCCAATGATCTCGCGTCGACCACGTTGCTGGCGACCGACAAGCCGGTCCTGATGGTGCCTGCGATGAATGTACGGATGTGGCAGCATGCCGCGACGCAGCGCAATGTTACGACCCTGTGCAGTGACGGTGTGACCGTGATGGACCCGGATGAGGGCATGATGGCGTGCGGCGAGTTTGGTCCGGGGCGTTTACCGCAAGTGGCGACGATCGCGGCGCAGATTGAGGCCATGCTTGGCCAGTCGAGTGATTTGCTGGAATTTGGCGGCAAGCCACTGGCCGGGTGTCATGCGCTGGTTACAGCTGGGCCGACGCGTGAGCCACTCGACCCGGTGCGGTTCCTGTCCAACCATTCCAGCGGGCGTCAGGGCTATGCCATCGCAGATGCACTGGCGGCAGCTGGCGCACGGGTGACCCTGGTCTCGGGCCCGGTATCATTGGACTGTCCGCGCGGGGTTGATCTGGTCCCGATTGAAACGGCGCGTGAGATGATGACGGCGTGTGAGACAGCACTGCCAGCAGATGTCTTCGTTGCGGTTGCCGCTGTGGCCGATTGGCGTCCAAGCCGGGCCGCGGCCAAGAAGATGAAACTGAAAGAAGCGGGCAATGCGGTGCATCCGGCGCTGGAACTGTCGGAAAACCCGGACATTCTGGCGACGCTGTCACGCAAGAAAAAGAACCGACCTTCGCTGATTATCGGCTTTGCTGCGGAAACCCATGATGTTGAGACACTGGCGCAAGCGAAGCTGAAGCGAAAACGCTGCGACTGGATTGTCGCCAATGATGTCTCTGGCGATGTCATGGGTGGATTGCACAATGAGGTCTCTCTGGTCACCCGAAGCGGAATTGAGCACTGGGACCGGATGGACAAAGCCAAGGTTGCGGTACGTCTGGTGCAACGCATTGCCGACAAGTTTGGCCGCGATAGCGCGGATATAATAGCGGCTGAATAGACCGTTAAATTGTGCTAGACGCAGACCATTATGTGACTCGAAAGGGGACCGAATGGCGCGCGCAATACCAACCGACGAGACCCTACTGAATGAAATTTACCGGCGATATTTACGGGCGTTCTCGGACCATTCGGAAGACAACAAGATCCGTTCCAACAAGATTTGGATGCCGGTTGATATTGATAGTCTGGCGCCTAAATTTCATTGCGACCCTGACCTGATCTTCGGTAGATTATACTATCACTTCAATGGCAAGTACGGCTCATCTACCGGTGACGGAGACAATGTGAGTTTTTTCAATATCCGGGTTGGTCAGGATCATCATGTCGTCAATTTTCCGCTTCTGGCCTCCGTACTGGCCGATTTACAGGATAGCCGGAAACGGTTTGTCATTTCATCGCGGCTTGCCGCTTTGTCTCTGGTCATATCGAGTATCTCGATCATTCTGGCGATATATTTGTAGATTTTTGGGCCTAGAAGACGGGGCAAGCTTGACTCGAGCGCCCGACTCTCGCGCAGTGGCACAATGACCGATATCACCGTTTCCGTTCGCCCACTGGCCCATTTTGAGGGGCTGGACCTGCCCGCCTATGAGAGTTTGGGAGCCGCCGGGATGGATGTGCGCGCCGCTGTGCCGGAGGGCGAGCCGATTGTGCTGGCACCGGGACAGCGCGACATGGTGCCGACGGGCCTCAGCGTGGCGATCCCGGAAGGGTTCGAGATCCAGATGCGACCACGATCTGGTCTGGCGGCCAAGCATGGGCTG
This sequence comes from Henriciella sp., assembly GCA_021776655.1. Lineage (GTDB taxonomy): Bacteria > Pseudomonadota > Alphaproteobacteria > Caulobacterales > Hyphomonadaceae > Henriciella. Next base: position 156,789 of record JAJFFK010000002.1, on the reverse strand, counting down.
ACCTGTCTCAATGCGCCGGGGACCATCGATAGCGATTATCGCGGCGAACTGAAAGTCATCCTGATCAATCACGGGACAGAGGCGTTCACGATCAAGCGCGGCGAGCGGATTGGCCAGATGGTCTTGGCACCCGTGACGCGGATTGTCTGGGACGAAGTTGACAGTTTGGATGATACGGCCCGCGGCGCTGGTGGATTTGGCAGTACCGGGCGCTAATCACCGGCTGGTCCTTGTATTACAATCGTGATAGTCTCATATATCGAATTACAATAAGACGCAGCAAGGAGACTACGCCCAATGAACATTGATAGCCCGTTCACAATGGTTGTACTGATTGTGCTAATCGCAGTTGGGGCAGGGGTCGTAAAGACCTGGCTTGAGACAAGGGCAAACTCAGGCGCTGATGCCGAAACGCGTCTGCGCATGGCGGATACGGAACGCGAAGTTGATCGACTGCGTGAGCGCGTGAAAGTGCTCGAAAAAATCACCATGGATGGTGACCGCAATCTGCGCGAAGAAATTTCACGACTGGCGTAGTCGCCTTTGCGGATTAGCAGGTACCGGACGTTACGCCCGCCTCTTATCCTTCGACAGGCTCAGGATGAGGCTGGTGGGGTTTTCGTAAAGTTGGTTCTGGCACTTAATCTTGCATTCTGGATTAGAGCGCGGTTAGCATTGGCTATGAATTATCTGAGTGGCGCTTTTGTATATATGCTGCAATGCGCCGATGGTGCTTACTATATCGGTTCGCACCGAGGAGTTGACTTACAGGTTCGCGTTGAAGAGCATAATTCGGGTTATCGTAAGAAGGCCTGGACATATCGGGGAAGGCCCGTGGAGTTGGTCTGGTCCGAACATTTTCCGATGATCACGGATGCTATAGCCTGTGAGCGCCGCTTGAAAGGTTGGACGCGTGCCAAGAAAGAGGCCCTGATTGTCGGGGATTATGCGCGCATTGTTGAGCTCTCCAACGCTAAACCGAACTCTCCTCGTCCCTCATCTTAGAGCCTGAGCCCCAATAGCCTCATCCTGAGCCTGTCGAAGGATAAGAGGCGGGCATAACGTCCGGTGTCCCTTTATCCTTCGACAAGCTCTAAGATGAGGCTATTGGCTGGCCTAATCCATTGATTTGAACCATCTTCCGATCATGTGCGCGGCGAGGGCGGACATGCCGAAGCCGAACAGGCCGGTCAGGCCGACATACATATAAGCGGTATACGTGTTGATGGCGTCGCAGCCGCCGCTACAAGCCCCCATGTTTAACTGATAATATCCATAGACCGCCGTCAGGGCGCTAAACCCGGTCAAAATGACAAGAGCTATGGTCATCCATTTCAATGCGAGTACGACCATCTATCAATCTCCTTCTGCGTCATTACATCTAGCCATGTCAGGGCGGTGTTTGCAATCTCGCGTTTGGTCGGCGCGAGTGATGCTTGGCAGCGTCGAAATTGCCCCGAACTTTTGACAGCGCCGCTGTGCACCGTCACATAGGGGCATCAAACAGGCGGATTAGATATGTTGGTCAAAACCAAATCATTTTCAGACGGCGCGCTGGCGCGGTTTCGCGAGTTGCAGCGCATCTCGTTTGCAATTCTGGAGGATACCGCCGCGCAATTGAAAGAGGGCGAGACCGAAAAGGAGGTTGGCAACAGGCTGTTCAAACGTTACCGCGCCGCCGGTTTCACGTCATTCTTCCATCTGCCCGTTGTCTTGTTTGGTGAGCGCACAGCGCTGCCCGGTAAATGGACGATTGGGCATTTCTTCCCGAAATCCAAGGGCCTGAAACCCGGCGACAGCATCATCATGGACTGCGCGCCAATCCATCAGAGCGGTTATCTGGTCGATACGTCTTACTCGTTCTGCTTTGGCGAAAACCCGGCCCACCGTGAGATGATGGCCAATCTGGCGGAGTTTCGCAGCTCGATCTGCGATGCGGTCAATCAGGACAAGACGTTCAAAGCCATCGCCGACACTGTCGTCGCGCGGTTCGACGAGCTGAATTATCAACCGGCGCACCAAAAGCATCCCGGTAAAGTGCTCGGACACCGCGCGGTGAAGCTGTCGCCGCTGCGTGTCTCATGGAAAGCGCAAGGGTTTGACGGCTTTGCGCTGGCCTGGTTCGGGATGAAAGATAAGCTGGCGAATGGCCCGTTCGGACGCCGGTCGCCGCTATGGAATAATTCGCCCGCGTCCGATCACGCGCCGCATGACGGGCTATGGCTGGTTGAGCCGCATGCCGGTAAAGACGGCGTCGGGGCGAAATGGGAAGAGATTCTGGTCATCGATAAGGGCAAGGCTTACTGGCTCGATGAGACCCCGCCACATGTACGCCAATGGGCCCAGATCGCAGCGGGTGAAAGCTACAGTCCGCAGGCGGCTGAAGCCTAAACCAATGCGTCATCAGCCTTGGCGAATTTGGCCAGAAGGTAAGCGTCAGTGTCTTCCAGCGTGTCGAGTTTGCCAAAAGCGAAGGCACCGCGATCCATGACCAGATCGCGCGGACGCAAGGGGCGGGAGATTTCAAGGCCATCGAGGCTGCGCGCGCGTGAGAAAGCGACATAGGCCTGACCGTGGGCGAACATGCCGCGATCAAAGTCGATGAAGACTTTTTCCAGCGTCAGCCCCTGCGCCTTGTGAATGGTCACGGCATAGGCGAGGCGTAGCGGCATCTGTTTGAATGTCCCGACAACCTCGCGTGAGACTTTCTTGGTCTCATTATCGAGGGCGTATTTATACTTCTCCCACGCTGCCGGTTCGATCTCATAGGAGTGGCCATCGAGATCGACCACAACATTGCGGCCACTAAAGCCCGACACTGTGCACAGTGAGCCATTGACCCAGCGCCCTTCCGGGTCGTTCTTGATCAGCATCACCCGCGCGCCTTCTTTCAGTTCCAGGTCGGCTTCGGTGGGGTAGGTTTTCTCGTCAAATGTACCTTGAATTGTGGCTTCGAAGACGTGCTCCTTGCCGGGCAGGTCGTCGAGGCGGGCGCGGTTGATGCGGTAAGCATTGGCATTGTTGGGGGTCAGCACGACATGGGTTTCGCTGGCATCGGTGGCGCTGCGGGAGCTGACAATAGAGTCGAGAATTGAGGCATCGGCCGGGGTGACGCGGCCTTTGCGCAAGCTGCCGAGCAGCGCCAGAAAGCGCGGGTCGGCCTGGCGGAAGACGTGTTTTAGCGCCAACAGCGCAAACTCGGCCTCCTTGAACGCGGGCGCGTTGAAAAAGTAAGAGCCGCCATAGCGTGTTTGCAATATCTCGACCTCTTCGCCGCGCACCACGGGCGGCAATTGGTGCAGATCGCCCGCGAGGATCATTCGCACGCCGCCAAATGGGCGTTTGCTGGCGCGGTTAAGCTTCAGGCTGCGGTCAATGGCGTCGAGCATGTCGGCGCGGACCATCGAAATCTCGTCAATGATCAGCGTGTCGATGGTCTTCATCAGGCGCGCCGTGCGCAGGCGCTTGACGTCTTGCGGCTCGATCAGGCGCGGCGGGAATTTGAAGAAACTATGTAGCGTTTGCCCGCCGGCATTCATCGCCGCAACGCCTGTCGGGGCAAGCACGATGGCGCTATCACCGGCCTCTGCCATGAACTGGCGCAGCATCGTGGTTTTCCCCGTCCCGGCACGTCCGGTCAGAAACAGATTACCCTGCGCACCCGCGCCCTGCGCCACCCATTCGGCAGGCTTGGCGTAAATGGTTTCAGGCGTAGAGAGGGATTCGGTCATGCGCGGAGTCTAGCGGCAAGCGGGCGGAATGGCCAAGCTGTATTGGGGAGATGTGTGGGCTCGATGCGGACTGCTAGCCTATTCAGACCACAACCGACGTGCAGCCTTGATGTTTGCCTTGGATACGTTTGCGATCCGCTGCTCTATGAATGCCAATCCGTGGACAATCCATGTCGCCATGTCGGGGGTATTGAGATGATAGAAATGGTGACGACCATCCCTGCGCTCTGTGACAATATGTTGTGTTCGCAGCAGGCGCAAATGCTGGGAAACGCGCGGAGGTGCAAGACTCAACGCCTTGGCGAGTTCGGTGACATCTTTTTCGCCGAGGCGTAGTTCCTCAATCATCCTGATCCTGTCAGGGTGTGCCAATAATCCAAAGATTTCGGCTAATTCCTTGGCAACGACTTGTCGGCTGGGCATGTTTACTCCGGCGTTGGGAACCGTGATAGCATAAGGCGTGAGTCAGTAAAAATATAGTGACTTGCAAACCTGCAAATACTTGCACATATGCAATTATATGAATACCAGATAATCAACTAAACCTAGCTGGAGCTCCCTATGATTTCGAGAAACATATCAATGCCTCTGATCGGGGCTTCATTCGGTCTTGCCATGCTGGCAGGCTGCCAGGTTTTGCCTGTGAGCAATGATGCTCACGCCGCCGCGGACGAGATGACAAAACCGCATTGGGACTATACTGGCACGCATGGCGCAGACCATTGGGCTGAACTATCTGATGATTTTGCGACGTGTGCCACGGGGAGGTTACAATCGCCCTTCAACATTCAAGCTGATATTTCCGCTAACCTCCCAGCTCTCGGGCTGAACTACCAATCGGTGCCGATGAAGATCATCCATAATGGCCACACGATACAAGCCGATCAGGTGGGCGGCGGACAATTGGTCGTTGATGGCAAAGCTTATAATCTGCTGCAATTCCACTTCCACACAGGTAGTGAATACGCGATCAAGGGCGAGACCTATCCACTTGAACTACACCTTGTTCATGCATCTGAGGCAGGTGAACTGGCGGTTGTTGGTGTTATGTTCAAAGAAGGCCCAGCCAATACCGAGCTGGCAAATATCTGGGCAAACATGCCAGCAAACGAGGGTGAAAACAGCGTTAGCGGGCAGACTATCAATGTCTCAAATCTGCTGCCTGCCAGCAAGAAGTATTATCGCTTCATGGGCTCACTCACCACGCCGCCATGTTCGGAAGGTGTCAACTGGCACATGATGAGCGAGCCGATCACAGCATCAGCTGAGCAGATCGCAGCATTCAAGGCGATTTTCCCGATGAATGCCCGTCCGCTTCAGGATGAAAATAACCGGTTGGTTGTCATCGGAAAGTAGGTCGCTAACAATGTCTCCCTCTCCTAACCAGAAGCAGTCTTTAAAGGTCGCGCCAGGTGACCGTTACGCCGAGGTTGCCCAAAACATTGTTCCAGTATTCTTTTAGCGCGCCGCGTTGCAGGTCGACATAGCGGTCGCGGGGGATCAGGCGGATTTCGAGTTCGACACCGGTCAGGCTGGTACCGAACCGGTTGGTAATCGCGTCCACTGTGTCGGCCCAGTCTGGCATGTCTTCCGGCATTGATCCGCCGCCGCCATAGGCGCTGAACACGTCCGAGTTCTGCAACATGTCAGAGATCAGGACGACGCGGCGGCGCGGCGCGCGGTCTGAAAAAGCTTCGGTCTGGGCGAGGCGGGCGAGGGCTTCCATGATTGGGCTGCTCGGCGCTTCTTTGGGCACGACGAGGTCAGCCAGCACGGTTTCCATTGGCGCGGCGAACTGTTCCTCGTAACGGTCCTCCATCTGTTTCGGATTGCGAAACAGCGGATTGACCTGATTGCCACGCCCCGGATTACACATCGAGATCTCACCGCGCGGGTCGAACCGGCCTTGCGCATCAAGTTCAAACAGGGTGATCCGTTCCCCGACCACAAGCCGCTCACGGGTGCGCCGGATGACGTCAGCAATCAGATCGGCCTGGGTCTCGCTATACTCATCTGTCTTGTCGATAATGATCGCTGTGTGCGGTGGCAGATCGTCAGAGATCAGGCAGAGCGTGGTCTCGTCAAACGGCGCGGGACGTACCGTATAGGCGATATAGATAATGCCTGCGATGATCGCGAGCACCATCGCAAAATTGATAATCGCCTGTCTCTGTTGGCGTCTACGGCGGCGGCTCATTCCTCACCTTCGGTTTCGTATCGACTGCGGGGGCGCTCAAGTCGGGATTTGCCTTGATCAAATTTTACTTTGGTCACCACCTCTTTCGAGATTTGAAACTCGTGCTCCAGTATTTCAGGATCCGTTGTCAACAATTGCTTGTACGGCGAAATGGCACTGTCCATCGCTTTTCTAAGTGCATTTTTTTGAGCCGGGGTCAGATCGTCACCTTGGGTTTCCATCGCGCGGGCGATGATGCGGTTGAAACTCTTATAATACTCATCAAGGGCATCCTGAACATCGCGGCGGGCGCGTTCAAATTGACGGGCTGCATCACTGAAACCGGGATAAGGCGCATCGGCGCGGCGGCCTTCAAAGGTTGCCAATGCTGAAATGGCGAGGCCGAGTGCAAACAGCACCATGGCATCCAATGAATGCAGCGCGAAGGGACGGCACATCGCGTTGGTTGCGGCGCTGCCAATCGACTTGCCAACCTCCGAGTTCAACACCGCAGCGCAAGATTCCCCATCCATCCAGAACCGAGGGAATGTTGATGTCGCAACGTCTGGAAATCCCTGGCCCAATGCCTGCAGGTCGAGAATATTGCGATAGTGGGCTGCAGACAGATTGACCAGCAAGACCAGAATGACGCCGATCGCTATCGCAAAAAAGCCAAAGAATTTTATGATATTGCGGTCACTGAACAGCTGTATTTTGCCGGTGTCCGCATTCCTGAAAGAGCCGGGCATCGAGGCATGGCGCAAGCCCCAGAAACCAATGATGAAATAGCTGGTTGCAACATTTGCAAGCGATACAGCAGCGGCCTGAAACAGGCCGCCAAACAGGCCAAACTCGCTTTGTTGGGCGAAGAAGTAGGCATTGGCTGCACTTTCGAACAGGATCAGGAGGGCGATGACAGACAGGCTAAGTATGCGGACTTCGGGATGGTCAGAGACATAATGAATGCCTTTACGCGAATCGCTGCGGCCATTCTCAATCTTGCCGCTACGGCCGCCGCCGAGCTGTCGGAATCGATAAAAGCTGAGTGTCGCGCGTGTGGCATAGTCCGATTGCAAGACGACATTATCGTATTCCGGTGATTGGAATTTCGCGAAATCTGATATCTCGTTCAGGCTCAATCTTGATTCAGCTTGTTCACTCATCAACCCATCCTCCACCCATTACCCTATCAATACGGGTTCGAAATAAAAGGCGCTTGTGGCAGAGCTATGATCAAATTTAGCCAAAATGTGTCTGGCATAGCGTAGCCAGCCTCGAAAATACCCTGATAAGAGACGCCATGACACTGCATGACAAAGCCGTTCGGGTTGATCAGTATTTTGAAAACCAGCTGATCAATCATGATGACATATTTGAGCAGGCGCTGACGCGCAGCGGCGATGCCGGGCTTGCGGCGCATGCTGTATCGCCAACACAAGGGGCGTTCTTGCAACTTTTGGTGCGAATCTCGGGGACAAAGCGCGTGCTGGAGATCGGCACGCTAGGTGGCTATTCGACGATCTGGATGGCGCGCGGCTTACCGGATGATGGACAATTGATCAGCCTGGAGCGTGATCCAGATTGCGTCACTGTCGCACGCGCCAATATTGTGCGTGCTGGATTGTCCGGCAAAGTTGAAATTCGCCAAGGCCTGGCGGTTGAAAGCCTTGATGCGATGATTGGTGATGCTGAGCCTGCGTTCGATTTGGTCTTCATTGATGCCGACAAGCCGAGTAACCCTGACTATCTGGCGCGCAGTTTGAAATTGTCGCGTCCGGGCACCGTGGTGATTTGTGATAATGTTGTGCGGGATGGCGCGGTGACAGATAGCACAAGTACGGATGAGAAAGTCCTCGGCGTTCGGGCGATGCTGGATATGGCCAAGGCGTCGCCGTACCTGACCGGAACTGCTTTGCAAACGCTCGGCATCAAGGGTTATGATGGGTTTGCTATTTTTATCGTAGAGCCCGACCGCGATGACCCCTGAACAGATTGAACGTCACAAGCGCCATATTTTGCTGAAAGACATCGGTGGGCCGGGGGTGCAGGCCCTGCTATCGGCGTCGGTATCGGTGATCGGCGCCGGGGCCTTGGGCGGACCTTGCGCGCTATATCTGGCGGCGGCCGGGGTCGGACAGATTGAACTCTGGGACGATGATCTGGTCGATCGCTCCAATTTGCAAAGGCAGGTTCAGTTTGGCGAGGCAGATATTGGCCGGGCAAAAGTTGCGGTTCTGGCCGAGCGCCTGATCGCAATGAACCCGGACGTGCAGGTCACGGCACGCGGCGCGCGGTTTGACGGGACTTGCGACCTGTCTGGGACGCTGTTGATTGATGCCAGCGACAATTTCGAGACCCGGTTTGCACTCAACGCGCTTGCGCATGGGTCCGGGCGCCGACTGGTGTCTGGGGCGGCGTCGCGATGGAGCGGGCAAGTCTCGGTCTATGCCTCGGGATGTGAGCCTGGCGCGCCTTGCTATCGCTGCTTCGTGCCTGAGATGCCGCCAGAGGCAGAGGCCTGTGATGAGGTTGGTGTCGTCGGCGCGCTGACCGGGCAGGTTGGGACCATCATGGCGCTTGAGGTGATAAAACTTATCACCGGTGCAGGCCAGGCCTTGATCGGGCGGGTGCAGATTATTGACGGGCTTGCTGGTACAGCTCGGGTTGTCGGTCTGCGCCAGAATAAGGCCTGCGAAACCTGCGGTGGCTGAAACTTTCCTTTGACAGCGCCGCAGATAGGCGGTTTGACGACAGCGGTTTCAGGGAAATTAACTATGTTACGCAGAACGCTGGCAGTCATTCTTACGATCGTTGCTATTCTTGCCGCCGGTTGGCTTGTCTTGCGCCGGTCGGATGTGCCCTATGACACATTGGAGAGCATATACGCGCTGCCTGATACCCAATTCATGACTTTGGATACGGGACTGAAAATTCACTATACCGACACCGGTCCACAGGATCGCTCAGTGCTTGTACTGGTGCATGGATTATCGGCGTCTCTGCACACCTGGAGCGCGTGGAAAGCAGACCTGGAACAGGAATATCGCGTCATCACGCTGGATTTGCCGGGCCATGGCCTGTCACGGTTTGATCCGCTTGACCCGGTCACAATTGAACGCTTTGCCGAAGTGGTTGACGAGGTTACGCGCAAACTTGGTGCAGATCAGTTCACGCTGGCTGGAAACTCCATGGGGGGAAATACCGCCTGGGTGACAACGCTGAAATATCCAGATCGGGTTGAGGGCCTCATCTTGCTGGATGCGTCTGGCTGGCCAGCCAGTGCGGAGGAGAAAAAGTCATCTCCGCTTGTCTTCAAACTGCTTGCCAATCCCTTGGCGCGGGCCTTGCTGAAAGATCTCGATATGACCTCTCTGATCCGCTCTGGATTGGAAGATTCTTATATAAATCAAAGCTTTGTTACCGATGAACTGGTTGAGCGTTACGTCTCTCTCTCGCGCGCGCCGGGGCATCGTGAAGCTTTGCTTCAAATGTCGTCGGGGCGCTCTGACCGGGGGATTGCAAGCGACGAAGCGCTCGCCAATATCGCTGTACCGACCCTGATCTTGTGGGGGCAGGGCGACAATCTCGTGCCGGTTTCACACGCTCAGAAGTTTGGCGATGCAATCGATGGCGCGCGGGTCGTGATCTATGCCGATGTCGGGCATTTGCCACAGGAAGAGATTGCCGAGCAGTCGATCGTGGATGTTCGTGAATTCATGCTCGAGGTTGAGTGGTCAACAATGGGCGAAGAAACGATTGTGTCAGCGGGCGATCCACGATTAACTGAAGACCGCCCAAATGAGTGAGTAGAACTACTCGCTGTCGGCTTCGCCAGCCTGGCGTTGCAAGTCACCCAAAATAAGCCGCGTGAAGGTCGGCGCGTCGATAAAGCCGCCGCCCCAGGCTTCGGCCCAAAGTGCCAAAGGCTCAGCCGCTAGAATATCTTCGGCAGATTTATCCTGCGCGGCCTCGGCCGACACGGCCGCGACGGTGCCTTTGAGCATCTCAAGCGCGGCGGCGAGGTCATCCGGTGTTGCCAGTGGTCCGTGCCCCGGAATGATCCTGGTGTCTGTGTTGACCGATGCAGATATGGTTTCCGTGGCTGCAATATAGCCATCGAAAGACCCGCCGGATGTGATGTCGACGAACGGGAAAAACCCATTGAACATCAGATCGCCAGTATGGATGATATTGGCCTCTTCAAACACAATGAATGTATCGCCATCGGTATGCCCGCTAGGGGCATGGATCAGGTGGATGGTCTGGCCGTTGAGATAGAGGCGCATCTCATCATTGAATGTGATCACTGGCCAAGCCACTTCGTCGAGGGCTGGCGTGGTGTTCTCCTGGCCAAAAAAGTCGCGCGTGATCTCGACCGTAACCCGGTCGCGAACGCCTTGATGAGCGATGATCGTTGCCCCGGTTGCGCCGATAATGGCATTGCCGCCAGTGTGGTCGCCGTGCCAGTGCGTATTGATCAGATAACGCGGTGTTTCCCCGGCAATCTCGTCAATCGCGCTTAATATCCCTGGCGCCATATCAGGGTATTGCGCATCAATCACAAACACGCCGTCTGGCCCAACCAGAACACCGACATTGCCGCCGCGCCCATGCAGCATGTACAGGCCGTCGCCGAGGTCAGTTGTGGTAATTGCGGGCGGTTGAGCTTGCTGTGCGGTGGGTAGATTGCCGCCATGTGCATAGGCGATAGGCGATAGCGCGAGCGCTGCCAAAACGGTAATGCTGCTTACGGATGTGAATGTCATGATTGTCCTCCCGGTTAGGCGTTGGAGGGCAGCGTAGTCAGGCTAGCGCTGATGGCCAGTCACGATCCTTTGATCAGCGCAGGTTTCAAGCAGCGTTGGCTTTGACCGCGTTCGGACACAGGATTGACTGAATATCATCGGCATCCTGCGCCGCGCGCAAGCGATCACGAATGTCGCCATTTCGGAAGGTTCGACTGACCTGTGCCAAGGCACGTAAATGATCGGCGCCAGAACTGTGTGGGGCCAGCAGCATGAAAATCATGTCGCAATCGCGCCCGTCAATGGCGTCAAAATCGACCCCTTCATCGACCCGAACAAAAGCGCCGACTGGGGCCGCCAAACCATCAACGCGGGCATGCGGAATGGCGACGCCTTCACCAACCCCGGTGGACCCCAGGTTTTCACGTTCAATCACAGATTCCAGAATATCCCGGCCATCAACACCCAATTTTGTGCCAATCGCATAGGCCAGCGTGGACAGAATCTGCTTTCGGCTGTCTGCCGATTGTGAATTCAATATGATGCCATCCTTCAGGAGGCTCGATAGATCATTTGCCATTTATTTTAACCTGTTTGGTCAGCTCGTTGCCGAGTGTCCGGCTGGATCAACCCAACCAATATTCCCATCACCACGGCGATACACCATGTTCAGGCCGCTGTGTTTCACATTTCTGAAAAGAACGGCAGGGGTTTCTGACAGTTCCAGCTGCATAACCGCTTCCGAAACCGACATGGTCTTCACGTCCGAGGCTGACTCTGCAATAATCAAAGGCGCATCGCCTGCTTCAGTCGCGTCGACCGCGCCCTGAATAATGAAGGAATTGGCGGGCTCACTCGGCATTGGTGCCCGCTTGTGATGGTCTTTCAGGCGCCGATGATAGCGGCGGACCCGTGTTTCCATCTTTTCCAGAGAATTATCCAGCGACGCATACGGATCGCTGGCCACACCGCTGGACTGCAACACGATGCCTGACGGCAAATGTACATTGCAATCGGTGAGAATTTCATGGCCACGCTTTTCGACAGTGACATTGCCGTCAAAGCTGCGGTCAAAATATTTGGTTACTGCGGCTTCCAGACCATCGATGATACGCTCTTGTAGCGTTTCACCTATATCGATATGCCGTCCTGCAATTTTTATCGTCACGGAGAACTCCGTTGCTAATATGCTCAGTATATCCAGCAATTGCCGGATGGCGAGCCCCTACTGATATAAATCAGTGGATAATCAAGCCAATGCAAGGCTTGTTCCAATGACGTCTTTGTTACAGTGCCGGGCCTGACCCTAGCCGCGCAGCAGCTCATTGATACCCGTTTTGGCGCGTGTCCCCGCATCCACGGTTTTGACAATCACGGCGCAAGCTAAGGATGGTCCGCCTTTCGGATCAGGCAATGTCCCTGGCACGACGACTGAATAGGGTGGTACATAGCCGTAGGAAATATTGCCCGTGGCGCGGTCTACAATCTTGGTCGATTGGGTAATAAACACGCCCATGGCAATCACGGATCCAGTCCCGACGATAACTCCTTCGACGACCTCTGAACGTGCACCGATAAAGCAATTGTCTTCGATGATCGTCGGATTGGCCTGTAGCGGTTCAAGCACGCCGCCAATTCCGGTTCCGGCGGAGATATGGCAATTGGCACCGACTTGCGCGCATGATCCGACCGAGGCCCAGGTGTCGATCATCGTGCCCGCGCCGACATAGGCCCCGATATTGACGAAGGACGGCATCAAAACGACTTCCGGCGCGATATAGGCCCCGCGCCGCACCGTCGCAGGCGGGACGGCGCGAAACCCGGCAGTTGTAAACTCAGCCGCGCCCCAACCGTCGAATTTAGATGGCACTTTGTCCCACCATGTGCCGCGATGACCGGGGCCGTTTTCGATCAAGCCATTGGGGTTGAGGCGGAAGGATAAAAGAACCGCTTTCTTGAGCCACTGGTTTACCTTCCAGCCACCCGTCCCATCATCCGGCTCAGCGACGCGGGCCTGGCCGCTATCGAGCAAGGCCAGGGCCGTGGTGACAGCGGCGCGGACCTCACCTTGTGTGTCAGGGCTCAAACTGTCGCGGTTGTCCCACGCAGTATCAATGATGGCGGCAAGGCGGTCTGGCATATCGGGCTCTTCCACATTTGGATTATGCGCTCAACGAGTGCAGGAATTGGGTCAGGTTGCCGGTCACATAATCGATATGACCGGGTTGGTCATCCCCGTAACCTGCAGGGCGCGCTGCTGCGGGCTCATGGCTCCAGTCTTTTTCGGACTGCACGAGCACCGTCGCGAACCCCATCGCATGCGCCGGGGCAAGATTGCGGGCGAGATCTTCGAAGAACACCGCCTGGTTTGGGTCAATGGCAAAGCGCTTGCAGAAAGCGTCATATGATGATTGCGCCGGTTTGGGCGTGTAGGCGCTGTCCTCAATTGCGAACTGGCCATCAAACAGGTCACTTAACCCCATATAGTCGATCACGCGATCCGCATGGCGGCGTGAGCCATTTGAGTAGACGTATTTCTTGCCGGGCAAGGCGGTTATCGCCTGAACCAGCGCCTCTGATTTGGGTAAGGGTGACAGGTCAATTTCGTGCACGTGGGCCAGAAACGCTTCCGGTTCCATCCCATGCATGGTCATCAGGCCATTCAGCGTGGTGCCGTGTTCGGCATAGTATTTCTTTTGCATGGCACGCGCGGTTTTCCGGTCAAGACGCAGGAAGCGCGCGACGAAATCTGTCATCCGCTGATCAATCTCGGCGAACAGATCACATTCGGCTGGATAGAGCGTGTTATCGAGATCAAACACCCAGACCTCGCGATTGGCGAGCGTGTGCTTGGCCGCTTGAGCGCCGCCTGGCCCGTCAGCGGGCACGGCCAGAGCCTTCAAAATCGCGTTCAAAAAACTCAAATACCAGTTTGCGATTGGTCGGCGGCGGCGTGGCCACGAATTGCCCGGTTCGGAAAGCGGCAGCTTCACAGGCCTCACGACCGGTAATTGCAAATTTCGACCGCGAGACACAAAATGGGTCGCTGCCGCGCCTGAGGGTTCGCACTTGTCCTTCGCCTGCCTCCATCTCGGCATAGGCGAAATGCTCGGCCTGCAATAATGGCTCGTCGATCACCCGGGCGCAACCACCGGCTTCGAGCAACCACCAGCCTCGGCTTTCCCAGCCCTCACCGCGTCGCCGCGCCATCGCGCTCCAGATGCGGTTGTCGGTGCGGTTGCAAAATGTCAGACCGACATTGCGGGAGCGCTCGACAGCGGCTTGTTCAAGGATGTCCATCAGGTCGCCATCAGATGTGTTGGCATTCAGGCCCTTGGAGGTCAGAAAGTCGCCAATTGCAGCGCGGGTCTGGCGCCCAAGGTGGCCATCAATCCGGCCTGAATAGACGCCAGCATTGTCAAGCAGGCGCTGGACCCCAGCGGCGCTCGCCTGTTCGAGCGTGCGTGTCTCGGTTTCGGTGAATGTCGTGCGCCAGCGATTTCGGCTTTCGATCAAGACCGGGCGGAACTCGCGTTCCTCGAGCCCCATCACTGTGCAATCGGGTAAGGTCTCAACCGAGAAACTCCCGGTGGGATCAATGCACAGCTTCGAATCACCTCCCCAGATACGGCGTCCACCGCGATGCGCCAGAGACGAGCGCCCGAACAGATAATGGATGCCAGGATTGAGCGCGCCCTCGAGCAAAAGTTCACAGGCCCCCGGGCGCAGGCGTTTCCAGCCATCGACAACAATGCCCTGACCTTCATAGCGACCGCTCGCGGTCTCGATAATGAAACTGGTTTCATTGCAGACGGTCCAGCCGAGCGGCGCGCGCTGCGCCGCTGCTTTGGCGGGTATACAGACGGTTAATGCAACCGCGAGAATTCCAAGCAATAATTTAATAGACAATGGTACCTGCGCCATGTTCGGTGAAGAGCTCCATGAGGAGAGCGTGGCGTGCACGCCCGTCCAGAATTACTGCCCCGCCAACTCCCTTGTTGACGGCTTTGGCTGCCGTTTCAAGCTTCGGAATCATTCCACCTGAAATCGTTTCATCCTTGATCAGAGCCTCAGCGCTGTCGCAACGGATCTCGCGGATCAGGGTTTGGCTCTTGTCGAGAACCCCGGCAACATCGGTGAGCAGCAAGAGCCGCTTGGCGCTAAGCGCTGCGGCGATCGCACCCGCAGCCGTATCTGCATTCACGTTATAGCGCCGCCCGTCTTCGCCAACCCCGACCGGGGCGATCACCGGGATGACATTGGCGTCGCTGCTGGTCAGCACATTCAGGACCGTAACATCGATCTTTTCCGGCTCGCCAACAAAGCCAAGATCAATCACTTTCTCTACCGCGCTGCTGGGATCACGCTTGGTTGCAGTGGCGCGGCGCACCCGCATCAGATCGCCATCCGCGCCAGACAGGCCGACAGCCTTGCCGCCCGCCGCATTGATCGCGCGCACGATGGTTTTATTGATCGGGCCAGACAGGACCATTTCGACCGCTTCCATGGTCGCGTCATCGGTGACCCGCAGGCCGTCCTGGAATTTCGATTGGATACCCAAACGCTCTAGCAGACTGGCAATTTGCGGCCCGCCGCCATGCACGATCACAGGGTTGATGCCGAAA
This sequence comes from Henriciella sp., assembly GCA_021776655.1. Taxonomy (GTDB): domain Bacteria; phylum Pseudomonadota; class Alphaproteobacteria; order Caulobacterales; family Hyphomonadaceae; genus Henriciella. The sequence goes on along the minus strand of JAJFFK010000002.1, from coordinate 141,512 downwards.
TTCTTGAGCAGGACAACATCGCGTGCAAACGCCGCCGACAGGGCCTCATCGACCATCGCATGGCCGCCATATTTAATCACCACAGTGCGCCCAGCATAGCGCTGAATATAGGGCAGGGCTTCAGACAGCGTTGCGGCGGTAAGCTGGGCAGGGGAAAGCGGTGTATTGGTCATGGCGCCACGCTGTAACGTGGTTTTTGGACTTTGTGCACCCGTTTCTATAATTTCAGACCCTAGACCTCTGCCAGCATACCGATCTCAGCCCGTAGTTCTGGCAGGCCCATGCCTTTTTCGGCCGAGGTCATCCGAACAATTGGATGGGCCGCGGGGTGTGTCTTCAAAGCCACCTGAATTTCGGCCCGGACGGCCTCAACCTCGCTCATTTTCACCTTGTCGGCCTTGGTCAGAACAATCTGATAGGTGACGGCAACCGTATCGAGCATTTGCATCATTTCCAGATCCGGCGGCATCAGGCCACGGCGACTGTCGATGAGCAGGAAGATCCGGCGCAAATTGACCCGGCCACGCAAATATTTGCGGGTCAGCTTGGTCCATTTTTCGACTTGCGTGCGGGAGACCTTGGCATAACCAAAGCCGGGCAGGTCAACCAACCACATTTTGCCTTCGCCAAGATCGAAATAGTTCAGCTCGCGCGTGCGGCCCGGTTCTGCCGAGGCGCGCGCCAGGCCGTTGCGGTTAAGCAGGGCATTGAGCAGGCTGGACTTGCCAACATTAGAGCGCCCGGCAAAGGCGACCTCAGGGCGGTTCGATTCCGGTAATTGGTGCAGGTCCGCCGCGCCAAGCACGAATGAGACCGGGCCAGCGCAAAGGACACGGCCCTTTTCTAGGGCTGCGTCTGTGAATTCAGGCGCATCGGTCATTCTTTTTCGGGCTTGTTGCGATTGCGCAGATATTTAACCAGCGTTTCGAGCTGCGTATCCACACCGTTGCGGCGCATGATGATATATTGCTGGATCAGCGACAGGATATTGTTCCAGACCCAGTACAGGACGAGGCCGGAGGCGAAGCTGCCAAACACGAACATGAAGACAATCGGTAGCGCCATCATGATGGTGCGCTGGGTTGGGTCTGGCGGCGGCGGCGACAGCGACTGGATCGCCGCCATAGAGACACCGTACATGATCGGCAGGATGCCGATACCGATAATGATGCCAATGATCGGGATGGCTTTCACATCGGACGCCGCCCAAGGCAGAAGCCCGAACAGGTTGCCAATCGCGGACGGGTCTGGCGCTGACAGGTCGGTCAGGTGCAGGAAGCTGGTATGGCGCATTTCCAGCGTCACATAGAGCGTCTTGTAGAGTGCAAAGAAGACCGGGATGGTAAACAGGATCGGCACGCAACCGGCCAGCGGGTTGGCTTTCTCGCGCTGGTACAGCTTCATGACTTCTTGCTGCTTGCGTTGCGGATCAGCCTTGAAGCGTTCCTGGATTTCCTTCATCGGCTCGGCAAGTTTTTTCATCTTGGCCATGGATTTGTAGCTGGCATTGTAGAGCGGGATAAGCGGAATTTTGATCACCACAACCAGCGCCATGATCGCCAGTCCGAACGAGCCGAGCTTGCCTTTCAGCCAGTTGAGGAGGGCAAAGAAAGGTCGCGATATATAATATTCAAAGCTGCCCCAGTCGATTGCATCATCAAAGCGCGGGATGCCCGCAGCCTTGTAGGTTTTGACGACGTTATATTCTTTGGCACCGGCGAAAATCTGGTTGGCGACGGTGACTGACTGGCCAGGTTCAATCGTGACCAGGGTGCCCTTGATGCTGACCTCATAGACATCCTTGTTTGCGCCGCGTTGATCAAACCGGGCGTCAAAAGCGCGGTCCTGCTGGGGCACAAGGGCGGCCATCCAATACATATCCGTCAGGCCAAGCCAGCCACCTGATGTCGATCCAAAGGAGCCAGGTGAGGTCTCACTCTCGCCTTTGCCTTTAATCCCTTTGCCCTTTGACAGGTTCTTGTAATTGCGAAGTTTCAGATTGCCATCGACGACGCCGACAAGGCCCTGGTGAACCAGCCCTGTTTTCTTCGACGAGCCCGGATCAGTCGCTTCGAGAAATTCTTTCCACACGCCGTGGCGGCGGATCGATCCATACGGGGTCAGCACGCGCGCCGCAGAACCGGAATTGGTAATCGTGTCGGCATAGGTGAACAGGAAATTGTCATCGACACTAATCGTTCGATTAATCGTCAGGCCATCCTTGACCAGTGAAAGCGTAATCGGGGACTGCGAGGTTAGGGTCGTCCCGCCGATTTGAGTCCAGACATCGTTTTGCCCGGCGACAACGCCTTCTGACCCAAGCCAGAACCAGGATGTATAAAACCCGTGCTCCGCTGAAGATGGCCGCAGGAGGCGTAATTCCTCGTCAGATCCGAGCTGTTTATAGTGATCTTTCAGGCTGAGATCATCCAGGATGGCACCGGTCAGGCGAATTGAGCCGTCGACGCGGTCGGCGTTGAAATCAAGGCGCTCGGACTGAACTAGGGCCTGTTCAACGGTTTGGGTTGGCGGCGGCGCAGTTGCTAATGGGATATCCCCCGGCACGCCTGTATCGCCTGCCTCAAGCTGGGCTGCGATCGCCTGTTCGCGTTCCAGGTTGGCGCGTTTGGCGCTCGGCCCGGTAACATAGGTTTGATAGAAAAAGACGAAAGCGATCATCAGCACCATGGCGATGATAAAATTGCGCTGGTCCTGTGGCTCCATGCCATTCTGGTTCATCATCGGGGGTATCTTATCCTAATCAAACGGGCAGAAAGTCACCGCGTGTCAGATGCGGCACCAGGGGCGGCTTTGAAAGTGTCGGCGAGGCTTATCAGCGCGCTTTCCATATCGTCAAGCAGGCGCTGCCAGCCAATGGTCGCAGTGTCCATGCGCGCAATGAAGACATAGTCGTGATTTGGCACGCCGAGACGTGGTAAAAGCGCCTGTGAGGCGGCGCGCAGGCGACGCTTGGCGCGGTTGCGGATGACTGAATTTCCGATCTTCTTGGTGGCGGTGAAACCTTCACCAATATGCTGATTCATTTCAGGTTGCCGGCGGGCCTGCACGACGAGGCTGCGCCGGCGCTGTGACAGGCCGTGGCGGGCAAACAAAAACTGGGACCGCGTGCGAAGACGAACAATCCCAGTTGGTAAAGTATTATTCTGATCAGGCATGGGACCGATCCCGCCGTCAAACCGTCTTATGCAGACAGCTCGATCCGGCCTTTGGCGCGGCGGCGAGCCAGCACTTTGCGGCCATTCTTGGTCGACATGCGCAGACGGAAACCGTGGCGGCGAGCACGTTTTAGGCGGCTAGGCTGGAATGTACGTTTCATCGGCTGGCGTCTCTAATAAATAATTTGATCTGCAAAAGCGGGCTAATACGTGCCGACATTGCTCAGGTCAAGGTGAAAGGCGTGCGATTAGCAGATGATTTTCACCTCACGAACAGGTGATTGCACGGGATGGTGACGTGAGGCGACGTTTCATGTGCACTTGCATATATCAACGGCCTGACACACGGTGAGGACGAATCTTAAATGTTACGCGGTTTGATTTGTGGAGCTCTTGCCATGGTTGTTGCGACAGGTAGCGCAGTGTCGGACGACATGGCTCGACATTTCGCATGGGATGGGTTGCTGGACACCTATTTGGTCGAAAGCGAAGATGGCGTGAACCGCTTTGATTATAGCGGCTTAAAGGACAATTCTGAAGATGTCGGGACATTGGACGCGTATCTGGAAAGCTTCGAAGAGCTTGATTTCGATAGGTTGAGCGACGCCGAACAGATCGCCGCCTGGGCGAACATCTATAATGCGCTGACGATCAAGCACATGATCGGGCGTTATCCAGTCAGGTCGATCAAGTCAGGATCACTGTTCGGGCCGTGGAAAAAGGTCAAGACGGTGGTTGATGGTGAGGATATTTCGCTCGACGAGATTGAGCATCAGGTGCTGCGCCCGATGGGCGATCCGCGCATTCATTACGCGATCAATTGCGCCTCTTATGGCTGTCCGAACCTGCGCCGCGACGCGTGGGCCGCGCAAACGCTGGACGCGGATCTCGATGCTGCAGCGCGCGCCTATATCAATCATCCACGCGGGGTTGCCATTCGCTCGAAAGGCGGGCTGCAGGTCTCAGAGATCTACAAATGGTTCAAGGAGGATTTCGGCGGCAGTGAAGCTCGCGTGGTGGCGCACTTGCTCGACTATGCCAATCCGGTTTTGGCGGCTGAGATCAAGGCCAATGCCGATATAAAGACGTACGAATATGACTGGTCACTAAACGACGCAAAATAGCGCCAACAGGACCGCAACAAGGATAATAAGTATGACGGACGACGTGGAAGTGGTGGATGAGCCGAAAGTGCAAAAGCCGATTTGGATCAGACTATGGCCGATCTATATCATTCTGGCCGGGTTGGCACTGGCGATTTCGCAAGGCTGGCATCAGTATCTGACGCTGGAGAGCCTGTCGGACAACGCGGTCTGGCTCGACGAGTTGGTCAAGAATAATCTGGTTCTGGTGCTGGCGGCGTATATCGCGATCTATGCCGCTGCGACGACGTTCATCATTCCGGGCGGTATGTTGACGATTTTTGGTGGCTTCCTGTTCGGACTGTATTTTGGCGCGCCTGCCACTGTGATCGGCGCAACGATTGGGGCGTCGATCCTGTTTTATGCCTCAAAAACGTCGCTCGGTTCGGTCCTGCGCGATATTGCCGGGCCGTTTCTGGGCAAGATGGAGAAGGGCTTCAATGAGAACGCTGTCTCTTACATGTTTGCCTTGCGTCTGATCCCGCTATTTCCGTTTGCTGTGGTCAACATTGCGCCGGGCTTGCTTGGGGCGAAATACAAGGATTATCTGGTCACAACGTTTTTCGGAATTATTCCGGGGACGCTGGCCTATACGTGGATTGGCGCAGCGATCAAAGGCACACTGCTGGCGGGTGGTGAGGTTGATGTTAAAACATTGGCGGCGCAATTCGTACCGGCCTTCATCGCGCTTGGCGTAGTTGCGTTATTGCCTACAGTGTTCAAGAAACTGACCGGGCGCAAAAGCGATCCGGCTGCAACGAGCTAAACGAACTGAATTGGGCTGAATGATGGATACGAAAACTGAGAATGTCGGCGCTCGGCGCAAGCTGAAGGCCGATCTGATTGTCATTGGTGGCGGCTCTGGTGGCCTGTCTGCGGCGGCGGGTGCGGCAATGTTTGGGCTTAAAGTCATTCTCTACGAGAAAGCCGAGATGGGCGGTGACTGCCTGAATTATGGCTGCGTGCCGTCCAAGGCGCTGCTGAGCGCGGCGAAATATGCGGCGAATGCACGTGAAGGTGCCAAATATGGCGTCACGACTGGCGATCCTGTGGTCGATTGGGATGCGGTCAAGGCGCACGTTCACGGCGCGATTGAGACCATCGCCCCGGTTGATAGTGTCGAGCGGTTTGAAGGCCTCGGCGTGACGGTCATTCAGGAACATGCCAGCTTCGCTGATCCCAAGACGATTGTGTCGGCGACGACAAGCGCGGCGGCGCGCCGGATCATCGTCTCAACCGGCTCCACAGCCTTCATTCCGCCCATTCCGGGCCTTGAGGACACGCCTTATGTGACCAATGAGCAAGTGTTCTCGATGCCCGAGCTGCCGAAGCATCTCCTGATACTTGGTGGTGGACCGATTGGGCTGGAAATGGCGCAGGCGTTCAGGCGGCTGGGCTCTGAGGTGACGGTGATCGAGATGGACCGAGCTTTGGCGCGCTCTGACGCCGATCACGCCGCGATCGCAATTGAGGCGCTGCGTGATGAAGGCGTGACCATCCTGGAAGGGCACAAGGCGGTCAAAGTTAGCGGCACAGCTGGTGATATTTCGGTTGAAACCGAGCATGAAGACGGCACGAAAACCGCGACCGGATCGCATCTGCTGGTGGCGGTTGGTCGCCGCGCGGTGATGGATGGGCTGGAGCTTGAGGCCGGGAACGTATCGTTTGACCGATCTGGTGTGCAGGTCAGCGACAAATTGCGCTCGGTCTCCAATCCACGCGTCTGGGCCTTGGGCGATGTTGCCGGCAAGGGACAGTTCACGCATCTGGCCGGGTGGCATGCCAGCGTATTCGCGCGCCGCGCCTTCTTCAAACAAAACAGTAAGGCGAGCGACCTGCCACTGCCTGCGGTAACTTATGTCGCCCCGGAGGTCGCGCAAGTCGGCCTGACCGAAGCCGAAGCGCGTGAGCAATTTGGCGATAAGATCAGCGTCTCGGCTTTTCCGTTCCACGAGAATGATCGGGCGATTGCCGAGGGCCACACCAAGGGCGAAGCCAAGCTGATCATCCGCAAGGGCAAGATCATTGGCGCCTCAATCGTCGGTGATGGCGCTGGCGAGATTATTCAGATTGTCGGCTTTGCGATGTCGAATAAACAGGGCGTGCAATCGCTGACCAATTTCATTTCGCCTTATCCAACCCGGACAGAAGTGGTGAAACGAGCGGCGAGTGCGTATTTCACGCCGACAGTGTTCAGCAAGAATGGCAAACGTCTTGTCAGCTTGCTGCAACGTATCCCCTAGGGTAAATCGATCACGTGACTGATTTGCCTGTTTCTCAACCGAAATTGAGTTGGCGTGATAGCCTGTCTGTACGGCTGTTTGCGTTCACGATTCTGGCTGTCTTGGTGGTTGAGGCGCTGATCTTCGTTCCAAGTGCCAGCAGTTTTCGAACGGAGTGGATGGAGGACCGGGTGCAAGCGGCGCGCGTCGCGTCTCTGGCGCTCGAGGCCGCGCCAAGCCGGATGGTGTCAGAAGAGCTGGCGGCCAACCTGCTAATGTCTGCGGAAGTTCTGTCCGTTGCCGAGCAGGATTTCAACGAAGGGATACGCGAGCAATTGCTGGCCCCGCCCGCGCCGATCTCTGGCGAGATGAAATTCGTGAACCTGAATAAAATGCGCGGCCTGAACGCGTTTGGATCGACGCTCGCAACCTTTACGGCGCCTGAAGGGCGGCTGCTGGTGATCAGTGATACCGGTTCAGCACCAGGCCGAATTCTGGAAGTGATTGTGCCAGAAGCGCCACTGAAACAGGCATTGTACGAATATGGCCGCAATATCTTTCTCCTCTCTCTGCTCATCTCACTGACGCTTGGTGGTTTGCTTTATCTGTTGCTGTTCTTGCTGGTTGTCCGCCCGATCCGGCGGGTCACCCAATCGGTAGAACGGTTTCAGCAAGACCCTGGCAGTTGGAAGCGCCGCCTGTCACCGACGCCGCGCCGCGACGAAATTGGCCGGGCACAGAACGCTCTGTCGGATATGGAAAGCGCGGTGTCTGACAGTTTTCGCCAACAAGAACGCTTGGCATTGCTTGGTGAAGCGGTTGCAAAGATCAATCATGACTTGCGTAATTCACTGGCAACAGCGCAACTGGCATCTGACGGTCTATCGCGGTCCGAGGACCCACGTGTCGCGCGCACATTGCCGCGTCTGGAGCGGGCTTTGCAGCGGGCGATCAATCTCGCCACAGACACATTGAAATACGGCCGTTCATCGGTGCCGGAGGCCAATCTTCAGCACGTCGCCTTACACGATACGGTCGAAGAGGCCGCATCTGAAGCGCTGGCGGCGCATGCGGGTGTGAGCTTTACCAATGAGATCATTGCGGAAGCCGACGTACGGGCGGATCCCGATCATTTACACCGGATTTGCGCCAATCTGATCCGCAATGCTGCCGAAGCAATGGCGGGGACAGGGGCTGTCTCTGTCGGGTTCGATGGTGTTGCCCTGAGTATCGCCGATACAGGCCCTGGCTTGCCTGAGAAAGCGCAGGCCAATCTGTTCAAGCCGTTTGCTGGCTCGACCCGCCGCGACGGCACCGGGTTGGGGCTTGCCTTGTCACGCGATCTGGCGCGGTCAATGGGCGGCGAGCTGGAACTTGGCGAAACCGGCCCGAGTGGAACCCGCTTCGTATTGCGTCTGCCACAGTCCGGCTAAGCTTTTAGCCTGATCACGACCCAGACGGCGAGCCCTGCCAAACTGAGCGCAAAGCCATATTTTGCCCACCATGGCGCGCCGCGGCGCAAGGGCTCAGGCGCAGGCTGATTGAGATTGGCTTCCAGCTTGTCCATGATGTCTGGCAGGCGCTTCAGGCGATCTGTGACATCACGCAGACTGCTCATCGCCAGTTTACTGGCACCCGCCGGGCCAAAATTCTGGGTGATCCAATCCTTGACGATCGGTTCAGCCACTGCCCAGATATCATGGCCAGGGTCAATTGACCGCGCGACGCCCTCAACCTGAACCATGGTTTTTTGCAGCAGTACCAGTTCCGGCCGCAAATGCATCCCGAACGTATGGGTGAAATCCAGAAGCTGCAGTAACAGGCGCGCCATCGACACTTCCGAGGCGTCCTTGCCATGGATCGGTTCGCCGACAGAGCGCAGGGCTTGGGCAAAATCCCCAACGCTGCGATCGGCCGGAACATAGCCCGCCTCAAAGTGAATTTCAGCAACCCGCAGATAATCGCGGCGAATAAATCCCCAGAGGATTTCTGCCAGGAAACGACGCTCGGCCATGCCAATGCGTCCGATCAATCCGAAATCAACCAGGGTAAGCCGCCCATCTGGCGAGATGATCATGTTGCCTTCATGCATATCGGCATGAAAAACGCCGTGCCCGATCGCTTGAGTGAGGAAGCCGCCAACAATATTGTTGCCCAGGGCCACTTTATCGAGGCCGGGAACAACTAGCGCATCCGGTGCGGTCAGCGGTTTGCCATCAACCCAGTCGGTCGTCAGGACGCGGCGACCGGTTCGAGTCCAGTCGACAGCGGGGATAGAGAAATGGCCGGTTTTAAAGGCAAGCTGGCGCAATTCATCTGAACCACCCGCTTCGAGGCGCAGGTCGAGTTCCTTCTCCATTGCGGTGGCGATTGTGTTGATAAAAGCAACCGGCTCCATGCGGCGGCTTTCGACCGATACACGCTCTACGGTGTGGGCGGCGCGTTTGAGCGCGCGCAGTTCCAGATCGATCAGGGTTTCAACCTTCGGGCGGAGGATCTTGACGGCTTTCGGGCCGTCGCTGGTTTCAAGCCGATGGACCTGTGCCAGCGATGCCGCAGCGATCGGGTCTGAAAGTTCGGGAAACAGCTCTGCTGCCTCCTCGGCGCCAAATTCATCAACCAATGCCTTGCGCGCTTCTGCCATCGAGAAGGGCGGGAGCCTGTCTTTCAGGCGGGAGAGGTCAGTTGTTGTCTCGACGCCGAACACGTCGGGCCGTGTGGCGAGGAATTGGCCAAGCTTGATATAAGCCGGGCCGAGTTTTTCCAAAGCTGTTGCGAGACGCTCACCCGGACGCCCTTTGGCGCGCCCGCCGAACACGCGCAGGATACGGCCCGCAAGCTTGGCTGGCAGCGGCAAGCGCGAATGATATTCGCCCGGCAAAATGACATCGTGGCGCGCCAGCGCTGTTCCGACGCGCATCAGCCGGCCATAATCAGCAAGCGCCTTCAACATCGCTAGACCGCCCATCCAAAATGCAGCGCGGCAATTCCGCCTGAGAAATTGGTGACCGAGACATTTGAAAACCCGGCCCCTTCAATTTCGGATTTGAACACGTCCTGGCGCGGGAATTTGCGGATCGATTCAACCAGATATTGATAGCTGTCCCGGTCGCCGGTGACCACCTGACCAATCGCCGGAATGGCGCTGAAACTGTAGGCATCATAGGCTTTCTGCAGGACCGGCACAGACAGGTGGCTGAACTCGAGCACGGCCAGACGTCCGCCCGGCTTGAGCACGCGCTTGAACTCATGCAGACCTGCCACCCGGTCAGCAAAGTTGCGGATGCCGAAGCTGACGGTTACGGCATCAAAGCTGCGATCAGGGTAGGGCAGGGTCTGGCCATCGGCGCAAACCCAATCAAGGCGACCTTGCCATTGAGCATTGTCATCGCGTGCTTTGCCCGCTTCCAGCATTGCATCATTGATATCACAGACAATCGCAGTGGCTTGGCGTGTGTCGCCCCGGCGTTTGCCGGCTGCATCGGCGAGTGTGAGAAAAGCTCGTGCCAGCTCACCTGTGCCGCCTGCAACATCGAGATGGCGTTCGCCCGGTTGAGGGTTGAGCTTGTTCATCGTGTCATGTTTCCACAGGCGATGAACGCCCACCGACATCAAATCATTCATGATGTCATACTTGCCCGCGACGGAGCGAAACACGGTTTTAACCCGGCTGACCTTCTCATCAGGCGTCACGTCTTGGAAACCGAATGACACGGTTTCAGAGGTCGGAGTATCAGGCGCAGGCTTGGTCATAGGCTCCATGTAAGCACACAGACCTTAAAGGGCTATGGACGCGGCGTCGCAGGCGCGCCCTAATTCGCCCGCAATGTTTGTGTTGTCTGAGCCAATGGGACCGAGGATCCAACCTATCAGCCTGTTCGTTCGGCTCAACGATGACCCACGCCATTGGCAGATTTTGGCATTGTCGGGGCTGTTTTTAATCTCGTATCTGAGCAGTGATTTTGGCGCACAGCCGATCAATCTGGCATTGGCGGTAACGGGCGCGCTGTTGGCGCAAGCAGGTGGTACGGTCTGGCTGAATTTGCGGGCATCTTCGCGCCAGCGCGGGCCCGGCGAAGCGGGCCATGGCAACCATTGGATGCGGGCCGGGTTTCGCGCCGGGATGAGTGCGATGTGGGACGGGTTCGCGTGGAAATCTGCACTGATCACGGCCTTGTCTTTGTCGATTCTGCTGCGGGCGAACGCGCCGTGGTTCTGGCTGGCGGCGGGCATGGTCGGGATCAGTGCCAAATTTCTGGTCCGTTACAATGACAAGCATATCTTCAACCCGGCCTGTATTGCGATTGTCGCGCTGATGCTGATTTTTGGCCGGGATGCGTGGATTTCGCCGGGCCAGTGGGGGCAAGCGCCGCTGCTGGCTGGCTATGCTTTGGCGCTGGCGGCATTGGTTCTGTCGAGTGCCAAACGGCTGGATATCGCACTTGGATTCCTGGTGGCTTATGGCACGATCATGGTTGGCCGAGCCCTGTATCTTGGTGACCCAATGGCGATCCCGATGCACCATCTTAGCCAAGGCGCGCTTCTGGTGTTTGCGTTTTTCATGATCACCGATCCGCGCTCGACGCCCGATAGCCGCGCCGGGCGATTGGTGTTCGCTCTGGCTGTGGCGAGCCTGGCCGCATGGTTCGTGATCGGGCCGAATGTTCGTGCCGCGCCGCTTATGGCGCTCGCGGCACTTGCAGTTTTAACCCCAATTCTGGACCGAGTATTTCCGGCCAGACGATTTGAATGGAAGTCTAAGGAGGGACGCAGTAATGAAACTCAACCACCTGATCGGGGCCTGCACGCTGGGCCTGGCATCGCTGGCGCTTAGTGCGCCGATGGCTTCAGCCTTTTGCGGATTTTACGTCGCCAAGGCCGATACCGACCTGTTCAATGACGCCTCGAAAGTGGTACTGGTGCGCGATGGTGACCGCACAGTGATCACGATGGCATCGGATTTTCGCGGCGACGTGAGTGAGTTCGCGATGGTTGTGCCTGTCGTGGATATCCCCGAACGCGAACAGATCCATGTCGCCAATCCGGCACTGGTTGATCATTTGGATGAATATACCGCGCCACGGCTGGTTGAGTATTATGATGAGAACCCGTGCGACTTGCGCCGGTACAGGGAGATGGCGATGTCGGCTGGACCACAGCCGATGGTCATGGAGGATGGCGTCGCTGAACCCGAAGAGCTCGGCGTTACGATTGAAGCTGAATATGAGGTTGGCGAATATGATATCCTGATCCTGTCGGCTGAAGAGTCTGATGGCCTGATCACTTGGTTGAATGGCAATGGCTATAAAATCCCGGATGGCGCGGAGGAGATTGTCGGGTCATATTTGCGCCAGGGGATGAAATTCTTCGTCGCCAAAGTGAACCTTGAGCGCCATGACGGCTCGGCGATGTTGCGACCGATACAGGTCGCCTATGAAGACGAGGATTTCATGCTGCCAATCCGGCTCGGCACAGTGAATGCGGACGGCAAACAAGAACTGTTCGTATTTGCGATCACCCGCCAAGGCCGGGTTGAGGCGACCAATTACCGGACGGTAAAACTGCCCTCCAACATGGATGTCCCGATCTATGTGAAGGATGAATTTGGTGAGTTTTATAAAGCGATGTTTGGCCATCAAACCGACAAGGAAAATGGCAAAGCGGTGTTCATGGAATATGCCTGGGACATGGCCTGGTGCGACCCGTGCGCGGCCAATCCACTGTCGCTTTCGGAGCTACGCGAGCTTGGCGTGATGTGGTTGGGTGAGGACAATCCGAACGAAATCCGGCCGATGCCAGGACGGTTGCCGCCGCAACCTGCCGTAGACGCCTTCGTGACGCGCTTGCATGTGCGCTATGACGCGCAATCTTTCCCGGAAGATTTGACGTTTCAGGTCACTGGCGACCGTGAGAACTATCAAGGCCGCTATGTCCTGCGTCATCCGTGGCGCGGCGATTATGGCGAATGCGATGCGGCGGGTGAATATGCCGAGGGTCTGGTCGAGCGCTGGGACACAGAGGCCAAATCGCTAGCCAAGCTGACCGGCTGGGAATTGGCGGACATCAAAGCGAAGATGGCGGCAGGTGGCTATTCAGCCGCATCAGTCGGCGTGTCTGAACCCAAGCCGACACGATCCTGGTGGCAGCGGCTTTGGGGCAATGGATAGAACATATATCCCGCAAAGGTTGCAAAGCAACTTACAGTTGATAACTTGGTAACTTTCCCATGCTAATTCCCTCGGCATGAAAAGAACTATGATGAATCGACGCGAAATGCTTTTTGGCCGGCGCGCCCGGCCACATGGGGTGCAATCTTTGGGCGGGGATGAACGCGGGGCGACAGCAGTAGAGTATGGCTTGATTGGCGGGATCATGGCGGTTGCCTTGATCTCGTCCTTGCCGCTGGTCGCCAAGCGCAACAGGCAAAACTACCGCTGTGTCAAACGCGCAATGAAGGGTAAAAAGCAGAACAAATTCTGCAAGAAGAGAAACGCCTAGGCGGCTTTACGCAGGACCAGAGTTGACCAACCATCCCGGCGAATACGCTTGATCAGAGAGAGCCCGCGTCCGGTATAGGCGGCGCGGACCAATGGCTCCTGATGGGTCAACAATCCCGATAGGACGACATGGCCACCCTTTGCCAGCACTTGATTGAGGCTCGGGGCAAGACCGATGAGCGGGCGCGCCAATATGTTGGCAAAAATGAGATCATATGGCGCGGCGGACTGGATGATGTGGCTCCCAGCGCCGCGTGTGAGATAGGTCTTGAAGCGGGTCCCAATATCATTTTTGACTGCGTTCTCGTTGGCCACACGCACGCTGTCTGCATCAATCTCTGTGCCGATGGCGCGTTTGGCACCGGTCTTAATCGCGGCAATTGCGAGAACCCCAGACCCGGTCCCGACGTCGAGCACCTGGCTGGGTACACCGCTGCGCAGGACATACTCATAACCAAGCAGACAGCCCAGCGTCGTGCCGTGATGGCCAGTGCCAAAGGCCGGTCCCGCCTCAATCAGGATCGCCGTTTTGCCCGGAGACGTGGTGGTGAGCGCATGGCTGCCTGCAACAATGAACCGCCCGGCATGGACCGGCGGCAGGCCCTCAAGCGACAAGGTAACCCAGTTGCGATCGGGCAGGGCTTCGAGTACCGGATTAAGCTCAGGCGCGACCTGATTGATCAAGGCGACACAGGCCTCAGCCTCTGTTTTGGTGTCGGCATAAGCCGCCAGCCGCCAGGTCAAGCGTGTATCTTCCTTGGCATCGACAGCGCTGGCGGGCGAGGGGTCAATCCAGGCCAGTGTATCCCAGGCGGTTTCGATGGACCGGCGCGGGCCGCGGGCAGTGATCTGGTACATGGCGCGCGCCTTAGCATTGGCGATCAGCGGCGAATAGGGCTAATTGCGCTTGTGACTCAACGCGTGCTGCGCCAAGAGTGGCAAGCACAGCTCAGCCGGGGTAAAGCCAAGCATGACAGATAGATTGAAGATCGCGGTTGCCGGGTGCGCCGGACGTATGGGCCAGCAATTGGTGCGCGCTGGCGATCAGATGGGCCACCAGATCAGCGGCGGCAGTGAAGCGCCCGGGTCGCGCTATCTTGGCAGCGATATCGGCGAGCTGGCTGGGCTGAAACCGCTCGGCATTTCGGCCTTTGCCGGGATTGGCGAGGCCGCTACAGGCGCGCAGGTTTGGCTCGATTTTACTGTGCCTGCGGCGACTTTGGCGGCGCTCGAGATCTTGCCGGGGCTCGGCGTCAATGCGATGGTCATCGGCACAACTGGATTTAGCGCTGAACAGGGCGCAGTGATTGCACGTACGGCTGAACGGATGGCGATTGTGCAGGCGGGGAATTTCTCGCTTGGGGTCAATTTGCTAGAGGCATTGGTGCGTCAGACGGCGGCGCGTCTCGGTGCGGATTGGGACATTGAAATTCTCGAAACCCATCACAAGCACAAGATTGACGCGCCATCCGGCACCGCGCTGATGCTTGGCGAAGCGGCTGCGAAAGGTCGCGGGCTGGCACTGTCTGAGCTGCGATCTTGCCCATATGATGGTCCCGATGCGAAACGCGAGCCCGGTAAGATCGGTTTCTCGGTTCGCCGTAGCGGCGGCGTGATCGGTGAGCATGATGTCAGCTTTGGATCGCCGATGGAGATCCTGACGCTGAGCCATACCGCGCTTGACCGCAGCGTATTTGCCCACGGCGCAATCAAAGCCGCCGAATGGGCCGCAACACGGGCTCCGGGCCTGTACGGCATGGATGATGTGGTGGGAATTTGACGCTGGGGTATTGTTGCCAAACTGGCGCGACGGCGACACTGTACACGAGCTGATACGACAGGGAGGCCAGCATGGCTCAGGATCGCGAATTTGACGTCATTGTTTATGGTGCGACCGGCTATACCGGGCGTTTGGTGGCGGACTATCTTGCTCGCACTTATGGTCAAGGCGGCGAAGTTAAGTGGGCGATGGCGGGGCGCAGCGCTGACAAACTGGCGTCTATACGTGACGAGATTGGCGCGCCCGCCGACACGCCGATGATTGTGGCGGATGCCGACGACCAGGCCAGTTTGAACGCGATGGCGGCTCGCGCGGGCTGTATTATTACGACTGTCGGGCCTTACCAGCTTTATGGCGAAGCGCTGGTCGCGGCCTGCGCTGAAGCGGGCACTGATTATGTTGATTTGTGCGGTGAGCCGGGTTGGATGCACGAAATGATTGGCAAGTATCAAGGCGCAGCACAAGCGAGTGGTGCCCGAATTGTGTTCTCTTGCGGCTTTGATTCGATCCCGTTCGATATGGGCGTTTGGTTCCTGCAAGAGGAAGCAAAACGGAAATTTGGCGCGCCGGTTCCTCGGATCAAAGGCCGTGTGCGCAAGATGCAGGGCACGTTCTCTGGCGGCACATTTGCCAGCTTCAAGGCGACGATGGCATCTGTTCAGAAAGACCCAAGCCTGCTTGGTGTGTTGCAGAACCCGTTTTCGCTGTCGATGGGGTTTGATGGCCCAGAGCAGCCGCATGGCATGGCCCCGGTCGAAGATACCGACATTGGTGCTTGGGCGGCGCCGTTCATCATGGCGTCGATCAACACCAAGAATGTGCACCGCTCAAATGCGCTTCTGAACCACGCCTATGGCCGGGATTTTGTCTATGATGAGATGATGATGACCGGGCCGGGAGAACGAGGCAAAGCGATGGCCGAGGGCCTGGCCAGTACAAATATGATGGGCGGCGACGGTCCTGCGCCGGGGGAAGGCCCAAGCCCGGAGGAACGCGAGGCCGGTTTCTACGATGTCCTGTTCTATGGCATTGCGGCGAGCGGCGACGTGATCAAGGTTGGGGTCACTGGCGACAAGGACCCAGGCTATGGCTCGACCAGCAAGATGATTGCCGAAGCGGCGCTGTGTCTGGTCAAGGACGGCCTGACGACACCGGGCGGCATCTGGACAACCGCCCCGGCAATGGGCAGCGCGCTGGTCAAGCGTCTGACGGAAAAGGCCGGTCTGACGTTTGAGGTTGAAGCCTGATTGTAAAGAGTTGAGGAGGCCGGCATGCTGGATTTGGAGCGGTTTGTTGACGATTGCAAAGCGGCGGTTGCTGCCGACCCGTCTCACAAGGCGGCGCATGACGTCGTCAGCCGCGCTTTCAGTGATCCATCGGAGGTTCTGGCTGCTGTTGGCGAACCGCCTGAAAGTGGGATTATTCCGATCTATACATCCAGCGATCTGACAATCATCAACGTGATTTGGAAGCCCGGCATGACCTTGATGCCGCACAATCATGAGATGTGGGCGATCATTGGGGTCTATGGCGGGCGCGAGGACAATATCTTTTGGCGGCGTGTCAAAGATGATCCAAATGGCCGCATCGAGGCAGCTGGGGCCAAGGCGCTCTCAACCGGGGATGTCGCGCCGCTGGGCAAGGATATTATCCATTCAGTGACCAATCCGATCATGAAACTGACCGGCGCGATCCATGTCTATGGCGGCAACTTCTTTGAACAAGAGCGCAGCGAGTGGGAGCCCGGGAGTTTGCTGGAGCGTCCATACGATATCGAAAAAGCAAAGATGATGTTTGGGAAGTAAGACGTAGACCTATCGTATGTGAAACTTGCCGCAACGGGATGGATTGTCGTTGACGCACACGTAAGCTTAGGTCGCTTCCATCACATCATGGAGAGACTAATGGCCGAGGCTTATATCATTGACGCATGCCGCACCCCGCGCGGAATTGGCAAAGTCGGCAAGGGCGCGCTGGCGCATCTACACCCACAGCATCTCGCCGCGACGGTGCTCGGTGCGATCCGTGATCGTAACAATCTCGATACCTCGACAGTCGACGATATTATCTGGGGCACCAGCTCTCAGCGCGGCGCGCAGGGCGCTGATCTCGGCCGCATGGCAGCGCTGGATGCCGGGTTTGACACCAAAGCGTCTGGCGTCACGCTGGACCGGTTCTGCGGCTCTGGCATCACATCGGTTAGCCTCGCAGCGGCGCAGGTTATGTCGGGCATGGAAGGCTGTGTCATCGCCGGCGGCACAGAGATGATGAGCTACACCTCGGCAACCGCTGATCCAAAAGTACCGCCAATGCTTGACGCGGGTAACCTGTCATTGCGCACCAAGCATCCACAAACCCAGCAAGGTGTCTGCGCCGACGCGATTGCCACACTTGAAGGCATTGATCGCGAAGCGCTTGATCAGTTGGCCTGTGTCTCTCAACAACGCGCGGCGAGAGCGATTGAAGAAGGCCGGTTCGATAAGTCACTTGTCCCGGTGCATAATCCCGATGGAACAGTGGCGCTCGACAAGGAAGAATTCCCGCGTCCGGGTACGACGATGGAAACGCTCAGCGGCCTGCGCACCGTATTCAACATGTATATGGACATTCCGGTCGATGATCAGGGCAACACCTATGGCAACCTGATCACAGGCAAATATGAGACGCTCAAAGAGGGTGTGAACCATGTTCACCATGCGGGCAATTCGTCCGGCGTGGTTGATGGCGCTGCAGCCATTCTGGTGACCTCGAAAGACTATGCCGACAAAAACGGTCTGAAGCCGCGCGCGCGGATCGTGGCAACCTGCAATATGGGCGATTGCCCAACGCTGATGCTCAACGCTCCCGTGCCTGCAGCCAAAAAAGTGCTGGAAAAAGCGGGGCTGACCACAGACGATATCGACGTTTATGAAATCAACGAAGCATTTTCGGTCGTGGCGGAGAAGTTCATCCGAGACCTCGATCTGGATCGTTCCAAGGTCAACATCAATGGCGGCGCGATGGCGCTGGGTCATCCAATCGGTGCGACCGGGTCTATCCTGATCGGGACCGCGTTGGACGAGCTGGAACGCTCAAATGGGCGCTATGGCCTGATCACAATGTGCGCAGCGGGCGGTATGGCCCCAGCGATCATTATCGAGCGGATTTAAGCGATCCCAAAGCAGGGCGCTCAAAAAGATTCGATTAAATTCAATCGATCACCTGAACCATAACCTCACCTCTCTGTGCCATTACGGGGCGTAGCGAAATGAACCACGTCACTAGATACGTGGTCTGCACAAGGTGATGAAACATGGCTAAGACCGTTCTGGTAATCGATGATGATCCGACACAACGCCGCTTGCTGACTGCTGCGGTTGAGAAGGCAGGCTTTGCGTGTCGAACAGCGCCTGATGGTGAGACGGGTGTTGCAATCGCGACTGATGCCAATGCCGGGGCAGATGTTGTCTTGCTCGACCTGACCATGCCTGGTCTGTCGGGTATGGATACGCTTGAAATGCTAACCGAGCGCCGCCCTGAACTGCCAATTGTTATGCTGACCGCGACCAGCGGAATTGATACGATTGTGTCGGCGATGCGGGCCGGAGCTGTCGACTTTATCGTTAAGCCCGCCAGTCCGGAACGGGTGGTTGTGTCAATTCGAAACGCCCTGAAACTGTCAACATTGACGGGTGAGGTCAAACGCCTGACGCGTAAATCGGAAGGCGGAATGGGCTTTGAAGACATGATTGCGGCGGCCCCGATCATGCGCCAGGTCTTGCGGCTTGGACAGCGCGCAGCCGCTTCAGATATTCCGGTTCTGATTCTCGGTGAAAGCGGCGTTGGCAAGGAAGTGATTGCGCGTTGTATCCAAGGCGCATCGGATCGTTCTGGTAAGCCTTTCATCGCTGTGAACTGCGGTGCGATCCCGGAAAATCTGGTTGAGAGCATCCTGTTCGGGCATGAAAAGGGCGCGTTTACAGGCGCTGTTGCACGCTCGGCAGGCAAATTTGTTGAAGCCGATGGCGGGACGCTCTTCCTAGATGAAGTTGGTGAATTGCCGCTCGACACACAGGTCAAATTGTTGCGCGCTTTACAAGAAGGTGAAGTTGATCCGGTCGGCGCGCGTCGCCCGGTCAAGGTCGACGTGCGGATCATCTCTGCGACCAACCGTGACCTTGCCAGCCGTGTCAAAGAGGGCGCGTTTCGCGAAGACCTGTATTATCGGATGAACGTGTTCCCCCTCGAAATGCCTGCTCTGCGAGAGCGTATTGAGGATATACCTGCTCTGGTTGAGCATTTCATCGGCCGGTTCAATGCTTCTGAAGGCGCACGGATTGGCGGGGCCTCGAAGGATACGCTGAAAATGCTGTCAGCCTTCGATTGGCCCGGCAATGTTCGCCAGCTTGAGAACGCTGTGTTCCGCGCAGTTGTCTTGTGTGAAACCGAGACGCTGGAGCCTCATGACTTCCCGCAAATCTCGGGCATTTTGCCAGAAATATCGAGCTTGCCGGACCTGCCTGAGCAGGGCCGTCCGAGCAAGGATGATGTGCAAGTCATGGCACCTGTCATGGCGGATGCAGGTAACAGCCCGGTTCCGGTTATGGCAGATGGCGACGTGCGCTGCCTGTCAGATGTCGAGCGTGACCTGATTGCCTTTGCGATTGAGCATTATGCTGGACACATGTCAGAGGTTAGCCGCCGTCTCGGGATTGGCCGCTCGACCCTGTATCGAAAAGTGCGTGAGTATGGTCTCGATGACGAAACCAAGCGCAAGGCGGGCTAGGCCTAGTATCGGGGTTCGCGGTCGCGGATCCGATCATAGGCGGCTTTGATGGCGTCAAAGCGGGCTTGAATGATCGGCTCGAATTCCGTGTCGGTGAGGATATAATCCCAATCCTTCTCGATGCCTTCGCGCACCAATTCGCCAACGTATAGCGGGTCAATTCCGGATTCGACGCGGGCGCGGAATGCGGTAGCAAGTTCGTTGTCGCGGTCACCGGGGTTGAATAATTCGTCGACACTGCCGCCAAACCGGTCTGGCATGTTGCGACCTGATTCCAGTATTTGCGTACGAATAATGCCGGGGCAGAGGACCGACACGCCAATCCCGCGCGGGGCCAGTTCAACCCGCAAGCCTTCGGACAAGGCAACGACGCTATACTTTGATGCGAAATAGGGTGCACTGCTTGAAGCCATCAAGCCAGCAACGGAGGCGGTTGAGACGATCTGTCCGCCCTCACCATGCGATTCGATCAGCGGGCCAAAGATTTCGACGCCATGGACGACCCCCATGACATTAACCGCCATCGTCCAATCCCAGCCATTCTGGCTCCAACTGTCATATGATCCACCGCCGCCAACCCCGGCATTGTTGACCAAGATGTGGACCTTGCCAAAGCGTTCAATCGTGGCCTCAGCCGCCGCTTGCAATTGGTCTTTCAGTGACACATCGGCGAGGACGCCTTCGACATCGGCATTGGTCTGGCGCAGATCAGCCAGAGCTTTGTCCAGAGCCTCTTGTTCAATGTCGCAGAGCATGACTTTCACGCCAGCCTGCGCCAATGCTGTTGTGATCCCCAGGCCTATGCCAGAGGCGGCTCCAGTGACGAATGCAGTTTTGCCTTCAAGCTCTTTCATAAGGGTCCTCCTATCTGATTTTGGCGACAATATCAGGCTTGCGCGGCGGCAATCTATGGCCAAACGGAAAGAAATGTTTGGCCTTTAGAGGCCCAAGCGCAAGAAACGGGTGGCGGGACGGTCCAAGTCGCGGCAAACCTGTTCTCATGACCGATATTCTTTCTCTCTCTGTGCGCTCTGTCGCGTATCACCGGATGGCTGATGCCTTGGAAATGTTGGGTGATACCTGGCGCGATTGGCCAGACCTGGCGGCTTGCGCAGGGGCGGTGAGCCTGTCACCTAGTCACTTTCAGCGCGAGTTCAGCCGCTGGGCCGGGATCAGCCCGCGTCAATATCAAAGTGCGCTGGCGCATGGCGAGGCGGGTGATTTGCTACGCCAGGGTGCGAGTGTTCTGGACGCCACCTATGCGGCTGGTTTGTCCTCACCCTCACGCCTGCATGACCTGTTCATCGCGCATGAAGGCTTGTCGCCGGGCGAAGCGAAATCTGGCGGTGCAGACGCGCGTCTGACGATTGGGCGCGCGCTGACACCGTTTGGGATAGGCGTGTTTCTAATCTCGCCGCGCGGGCTTTGCGCGCTTGGTTTTGCGGATGAGGGGGTGGATCACAAGACCGGCTTCCTGCATCCGGGTTATCGTGAGGCAGACGTGTTTAAGGATCTATCCACCCGTCATCGCAATGCCGACATCACGCGCGACGATAGCGAAGCGGAACGCTGGGCTGGACGTATTTTTGGCGATGGCGGTGAGATCGCCTTGGCGATGTATGGCACATTGTTCAGGCGTCAGGTCTGGCGAGCCTTGCTTGAGATTCCAGCCGGGGAAACCTGGTCCTATGGGCAAGTCGCGGCGCGAGCAGGCAATCCTAAAGCGGCGCGTGCAGCGGGTACGGCGATCGGTGCGAACAATATTTCCTGGCTGATCCCCTGTCACCGGGCGCTTGCATCTGATGACCGGTTACATAATTACCATTGGGGTACGGCACGCAAACGCGCTATGCTGACTTATGAAAAGGTGCGCGCCGCTTAACCTGCTGCGCATCGGCGCAAGACAGGATATGTTTCATAATGGTTTTACCACTCTATTTCGGAATGCTGGCTGTGGCTTTGATCTGGGCAGCTTCGATTGTATGGCGCTGGTACAAATTGCCGGATTTTGCCGGCGAGGTTTATGATTCAAATGTCGAGAAGGAGTTGCTCGACGCTCGGATTGACCGCGATGAATATATTCAGGCCTATGTACGCGCTGAGGCACCGCGCCTGCAGACCTATCAGTGCGGGGTTGCGCTGCTTGCGCTGCTGACCTTGCCATTGCTTGTCTCAATCTTTTTCGAAACGAGCCTGGCCCTCAGCGATTGGTCGGAAGACAATTACAATATCGCGTTCCGGGGTCGACGCATGACCGGTATTCTGGGCGACTTTGTGATGTTTATTGTGATCATGGCGATCTATGTCGGCCTGCTTGCCGGGGTTACGGTTTTTCACTATTCACGCAAACGCCCGTCGCTGAAATCTGAAGAAAGACGGCTGACGGAGAAGGCTAAATGAGTGTCGAGTTTTTGCACACGATGGTTCGGGTTGGTGATATCGACGCCGCGCTGAAATTCTATGTTGAGGGTCTTGGCCTGCAAGAGGTGACACGTTTTGACAGCGAGCAGGGTCGTTTCACTTTGGTTTTTCTCGCTTCAAAGGATGATATTGATCGTTGCGGCGGCATTCCTGAGGGCGTGCGCCCAACCCAATTGAATATCCCGATGGTTGAGCTGACCCATAATTGGGACCCAGAAGATTATGAAGGCGGACGCAATTTCGGCCATCTCGCATACCGTGTCGGCGATATCTACGCAGCTTGTGAACAGTTCCAGAAACTTGGCGTTACGCTTAGTCGCCCGCCGCGCGATGGTCGTATGGCGTTCGTGCGTTCACCGGCTGGTATCTCGGTTGAGCTGTTGCAAAAGGGTGACCCGTTGCCTGTGCATGAGCCGTGGGCGAGTATGGAAAATATCGGCGAGTGGTAGGTCTAAAGCTCGTCGATCTGCGCGCCTTTAGCGGCCAGAACATCTTTCATCTCCCAATAAGCACGCGGTGTTCGGTAAAGCGGAATGCGCGGGTGCAGGTGGTGGACGATATGGTATTGCATGCCCATTGAACCGATATTGCCAAAGATCGAGCGGAAGCTTCTTGTGTTGCGATAGCGGGTCTTTTCAGTGCCCGGATGATGCGGTGCCCAGCTGAGATAATACTGAATATAAGTCAGCGCGATATGGCGCGGCAACCACCATAGCAGGGCCGCTTCAAACGCGAAGCCTGTCCAGGCCAGCGCGAACAGAATGCCGTAATAGACCAGCTCATACAGGACAGCTTCGATAATCGTATCAGATCGCCCGATCCGCTCAAGCGTGTCGCCATACGCATTTGTACCGCCTTTTGATCCCGGCTGCCGGTTTTTCAGACTGCCCCAAATGGCTGACCACGGCCCCGGCGCAGTGACCGAATAATCAGGGTCGAGGGCGGGGTCATTGGTGTGTTTGTGATGCTCCAAATGGGTGTAGCGGGCGACGCGGTAAGGCAAGACCAGCGGGATGATCGACATATGCCCGACCATCTCATTCAACCAGCGCAATCTGTCACCGGGGCGGGCAATAATGTCATGTTGGGCCTCATGTGATGGCAGGTATGACAGCATCAAGTTCGCTGTCGCGATCAAAAACCCAAGCCAAAGCGGGATCGTACCCGTCATGACCAGCGGCCAAAGCGCTAGCCAGATCGTCAGATTGGTGAAGGCCCAGATCACAGCAAGGTATGGGAACTTGCCGATATGGCGGCGCGCAATCTCGCGCTCCACCCGCATCAGTTCGGTGTCGGACAGGCCTGCGTTTTCAGAGGTTTCACTCATATCCAGCGCCCTCGGAGTTGAGCCATCAATCCGTATGCCCCCGCAACAATCAGTCCCGCCAAGATCGGCGACAAGCCAAAGGGCGGGGTCCATCCGACCTGCGAGATCAGCTGCGCAAATAGCGGCGCGAGAAAGCCGAATGCGAAGATCAGCGCGCCATAATTAAAAATGGTTTTGATGATTGCAGTCATGTGTGTCTCCAATTTTAAAAGTGACACATGCGTCATTTTTTTTCAAGACGTTTCAGATGGGTTAGAAAACAGCGCTTGACTCAATCAAAAGGTAATATAGTAATTACAATATGACTAATGATGACATGGACGATATTTTCCACGCGCTTGCGCACGCCATAAGGCGGCAAATCCTTGACCTGCTCAAGGCCAGGCCGGGCCAGGGTGTCGGCGAACTGGCGCAGGCCTTCGATGTCAGCCGGATTGCAATCATGAACCATCTGAGCGTGCTGGACCGTGCCGGACTGATCGTCAGTGAGAAACAAGGCCGCAAACGTTGTCTCTATATCAATACCGTGCCGATCCAATTGGTCCGTGATCGCTGGATCAACGCCATTGATGCGCCCTTTGCCGAGCGGATTGCCAATATCAAATATGCTGCTGAAGGCGCAGCTAAGAGGAAAGACCAGATCAATGAGTGACGAGAAACCTGCACCAAACCGTGCGATCTACAAGACGCTGATCAAGGCCCCGATTGAGACGGTCTGGGACACGCTGGTCAAGACAGACGAAGTTCTGCCGTTCTTTTTTGGCGGCGTTTGTGACACCGAAAACGGCTTGAAAACCGGCGCCGCCATGCGGATGATTACGCCAAATCGAAAATTCGCCAGCGTCGTCGGTGAAGTGCTCGATTTTTCGCCGCCGCATCGCTATGCCCACACGATGAAATTCACCACGCTTGAGGATGCGCCCTGCACGGTAATCTACGAGCTTAAAGAGACGCCCGATGGGGTTGAGTTCTCCCTGATTACCGAGAATGTGCCTGTGGGATCCAAGACCGAGAAGTCCATGGCGCAAGGCGGGCCATTCATTATCAAGAACCTCAAATCTCTGGTTGAGACGGGCAAGCCTGCGTTCAGCGGCCGGATGCTGCTCTGGATGGCTCCAATGATGGGCATGCTCACGCCGAAAATCTGCAAGATCGAGAACTGGCCACTGCAAGCTGCTAGCAATATGGTTACCCCAATGAACAAGGAGGTTTGAACATGGCCGTATCACCTGAACAAGCGGCTCAAACGATGATCGATAATCTACCTGCGAAAACTGGCAAATCGCTGGATGAATGGCAAACTGTCATCAAAGCCTGGCTACAGGCCGCGTATCAGGCAGCCTGAGCTGGAAAGGTTAGTACTCTACTTGTCATCCCGGACGCCGTAGGCGATCCGGGACCCAGCGTAAAAAATGGCACCTAGATTAGCTGGGTCCCGGCTCAAGGCTGGGATGACAATAATCAATGTGTTTTCGGTAAAATCTGAAACGCTTTAGTAGAGTGTTGCCAGCGCCTTGGCGTCATAATCGGATAGCTCGCCCAAACGGCCCTGTTTGACCTTTTGGGCCCAGAGCGGGTCATGCAACAGGGCGCGGCCGATGGCGACCATATCAAACTCGCCCTTGTCGAGGCGGTTGATAACCTCGTCGAGGGTTGAGGTTTTCGAGCCCTTGCCCTGAAACGCTTCGGCAAAGTCAGAAGACAGACCGACCGAGCCCACCGTGATCGATGGCAGGCCAGTCAGCTTCTTGCACCAGCCAGCCAGATTGAGGCCTTTGTCGCCGTCAACTTCCGGAAATTCCGGCTCCCACCAGCGCCGCTGTGAGGCGTGCAAGACATCCACACCGGCATCAGCAAACACGCCCAGGAAGGCTTCCAGCTCTTGCGGGTTATGGGCCAGACGCGCGGTATATTCCTGCTGTTTCCACTGCGAGAAACGCAGGATGATCGGCATCTCCTCGCCAACCTGCTTGCGGCATTCAGCAATGATCTCACCCGCAAATTGGGCGCGTGCAACCAGATCGCCGCCATATTTGTCGGCACGCGTATTCATCACGCCCCAGAAAAACTCGTCGATCAGATAGCCATGTGCGCCATGGATCTCGATCGCGTCAAAGCCGAGCTTGGCCGCGTCACCTGCTCCATTGGCATAGGCCATGACCATATCGGCCACCTCGGACTCAGTTGGTTCGGGTTGAACCTGTTTGCCCTTATGGGTCTTGCCGGATGGACTGTCAGAGGTCGCGTCGGGGTCTGGCCCGGTGCCAGGCTTGCGCATCATTCCAACATGCCACAGCTGCGGCGCGATCTTGCCGCCTTTGCCATGCACGGCTTTGGTCACTCTGTCCCAGCCGCCAAGCGCTTCGGGCGAATGGAAGTTGGGAATGTTTGGGTCATTTGACGCGCCGCCGCGATCCACTGTCGTGCCCTCCGTGACGATCAGACCGACATCGGCCTCGGCCCGGCGCTCATAATACTCAACAACATTCTGGCCCGGTACACCGCCGGGTGAGAAGGTTCTTGTCATTGGTGCCATCACAATGCGGTTAGGGATGGTCATGCCGCGAATGGTCAGCGGTTTGAACAGGGGGGCGGTATCGGACATAGAAGCTCCATCAGTTTTGCAGCCTGCTATGTGGCTGAGTTATGGCATGTGCAACCCTGACCTGACGTCAAAGTTGGTCTTTGAACGGCCCTATTGTATTCAGGGCATATTCACTGCGCTTGACTAGGTTGGCTACAGTGGCGGAGGAGAGAATCGTGAAAAAAACCATTTATGCCAGTCTGTTCGCGCTGATGTCGGTTGCCGCCTGTGCGACCCCGGGCATCGACTATGAGGCCCGTTTGATGGCCTCGAACCCAGCTGCAGCAGCAACCCGAACAGTGCAAGTAGATCGCTTTCGTGGCCCCGGTGGCGGCTGGTATGCGGCCCGGTTTGAAGCGATGCTCGCCAATACGACCTTTGACGGCCAGCCTTGGTTCAGCCTTGCGGATTTTAGCTATGATAACCTGGGTCAAGCCCGCGCCGGCACCTATACCGGCGAGATCGACATTACCAGCCACACATTTGATGAATACTACCAGACGGTCAGCAAATGTGTTGAATGGGACGGCTTGTTTGACTGTGAGCGCCGCGAGGATGTTGAAGAATTGTGCGTAGCTGAACGGGTTGAAGTGCAGGTTCATCCGCGTCTGATTGACGTCGATAGCGGGACGACAATATTTTCCGGCACGTATGGCGGTGATGCCAGCTATGAGCATTGTGACGAAGCCTATGGCCACGACCACGGGGGCAGTCGTCGTGGACTATTTGGGATAGGTGCTAGCCCGTCCGGTGACCTGATCCGGTCGGCCTTGAGTGAAACCTTACGCCCAATTCGCGTTGATATTGCACCGCGCAACGCCACTGTGAGAGCGAAATTCATTGCCAAAGCGCTCGACCCGATTGTTGCCGCAGATCCCCGCTTTGAACTGGCCGTCAAAGCAGGCCGCAAAGACCCGGTTGCGGCGTGTAATACATGGACGCAGATGTCGGAGCAGTATCCCGAGGCCCCGGCGGTGATCCACAACATGGGGGCGTGCGCCGAAGCCTCGAGCGATTTTACCGTCGCGCAGTCTCTGTATGCCCGGTCTAGCCAGTTGGCCGTGGCCTATAGTGACGACGGCATAACCGCGCCTAAAGCCTTCACCAAGGCCCTGCGCAAATTGTCAGACCAGCGTTACGGGCTTGAGATTATCGAAGATTTGACTCGCCCAGAGCCAGTCGAGCCCGTGGAAGAAGCGGCGTCTTAATCGCGGCGTTATTCATCCTCGAGATTGGCATGATCGACGCTTTTTGAGGCCCGTGATGTGTTCAGAACATCACGGGCTTTCTCGGTTTTTGTACGGCCAAATTTCACCCGGTTCTCGGCCGCGCGTTGCCGCTTATCCGCTTTAGCGCGAGATTTGCGCACTTTGCCCAGATTGATCGGCGTGGCCATTGGCGCCTAGTTCTTGTGGGAATTGCGCCATTGCTCCATGGCCAGCGAAATCGCGAAGGTCTCCCGATATTTTGGGCTGGAGGCCGGGCGCGGCGCTTTGGCGGAAATCAGCGCCATGATCTCGGCGAGCATGTTATGGGCGGCGCCAGCTTGGCCAGCACCGATATAGGCGTGCAATTCAACCAGAGCGCTCGACAAAGGGTCATTGGCGCGAATGACGAAATACGGCTCGTCATCAGCCAGGCGCGGCATAACATCAAACTCTGACGGGTTGGCTTTCGAGCCGATAGGGGCGGTGTTCATGGGTCGGGCCTTTTTGCGAAAGTGATTCGCTATAGAAATAGACGGGTTGGTCTGCCCTGTCAGGTGCCTGGTCAGCCTGGCTTGCGATATACCGAAACGTGCATGTCGCTTTTTGCGGAAAAGCCAGACCGATCCCAGCTGCCCCAACGGTGTTCGAGGTTCAATCCAGCCAGCTTGGCCATCAGGTCGATCTCCATTGGCCAAGCATAGCGCATGACAAGCGGTTTGAGCTGGTAGCCACCCTCGCTCAAGCGAACTCGCTGAAATTCCATCAGTTGAGCGTAGCAGAGTTTAGCAACACTTAGAACTCCCCCATCCCGACCCCTATTTCTCAGCCCTCAATCCCCCAGTTTCCGCCGATGCCCGCGCAGGCGGGTATCCATAGCGGGTGGCGGCCAAACGAGATGAAGGGTCGCGTTTGTGGCAATAATTATATAATTATAACAACCCACTACCTATATCTCACCTTCGGGCGATGGACCCCAGCCTGCGCTGGGGTCTGCGGAGACGGGGCCGGATGTGAAAAAAACTTATCCTCCCTCTCTGGGCCTGGCATATACTGGCTCCATCTTCCCTCGATACAGGGCGTCCGGATCGGCTGGGTTTGAGGGGAGAGCAGCGGTCTGGCGCTATTTATGGGGCATCCGAAATCCCATGCTGATGGTGCCAGTCGGGTGGTGACCTGAGGGCCTGGTTGGCAAACCGCCAGGTTGGCTATGGCCACGAGATCATTCTTCTAAGCCCGGACTTGCGGCGCGCACGAGCGTCGCAGGATGACCAAAAAAACATACCGCTGCAGGTGCGCTCGGGTATGAGTGCTATACGCCAGCTCACAAGGCTGGCAGTCAGTTCGCGCTCGGAACCGAGCGCACCTTGCTCTGTATATTCAGGGCTATGTAGAACCGGGCGCTGAGACGCGGCCCGGAGCTTTGGCGTGGGTGAAAGGGGAGGTTTACTTTGGCCCGATCATGTTTTCGGGGCGAACGATTGCGTCAAAGTCTTCTGCCGGGATACCATCCTTGATTGCTTCTTCTCGCAAGGTGGTTCCGTTCTTATGCGCTGTTTTGGCAATCTTGGCGGCGCGGTCATAGCCGTATTTTTCTTTCAGCGGCGTGATCAGCATCAGCGAGTTTTCCAGTCCGCGCTGAATATTGTCGAGCCGTGGCTCAATGCCGACCACACAATTGTCGGTAAACGAGACCGCTGCATCGGCGAGCAAGCGGACCGATTGCAGGAAATTATAGCTCATCATCGGGTTGAACACATTGAGCTCGAAATGGCCTTGGCTGCCAGCAAACCCGATGGCAGCATTGTTGCCATGAATATGCACGCACACTTGCGTCAGGGCTTCGCATTGGGTCGGGTTGACCTTGCCCGGCATGATCGAGCTGCCCGGTTCATTTTCCGGCAAGGCCAACTCGCCAAGGCCGGAGCGTGGGCCAGAGCCGAGGAAACGGATGTCATTGGCAATCTTGAAGCAGGACATCGCTGCGGTGGTGATCGCGCCATGGGCAAACACCATGGCATCATGCGCAGCGAGGGCTTCAAATTTGTTCGGCGCGGTGACGAAATTCAGCCCGGTGATCTGCGCGATCTTGGCCGCGACGCCCTCGGTAAAACCGATCGGGGTCGAGAGGCCGGTGCCGACCGCCGTGCCGCCTTGCGCCAATTCAAGCAAGGCGGGCAGGGCGCTCTCGATCCGCTTGATGCCCATTTCGACCTGTTTGGCATAGCCGGAAAATTCCTGGCCGAGCGTCACCGGGGTTGCGTCTTGGGTATGGGTGCGGCCGATCTTGATGATCTGTTTCCAGCCTTCCGCCTTGTCATTCAAGGCGTTGTGCAGTTTTTGTAGCGCTGGTAGCAGGCGGTGCGTGACCTCTTCGGCGCAGGCAATGTGCATGGCGGTTGGGAATGTGTCGTTCGAGCTTTGGCTCATATTGACGTGGTCATTTGGGTGCACGGGCGTCTTGCTACCCATTTCGCCGCCAAGGATTTCGATGGCGCGGTTCGAGATCACTTCATTGGCGTTCATGTTCGACTGCGTCCCCGACCCGGTTTGCCAAACCACGAGCGGAAAATGATCGTTCAGCTTGCCTTCGATGACTTCATTGGCGGCGGTTATGATGGCCGCGCCGAGTTTTTCGTCGAGCTTGCCGAGCGCCATATTGGTTTCGGCGCTGGCGCGTTTAACCACCCCGAGGGCGCGAACGATGGGTTGCGGCTGTTTCTCCCAGCCAATCTTGAAATTGCCGAGACTGCGCTGTGCCTGCGCACCCCAGTATTTGTCAGTAGGAACCTCAACCGGGCCCATAGTGTCAGATTCGGTACGGTGATCGGCCATGCGAGGCTCCTGAAACGGTGTCTGAGTAATCTATCTGCGCGGGCTTTAGCATGCACGCCGATCACGGCAAATGCGCAGACGCGTCATTTTTGTGCGCATAAAGCTCTCAAGACGCGTTTTGACTTGTTTTTAAGCCTGATGTGATCAAACACGGATTGGATATGTGCAAGCGGAGCAAGCGATGCCTCAGTTTTTCAGCTTTAAGGTCTGGCGCGATATCTGGGCTCGGTCGACAGCTCGGTTAACCTGGGAGCACGCTATTTTCGCGGCTTTGCTCATGGGGTGCTTGCTGCGACTGGTGCATTTCGGATTTGGCCGGATGTTGTGGCTAGATGAGGTGATGGTGGCGATCAATCTCGAGGTTCGTGATGGGGCTCAGTTGCTGACACCATTGGATTTCAAACAAGTCGCCCCTGCAGGCTGGCTGCTCATGGTCGATGGATTTGCCAGCCTCTTCAATAATTATGAGTATGGTGCGCGTTTCCCGGCGCTGCTTGCAGGTTTGGGCTCTTTGCTCATCTTCTACCGGATTGCTCGCGCGGAATTTTCGCCGCCTGTGGCCTTTGTGGCGGTCTTCGCCTTTTCGATTTCGTATATGCTGGTCTATTTCTCAGCAGAGCTAAAGCCGTATGCATTTGATCTGTTGCTCTGGGCTATTACTGCGTCGATCGCATTGAGAATACAGCGTGATGGGCAAGTCCCTACCATGGCTTTGGGTGTGTTGATCCTGGTGTTTGTTTTCGGCGGTGCCTATTCATTTGCTGCGCCGGCCGTGGTGGGAGGAATTGGCGGTGTTCTAATCCTGAAAAACGTCATGGAGCGGAAGTATCGCATCGCCGGTCTTCTCGTAGCAGGCGCGGTACTTTCCGCAATCATCTACCTCTTTCTGGCGCTCTCGATCTACCAGCAGCAGGTCGAGCTGGGAGGATTAAGTGAGGGCGGTATGGGGCATTATTTCAATCGCCTCTACGCGCCATTCCCACCAACTAGTCTTGGTGATTTGGTGTGGTACCCGCAATTCGTCAATGACACGATGGGGGCCTTGTTTGGGGTCGAGTCAGCTTATGTTTTTATTGCCCTGGCGGTCTTCGGAAGTGTCGCGCTGATGCGCAAGAATGCGTGGACGTTTGCGATTGTTATCGCTCCGATTGTTGTCTCATTCATCTTGTCGGCTGCCAAAATCTATCCGATCATGCCGCGTTTGGTACTACATTTCGTTCCGATAATTATCCTGCTTTCGGCCTATGCGATTGAGGTTGTATATCGCCAAGCCCCACGCCTGATCCTGCCAATTGTGCTGGGGCTGTGTTTGCTGGTCAGCATTGGGTCGTTTGGCTGGTTTCGGTATGAGAACACATTCACGCCCTGGAACAGTGACAAGTCGTTGCACAGTGAGTTGGAAACGCTGGCGCAGAAGGTTGGCCAAGATGACCTCGTGGTTGTGTCTGAATGGTCCATGCCGGGCTATTTATTCTATCGCCACAAATATGGATTGAACGATACCGCGTGGGTGATCGTCTCTGACCTTGATTGTCTGAGTGGGTTAGACACCGTGCTTGAGGATGCAGCTACTATTTGGCTGGTCAAGGGTCGATTCGAAGAAGCGGGACTTGAGCGGCAGCTACCATATCAAGGATCATTGGCGGGTACAGATGCGACATGGTTTAGCATTGAAGGTCTCGAACGGCGCTTAGATCGTCTAACGCTGGTGCAGCTTGATCAGGCAAACCGAACGATTAAATGCTCGGATGGTCATCGGGTGACGCCATACTTGTTCGGTGGGCGGGCGCCGTTACAATTGGATTAAGCGTTGATGGATTGTTGAGGCATAAATTTGTGCTGGAGCGTCACAAAACAAAACGTAATCGTGCTGTAAATGTAGTAGATTTGGTGGAAAGCGATCGCTGTGAATCCAAATAATATACCGCGCCGACGCACGAAATAGCTGAATAATTCCAGGCTACTGGCCATAATTGCCAGGGTGAGAAAAGCTGTAATGAAAGGCGTGACTGCCCAGAACAAGCCTGTGCACAGCACCATGATTGAAAGCGCCCATAATCCGGCGAGGCCAGCGCGAAACCGTTCCTCATTTGAGATGTTGAGATCCTTATCCATTTTCGGGCGCGTCGCCAGGAGTTTTGACCAAGGCGCGGCACGCTTCAAGACATCGGTCATCACCACTTCTTTTAGAGACCATGCTTTTAAGTGAGTGCACAGGAAGTTGCGGTCGAGAACAATCAAGCCGCCAGCGCTGCGTATGCGATAGCCAAGTTCGATGTCTTCAACCGAAGGCTTTTGGAATTGTTTGGTATCAAATCCACCCAAACCAAGGAATTTCTCGCGCCGAACTACACCGCATCCGGACCAGAAAGTGGATGCCAGCCGTTCAGCCCGTGCATGGTAATAGCGGTGCATCAGGTTCTTATACTGCGAGGCAAACCCACGGGCAGGCGGATTGTCATCATAGCATCCAAATAGGGCGTGCACCTGCTTGTCTTCGAATGCGCCTGCAATACAGTGAACCGATTCAGGGTGAACCACGACATCTGCATCAACAAACCAAAGCAAATCGCTTGAGGCTGTCTGTGCGGCTAGATTACGTGCAGCGCCCGGGCCACCATTGCTGTCAGCCTTGATCACTGTCGCACCGAAATCGCGTGCAGTCTTGACTGTGCTGTCATCGGGAGAGGCGTCATCGACAACAATCACGTCTTCGATCAGGCCTTGATCACGCAGAGCGATAAGCGGGGGTAGAGATTTCACGAGATAGTGCGCCGCGCAATATGCTGGCATCACGACACTGATTTTCAGCGCAGCTTCCTGGTTCGTCACTCTACTCTCCCCACCACCCATTCTGGGTGATACAACTTAGCTTCTACTGTCCCTACCGGGACGGGTACGCCTTGGCGCCGAAGTTCATTGCGTACGTGCAATGTTGCAGATCGCAGGCTTCTAGCCAAGAGCACATGCTCAAAAAAATTGAAGAAATTCCTTTATGCTGACACTGTCGCAAGCGCTTTGGATTTTTCCTCAACGGTAAACTCTTCATGGTATGAGCGTTCAACATTGACGTTCCATACGTCATGATCTTCACCCATGATATTTCTAGAGGCCAACATCGCGGTCAACATCGAGTGGTCCTGATTGTTGTAGCGGTGCATGCCATTGCGGCCAACGGTCTGAAAATTCGTCAGGGAAAGAACCCATTTCTGAATTTCATCCAAGGCGTCTTTGTACTCACCATCGTAGACCGGATAGGCTTTCTTTTGGCGAATGACAGTGCCGTCAATTGCACTCGCAGCAGTGGCGAGACCCAAATGTTCTAGTTCTTGTGCAGCTTGCTTGATCAGATCTTCGTCGCTCTTTTCCCATAAACCGTCACCTTCATGGCAGAAGAATTCCATGCCGATACTGGCTTTGTCTGGTTCCGGCAGCATTTCGTCAGACCATGCACGGAAGTTCTGGATACGCCCGACTTGGACTTCCGGGCTGTGAATGTAAATCCAGTTATCATCAAACGGATCGGCATGATCGAGCACCAATGTGACGATCAGGAAATCGCGATACTTGAGCTTGCGCGCAGCATCGATAACCGATTGCGGTGGTTCAGGTTCCATACACTCGACCAGTTCACGGATGGGCATCGTGTTGACGAAATAGTCGGCTGCCAAGCGATAGGGCGTACGCACGCCATTAACGTCGCGGATAACTTCAATCTCAGTGACAGTATCACCATCACGGAAAACCCGGCTGACCCATTCCTGCAGACGGACTTCTCCGCCATTGCCTTCAATCAACTCGGTAGCTTTCTCCCACATCATGCCGGGGCCGAGGCGGGGATATTCAAACTCTTCGATAAGGCTAGCGGTATCATTCAGCCCGGTCAGGGCATTCCATACGGCTTTAAAGAGAGATAGGTTCTTGATCCGCTGGGCGGCCCAGTCAGCGCGAATTTCTGTGCACGGAATGCCCCATACTTTTTCTGTGTAAGTCTCAAAAAAATGTTGAAACAGGCGCTTTCCGAACCGGTTGGAAACCCATTGTTCGAAATTCTCTTCGACCCGAGACGGGAACAATTGCGCCTTGATGTAGCTGAGACCAATGCGAACCGCTTCGATCGGCCCAATATTGACTAGCGCATTGGTGATCTTCAGAGGGTAGTCGTAATATTTGTCCTGGTAGTAGATCCGGCTCTTGCGAGGGCGCGTGATAAAATCATCGCCGAGGACCTCTTTCCACATCTCTTCAACTTCAGAGACCTTGGTGAAGAATCGGTGGCCACCAATATCGAACCTGTAGCCTTTATAGGACTCGGTTCTGGCGATACCGCCAACAATCTTATCGGCTTCCAATACAATTGGTTTGAAGTTGGAACTATGCTTTTGCAATTCGTACGCAGCCGTCAGGCCTGCAGGTCCACCACCGATAATTGCAACTGTATTGTTGTCACTATCTTTGTCTTCGCTGACATCGACGATATCAAGACTTGTTGTACTGCCGTCCATAGTTCTGTCCCCAGATAAATATACACGTCCAAAAATTAGACACACCCCCCGGTAGCAAGACCTATGCCAACAGGATCAGGGTACGGTTGGCAAGGGACCTGTACAGACTTTTACACCATCAGGGCGAAATAGCATGGCGCATGATACGGCTCGCAGGGGTCTTATACTATATGTGGTTCCTGGCCGAAAAGAGCTTGATGAGACGAAGGACGCCATCTCAACTTGCTGCTCGGCTATATTTGCGGGAAGACTACATGGAGATCGCCGAATTCAGGTGGCGTCGAGTTCAAAGATGCGGTTCGGCACAATTATTGCGCTGTTGGGTTCGAAAGAGGAGAGTAAGGCATGAAAGTGGGTCATGATATCGAGGCGGGGAACGCCAAATGGTCGTTTGGGGGCGATGTCGCCGACACGTTTGTTGACCATATCCGTCAATCAGTCCCGATGTATGAAGAAGGCCATGACCTGGTCTGCAAACTAAGCGACTATTTCATCCATGATGACAGTGTGACTTACGAATTGGGCGTATCGACAGGCGAGTTATTGGGCAAACTTGCAACCCGGCATAGCCACCGGCCAGGAGCTCGGTGGATTGGGATCGACTCTGAAAAACCAATGGTGACCAAGGCAAAATCCCATTGCAAGGGGATCAAGAACCTTGAACTGTTTCAGGATGATGTCCGTCTGTTCCCTTTTGAGACTGCAGATATGTTCGTCTCCTATTACACGATGCAATTTATCCCGCCACGGTTCCGTCAGGACCTGTTTGACCGGATTTATCAGTCTCTGAATTGGGGCGGTGCCTTTATCATGTTCGAAAAAGTGCGCGGACCAGATGCGCGGTTCCAGGATATGTTTGCCTCCATGTACAATGATTTCAAAACCGATCAGGGCTTTAGCGCCGAAGAAATTTTATCGAAAACACGCAGCCTGAAAGGCGTGCTGGAACCCTTCTCAACCGAAGGTAATGTCGCTCTCCTTGAGCGGGCAGGGTTCACCGACCACACGACAATTTTCAAGCACATCTGCTTTGAAGGCTTCGTCGCGATCAAATAGTTCGCCGTGCTCGAATTGGGATGGTCCAGATATTAGGGTAATTTTACCATATATAGGCCATGTGGGAGATTTGGCGGCGTTGGTACGCGAATTGCGACGCGCTCGTTTTGAAGAGAATAATGGGGACCGAACAATATGACTGATGCAACCGCAATCACACAGCCCGCGCGTCGCAAGGCGGCCGCAGCGCCATCTGTTTTTGACCTGTCAATCGTGGTTCCGGCCTTTAATGAGGTCAATGCGATCGTTGAAACGATTGAGGCCTTGCAGAAAATGATCGCCGAAAATGATCTCGATGCGGAGGTCGTCATTGTCGATGACGGCTCTACCGACGGGACTTATGAAAAAGCGCAAACGACCAGCGCCCGAGTGATCCGCGTTGATGAGAATGTCGGCTACGGCCATTCCTTGAAGACAGGTATCCGCCAGTCAAAATCAGATTTTGTGGCGATTATTGACGCGGATGGAACTTATCCCGCCGAGCGCATTCCCGAAATGTTGGACATGTGCCGAACGGCCGACATGATCGTCGGTAATCGCGGTGAAGCGATGAAGGGCGTTCCCTTGATCCGCAAGCCGGCCAAATGGGTGCTCAACAAGCTGGCAAACGTGTTGGCGCAGCGCCGGATCCCTGATCTCAATTCAGGATTGCGGGTCTTCAGGCGCGAGTCGATTGAGCGCTTCCTTGGCCTGATGCCGGACGGGTTTTCGTTCAGTACGACCAGTACGCTTTGTATGATCTGCTCGAAATTGAAAGTGACCTATGTGCCGATCACCTATGGCAAGCGTATTGGCAGCTCGAAGATCCGTCCGACTGACTTCTTCCGGTTCATGCTGCTCGTGGTGCGGATTATCGTCTTGTTTCACCCGCTACGGGTGTTCTTGCCACTTGGTGCGGTTCTGTTCGTGTTGGGTGCAGCCAAGGTGGTTTATGACCTGACACTGTGGAACTTGTCGGAAAGTGCGATCTTTGCATTGCTTGCCGCGCTGGTTGTTTGGTCACTCGGTCTGATTGCGGACATGATCTCGCGATTACATTTTCGCTAATCTGACGAAACCCGGCGACAGGATTGTTGGCCATGACTACCGCAGCTGAGACGAAGCAAAAAGCCGCGCCGAAATGGTGGCTTGGCTGGTTGAAGTTAGCCGTCACGGGCGGGTTGATTTTTATCGTTCTGAGATTTGTTCCCATCGAGGATATCTGGACTGGTATTCAGCGGACCAATCCTGTCATTTGGATATTGGTTCTGATCGGGTTTTTGCTTGGGCATGTGTTTGCGGCGTTCAAGTGGAAACTGCTCGCTGGTGGCGGGATAGATTTTACAACCGTATTACGGGCACATTTCGCGGGTCTG
The DNA here is from genome assembly GCA_021776655.1 of Henriciella sp. GTDB lineage: Bacteria > Pseudomonadota > Alphaproteobacteria > Caulobacterales > Hyphomonadaceae > Henriciella. Next base: position 104,642 of record JAJFFK010000002.1, on the reverse strand, counting down.
GCGGCAAATTTGGCGCTACCCGGTGTGGCTGGCGGTGATGTTGCGCGCGCGGGCGTTCTGGCGCGCCGTTCAACCTCCAAACAAGCTCTGGTGATCGGTTCGATCATTGATCGCCTGATTGATGTTGCGGTACTGGTTCTGGTTGCAGCTCTGGGCGCGACATTGCTGGGTACGGCAGGAATAACTGGCGGATGGTTACAGGGGCTGGCGATTGGTTTTGTGGCGCTGGGGGCAGTTGCCTATGCTCTGGTGCCCGCTTTTTCGCGTTGGGCGATCACCCGGCTGGGCGGCGACGATATCGGCAAGGGGCGCCAGCTTTTGCTTGATTTGGTGAATTATATTGCCGTTCATCGCACCCGGATGTTGGTTTGCGCGGTGCTGTCTTTCGCCATTCAGGTCAGTTTTGTCGGCCTCAATGTCGTTCTGGCGTGGAGTATGCAAGGCCCGACCAGTATCGCAATGTGGTTGTTTGCCTGGCCTTTGGCGAAACTGATTGCAACCCTGCCAATTTCGATTGGCGGGCTTGGCGTTCGTGAGGCCAGTCTGGCAGCGGTTTTCGCTGCGTTTGGATCGCCCTCGCCGATCGTCGTTGCGGTTGGTTTCATCTGGCAGACAATTCTAATTTCAACCGGCTTGATCGGACTGTGTGTGCAGTTCCTGTCGCGCCCACGTCAAACAGAGAGCTTGGGAAATGACCATGCTGGATCAGATGCCCGATAAGATATCAAACCCTGAAACGACCCTTGAGGTCAGCGCTGAAACCAAACCAACCTTCGCGGTTCTAGGCGGCGGCCCGGCTGGGCTAGGGGCGGCATGGAAGCTGCGCACTGAGGCAAATTTTGAGGTCACGCTTCACGAAGGTGCCGGCTTGCTCGGCGGCAATGCTGCAAGCTTCGATATTGAAGGCATTCGGGTTGATTATGGCAGTCACCGCCTGCACCCGGTGACCGATCCGGCTATTATGCAGGATATTCAGGGCTTGCTTGGCGATGATCTGCTGCTGCGCCCACGTCATGGCCGTATCAGGTTGAAAAAGTCGTGGATCCATTTTCCGCTCAAACCGGTCGATCTTGCAACCCGCCTGCCGATCCCGTTCGCAGGAGCGCTATTCTTTGATGCCGCGACAGCCAAGCTGCGGGCCAAGCCCACCGATGATCCAACTTTCGAAACAGTGCTGCTTGGCGGGCTTGGACGAACCATGTGCGAGAGTTTCTATTTTCCCTATGTGCGCAAACTATGGGGCCGCGAGCCAAAGGATTTGTCGACAACATTGGCATATCGCCGGGTTTCGGGAAGCTCGCTACCAAAGCTGATGAAGAAGATTTTCGGCCAATTGCCGGGCCTGAAATCGCCAACAACCGGTAAGTTCTACTACCCTCGCGGCGGCTTTGGTCAGATCTGTGAAGCCCTTGGCGATGCGGCAGGCAAAGCGGGCGCAGATATTCAGCTCAACAACCGGGTTGAGCAGATTGAACTGGACGGCAACCGCGTCAAATCGATCACGGTGCGTACATCTGAAGGGTTGAGCACCAGCTCGCCGGATCTGATCTGGTCGACCTTACCGATCACCACCTTGATCCGAGCGGCTGGCGACAAAGCGCCCGCTGAGGTTCAAAACGCAGCGAAAGCAATCAAGTATCGCGGTATGATCTTGGTCTATCTGGTGCTGGATACCGATCAATTTTCGGAATATGACGCGCACTATTTTCCTGAAAGTTCAATCCCGATGTCGCGTATGTCGGAGCCCAAAAATTATTCAACCGCTCGTGAGCCGTCTGGAAAGACTGTTCTCTGCGCTGAGCTGCCTGCCGATTCCGGTGATGAGCATTGGGGTCTGTCAGATGACGACCTTGGCGAGAAAATGCGGGACTGGATCAAAGCGGCTGGTCTCGACCTGACGGCCAAGACGCTTAGTACTCACACGCGCCGTCTACCTTTTGCCTATCCGGTCTATGACCGCGATTATGCTGGTAATTTTGAGATTATGGACAAATGGGTTGAGGGCCTGGAAAACGTGCTAACCTTCGGTCGCCAAGGTCTGTTTGCGCATGATAACACCCATCACGCCCTCGCCATGGCCTATGGTGCCGTCAGCTGTTTGTCAGAGGACGGGGTCTTTGATCGGGCTCATTGGGCAGAGCTACGTGAAGAGTTCGAGACTCACGTCGTCGAGGATTAAACATGTCTGATCGCGCCGCTCGTATCCCGATCCTGATGTATCACTCGATCTCGGAAGGCGACGGGCCGACCTACACCGCGCCGGACATTTTTGTGGCCCAAATGGCGGCGATCAAGACGCATGACTGGACCGTCGTCTCGCTCAACGATGTGCGTAAATGGCATGCTGGCGAGATTGATTTACCGGAAAAATCATTGGCAATAACCTTCGATGATGGGTTCACTGATTTTGCCGACAATGCCCATTCAGTCCTCGAAGCGTGTGGCTTTCCCAGTACGATGTTTGTCCCAACCGGGCGCGTTGGCGGGGTTGAGGATTGGTACGGCATATCGGGACCACAGCGCGCCGTGATGTCTTGGCAGACTTTGCAGGATCTTGATAAAACCCTGGTAGATATTGCCCCGCACAGCCGTACACACGTTAACTTGACCGAGCTGTTCGCGCCTGAATTGCTTGATGAAATTGCCGGATCGAAAGCTGATCTGGAGGACAAGCTCGCCCGTTCGGTACAGCATTTTGCCCCGCCTTATGGCGCGTCAAATGCAGCTGTGCTCAAGATGATCGCCAGGCATTTCGAACTCTCTGTCGGGGTGGGGTTTGGGCGCGCATACACAACGTCAAACCTGCTTGATCTACCGCGATTGGAAATGTGCTACTACCAGAAGCCGAGTGTCTGGAATGACTTCCTGCAGGGCAAAGGCGGGCCTTATCTGTTGGCGCGCCAAGCCCTTCGCCGGATCGGGAAAATGGTCCGGTAAGGCGGACATGGCTTCAAGCCTTGGTGATATTGTCCATTGGCAGGTTTCGCCGGGCGAACACGTTACGCGTATCGATGATCGGAACACCGAGATCTGCGAGCGCGGCGTAATCGACATCATCATGATCGGTTGCGACCACGATCGCATCATAGTTCGCCCCAGCCACGTCGCTTGCTGCAACTGAGGTTTTTCCCTCAAATTGTGGATAATCCCGCATTTTTGGCACCGTTGGAACGAGTGGATCGAGGTAGTCCACATTGGCGTTCTGGGCGCGCAGGACATCCATGATCCGCATTGACGGGCTCTCGCGCATGTCAGTGACATTCTTCTTGTAGGCAATGCCGACAATCAGGATACGCGCGCCGCGCAGGCCACGGCCATGGGTCTGATCGATAACGTCGCGCAGTCGCCCGACAACATAGGTTGGCATTGAGGCATTAACTTCCCCGGCCAGCTCGATGAACCGCGTGGCCAGCTCATGCTCGCGGGCTTTCCAGGTCAAATAGAACGGATCAATCGGGATACAATGCCCGCCCAAGCCAGGACCAGGATAGAACGGCATAAAGCCGAACGGTTTGGTTGCTGCACCGTCAATAACTTCCCAGATATCGATGTCCATTGCATCATAGATCACCTTCAGCTCGTTCACGAGGGCGATGTTGACGGCACGAAAAATATTCTCGGTAATCTTGACCGCTTCGGCTGTGCGGGTGGAGGATACGGGCACGACCTTGTCGACAACACCGCTATAGAATTGTACGGCCAGAAGACGGGCCATCTTGCCGTCAGCGCCGACAATCTTTGGAATTGTTGCTGTCCGGTAGGAGGCGTTGCCGGGATCTTCGCGCTCAGGTGAAGAGGCTATGAAAAAATCCTCGCCAGCTTTTAGACCGCTTTGTTCGAGGATCGGCACCAGTACATCATCAGCGGTGCCGGGAAATGTCGTCGATTCCAGAACCACGAGCGTTTCTTCGCTCATGTACCGGGCAATTTCGGCTGCGGTCTTTTCAACATAAGATAGATCCGGCTCACGGTGCGCTGAGAGCGGGGTCGGGACGCAGATGACGATGACATCGCAGGATCGAAGCATTGAGAAATCTGACGTCCAAGTGAAGGCCTCTCCGGCAACTTTTTGCAAGGCATCTTGTGAAACAGCTTCGATATAACTCGTACCAGCTTCGAGCTGCGTCAGTTTTTCAGCGTCAATGTCAAAGCCAATCACCGGGTTTGCGCGTGTCGCAGCCGTGACCGCCAAGGGTAACCCGACATAGCCCAATCCAATCACTGCGACTTTCGCTGTTTTTGATTTCAGCCGCGCCAGTAAAGCCATGCCTTGCTCTGGCAGGTCGGCTGTGTCTTGCTTAGCGTTCGTGCTTACCATGTCATCAATCATCAATCTGTCCCAGTATCGCGCGTCCTATTTGCCCCATGCCCACGCAAGAAGCTTGCCAGAGAAACCCCCTCTATGGCCAACACTTTTTGTCTGTGCACCAGGCCACCTTATTGCCGCCAAGCGCTGAGGTCGCGCGCGATGAGGTGCTCAAGACGGATGATTTCATCGTCGAGGCGTTGATGCAGGATCGTGCGCGCCGCGTCTGGCATCGCCTCAGCGCGGTCAAGGTTGAGTTTTGCGAGCCGGTCACGGATACGCAGGCGCGTGGCAGGCGGCACAACCAGTCCGATTGCGCGCGTAATCGGGTTGGACTTCATCAGGAAATTCTGCAACGCTTGGTTCTTGGGCACACCGCCTGCGTTGAGCTTTTGCGACATATCTGGCTTGAAACCAACATCAACACCGATAAAACCGAAGATGTCTTTGAGGACTTCGTTGGGCTTGTCCTGAAAGTCCTCATAGGTCCGGATGAGGAATTGCTGCTTCGGGAATATTGCAAAATAGCGCGACAATTGCTCAGCGTAGCGGGGGAAAGATGAATACCCAAACAGCGGCTGCCAATTGTCTGCCAAGCGTTTGTTTTCCAGCCCAAGTGCGGTGGTAAAGTCGCTTTCAGGCTCAATGCACTGCTTGGTGGCGTACATGAAATGCGAGAAGGCTTGCTCTACCGGATTGCGTAATATGACCACCATTCGGGCGTTCGGAACATGCCGCTTGATCTGGGCGGGCGCGCGTTCAGAATAGAGATAGAGCGGCGATGCTTCCCCGCATGTCGCTGTATCGGGTGCTGAGTCAAATAGCCTCTGATAGTCGGAAAACCGTGTAATCGAGTTGTTGATATCGTCGGCGCCCGGTCCCTCACATGTCAGGTCCAGTCCTTCAAAAGCAAAGAAGTTGGGTTCCTTATGCGCTGGCATGAAGATTTGCGGATGTTGGCGCAAATAGGCGTGCAGAGCTGTCGTTCCAGAGCGGGCGGCGCCGATGATCAGAAATTCGGGTCGTTCTGCCATATGCCGCTCCTTTCATTACTGAGGCCGTTTGACTAAGCAGGGTACAGCCACCCTAATCGCAGAAAAAGAAGATTGTGTTCAACTTTCTAGTATACGTCGTGCTCCAAGATACATGCCAAGCTTACCAACCCAACCCGGCAAAGCGCAGGCTGTATGAGGAGACTGAAAGCAGATGTCGATAAAGCGGCAATTTGGCAGCAGTGTCGCCTGGATGGCAGCGGGCAACTGGATTGAGCAAGCGCTCAATTTTTCGGTGTTCATCCTGCTCGCGCGCTTGCTTGGTGCAGAGGCATTCGGGTTTCTGGCTATGGCTGCTGCGATTGTCATCCTGGCCGAGTTCCTGGTTCGCGAGTCGTTGACGGAATATCTGATTACTGCAGAGCAGCCGAGCGCCGGGCATCACAATGCGGCTTTCTGGTCACTGCTTGGATTGGGCGCGGCGCTTACTGTGTGGTTGATCGCCCTGTCGGGTCTGGTTGCAACATTCTACGGTCAAGCGCAGGTGCGAGATCTGATGCAAGCCTTGTCCGCAACGGTTCTGCTGGTCGCGGTGGGCGCTGTTCCAGTGGCCATGTTGAGGCGGAGTTTGAAATTTCGTTCACTGGCGGTTCGCGCCGTGTGTGGTGTTGTGGCGGGCGGTGTTGTGGCGGTCTGGATGGCGCTGCACGGCTATGGCGTCTGGAGCCTGGTGGCGCAGCGCCTAGTTCAGGTTTCGACCAATACGGTTCTGGCCTGGCTGGCCGTGTCGTGGCGTCCTGGTTTGGCGGGGTCGCGTCGTGAGTACAAAGATATCCTTGGATTTGGCAGTACAGTCCTTGGGCTGCGTGCAGCGCAGGTGGCGCGCATCCAGGTTCCAATGGTGATTATTGGGGCGACTCTTGGGCCGGTTACGCTTGGCCTGTTCTCGTTGGCGTGGCGACTGGTCGAGATTGCCTCCTTCCTGGTGATGACGCCGATTAGAATGGTGTCGCAACCGGCTTTTGCGGCCCTGTCTCGGCAGGGACACAAGGCAACAGATCTGCTCGTGGATATTTCACGTCTCTCAGGCCTGGCCGCGTTTCCAGCCTTTGTAGGCCTAGCTCTGCTGTCGCAACCTGTACTTGCTTTGATGTTCGGCGAGCAATGGCTAGGTGCAGCGCCGATCCTGTCAATCATTGCGGTGGTTGGGATCTACTTGTCGATTGAAATGGTGCACCAGTCATTCTGTCTCGCTGCGGGCCGTGCCAGGGCGGTTGCGGTTATCGCCTGGTTAGAGGTTGCATTTGGTGCCGGTCTTATCTGGGGTCTTGCGGGGCTGGGGGTTGGGGCGATGTCTTGGGCGTTTGTTGCGTCATTCCTGGCCTTGTGGATCGTGCGATATCGGATTGTTTCGCAGATCGGTGCGGTGGATGTGCGGTCATTATTGATGATTCAGCTTGCCCCTTTCATCGGCGCCCTGATGATGGCGGTTGGGGTGATCGCAGTTCGTCATCTAACATCTGCCCTGCCTGATCTGGCTGTGGTCGTATTGGCCAGCTTAACCGGCGCCGGAATTTTTGCTGTATTTACAAGGCTCTTCATGCGCGACCGGATACAATTACTACAATCATTTGCCGCGCCAATGGGTGACGCAGATGTGTTGGATTAGCGTGTGATGAGCGCCTGATATACGCGTGCAAACTGCTGGTGCACTGCTTGCGGATCAAACCGGTCATCGCGGCTGCGTTCCAGCGCGGCGACACCTTTTCTGGCGCGCAGGTCAGGGCGTTCCAGATAATCCAGCACCGTCTGGGTCAAAGCCTCAACATCTTCAACCGGGCAAAGGGTTCCGACCTGTTCATCGACCAGTTCCGAGACCCCGCCGCAATCGGTTGCGATCACAGGTAGCCCCGCCCGAAACGCTTCGACAATCGAAATCGGCAAGGCTTCCCAGCGTGAGGTCAGGAGAAATATGTCAGCCGCTCTCAAATGCGCCGGAACCGTATCGATGGGCCCGAGGAAGCGCATATTGTCGCCAACTCCAGCCGCGCGAGCCCAGTCTTCAACTTGCCCGGTTAGCAGGCCACCACCAGCGACAATAAACATTGTTCCTGGATGCTTGGCGGTCACACGCCGCGCCACCTCGATCATGATGTCGATGCCTTTTTGCGGGGCGAGGCGCGACGGGCTGAACACAATTGCGCCGTCTGGATCAGACAGATAGTCTGCGCGTAAAGCTGCAATCTCATCTGGTGAGCTCTCGGGCAGGGGTTTGATACCAAGACCAAGCACCATGGTCTTTTCCGAGTTCACGCCATTTGCAATCAGAGCGTCGAGTGAAATCCGGCTCGGCGAGGCGACAAGATCAGCGCAATACCGGCCAATCCGTGCGGCACTGGGAATGCGGTCTGGCGCCGAGCCGTGAAAAGTCATCACCACCGGGATATTCTTGCCCAGTACCGCCAGACGCGCGACCATGGCAGGCGCGGTTTCATGGGTGTGAATAAGATCAACCGGATGGCGTGAAATGGCGCGGCGCAGCTTGAAGGCGCTGTGCAGCAAGGCTGCGGTCCGAAAGATCACATTGCCATCATTGCGCGATACTTTCGCCATCGGCAAAGGGATAAAATCAGGCGCATCTGTATCAATCATCGCGCGGATCGGTTCACCAGCGAAAGCCACCTCGTGGCCTTGTGCACGCAGCCAGTTCACAAGATCGATGGCGTGCGTCTGGATCCCGCCGCCTTTGTAGTAATTCGTACAGAACTGGATGATGCGCAACGATTTGTCCTTTTTGACCTTCGCATTCGAAGGGGTGTACTGACGCTTACAAGCCGGGTCTTCAATAAATTTTCACCGTCTTGCCTTAGTTCGCCTGACAGTTCCATCATTATGCAAGCTGCGTGCTAGGGTCACCCGTGGCGGCGTTATGGCTTAATTCAGATACGAGTTCACCGATGAAATCCTTACGCATCATCATGTTCACGACCTTCTACCCGCCTTATTCGTTTGGCGGCGATGCGGTGGGGGTGCAGCGTATGGCGCAGGCGCTGGCTGCGCGTGGCCACCAGATCACTGTGGTGCATGATATCGACGCGTTTGTGACCGGCGGCGGCAAAGTGGCAGACGTGTGCGTGGCCGATGACGGTGTCCATACGATAGGTCTGTCGAGCCGCCTGAATACCGTATCAAACCTGCTAACCCAGCAGATCGGTCGCCCGGTTGTGCATGGCCGCCAGATCAAGGCGATCCTGGAGCAGGGTGATTACGATATTATCTGGCACAATAACACCTCGCTTGTCGGTGGGCCGGGCCTGTTGGACCTGGGGCAGGGCTTGAAGATCTATGAAGCACACGAGCATTGGCTGGTCTGTCCGATGCACGTCTTGTGGCGCTATAACCAAGAGCTATGCGACGGTCAGCAATGCTTGCGTTGCACCTTGTCTTACAAGCGCCCACCGCAAGCCTGGCGTTATACCGGGCTGTTGGACCGCAAGCTCGATCAGATCGACCTGCTGATTGCCAAAAGCGAATTTTCTAAATCCATGCACGAGACGTTTGGCCTGCGTCAGGAAATGACCGTGCTGCCTTACTTCCTGCCGGATATGGACCCGGCGGATATGCCCGAGCCGGCGCAGCACGAACGGCCTTATTTCCTGTTTGTTGGGCGGCTTGAGAAGATCAAGGGCCTGCAGGATGTCTTCCCGGCCTTTGACAAATATCCCGACGCGGACCTCCTGATCCTGGGGGATGGCGATTATTCCAATGAGCTGAAAGCGCTGGCAGCAAGCAATGACCGGGTCAAGTTTCTTGGCCGCAAACCGCTGGACGAATTGACGGCGTATTATCGCGGTGCACTTGGCCTGATCGTGCCGTCTATATGCTATGAAACGTTCGGGATCATCCTGATCGAGAGTTTCAGGCTGGGCACACCGGTGATCGCGCGCCGTCTCGGCCCGTTTCCAGAAATTATTGAGAAGGCGCAAGGCGGAGTCCTGTTTGAAACAGAGAACGAGTTGCGGCAAGCGATGCAGACGGTTCAGATCGATCCTGACTGGCGTACCCGTCACGGTCAATCAGCGCGGCGTGGGTTTGAGCAATACTGGCGCGAAGACCGTGTATTGCAAGCTTACGGCGCTGAACTGGCCAAGGCGGCGCGCCGGCGCGGCGACGCAAACCTCGCCAAGGCGTTCGAAGCAGGCGCGTTCGAAAACGGGTCTGGCTAGGCCTCCAAACCCGTTATCTTCCGGGTTTCGGTATTTTTGATGTCAGCTTGATTGTGGCTGGTCTTGTCATCCCGGAATTTGCGTTTGCAAATATCCGGGATGACAAGGGAGGGTGAGGGAGAGAAAAACAGCCCTGAGCTTGGTTCATGTTCGCGCAGCGAACGGAACCTGCTGTCCCGCGTGCGCCGCAAGGCGCTTAGCGCGGGATAAAACCAGAGCCCTGAGCCCGGTTCATGACACCCGTGGGTGAGGGCGAAGCCCGATACGGAACCTGCTTCGCCCCGCGTGACGCGCAGCGTCTTAGCGCGGGGCAAAGGAGAGGCGGCAGCCGGGCGCGGGGTTGGTGCAATTCGCATAGGCTCATTGCACCCTACGAGTTGGTTTATGAGTTGCAGCCAAGCAAAGCAGTAGGGCGGGAGCGGGGGAAAGTGTGTCTAACGCCCGCGCTTGAGCCTAGGCCAGCATACCAATCCGGTGGGCATTGGCCATGACGGTGAAGGTGATCGTCGTGGCGGGTATTGAAGGCAGGACAGAGGCATCCACCACGTGCACCCGGCTTGACCCGGCCAAGCGCCCGGACGTATCGGTTTGCAGGCCGGTTGGCGCGGCCGACATTGGCAATGTTGCGCCGCTATGAAAGCTTGAGCCGGGCGCGCCTGCCCGTGTGGCAAAGGTCAGGGCATGAAGCCCGGCGCGGCGCAGCGATTTAGCCAGCTTTGCTTTGGCCGCAGCGATAACCCGGCTGGTTTCAGAATTGTCTTCATGGGTCACTGACAGCTTGGTGCTGGCTTGGCCCAATTGTAGCTTGATTGTTGACGAGTGATCAGAGTGCAGGAAAGTTTGCGCGACCATCAGGCGGCGCGAAAGCGCGCGAAACAAAGGCCCACTACCGGGCAGTTTTGAGCCATAATTGGCGATCATTTCGCGCGCGTAGAACCCGTTCCAACCATAGATTTGCGTATGGGTAAGGAAGGGCGACACAAGCGGGTCGTCGATCTCGATAAACGCCTCGGTCAGGGTGTGATGCGGGTCGGTTTCAGGGCGGCCATCGGCCTTCCAGCTATGCAAAAACGGCAAGAAGAAATGCTGGCTGTCGCGCAGGGTCAGCTTCTGGTCTGGGGCGGGCTGCGATGTCAGGACGATGCGTGCCGTTTCGAGTACACCGGCACCAAGGAACAGGCGCTCGCCCTGTAGGCAAGTGCCGTCTTTCAGATACAGGTCAACGCCGTCGCCGGTGTCTGAAAACTGCCTGACCAGACGGCCGGGCAGATAGGTAAAGTTTGAGTTGGCCCTCAATGTTTCCAAGCCGTGACGGGCCGAGAATATCTGGCTCCACGGGCAGCCATGCAGGCACATGCCGCAATATTGGCAATCATCTGCAACCGCTTGGCGGGCTTGGCCAACATGCACGCCGTCATTCGCCAATGCCTCACCTAGACTGTCGAGCTTCGCCAGCAATCGACGTCCTTGTGGGCCTGGTTTCAGAGCGGTCTTTCCGGTCATTGAAGCGGCGGGGAAAAGCTGTTCCAATCGGTCTTGGCGTCCCGAGATTGGCATTATATCTGCGACCGATTTGTAGTGGGGGGCAAGATCATCGATATGGATTGGCCAGTCCTTGATATCGCTTTGGCGGCTTGGCAGGACCGCCGCGCCCCAGACATTTGACAGCCCGCCGACCGCGTGGGAGGCGCGCAGAGCGAACCCGTCGGCGCTGTCTTGCAGTGTACGTTCTGGCGGGCATTGCGCATGGTCTGATCCATAGCGGCGTGAGAGTCCCGGTTTGGCGGCAAATTGCGGGGCCTGCCAGTCGTCGATCTGCGTCTTTGTCCAGGCGTTTGGCGGCGTAGAGGCCATCGCCTCTTGCCGCGCGAGAGTGGCTGCATCCAGCGTTTCGCCGCCATCCAGCATCGTGACGCGGCGGCCACGCGCCAGCAAAGCTGTCGTCACTGCGAGCCCTGAAGGCCCTGAACCGACGATAATATCCATATCAATCGCGCCTCAACACCAGCACAGCGCCGTCGCCCAGCGTACCGGGGAAGCGCTTGACCAGTTGCAAAGAGCCGTCCTCTGCCAGGTCGTCCATTTGCGGGATGACGCGGAAGTATCGCGCTGGAAAGGCGACAATGAAATAGGCCGGACCGGGCTGTGCTATCGCGGTCTCAAACTGCGAGCTGTCCTCTATGGGGGTCCAGTTGGCATCGTAATAACCATTGAATACTGTAGCAGCGACGCCAATTGCATAGACCCGGTCTGCATTCTGACGCTCGGCCTGCACGAGACCGTACGCGCCCGCGAAATTCTGCTTGGGCGCTGTGTAATTGCGTGCGGCCAAAGCGCCGGAGACGAGCACCATCGCGAGCACTGATATTGCGAAAAGCGGCGACCGGGGTACACGCTTGATGAGGCTGGCAAACATTTGCGTCAAAGCCTGAACCCCGAGCACGATCAGCAGCATCAGAAACCCGATATCCACAAAGAAGAATCGCGGCCAGATACGCATGCCAAGCGCTGACAGGAGCACCATGGTGAGGACGATATGCAGCCCGACGGTGATCGTGAACAGCTTGCCTTTATCTGACGCCCACAATTCCCGGCTACCCAATCCCACAAGCGCCAGGACACCCAGTGCGATCACGCCGACCAGTGGCCCCATTGCGCCAATGCCGGTACGGACCGCTTCGATGATCGTCCAGAGCGGGTTCTGGTATTCCTGCATGACATCAGCTGAGGAGGTTTGAGCCACATTGGCCGCAACCTCAAACACGCTGGCGAGGATCGGTGCGTAGAAGGCAAGCGCCAATGCGCTGCCGAGCAGATAGCCAAGTGCTGGCAGGATTATGAGCGGATTTTTCATGCCTTTCGACGGTAAGGCGCGCACAGCCAGCACAAGCCAGACCAGGCCTTGCGCGAAAAAGAAGAATGCCCCGGTCAGGTGGGTGGCGACGGCCAGCGCGAGACACAAGCCATAGCCGAGCCATATCTTCAGCGACGGCGCGCGCAGCCCGTGCAGGAAGAAAATCATCCCGAGGCTGCTCCAGAAGGCCAGCTCTGTATACCCGCGTGCATTCTGCGAAAACCAGATATGGTGAAACGAGATGGCGAGGAGGAGGGCTGTAACAAGCGCAACCTTGCGCCCGGCCAGATCACGCGCCAGCCAGCAGACCGTGGCAATCGAGCCGAGCCCAAACAGCATAGCCGGCAGACGCACCGCCCAGGCGGTCTCGCCAAACAACACCGTCATCAGCTTGGCTTGCAGGCTGAACAGATAATGATGGTTCATCGAATAGGTTTGCATCATCTCATCCCAGGGCAGGGAAATGTGCGTCTCAAGTGTCAGGATTTCGTCATACCATAGCGGCGCGTTCAGGCCCCATATGCGCAGGCCCAGTGCGAGCAGCATGATCGCGCTCAGGCCATAATATTCGCGGCGTGTAAGCGGGTCTACCATCAAGCAAGCGGCTTTTGCGCGCGCACGAAAACCAGCATTTCATAATTGGGATCATGGGTGGCAAGTTCAGTCTTGTCGACCTCGCTGGCGGCCAATCCGTGCAGGTTGCAGATACAGGTAAAGACATTGCCGACGGTCGAGACCTCAACCTGATCTTTCGGGAACGCGGCGTGAAACAGACGGCGTTTCGATTGCGTGGTGAAATGCCAATACTCGCCCCAATCATCGACGCCTTCGCGCCGGGCAACGCGGGTCATGCCATGCGAGGTGCACAAGACAACCCCGCCGGGTTTGAGGATACGAAAAAGCGTCGCAATGGCCTGATCGACTTCGAATATCATCTGCAAGGTCTGGGTGATGATGATGCAGTCAAAGCTGTTATCGGGGATCTGCGGCGCATCGGTCAGGTCGGCGACAATTGTTGCTTGCGGGTTGCCCTCGACATAATTCAGCACATCGGCTTGACTGACTGATGCGCCGCCAAACTTGGTCATATAAGCCGGATCGCCCATTTCCAGGCAGCGCCCTTTAATGTCGCCGCAATGCTGTTCGAGAAATTCCTCGATATAAAACCGCTCAATTGAGACCAGATCACGGTCTTGGCCGAACACTGCGCTGATCGGCGAAAGTCGCCGTAAGCCGCCAAAATCAACTGATCCGACAGGGGTTGATTGCAGTTTGTGTCGGCGTTGTTGCTTGCGCACCCATTTGCGCAAACCATCTGGCAGAATGAAGGTTGCGACATCACGGGTCAGCTTTTCGAGGCGAGCCAGCGGGGTCATGGTCTAGCGCCCTGCTGCAAGCGCCATCAGCGCGCGTTTTTCCGCGATAATGTCGGCAATGATCTCATCCAGCGTTCGCATTGGTCGAAAATCGATGGCCGCCTGAAGCTTGTCCACGCTTGGCAGGCGGCGCTGCATGTCCTCGAACCCTTCGGGATAGACGCTGCTATAGGGGACAAGCTTGATCTCTGAATTTGACCCGGTTGCAGCAACGACCTTTTGCGCCAACGCCATAATCGAGACCTCCTGATCGGTGCCGATATTGTAAACTTCACCGCGTGCGGCGGGTGTTTTGAGCAACCGCATCAAGGCTTCAACCACGTCAAACACATGCCCAAAGCACCGCGATTGCTCGCCCGTGCCGTGGACGAACAGGGGTTTGCCCGCCAGCGCATTTTGCACGAAGTTTGGCAGGACCATGCCATAGCGTCCGGTTTGGCGCGGGCCGGTTGTGTTGAAGAAACGCAGGACAACCACCGGCAAATCAACTTCGCGCGCATAGGCCAGCGACAGGAACTCATCCAGCGTTTTGGCGCAGGCATAGGACCAGCGCAAATTCTTGGTTGATCCGATCGTCAGATCATCATCTTCGCAGAATGGGAATTTCGAGGCCTTGCCGTAAACTTCCGAGGTTGAGGCGATATAGGTCGGCGTCTTGCCAATAATCGCCGCTGTCAGCACATTCTCGGTGCCGGTCACATTGGTCAGGATCGATTTGCTTGGCTCATCCATGATCAGCTTCACGCCAACCGCTGCAGCCAGGTGGAAAACTGTATCGCATTCACCAACCAGTTGCTGCACCAGGTCACGGTCGAGAACCGAGCCTTCAACCAGTTTGAATTGGTCATGATCGATGATCGCATCCAGATTGTCGCGGCTGCCCGTCGACAGGTCATCCAGCGCGGTCACACGATGGCCATCCGCGATCAGACGCTCGGCCAAGTGTGATCCGATAAAGCCGGCGCCACCAGTAATTAAGACGTGCATGTTCCCTCACACATATTCATCTGAACAAGACCCAAATTAGCATAGGCAGGTTAATCAGCAAATGCCGACCAGGGCTCATGGTTTGTTCAACATTCCATAGCAAAAGTCTTAGCAATTACCGTACCAAACATCATGACTGAGATCAGCAGGAAGATTAAGATTAGGGGCTTGGCAGAGAAAATGGCACTCAACGGTGTTAAAGTGGTGATCACCGGCGCAAATGGCTTTATCGGCCAGTGCCTGGTTGCGGCGCTGTTGGATATAGGTGCGATTGTGACAGTTCTGCTGCGCTCTCGGCATGGGAAATCCGAGTTGGAGGCGCGTGGTGCCGAGGTGGTTGTCTGCCAACTTGTGCCCGGACGCAAACTTGAACAGGCCCTAACAGATCAGTCCGTCCTGTTTCATTTTGCCTATGATGTGCGCGCCAGCGGCGATAATAATCTCGCAGCCTTCAGTGCGCTCTATGCGGCCGCGCAGCAGGCCGGTGTGGACCGGATCATCCATGCCAGCTCGATCGTGGTTTATGACGACTGGCCAAATGGCAAGCTCACAGAGGCTTCGCCGATCAGTACGCCGGATGGCGGCGGATACCGACAGGCCAAGATCGCAATGGAGCGAGCGCTGCTGCAGGGCGATATGCCAGCGGCCATCCTGCAGCCGACGATTGTTTACGGCCCAGGCAGTGCATTGTGGACCCTTGCCCCGCAGGCCGCCCTGCGCAAAGGCCCGATTGTGCTACCTGAGCCTGTCGGCAGGTGCGCGGCTGTATATGTCGATGATGTCGTCAGCGCCGCTCTGCTGGCAGCGCGTGTCGCCGACCTGGCGCAGGAGCGGTTTATCATCAATGGGCCAGATACGCCGTCCTGGGGGGCGTTCTTCGAGGCTCATGCTCGGCTGATCGGGACGGGAGCAATTGAATATGTTCCTTTGGCACAGTTGCAGGCCAAATTGCCTGCGCCAACTGGGCCTCAAACCGGCAGAAGCCCATCTGTAGCGGCACGTGTCAGCGCATTGTTGAGGCGGACGGTCGGGAGTCAGCGGTTTGATCGTGTCGCGCTCAGCTTCCGCGCAAGACTGCCGTCTCAAGGCCAGACCTTGCCTGATCGGGGCAGGTTGGCTTTGTATGCCGCCGAGCCAGCTGTCTCAACCAAGCGGGCGCAGGAGAGATTAGGCTATATTGCCCAGTTTGATTTACCTGCTGGTATGGCGGAAATGGCAAGATCAAAATAATTGAGCTGGCGGGATAATTGCATAGGCAAGGAGACCTGAAATGGCGCCATTCTTTAAAAGACATGTTCGGTGGCATAAGCTCGATTCTTAAATCAGGTCGAATGGAGTAGAAAATGCGTTTACTGGGATGGCTGTTAAACAGCGTGTGGCTATTTTGGGGAGCACTTTGCATCCCGCTTGGCGTGCTTATCGCTGACAAATTTGTCAATGGTGCGCCGGGCGGGCGCTTCTTTTACTGGACCGGTGCGCTGAGTGTTATCTTCGTTCTGATCACCTTGTCCGTGACGCCTTTGACTCGCATTTTTCGAACCGGTGCATGGTCGCTTTGGTTGACCAAGCGCCGACGATATTTCGGAGTGGCTGGCTTTGCCTATGCAGCAGCTCATACGTTATACTGGTTGCAGCAAGCCGGGATGGAAAAAATCCTGCACAGTTTTGTTGATCTCACCTTGGTGCTGGGCTGGCTCGGATTTGCCGTGTTTACGGCTATGGCGATGACCTCGAATGATTATTCGGTGCGCAGGCTTGGCCGGACCTGGAAGACGTTGCAGAGCTGGATCTATCTGGCTATGCCGTTGGCCCTGTTACACTGGTTTGCCGCAGAAGGTTTCAAGCGCGACACGATTTACATCTATGGCGGTGCTTTCGCCATTTTGATGGTCATCCGTGTGCTCGTCAGACGACGCAGCACCGAAACTGAGGGGGGCTGAGTGATTGCGATGACCGCAGCGCCAGAGAAACGTTCGAGTTTCTGGACTCTTGGATTGCTGCTCTTGTTGTTTGTGGCCAGCCTGACGCTGGCTGCGGCGGCTACAGGGTGGCAGGAAACCGGTAAAGCGCTGGCCAGGGTTGGTTACTGGCACGTTCTGGCATTACTGGCGCTATCGCTGTTCAACTATAGCTTGCGTGCGGTGCGTTGGCGTATTCTGACCCGGGCAATGAGTTTGAATACCGGTTGGCTGCAGGATGTGCGGCACTATTTTGGTGGCCTGGCTTTGATGGCAACGCCGGGCCGGGTCGGGGAATTTGTCCGCTTGCGGTGGATTTCGCGAGAAACGGGGCTACCGATTGATCGAGTGGCCCCAATTGCTGTTGCTGAGCGTGCCGCGGATCTGGCTGCAGTGGCGCTGCTTTTGGCCTTGGCGGTGGCGCTTTCGGCTTTTGGTACACGCTATATCTGGCTACTTGTTATCGTCGCACTGATTCTGGCATGGCTCGCTTCAAACGCGGCATTGCTACGTTATTTTGTGACCTTGGCTTGGCGCATGGTTGGCCGTTGGCCGCGCCTGTTTGTACGTTTGAGACGTCTAGCCTCCGGGTTACGTGTGTTCACCCGGCCAAGCGCCGGCGTTCCGGCACTCGTACTTGGTGGCTTGGGTTGGTTTCTGGAGGGACTGGCCTTCGGTTTACTGCTTAACTGGCTCGGCGCACCGCTTCCCCTGTGGACAGCCGTAACGATCTTTCTTGCTGCAATGACATCAGGGGCGCTGGCCGGGTTGCCCGGTGGTCTGGGCGGCGCAGAGGCGGCGATGATCGCATTGCTATTGGTCGCAGATGTGCCAATGGAAATTGCGGTTCCGGCAACTGCTTTGATCCGTACCACGACGATGTGGTTTGCGATCTTGCTTGGCTTGGCCGTTTTTCCATGGGCCGAAGCACGATCTATGCGCCTGGTTGAGACGCACCAATGAGCTCGCAGACTGTGATATCTCTCTCGAATTGGTTGCGTTTCGTTGGCTGGGCGGCGATTGGACTAATCTTGCTCGGGTGCCTAGCTGGACTGTTTGTCGAGCGCGGCATGGAGCTTGATTTTGCCAATTACTATGATGCCGGTCATAAAGCCCGTGTCGGTCAGTTTGATGACCTGTTTGATCCGTTCGCACAGATCGAGGAGGCCGCGCCACTTAGTCATATGAGCTTTACCAGCGCCCCTCTGACGAGCCTCCTATACGTGCCGATGTCGATGTTTCCACCATCTGTGGCGCTGATCATGTTCAAATTGCAAAGTGCGCTGTTTATAGGTCTTGGTTTGGCAATGCTGTACCAATATCTCAGGCGGTTTGTTGCCGATAGGCAGGCGGCAAGAGATCAGTTTTTCACAATCTTCTGGGGCGGTGCCCTGTTATTTCAACCGTTTTGGACTGTTTTTGTGGTCGGCGGTCAGGTCACGCCGCTGGTCTTCGCTGCCCTCGTTTTAGCCTTGGTGCATCAGACCCGTGGGGCATCGGTATTGCCTGCCGCCTGCTGGGTTTTAGCTGTCGCCATCAAGCCGGTTCTGGCACCGGGTCTGCTTTTTCTGTTGATTGTGTCGACTGGGCGTTTCCGCCTCTCTGTGTTCGCGATCACGGCAGCGCTAGCGGCGCTATCGATTAGCATATTCGGGATTGATTTGCATTTTGTGTTGGTTGAACGAATTCTTGAAGAGAGCCGAATCCTCAACCCAGCGCACTTTAACAGCAACATGTTTGCCTGGATTGAGCCCTTAGTCTTGTCGCCTGGCGACTATGCGACCTCACCAACCATGCCTGTAGGATTGAAGCTGCTGACCAGCGGTGTGCGGCTGGTGACGATAGGCGGCCTGATCTGGCTTTGGATGCGCCACCTTCGCACGGGGCTACGATCAGCCGCCAGACAGCATTTCGCGATCATACTTGCGCTGGTGTTTCCGCTGATTTTGACGCCGGTTGCCTGGGCCCATTATCTCGCTTTACTGTTCATTCCACTGATGTCTGTGTTCGCCTTCGCACACTATTACCCAGCGCGTGCAAAAGCTGTGGCAGGTTTGGCAATCATAACCGCATTAATGCAGAATTTGATACTGTGGTGGGGCGTTCAGCGCCTGACGGGATTGGATGACAAGCTTGAGATGGTTTTGGCGGCAACTGCAAAAAGCCTACCGATGCTGCTCTGTGTAGTGATAATGTTTGTCTGGGTACGTAATTACCGTGAAACAGGGCATGATCCGGCTTGGGATCTGGTGCTGTAGTAAGAGAGAATACGATGCCGACACGATATCGCCGAGGGCTTTTTATGGTAGCAGGGGTGGTCTCTGTCTTCACCCTTGTGGCTTGGCTGACGGCAAACTCTACGGCGCAAGCCCAAACCACAATTACATTAGTCCCGGATACCAGCTACCAGACAATCGTGGGCTGGGAAGCCACAGCTGATTTGCCAGACACACCGCATGCGCCTGAATGGGCAAAATATTATGACACGATCCTGGATCGTTCGGTTGATCAGATCGGGATCAATCGCATTCGACTTGAGATACGCTCTGGCGCTGAGGATAATTCCGGCGTGATTGGTCGCTTTTTTAGAGGTGAAACCGAGTTTTCGGAGTGGAAGAATAAGCGCTATCAGACGGTCAATGACAATGATGACCCTTTGCTGATCAATTGGGACGGTTTTGATTTTACCGAGCTGGACTGGCATGTAGAAAATACAGTCTTACCGCTTCAAGAGCGGCTTGAGGCGCGCGCTGAGAGCCTGTCGATCAATCTCTGCTATGTCGCCTTTCGGAACGGTTGGTACATTCACAAAGATCCCGAAGAATATGCCGAACTGGTTCTGGCGACCTATCTCCATTTGCACGACAAATACGGGTTCGTGCCCGAGACGTGGGAAGTGATCCTCGAGCCCGACCTCAAACGAGGGATGTGGTCTGGAACCGATATCGGGCACGCTATTGTCGCGACCTCCAGACGTTTGGAGGAAGCAGGGTTCACCCCCGCCTTTGTCGTTCCGTCTGTCACAGATATGGGACATGCCGTTCCATATATGCAGCAAATCGCGGCCGTTCCAGGCGCAATGGATCATGTCGTTGAACTTTCCTACCATCGCTATCGCGGCCGAAGCCGTGAACATCTGGAGAGCATTGTCGAGTTCAGCAAGGTGCACAATATCCGGACATCAATGCTCGAATGGTGGTTTGGCCACGGGAATTATCGCGTGCTGCATGCGGATCTCAAAGTCGGACAAGTCGCCGCCTGGCAGGGCCGTGTCTTGCAGGGGCATTTCAAGGTACGGGCGCCGCGCTCGCTAAGGCCAGAAGTCAATCTGCAACGCGAGGTTCGTTTCAACCTGCAATATTTCCGCGATATCAGGGCTGGCGCCGTGCGCATTGGCGCGCAATCGTCGGATGAGCCTCGGATGGACCCGCTGGCTTTCATTAACCTGGATGGCTCGACGACTGTGGTGATTAAGGCGGCGCGGTCTGGCAAGATTATTGTACAGGGCCTACCTGACGGCGAGTACCATATTTCTTATGCAACCGATCGCCGTTCGCGTGTAATGGACCAAACGATTACAGTCTTGCAGGGCAGTGCTCTGCAGACACGAATTCCCGATGGCGGCGTGCTGACTGTGACGTCTCACCAAGCCTTATCTGATTGAGCTGTTGTGATCAGTTAGGCGATAACTGCCCGTAGATTGCACCATATTCGCCAGTCACCGATATGTCGGATGAGTTGACTGGTTGGAAATTGGCTGAACGCGTAAATCCGGCAAAAGCCACTAGGCCTTGGGGCCCGGCGGCGACATCGGTTAGACCATCATTTGCCGAGCCACCGAAATAACTGGCATATAGCACCGATCTCAGATCGCCTGAAAATCGGATCAACATGCCATCGAAATTCCCGGCATTGAAGGATTGATACGACCGCGCGTCGGTTGGCAAGTTTGAAGAACGAGTTCCGCCAGTTGCGACGATTGAGCCATCTGAGAGGGCTGTCACGCCCTCGAATTCGTCGTTCTGGCTGCCGCCAAGATATGTTGAAGCAACCAGGCTATCGCCGTTCGCGGACAGGACTGAAATGAAGGCGTCTGGATCTGAACTGTTAGAGCTTGCCGGGCTTGGCTGAACGCTATTTGCCGTCGTTGGGAAATTTTTCGAGAACGTCGTTCCGACAACAATTGGTCGCGAATTGGCATCTACGGCGAGTGAGTGAGTTTCGATGTCCTCGCGGCCGCTACCGCCGAGATAGGTGGTCCAGGTGATTGTTCTCTGGGCCGAGATACGAGACACCAGTAAGTCGAAATTACCTGCGCGAGAAGACTGGAATGCCGTTGCTGATACCGGAATGTCAGTCGCATTGTCGATATAAACAATGTAAGCGCCGCCATCGGGTGTCACACGAACGGCGGGGTTCGGGCTAAACGATGATCCGGTGCTGGTCCCGCCCAGATAGGTGGCATAGATCACCGATCTGCCATCAGCTGACAGTACGGCGTAGGCAACATCATTCACACCAAGACGGTTGGAGCGATCAGCATTGGCCGTAATATGTGGCAAGTTGCCGTCCACGACAGCGGCGATATGTACACGCCCTTGTGGATCGATATCAATGTCGCGGATGAAGCCATGGCCCGATCCACCAAAATAAGTTGACCAGATCAGCGACCCACCATCGCCCGCCAGTTTGGTGACGAAGCCATCTTGTGGCCCATAAGCAGAGTCCGGGCTTGAATCGCCGCCAAAAGTCTCCTGCAAGGCGCCTGGTGTTGTCGGAAACCCTTGGCCAGCGCGCCCGGCGACATAAACATCGCCCGCCGCATCGATCTTTACAGCATAGATACGCTCAAAATTTGGTCCGCCAAGATAGGTCGACCATACAATCTGGCCCTGCGCGTTGATCTTGGTCACGAACCCCTCAAGCGGCCCCTGTGAGCCGAAGGCTGTTCCGCCAGTTGCAAATGTGCGGTCAAATGCGCCCGGCGTGGTTGGGAAATCGGAAGATGGTGTGGCTCCGACAATGTAGATTGCGCCTGATGTATCAAAAGTCACACCGCGGGCATGTTCTATCCGATTTGATGAGTTGCCATCCAGCAGACCAAGACCATCAACCGAAAACCCCGTACCGCCAGGCGGTGGTGGTGGCGGAGGTGGAGGAGGGGGCGGAGGTGGAGGAGAAGGTGTTGTCGGACTGGAGCCACCACCGCCGCCTGAACAGGCCGCGAGCGGCGTCAGCAAGGTCATCAACCCGACGAGCAAACCGTTTCTCAGTTTCATTCGCCATTCCTTTTCAACCCACGCGCATTTCGGCCAGATGCTTTGCAAGGGCCGATTATACTAGAACATTGCTGGTTTTCATTGGGGCAATCAAGCGGTCCTGTCAGCCATGTCACCGTAAATTTCTGTAAGAAACGTGTCATCCCAGCTGTGTCTTGCGGCCAATGTCTTGACATCGCGCCGCGTGAAGGTCCCATGCGGGGATCATGGGGCAGGTAAATATGGCAAAAAAAAATGGACTGTTTTTAGGGCCTGCTTTGGCGATCCTTATGTTGATTTCTGGTGCGCCAGACGGCCTGTCCTTTGCCGGTTGGGCGACCGGAGCCTTGATGATCTGGATGGCCATCTGGTGGGCGACAGAGCCGATCCCGATCCCGGTAACATCGCTGTTACCATTGGTGGTTTTGCCGCTGGTAGGCGCCGCCAGTCCGAAAGTGGTTGGGGCTGGTTATGCCCACCATATCGTCCTGCTGCTGCTCGGCGGCTTTGTCATCGCGATTGGTATCGAGCGATGGGGCCTGCACAAGCGTATCGCGCTCAACATCGTGTCGAGGGTTGGCACATCACCGAAAGCACTGATCTTCGGTTTCATGGCGGCGGCGGCGCTCCTGTCGATGTGGATATCCAACACCGCAACGACCTTGATGATGGTGCCGATTGCCTTATCGGCTGCGGCGGCGCTTAAGGATACGAGTGGACGGTTTGTCGTCGCCCTGTTGCTCGGGGTCTGTTATGCCGCGTCTATTGGCGGGGTCGCCACGCCGATT
This sequence comes from Henriciella sp., assembly GCA_021776655.1. Classification (GTDB taxonomy): domain Bacteria; phylum Pseudomonadota; class Alphaproteobacteria; order Caulobacterales; family Hyphomonadaceae; genus Henriciella. The sequence continues at coordinate 81,897 of JAJFFK010000002.1, read as the reverse complement.
GGTACGCCAACCAATCTGATCGCAATGGATTGGCTGCAGCGTGAAGCCGGAACCAGTATCAGTTTCCCGCAATGGATGGCTTTCGGTATCCCAGCGGCTGTCCTTCTGGTCCCGACGGCCTGGTGGAGTGTCACTCGTGGGCTCGGCAAAATACAAGGCGGCGCAGCGGTTCTGGCGCAAGTTCGTGAAGACAGGACCAGCTTGGGACGTATGACAGTACCGGAACGGCGCATCGCGATTGTATTCGTGACCGTGGCTTTGCTGTGGGTCTCTCGACTCTGGACGGTTCAGCTTGCAGCTGATCTCGGCTGGCCGACATTAGCCAGCTATAGCGGGGCTCAGGTCGACATGATGATTGCGATAGCCGGTGCTGTGGTCGCCTTCATTGTGCCTGCGGGCGGTGGCCACAAGCGCACGCTGCTAACCTGGGAAGAGGCGGTCAAGCTGCCATGGGGGGTCTTGCTGCTGTTTGGCGGCGGGATTGCGCTCGGCAATGCGGTCAAGGATACCGGGCTCTCGCAGTGGATTGGTGACAATTTGGGTATTCTGCAATCCTTCCCGACAATTGTGATTATCGCTATTGTGGTTGCGCTGGTTATCTTTCTGACGGAATTGACCAGCAATGTTGCAACCATGACAACCATGGCCCCGATCATCGGCGTACTGGCCGTGAGCATTGGCGCAGCGCCGGCGAGTTTGCTGGCACCCGCTGCGGTGGCCGCGAGCTGCGCCTTCATGCTGCCAGTGGCAACCGCGCCGAATGCCATCATCTACGCGACAGACAAAGTGACGATTGGCGACATGATGCAGCACGGATTGCGGATCAATCTGATCGGGATTGCAATAATTACTGCGATCGGGTTCTGGCTCGCGCCCTTGGCTTTGGGGACGTGACTTGATCTGCTGACTTTACGAACAAGGGCCGTCATCAGGAAGCTCACCAAAACCGTCATTTATCAAGGCGGATATGGCATCCAGCGCGGCATCAGCGTCTCGTCCGCTTGCAGACAGAACAATCTGGTCGCCCATTCCAGCCCCTAGGCATAGCAAGTCCATAATCGAGCGGGCATCGGCGGTCTCGCCATCATAAGCGATGGAGACAGGGGCCGGCAGGGTCAGTGCCAACTTGGCCAGCTTGGCTGAAGCGCGAGCATGCAGGCCCTTACGATTGACGATTACGAGGCGGCGGATGTCGACGGTTTTCACGTTTTGCGCGCCATGATTTCAGACCCGATACGGATATAGCGCCGTCCCGCGTCGCAGGTTGCCTTAACCGCGTCTTCCAGCTTCACATCATTGCGAACTTGTACCAGGTGGATCAGCATTGGCAAGTTCACTCCGCCGATCACGTCAACCTTGCCAGAGGCCAGATTGGACAGAGCCAGATTGGAGGGTGTGCCCCCGAACATGTCGGTCAGGATGATCACGCCCTTGCCAGTATCGCAGGCCTTTACGATGTCGCGAATCTGGTCGCGCCGATCATCAATATCGTCTTCAACTTCGATTGAGATAGATCGAAAAGCTTGCTGTTTGCCAACAACATGCTCTGCGGCGCGAACGAGTTCGCGCGCAAGTTCCCCATGGCTGACAACGACAATGCCTATCATGTGCTTTTCCAACACCAATCAAACCCGTAATGCTGACAGAGGAGAGAGTAACGTCAAGTAGGTTATGCATGCGTTAAGCATGATCAAGTGGCGGGTAATTCCACGATAAAGCGCGCGCCGCCCTCGGGCCTGTTCTCCGCAACGACACTGCCTTGGTGGGTCGCAATGATCTGCGCAACGATCGAAAGCCCAAGGCCGGAATTATTGCCGAACGCGGCCCCTTCCGGGCGATCTGTATAAAACCGGTCGAATATTTTCTCTAATTTGTCATCCGGAATACCAGGGCCATTGTCTTCAATCAGGATACGCGCGGTTGTTTGCGGTCCGATCCGTCCCTGTTCCACTGTGACTGTAACGGTGTCTTTTTCGGGTGAAAATGACCGTGCATTGTCGATCAGGTTACGTAGAACCTGGCCAAGCGGGCCTTCACGTCCTTGCACTTTCAGGCCAGAATTCATGGTTGCATCAGTGAACCGTATGGCGGCCTCACGTTGATGGGACAGCCCTTCATAGGTTGCTGTTACATCGCGGACGAACCGGGCAATATCCAGGCTTTCAGCCGGTATTCTGGTAATTTCTGCTTCCAGTCTTGAGGCATTTGAAATGTCTGTGATCAGACGATCCAGGCGCATCACATCCTGCGCGATGACTTTACGAAGCTTCTCGCGTGCAACCGGGTCATCCTGAACCAGTTCAGCGGTTTCCACGGCTGAACGGATAGAGGTTAGCGGGTTTTTCAACTCGTGTGCGACATCTGCGGCAAAGCTTTCATTTGCGGTGATGCGCTCGAACAAGGCAGCGGTCATCGCCTCAACCGACTGGGCAAGGCGACCAATCTCATCATGGCGTTTGGTTATGCGGGGCAGGTTTAGTGTGCTGCTCGACCCGGATCGCACTTCATCCGCCGCCAGCGACAAGCGTTTTAATGGATTGGCAATCCCGATCGTGAGCAGCGCTGAGGTCACCAATGCGACCAGTACAGCCACCGCGATGAACGGCACCAAAGCTGCCCGCTCGGCGCGTATGATGGCGTCAATATCGTTTGATTCAAGGGTCAGTATACCGACCACAGCTGACACACGCTGTATCGGCACCGAGACCGAGATAATTCTCTGCCCGCGATCATTGAAGCGTTGACTGGCGGCGTCATTGCCGAGGATTGCCTCGGCAAATTCCTCTTCAAATGTCTGGGTCCGGACCGCATCACTGCCGCGTGCCGGGGTCACCGCGCTCAGGGCACCGATCGCCCATTCCGACAGGCCCTTGCTCCAGACCGATATTTTCCCCGGTTCCCGTAACGGGGGCAGGTTCGAGACGATGACACGGTCGGACAGAAAGTAACTGTCCCCGAGCAGGTCTGCTTCGACACCGTAAATCTTTCCGCGCAACGTTTCAGGTAACGATAGCGAGGCCAGTGCCGCACGCGCCAGCGTTTCGTCAATGGCCGGCTCGGGGAACCCGTAGGTTGCATCTTCGGAAATCAGATTCGACAGAAGCTGCGCCTGACCAACAAGGTCCTGCTTTTTGGAAACAACGAAACTGGCGCGCATCTCGTTCAGGACCATCGCGCCAATGATCAATATGATCAGGCCAGCCAGATTGGAAGCAAAGATCAGGCGGGCAATACGCGAGCCGAGGAGGCTGAAGCGTCCCCGTTCACGATTTCTGATTTCACCCGTCTTTGCCATTTGCTCCAGTCTATCTGGTCGGTTCTGAACGCTAGTTGTCCGCCGCAACCTTGATTGAGATAATCGCGTCTGGATCTTGCGCCGGTTCCCCGCGTTTGAGTTGGTCGATCACGTCCATACCTTCAGTGACCTTGCCCCAGACCGTGTACTGATTGTCGAGGAAGCTGGTGTCGCCAAAGCAGATGAAAAACTGGCTATTGGCTGAGTTCGGCTGTTGGCTTCGTGCCATTGAACAGGTGCCGCGTACGTGAGGTTCGCTATTGAACTCGGCTTTCAGATTGGGCTTGGATGATCCGCCCATGCCGTTACCCTGGGGGCAGCCACATTGCGCCATGAAGCCATCAATCACGCGGTGGAAGACGATCCCGTCATAAAATCCCTCACGGGCCAGTTCTTTGACTCGGGTGACATGGCCGGGCGCGAGATCCGGGCGCAGCTCAATCTTCGCGCTGCCTTTTGTGGTTTCGAGGATAAGTGTGTTTTCAGCATCAGCCATTGGGAATGTCCTGTTATAATGGTTCCCTCTCGGCATAAGGTGATCGTGGGGCTGGGAAAAGGGTCAGAATGCGGTTTTTGCCGCTTTCGGTTATGGAACGGCCTATTCAGGCGTCGCTGTGGCGGGTGTGCAGGCACAATTTCTGGCACGTGTTGGTTGTGCCGCGTTGGTGGTCAGCACAAGATCGACCCGTGGATCGAGAAGCTCGCGGTCAAGTGCGGTTTCGATGGTGTCGCGTAACTCGCCGATCGAGAGCCCTGCGGCCGCAACCTGCCCGATATAGGGCAGGTGGAAACGGCCCTCATGATCAACTGTCACCGACCGTGAGAGTTCAGGCGCGCTGGGGATAATCACCTCAAGCTGATCACCGGCTTTGAACGTATAGACCGCATCAGGGGCGTCAGTCTGGTTAAGGGTTACCAATAATGGCGAGACAGGCTGCGGCAAAGGCGGCTTTGCAACACATGCAGCTGGCCACAGGATGATGAATAGAACCGGCAGGACGCGTCTCGTTTTTTTCACTGACCTCACCTAGCTGAATCCAGCAAAAGTCTAGGCCAATGCTTAAGGAAGTATCAAGCCGAAGATGCGAAATTGATCTATCGACGAGGCATGGAGCCAACCCAAATGGCAGGCAGGCAAGACGTGAGGTGGCACAGTGCCAACCCGGCCATGGCTGGGTATGGACCCATTCGTGCGCGCCTGTCTCTCGCCGATCTCTTGCTACAGCTATGGCGCGCAAAGTGGCTGATGGGATTGATCATCGCGGTCATAACCGGGCTTGGTGTCCTCGCCGCGACCATGATGCCTGAGCGCCATGTCTCCTCGTCACGATTATATGTCCGGGTCGGCCAGCAAGCCAACCTTCAGCAAGTCGTTCAGGGCGAGCTTGATATGATGCAAAGTCCTGTCATCGCGGAGCGAACATTGTCGCGGTTTCCGCTTGAACGACTTTATCCCAAGCTTGCTTTGGCCCGTAGCAAAGCACTCTCCAGAAACCCTGCCAGTCAACGTCGCGTGATTGAAGCAAAATATCTGGCGCGTAGCGTTGCAGCCTTCCATGACACTTTCTCGGCTCAAACCAAGGCGCATTCTCCGGTTGTGACCGTGTCATTTGGCCATCAGGATGGCGCGATTGCGGCCGAAGTCTTGAACGCCGCCCTGGCAACCTATCTTGATTACCGGCTTGATGTCGTTGGCACGCTTCCGGTTGACGCGGTTGGAGCTCAGCTAAAGCTTGCTGAAACCGACTTGCTGAACGCTGATGATGCGATCTCTGGTTTTCTTCGGGCCAACGATATGGTTGATTTCGACAGCCAGCGCATAGCAGCACAGGCGCTGTTTGGCGCCCTCACACGTGACCAGTCGCGCTTGCAAGCAGACATCAATGCGACCACCCAGAAGATTGCAAAGACGCGCGCTCAACTGGCGGCAACACCGGCAGAGCTTGATCTACTGGTCGAGGGCGGGCCAAACCAGAGATTGTTTAACCTGCAGATCGATCGGGAGGAATTGCTGGCCCGCTATACACCTGACAGCCAGGCCGTCTTGAACATTGATGCACAGATCGCACGTGTTGAAACCTATCTGGCCAGTTTGGAGCGCGCTGGCGCGCTTGTACGCTCTGGCCCCAATCCGAATTTTCAGATCTTGCGGGCCGCCTTGAATGCGTCTGAAGCGGAAGCGGCATCGCAAGCTGGACGCAAATCAGATCTGGCCGCCCAACTTGCGCAGATCGAGCTGCAGATTGCGCAGCTCAACGCACTGATGCCGAATTGGACGACTTTGACGCGCAACCGTGAGATCGCAGACTTGAGCGTGCGCAGCCTTGCTGAACGGCAACAAAGCGCGGGTTTCAATACATCCGATGCCAGTGGTGAGATCGCAGCCATCCGCATACTTGAACCAGCGCAAGTTCCGTCAATTGATCTGCAACAACGCGGTTTGATTGTGCTCAGTGGATTTGCTTTGGGAGGCCTGATTGCCTTGATCGTAGGGCTTATGCGCGCTGTGACGAGGCGGGGGTTTGCCACTGCAGGGGCCGTGCAACGAACCGTCGGACTGCCGGTCATCGGTCAGATTCGGCAATCGCGTTCACGAGCCGTCGCAAAACACCGTTAACCATGGCTGTGATAGGCAGGAATATAGTCACAGGACACGTTTCGTATGCGTGATTTACGCGTTGATCTCGACAATGTCTGGCGTCTTGCGACACGCCTGAACGCCCCTGATGAGGGCGGGCGATCAATCATGTTTATCGCCGCGCATGACGGTGCCGGAACCAGCAGTCTGGCGGCAAGTTTTGCCTTGATGGCAGCTGAGCATGCGCAAAAGTCGGCTTGGCTGGTTGAGCTTGATGTGTCTCGTAACATTGTTTTCAAGGCATTCGAGGCAGGGTTTGGCGACGAGGTTGGACGTCCTGGCCGCGCTTATGATGCCTCACTGCGACAGACGCCGTTTTATACCCTTTCGCCTTCTCAGTCCGGCAGCGGTGAAGACAAACTCCTGACGGTGCATCAGATATCGGGGCAAAAATTGCTGGTTACACGGTTTCGCAATGATCGCGTGGCACCGGGCGTGCGGATTCGTTTGCGGGCCGCACCTGGCTGGTGGCAGGCTTTGAGAAAGGCCAGCGACTGGGCCGTGGTTGATGCGCCCGCCTTGTCACGGTCTTCAGCAGGATTGGCGGTCGCCAGTGAACAGGACGGCGTGGTTCTGGTGGTTGAAGCTGACCGTACCTTGCCGCGCGAAGTCGTGGCCTTGCGCGAAGAGATTGAAGCTGTGGGCGGCAAGATTATCGGCGTCGCCCTCAACCGCGTCCGTACTGACGCGCGCTGCCTCGCCCGGATGGCTGGATAAGTGTCTGTACAATTGGTCTACAATTTATCTTTGACCCATTCGCGCGTCAGGAAGCCATCAACCACATCACAAACCAGTCCGATTTCTGTCAGAGCGCTAATATAGCGCTCAGGATCAACCAGTGTTTTCCAGATCGATCCGGCCTCAAACTGGTCTTCGGCTTCTAGCGCAAGTGTCAGATGATCGCCTTCGAACACACCGCGCAGCTTGCCGCCCTTGAAATGGCGCTCCAGGGCAATCAGACGTTCCATCCGATCCGGTGTCAGTAGCGCGCGCGCCTCGACCTGATCGTTTGAATAGATGGTGAAATTGTCTTCCAGCTCTTTCGCGACGAGATCGACTTTTTTCAGATCCTTGTCGCCAAACCATCCTTTCCACCAACCCTGCCGAGCTATCAGCGTCCGGCCCAGAAAGCGCTGGGGATATTCAATATGGAATAAAAGTCCTTGGAAGGTCGTGACGGTCCGGCGGTTTTTCCCCGACCCTTGCTGCTGAGTGAGTTTGCATTCGACCAGTGAGAAGTGTGTATCCGCGCGGTCTCCCTCGATCAGGTCTTCGAACTTGCGGCTATCATAGCCAGGCATCAGTTTAGCGTCGTCCAGAACCTCGAAGGCGGGTGTTGGCGGGGCGTCGTGTTGGGCCGTTCCCTTGAATTTGGTGTTTGTTTTCAACCAGCTTCCGGCACTGCGCCAGTCTGTGACCCCAGACACGTCGGGATGCAATGTGTCATAGGAGAACCCGAAAGCTTGCGCTGCGGCGCCCACCACCAATTGCTTGGTTTCCGATTTCATCGTGAACAGGGGCACCCAAGCGACCCCGCTGGCCAGCGCTGTCCCGACCACACCTATGAAAATGGTGAAAAGTGCCAATTGCCCCCTGAACAGGATGATGATCGCTCCGGCAGTTAGTGCAAAGGCAATCAGACCCACACGAATCGTGCGTTTTCGAGCTTTCGCAATGATTGCTTTTCGTTCGGCTTCGCGTGCCAACAGGGCGGGCTGCAAAGTCTCGCGCCAGGTTGTAGCGGCATTGGCAAATTCCGGGCGCTGCTCGGTTAGGTTTGAAAAAATGGCATCCATGAAATTCGTCGCCATACGGTCCTCTTTTGATGTCGTGTTGCGGCCGTCTCTATTCGCTCCATAGCGCACTGTCGGGTGATGCAATTTTCGACAGCCGCGTCAGTAAGTCGTGCAATAATTTGGTGTCCGCATCTGATAGAACGTCCAGTAATTCGCGTTCACAGGCCAGTGCGCGCGGGATCACAGCAGCATAGATTGCGCGTCCCTCATCGGTCAGTGCCAATGGCGCGCGGCGGCGATCACCGGGATCGATTGTCCGTGAGATAATTCCGCGCTCAATCAAACTCGTTGCCGCCCGACTAACCGATGGCTTGTCCATTAACGTACGTATCGCGACTTCGGTACTGGTCAGATCGACGCCCTCGCCGAGGATCGCGATGATCCGCCACTGCCAAACCGACAAGTCAAATTCACGCTCGTATATGTTTGAAATTCTTCGCGATACGGCATTTGACAGAACCGAAAGTCGATAAGGTAGGAAATTATCGAGGCGAAGATCTGGTTGGTCCGGCATATGTGGCAGCCTCTTGGTGTGCATCGACGTCTAGCATGGAGGATTTTGGCATAAGGTGGCAAGCCATAGCTTGTCATCAGGTCAAAATTAGTTACAAATGCAACTAATAGCTATCAGGAGGCATTATGGCCGATCTTTTCGAAAACCCAGTCGGACTTGACGGGTTTGAATTTATTGAGTTTTCAGCTCCAGAACCTGGCCATCTTGAAGCTGTATTCGAAACCATCGGCTTTACCAAAGTCGCCCGCCATCGCTCCAAGCATGTCGAGCTATGGCGTCAAGGCGGGATCAACCTGATTACCAATTATGAGCCCAAATCCGCTGCATGGTATTTCTCACGCGAGCATGGCCCGTCGGCCTGCGGTATGGGTTTCCGGGTCAAAGACGCACGCAAGGCTTATGACTATCTGCTCAAACAAGGTGCTGAGCCAGTTAGTGTTGAGACCGGACCATCTGAACTGCACATCCCGGCTATACGCGGCATTGGCGGTGCGATTGTCTATCTGATTGACCGTTATGGCGACGAACTCGACATTTACGACATTGATTTCGAACCGCTGCCGGGCGTCGATCAGCTGCCGGTTGGCGCCGGTTTCGAGGTGATCGATCACCTGACCCACAATGTTTATGGTGGCCGCATGGCTTATTGGGCTGATTATTACGAGACCTTGTTCAACTTCCGTGAGATCCGTTTCTTTGACATCAAGGGCGAATATACCGGCCTGACCTCGAAAGCGCTAACCGCGCCGGACGGCAAGATCCGCATTCCGCTGAACGAAGAAGGCGAGGGCGGCAAGGGCCAAATCGAGGAATTCCTGCGCGAATTTAACGGCGAAGGCATTCAGCATATCGCATTTAGCTGCGCCAACCTTCCGGTCTGCTGGGATCGCCTGAAGAAACTTGGTGTGCCGTTCATGACTGCGCCGCCAGAAGCCTATTACGAGATGCTCGAAGAGCGCTTGCCGGGCCATGGCGAAGACGTCAACGGCCTGAAAATGCGCGGTATCTTGCTTGATGGTATCGTCGAAAACGACCAGCCGCGCCTGCTCCTGCAAATCTTCGCGCAGGCGCAAGTCGGCCCAGTTTTCTTCGAATTCATCCAGCGCAAAGGCGATGATGGCTTCGGCGAAGGCAATTTCAAAGCCTTGTTCGAGAGCATGGAACGTGACCAGATCAATCGCGGCGTACTTGAGGTGAAGGAGGACGCATGATGTCCGACGCCCCCGCTCCCGTCCTGCAAGGCATTCACCACGTCGCCTATCGCTGCAAGGATGCCAAACAGACGGTTGAGTTCTACCAGTCCGTCATGGGCATGGCGTTTCAACTCGCGATTGCCGAAGATCACGTCCCGTCCACGGGCGCATACGATCCGTATATGCACGTGTTCATGGACGCAGGTAATGGCAATGTCCTGGCCTTCTTTGAGCTACCAGAGCAGCCCGACATGGACCGCGATCACAATACGCCCGAATGGGTCCAGCATATCGCCTTCAAGGTCGCGACGATGGACGACCTGATGGCCGCCAAGACCCGCGCCGAAAGCATGGGGCTAGACGTGCTCGGCCCAACCCATCACGGCATCTTCAAGTCGATCTATTTCTTCGACCCGTCTGGTCATCGCCTCGAACTGGCTTGCAATATCAGCACGCCCGCGCAGATGGCGCAGCTTAAAGAGGTCGCGCCCTTAATGCTCGAAGAATGGGCCGCAACCAAAAAAGCCCCCCGCCACGCGGCCTGGCTGCACGAGAAAATCGCCGACGAGACTTAGTGGGCGTGCTTTTTCTCGCTAGGCTAGGGTCTGTTTTACGACGTGCTAAGCCCCTTTGGGGCAGCGTCGCGAAGCGGGTTCCGTATCGGGCTCAGGGCTGTTTGCCACAAAGACCGGACATGCCGAATACAAAACAGCCCTGAGCCCGGTTCATGCGCGTAGCGCGGAACCTGCTTCGTCTTGCGTCGCCCGCAGGGCCTTAGGCTCCAAACCAACTCAAATTGCCACTTTCACGGCGCGTCTTTGACGCAAAGCCTGCGTCAACATCGTTTTGAATTGGGGTAAACCAGTTCTGCACGACGTTTCCTTGTCTTCGCGCCAAACTCACACCGTGAAAATGGCGATTTGAGTGGGTTTGGAGCCTAGCGCAAGACAAAACCAGAACCCCGCAGCACGTGCGTCCGGTGCGCCGTTTGGCGTCCGGTTCCGATGGTTCCGGGCTTGACCCGGGATCTCGTCCAATTGACGTTCGGAAGCCCCGACGGAGATCCCGGGACAAGCCCGGGACAGTCGGAGTTTTGGCCCGCCACCGGGTCGCGAATTGTGGGCCGTTCGGCGCGACAAACCTGCGCCACCACCGCGCCCAAAACCTTCGGCAAGATAATCCAGGCCTGCGCGCCAGAGCCGGGCGCATAGACCGCTGCGACCCTCCACCGGCATTGCACGCGGCTTTCGCCGGGAAGCTGCTTGGTGAGATAATATTGGTGTAAATGCGGGTATCTGCTCGGCGTCCAGAGATCAGGATCGTCGCCGATCCGCGTGACGTAAACCCGGCCCGCGCGATCAACCGTAATCATCACATCGCGGCCGGTCAGCTCGCCCCACAGCGCGATGCGCCAGAGCTGCCAGAACAGCCACGGCCAGTAAATCACCGGCACATTGGCATAGAGATGGGGTTGCAGTGCAAAATCCATGGGCAGGAGTATATGTCGGGTTTGGGGGGTGTCGGATTGAGATTGTGAATTATTTCTCGAATCATCCGGCGACGCTAGCGCAGGCTGGGGCCTATCTCTGGTAAGTGTATCTAGGGTAATAGGCTGTTATCATTAGTATAACTTCCCGCACAGACGCACCTCGCCCCCGGCTTGGCGACCCCCTCGCGATGGATACCAGCCTACGCTGGTATCGCCGGAAAATGGGGAATTGAGGGGGAGATTGAAGCGTAGCGCGGGGCTTCCTGCGATGGTTCCGGGCCCACCATGTTGATCGATCGGCTTTACCGCGGCGGGCCCCACGGGTGCCAAGTCTCGTCCTACCAATCCTTCGACCGTCCCGGGATCCACGGCCCCTAAAGCATACGTTTTGCGAGCTGTTCACAGGCTTTGCGGGACTGTGTTTCAAGCGCCGTTTTGAGTTGCTGCGCCCGTGCCTGCATGGTTCTTTCAAGCTCGCTCTCGGTTTCAACAACCAGCGCGGCGTCGAGGGCGGTATCAATGTCACGGCGATACTTGCGGGCGTTCAGAGCTGTCAGCGCGCGGGCATATTGCCAATGCGTCGAGGCGTCACTCGCATCAACCGCAATCGCTTTGGTATAGTGAGCCCGGGCTTTGCGAACCGAAGCGCCAAGCATTGCGGCACCAAACCGGCCGCCGCGCCGCACCACTTCAATATTCCAAACGGCCATATAGCCATGCGCATAAGCATTGTCGGGTGTGTCGCTGAGGACTGTCTCAACCAGATCTCTGGCCTGGGTGCCATAGCCAGCCCGCATCGCTTCGCGCGCCGACATCGGCCTTGCCTGCAGCGACAAGGCAATCGCCAGTTGCAAGCGCGCTTCGACATGGTGCGCATCCACTGACAGCGCCCGCCTGGCATAATCTTCGGCCAGTTGCGCCAGTGAAGGCGGTGGGGTCTGGTCGGCAGAGCTCATCGCTTTGGCAAGCAGGCTACGCGCGGCAAAGGCAAGGTTATCTGCATTTGGCTCAGATTCCGCCAGGGCGATAATCTCCTCGTATCGCCCTTGCGAGAATGCGCTGGTCTGGGCACTTTCATCGGCAGCGGCGCAGGGTGCCAGCATCAGCAGGAGGGCGATCAGATATTTCATCTGCGTCAAGTTAACGCAGAATCATCTCTGGTCCAATCCTCTTTGGAACGATCAAAGGAAACATGGAACGATTTGAAACAGATGTGACTGTTATTGGCGCTGGGGTAATCGGCCTTGCAGTGGCCCGCGCTTTGAGTTTGCAAGGACGTGATGTGATTGTGCTGGAGTCTGAGCCTCTGATTGCGGCGCACACGTCCTCGCGAAATTCTGAGGTCATCCATGCCGGTATTTATTATGCCACCGGATCGCTCAAGGCGCGGCACAGCGTGGCCGGGCGGCGGTTGCTGTATGACTATCTCGAAACCCATGGTGTGACCTATAATCGGTGTGGCAAGCTGGTTGTCGCGCAAGCGGATGAAGTTGACGGCCTGGCCGGCATTGTCACGCGGGCCGAAGCCAATGGTGTCAAAAGTCTGTCAATCCTGACCGGTGATCAGGCCCGCGCTATGGAACCTGCGCTCTCGCCGGCGATCGAAGGCGCGATCCATTCGCGTGAGACCGGGATCTTTGACAGCCACGGATATTTCCTGGCTTTGCAAGGCGACCTCGAAGACCAAGGTGGCATGATTGCCTTTGAAACGCCGGTGAAACGCGGTGCCGTGCTGAGTGATGGTGTCGAACTGATCACTGGCGGGGCGGCCCCGTCACAGATCAAATCCAACACAGTGATCAACGCTGCCGGACACAATTCAGTGCGCCTCGCCGCCAGTATTGAAGGCCCGCACATCGCGAGCCTGCCGACACCCCGGTATGTCAAAGGCAGCTATTTCAGCATCCTCGGCAAGACACCGTTTTCGCGCCTGATCTATCCAATGCCGGGCAAAGCCAGCCTTGGCCTGCATCTGACGGTTGACCTGGCCGGCCGGGGCAAGCTTGGGCCGGACGCTGAATGGCTGGACGCCGATGCCAGGCCGCCCTTTGATTACCGGGTCGATCCGGCGCGCGCGAAGCTGTTCTACGCCTCGGCGCGCGACTATTGGCCCGATTTGCAAGACGGCACATTGTCAGAGGATTATGCCGGTGTTCGGCCGAAACTGGTTGGTCCGGGTGAGCCTTCTGGTGACTTCATGATCGAGCAGGCCGGGCCGCATTTGATCAATCTTTTGGGGATCGAAAGCCCCGGTTTGACCTCTTCTCTCTCGATTGCTCAGCATGTTGTAGAAATGCTGGCCTGAAGGTGTTGCACGTGGCGGGCCGGGCGTGTATTGGACCGCTTGGCGATCAATCTGGCCAACGGTTCGGTAGCTCAGCTGGTTAGAGCGCACGACTCATAATCGTGAGGTCGGGAGTTCAAGTCTCCCCCGAACCACCAGCCTTGTTCGGACCTGTTACCCCTCCTTCCAGGCATGCGTCATCGCCGGACCACCTCTCGGTGTCACGTTATGCTGTCTTTGCCCAAGCAAGATGCAGGGCCGGGCGCGCTCAGGTGGAACGCGGAATGTAAGGCCAGCCTTTCGGCGTGGCTGTGAACGCCCGAACAGAGCGCGCCCGCGGCGGGGCTGTTTGTATCCGTATTCGCGCCGCAAGGTCGCTGCCTTGGGTCGCTCCGGGAAGCTTGCTCTTACACCTCTTTCAGAAGCCTCTCGCCATTGAGCGAAAGGGCTGACAATCCCGACTGGCACCGCATGGGCGGGTTTTGGGGGATTGAGGGCCGGAGGAATGGGGGGTGAACTCTAGTTTTGCCCCGCGTTAAGGCTCTCTGGTTTTGCCTCGCGCTAACGCCCTGCGGGCGACGCGAGGCGAAGCGGGTTCCGCGTCAGCGCTGTGCGCTGCCACATGAACCGGGCTCAGGGCTGGGTACCTCACCCTAACCCTCCATTGTCATCCCGGACGCGTAGCGATCCGGGACCCAGTGCCAAGCGCCCCTGGGTCCCGGATATTTGCTGATGCAAATTCCGGGATGACAATTTGATATGGGAGGGCACAATCCCCACCCCGATTGTCCCGGACTTGATCCGGGGTCTCTTGCAAGGCTCCCGGTCTTGGTGGCGCGTGGTTTATTTTGCTTCGCGCTAAGACGCTGCGCGTCACGCGGGGCGGCGCGAAACGCAAATCAAGCGCTGGGACCAGCATGGAAGATTGACCTGATTGAAACCGATAACTTGTGTCTTCGATCAAGCCCGAGGGCGCGTAAGTTATTGCGGCATTTGATTGTTGACCATCGTTGCCTCAAACCTTAGTAACCGCGCTTGCGATCTCGTGCCCAGATGGCGGAATTGGTAGACGCGCTACGTTCAGGTCGTAGTGTCTGTATGGACGTGGAGGTTCGAGTCCTCTTCTGGGCACCAGAATATTGACGGTATGTTCTCAAAAATATTATGCACGCTTGTCAATAGCCTGGTTTGGGCTGGGTCTGCTAACATGTTTGCGATTGATCGTTTCGCGACATTCCTGATCTTCAGAGAAAATTATCCAATTAATACAGTCTCTAAGGCGATTAGTATGCGTTTTCTAGACAAGCGGCGTATCTCTGTATCCATTGAGAGACGGCGTGTTGTCGGCTCGCCCTTAAACAAGGAGCCTTGAAAATGGCTAAGACGAACAAGAAAGCCAAGCAGGCCAAAAAAGCGACTAAAGCTCGCAACAAGCTGGTCAGCGCAATGACCGATGCCAAAGGCTTTGATGCGGCGCACAAGATCTGGCTGGCAGGCGTTGGCGCCTATGGCAAGGCCTATGATGTGGCCACCGATGGGGTTGGCAAAGTTAGCGACCAGAGCGGTGTCCTGTTTGAAGACCTGGTCAAGCGCGGCGAAGAAATTGAAGGCGATGTGCGGGCACGTTTGAAGTCGAACACCGCTGTTGCAAAAATGAGCGAGCAGATGAATGCACGCTTTTCGAAGGTCAACGCACAAGTCTCCAAGGTTCGCAAGCGGGTGAAAGGCGCGTCGGAAGACATGTCTGGAACGGTTGCCAAATTCCAGGAAGAGCAGCGCGAGCGTCTCGACGCCCGGATGGAGCGGATGCGTGAAGCCCTCGGCCTTGAACGGTTCAGCGGCAAAGCCAAGACATCTGAAAAACTGCACGCCAAGCTGGATGACCTTGAAGAGCAGGTTGCAGCCCTTCGGGCCGGTGCTGAAGGC
The DNA here is from genome assembly GCA_021776655.1 of Henriciella sp. GTDB lineage: Bacteria > Pseudomonadota > Alphaproteobacteria > Caulobacterales > Hyphomonadaceae > Henriciella. The sequence continues at coordinate 66,762 of JAJFFK010000002.1, read as the reverse complement.
GCCGATACCAAAGTGAAAGCGCGGATCGAACGTCTGAGCAAGGAAATTTCCGAGGCTGCTGAAAAGCCGGTAAAGGCTGCGAAGAAATCAGCCAAGAAAGTTGTCCACCGCGTGAAGACCGCAGTGGCAAAAGCTGACCCAATGGGGCGTTTGAAAGCTGCGCGTGGCGGCGCTGATGATCTGACCATGATCAAAGGTGTTGGTGCGGTGCTGCAGACCAAAATGAACCAGGCTGGAATTTTCCACTTCTGGCAGTTGGCGGCGCTGACAAAGGCGCAGATATCAGCGCTTGAAACAGACTTGAACTTTCCTGGTCGCGCCACCCGCGAAGCCTGGAAGTCACAGGCAAAGGCCTTCGCAAAGAGCGTTGCTAAAGCCTGACCCCTGATGCCCGATAGCGCTGCATGACGCGGGGTTAATTTGCTATTCATCGCAAATCGGGTATGTAAGGCGAAGTAGAGTAAGTGTAGAGTGTTCAAGGGAGGCTTTTCTGGCCTCCCTTTTTCATGTCTGATCGTCTGGTTCGGGCGGGCGCTTGTCGCTGGTGACTTCAACCGTCACGTGGGTCACACCAAATTCCTGTTTCAGTCGCGCCTTGATCAATTGGCGCAAGGTTTCAGGGCACGATTTGGGGTAGGCTTTAACATCCAACGTCACCAGCGAAGTTGATTCGTTCAATGCCCAGGCGTGAATGTGCTCAATTGTCTCTGCTTCGGGGATATTTGCGGTCAGGTCGGCTTGGATGGTCGCTGGAGATAATCCGGCAGGCACGCCCTCAATCAGGATATGCCCGGTGCTGCGGATCAGGCGGTAGCCACCGACAGAAATGATCCCGGCAACCAGGATTGACAGGATCGGGTCGATCGGTGACCAGCCAGTGTTGAGGATGACAAGCGCCGCAATGATTGCAGCGATCGATCCAAGCAGATCACCAGCGACATGCCAGAGCGCCCCACGCATATTGAGGTCTTCGCGGTCTCCGCCGTGCAGGATCGCAAAGGCAACAAGGTTCACCAACAGGCCAATGACGGCAATCACCAGCAACAGGCCGCCAATCACTGGGCTTGGGTTGATCAGGCGCTGTACAGCTTCGATGATGATCCAGACGGCGAGGGCGATCAGGGCCAGGCCATTGACGAAAGCGGCCAACACCTTGAACCGCGACCAGCCAAAAGAACGGTTGGCATCTGCGGGGCGCTCAGCCAGTTTGAACCCAAACCATGCCAGCGCCAATGAGCCCGCATCTGTCAGCATGTGCGCCGCATCGGCCAGCAATGCGAGCGATCCGGAGATCACCCCACCCGCGATTTCGGCCAGCATGAAGGCGAATGTCAGGATCGCAGCTGCCGCAATCCGGCGGCGGCCATCCTTGGTGTCAGTTAGCGCATGGTCGTGCGAATGTCCGCTAAGGTCATGACGGTGAGTGTGTGAATGGCCTGACATCAGCAATGCATATTCTAAATATAATAATTATCAAGTTAAACAATGACTTAGAAAAGTTATAACATAATAATATTGCGATTCGAGCCAAGCTCAAGTTCACGCTGGTTGGGCAAAGATCCATCCGCAAAACATTGTGCGAGCATGAAAAGCCTGCAATGAGTGATCAAATCCCCGTAATTGCCGCAGTGCTGGTCTTTACAAAGTCCGGCGGCTGATGAATTTAAATACCAAGCAAAAATAACGAGTTTTCCATGCGCAGCGTCTCCAAATCCATTCTCGTTTTTCCTGTGCTCGCCGTGCTATTGGCCGCTTGTCAGTCACGCGGGCGGACCGAACGGGTGGCCTATGTCGAAAGACCCGTGGAGCAGCTCTACAAGCGGGCAACCGATGAGCTGGATGATCACGATTATTCCAACGCCATCCTGCTCTTCAATGAGGTCGAGCGCCAGCACCCATATTCCGAATGGGCGCGCCGCTCGTCCCTGATGTCAGCTTACGCGTCATATTCCTCGCGCAAGTATGATGATGCGATCCTGACCTCACAGCGTTACTTGTCTTTGAACCCTGCCGGTACGGGCGCGCCCTATGCCTATTACCTGATCTCGCAGAGCTATTTTGATCAAATCATGGATGTTGGCCGCGATCAGAAGACAACCGAACTGGCGCGCGCGGCTCTGCTCGATGTTGTGCGGCGCTTCCCAGAAACCGATTATGCCCGCGACGCCACGATCAAACTGGACATGGTTTACGATCAGCTTGCTGGCAAAGAGATGACGGTCGGGCGCTATTACCTGCGCCGCAACCAGCATCTGTCAGCGGTCAACCGGTTCCGCACCGTGGTCAAAGACTATGAAACCACGAGCCATGCACCTGAAGCGTTGCACCGTTTGGTCGAGACCTATCTGTCGCTGGGCTTGAAGCAAGAGGCCCTCGCAGCCGGTGCCGTGCTAGGCTATAATTATCCAGATAGTACTTGGTATCGTAGCTCCTATCGCCTGCTATCGGGGCAAGGGCTGGACCCTGAGGCGACCACAGAGAGCCAACGCCGGACCTGGCTCCAGCGCTTGATTCCCGGCGGAAAATAATACTTGTTCCGTATATGTTCTCGTGATATAGAGTCGCATGCTGGTTGCCCTATCCATACGCTCATTCATTCTAATTGACCGATTGGACCTTGAGGCGGAGACCGGATTTACCGCACTGACCGGTGAAACGGGCGCGGGTAAGTCGATCATTCTGGATGCGCTTGGTTTGGTGCTTGGCGGGCCAGCAAATCGCCAAATGGTGCGCGTTGGTGATCAGCAAGCGGCGATAGTTGCGGAGTTTTGTCCAAGCGAAGCGCACCCTGTATGGCCGCTACTGACGGAAAATGGGATTGAGGCTGATCGTAGCGAGACCCTGACTCTGCGCCGGGTGATTCAGGCCAAGGGGCCGTCGCGGGCCTTCGTGAATGATCAGCCGGTCAATGCCACACTGCTCGCTTCAATCGGTGAGACTCTGGTCGAAATTCACAGCCAGCATGCCGCTTCCACCCTGATGCGGCCTTCCAGTCATCGCGGATTGTTGGATGCCTTCGCCGGGAATGGCGAATTGCTGCAACTGTGTCTGCAAGCGTGGAGTGCGTTTGAAGCGGCGCGCCAGGTCCGCTGTGATCTCGAGGCGGCGGCAACCAGCGCGCATGAGCGCCGTGACTGGCTTGAATTTGCGGTTGAGGATCTTGGTAAACTCGGGCCGGAAGCAGGAGAAGCAACCCTCTTGGCGTCCCAGCGTGGGGTCTTGCTGCAGTCTGAAAAGCTCACTGAGAACATCCAAGAGGCGGATGCCGCGCTGCGCGGCAATGCCATAGAAGCGGGACTGTCCAAGGCCGCGCGGGCGACCGAACGTGTGCTCCGCATTCAGGGGCTTGAAAGCCTCGATTCAGGCATTGTCGAGGCGGCGCAGGAGGCCGCAGAGGCGGTTGAACGAACCTTGATCGAATTGGCGGAGGCGCGCAATGCGATCAATGCCTTGATGGGCTATACCGGACATGATGTACGCACCCTTGAACGGGTCGAAACGCGCCTGTTTGCGCTGCGGGCGGCGGGGCGGAAGTATGACACCGACCCTGATGAGCTTTGCGCTGTGTTGGAAGCGCACCGGGCGGCTCTGGCCATGTGTCAGGCTGATACGGCGGCTCTGGAGCAGGCGCGGGCTGATGAGCGCGCGGCTCGCTCAGTGTGGGATGTCGCGGCGGCGGCTCTGACAAAGGCGCGGCGGGCTGGCGCGAAACGGCTGGAAACAGCCATCATGCAAGGCCTGGCGCCGCTCCATTTGGGGCGGGTGCAGGTGCGAATCGCTTTCTCACCCATCGCTGAAGAAGAGAGCGGCGCAAACGGGCATGAACGGGTCGAGTTCGAGGTTGAGACCAATCCTGGCACCGGCTTTGGACCTTTGCGTGCGATTGCTTCGGGCGGGGAATTGGCGCGGTTCTCACTGGCGCTTAAATGTGCCCTTAGTGACGTTGGCGGGATTGGGACATTGATCTTTGATGAGGCTGATCAAGGGGTTGGCGGGGCCGTGTCTGCTGCGATTGGTGAGCGTTTGGCGCGCCTCGCAGAGGGACGGCAAGTCTTTGCCATCACGCATAGCCCACAAGTTGCTTCTTGTGCCCAGCGCCAGTGGCGGGTGCTCAAAGCGCCCGATCAGACGGGCGGCCTGCGGACCCATGTCGCGCAGCTTGATGACGGACAGCGGCTTGAAGAAATCGCCCGAATGTTATCTGGTTCCAGCATAACCGATGAGGCGCGCGCCGCCGCATCGAAATTGCTGGAGGCGGCATGAGTGATGGCTTAGCGGTTGAACATCTGAGCGAAGATCAGGCCAGGTCGGAATTGGCGCGGCTCGCTCTCGAAATCAGGTTGGCTGACGCCGCCTATTACAAGCAGGATGCGCCGCATTTGAGTGACGCGGCCTATGATCACCTGCGCCAACGCAATCTTGCGATTGAGGCCCGCTTCCCGCAGCTCAAACGCATGGACAGCCCGACGGATCGGGTTGGTGTTCAAGTCTCCGATGGCTTTGGCAAAGTCGAACACGGCCTGCCAATGCTGTCTTTGGATAATGCATTTGCCGATGCGGATGTTGAGGAATTTGCGGCGCGTATTCGCCGTTTCCTCGGGCTTCCCGATGATCAGGACCTCGTGCTGACCGCCGAACCCAAGATTGACGGCCTGTCACTGAGCCTGACTTACAAGGACGGCGCACTGGTTCGCGCCGCGACCCGTGGTGACGGCAAGGTCGGCGAAGATGTTACCGCCAATGCGCGCACGTTGGCAGATGTTCCGGCGCAACTTGCAGGCGGCGATTGGCCCGATCTGGTCGAGGTACGCGGTGAGGTTTATATGAGCCATGCTGATTTCGCCGCTCTGAATACTCGCGAAGCCGCAGCGGGTCGCAAGACATTTGCCAATCCACGCAATGCAGCTGCCGGAAGTTTGCGCCAGCTGGATGTCGCGATTACGCGGGCGCGGCCGCTAAAATTCTTTGCCTATGCGTGGGGTATGGCGTCGCGTCATTTTGCGGATACGCAGGTCGAAGCGGTTGCGGCGTTAGGGCGTTGGGGGTTTGCGACCAATGACTTGTTCGCGGCTTACCAAAACACCGATGGTTTGGTCGGTGCATATCGCCAGATGGTTGAGCGTCGAGCTGCGCTTGGCTACGATATTGACGGCGTTGTTTACAAGGTCAATCGGCTCGATTGGCAGTCGCGGCTTGGTTTTGTCAGCCGATTTCCGCGCTGGGCGATTGCCCACAAATTCCCGGCTGAAAAAGCCCTGACCCGGCTTGAGGCAATTGATATTCAGGTTGGTCGAACCGGAAGTTTAACCCCGGTTGCGCGCCTTGCACCTGTGACGGTGGGCGGCGTGGTTGTCTCAAATGCGACGCTGCACAATGAGGACGAGATCGCACGGCTTGATGTGCGGATCGGTGATCAGGTCGAGATCCAGCGCGCGGGCGATGTTATTCCGCAAATCCTGCGCGTGGTGGATGCCGAACGTGAGGGCCGCCCCGGGCCTTTTACAATGCCGCACGCCTGTCCTGAATGTGGCGCAGCAGCGGTTCGCGAAGTTGATGACAAGGGCGTGGCGGATGTTCGGCGGCGCTGCACGGGCGGGTTGACCTGCCCGGCGCAGGCGGTCGAGCGATTGCGCCATTTTGTGTCGCGCAAAGCCCTCGATATTGACGGCATTGGCGGCAAACAGGTTGAGCTGTTTTTTGAACGCGGTGTCGTGAAGGCCCCGCAACATCTATTTCAACTCGCTGCGCGTATTGATGGGGCTGGATTACTGCCTCTGTCTGAATGGGAAGGGTTTGGAGAGACCTCGTACCAGAAGCTGATTGCGGCGCTCGACGCGCGGCGCGAGGTGGCGTTTGCACGGTTTCTAAACGGGCTGGGCATTCGCAATGTTGGTCAAACCAATGCTGGACTGTTTGCGCGTAATTTCGTGACCTGGACAGCCTTTTGGGGCGCTGTCGAAAGCGCGTTGGCTGACCCTGGCGGTGAGGCTGAAGCGTCATTGCTGGCGATTGATGGTATTGGCGCGGCGGCGGTTGATAGTTTGAAAGCCTTTGCCGCCGAACCGCACAATCAGGAGATGCTGACTGAACTGTTGAATGAACTTCAGATCCTGGACGGCGAGGCCCCGGCGTCTGAAAGCCCCGTATCGGGCAAGACCGTGGTGTTTACCGGAACGCTAGAGGCGATGACGCGCGACGAGGCGAAAGCCCGCGCGACTTCGCTGGGTGCAAAAGTCTCAGGCTCGGTCTCGGCCCGGACCGATATTCTGGTCGCCGGGCCTGGGGCAGGATCGAAATTGAAAAAGGCCGAATCTCTCGGCGTATCTGTGATGACAGAGGCCGAGTGGATCGCACTTGTTGATGGGGCCTAGAGCGGCGCGCAGGCGGCTTTTAACCAGTCGGCAGCGGGCCCATCAATCTGTGGACCTATCTCGGCCAAAACCCGTTGATGATAGTCATCAACCCAGTCGCGTTCTTGCGACGCCAGGTGGTCAAGATCGATGAGATCGCGGGCGAGGGGGGCGAAGGTCAGACACTCAAACCCAAGCATGGCCCGGTCGCCGCCCTCAATTGCTTCGGCGGGCGTGACATATTGCAGGTTCTCAATTCGAATGCCGTAAGCGCCTTCTTTATAGTAACCCGGTTCATTCGAGACGATCATACCAGCCTGCAGCGGGATGGCATTCCACGGCTTGGCAATGCGCTGTGGACCCTCATGCACGCCGAGGAAAACACCGACGCCATGGCCGGTGCCGTGATCATAGTCTAGCCCGGATTGCCAGAGGGCGTGGCGGGCGAGAATATCGAGATGTGTACCTGTCGTTCCAGCCGGGAAACGCACACGATCGAGAGCGATATGGCCTTTTAGAACAAGCGTGTAGTGGAGCCGCATATCGGCGCTCGCGGTGCCAATCGGGACGGTCCGCGTCACATCCGTTGTTCCGTCAGGATACTGGCCACCGCTGTCGACCAGAAACAAAGATCCCTTTTCCAACAAGCGGTTAGAGGCCGATGACACACGGTAATGGGGCAGGGCGCCATGGGGGCCGGCGCCGGAAATCGTCTCGAACGAGATATCGCGCAGGTCGCTGTCCTGGTCGCGGAAGGATTCCAGCTGGATAACTGCATCAATTTCAGTGACTTGGCCTGATTGGGCTACTGTGTCGAGCCAGTGCAGGAAGCGGGTCAGATAGGCCCCATCGCGGCGATGGGCAGCAATTGTGCCCGAAATCTCTGCTGCATTCTTGCAGGCTTTTGGTAGCAAGACCGGGTCAGGTGTGCGGGATACGTGCGCCCCAGCGTCGTCCAGTTTTTCGAAAAACCAGGCCGAGGCGAGCGCCGGGTCGAGGCTAACCGTTTGGCCTTGCAATTCGTCCAGTCGCCCTACAAGCGCGTCCAGCGGCAACAGACTGACTTGATTGCCGAGGTGGGCGCGCAACTCATCGGAGCCTTTGCGTGGATCAAGGAACAGGTCGGCGCTGCCATCGCGGCGCAAAATGGCGCGGCCAAGCGGCAGCGGGGAACAGGAGACATCGCCACCGCGAATATTGAATAACCAGGCCAAGCTGGCCGGCGCCGTGATCACCGCAGCATCAACGCCTTGCTCGCGCAGGACGGCGGCAATTTGATGGCGCTTATCATCGGCTGAGACGCCGGAAAACTCGATGCTTTGCGGATAGACCGCCGCGACGGGTTGCGACGGCCGATCCAGCCATGCAGTATCGATGGGGCTTTCAGACACTGGACGAATTTTCGCGCCAGCTTTGGCGGCCGCCCGGCGCAATGTCTCGACATCATTCGGCGTCATCAAGGCTGGATCATAGCCGATGATCTGATCGGCCAGAGTTTGCGTCGACAACCAGCCAAAAGGACCTGGGTTTGGCACGGCAATACGCGCGAACAAGTCTGGATCGCTCTGCTCTGCGGCCTGTATCGTATAGCGGCCGTCAATGAACAGGGTGGCATGATCGGTGAAAATAAAGGCCGAGCCGAACGAGCCGGTAAATCCGCTGACCCAAGCCAGGCGTTCGTTCGCATCGGGCAAGTATTCGTTCTGATACTCGTCCTCATGCGGGACGTAAAACCCGTCCAGCGAAAGCTTGGCCATTTCAGCGCGTACGAGTGGCAGGTTCTGGCGACCGACTTGCGGTCCGCCTTTCACATCAAATGATTGTCTCATACCCGGTGTCGTAGCGACAAAATCGGTCCTGTGCAAAGGTGGAATAGAGATATGCATAATAGCATGGGAAAACTGACGCTGCCGTCATTGTTTTTTAAGTAAGCTTACCTATCTAGCAGTCATAATAAAAAAACAATGCACTTTCCTCCCAGGACATAAGACAATGAAACATACAGAAAATTACACCGCCGACGTCACCACAGCTTTCGCTGCAACATCAGAAACCAATGTCATGGAAGGGGTTCCGTCCCGCCTGGCCACGGTCAAAGCAGTGATCACTGAGCGTCAACACATTCTAACGCGCCGCTCTGCACGTCGCAACCGGCGTTTGGCCCACTAGGGTTTAAACGACACATCCTATTCATCCCGCGCCAAGACGCTGTGCGTCACGCGGGATGAAGCAGGTCTCTAACCTTGCCCCGCGCTAAGCGCCTTCGGCGAAGCGGGTTCCGGTCTGGCTTCGCCAGCCCATGAACCAAGCTCAGGGCTGTTCACATCTCCGATGGCTCCGGGCTTGACCCGGAGTCTCGTGCCACAGTGACCGGGAGCCTTGCGAGAGATCCCGGATATTTGCTGACGCAAATTACGGGATGACAAGGTGAATGCAGCCCAGAGACCAAACACGCCGAATACAGAACAGCCTTGAGCCCGGTTCATGTTCGCGCAGCGAACGGAACCTGCTTCGCCCCGCGTGACGCGCAGCGTTTTAGCGCGGGGCAAAGGAGAGGCGGCAGCCGGGCGCGGGGTTGGTGCAATTCGCATAAGCTCATTGCACCCTACGAGTTGGTTTATCAGTTGCGGCCAAGCAAAGCAGTAGGGCGGGCCTTGGCCCGCCATGAGTTAGCCTCAAGCCTCAAACCCGGCGAGCCCTACGAGGTGCGAAGCATCTCTGCCTAGAAAACAGCGAATAGATTCAGTGCACTCAAGGACAGATAACCACTTTGCCAACGACTTCGCGGTTTTGTAGCATGGCGAAGCCTTCGAGGGCGCGGGTGAGGGGCAGGACTGTGTGGATGTGGGGATCGGTCTTGCCGTCGCTGGCCCATTGCCAGATTTTTGCGATATTCTCAGCCCCGCGATCCGGGAATTGGCGGCCATATTCACCGGCCCGTACGCCAACCACAGAGAAGCCTTTGATCAGCGGCATATTGGTCGCGACATTGGCGATCCGGCCAGAGGTGAAGCCGATGACCAGAAGGCGGCCATCAAAGGCGATACAGCGCACGCTCTCGTCAAAAATGTCACCGCCGACCGGGTCAAAAATCACGTCAGCGCCGCGCCCGCCGGTCAGGTCTTTGACTTGGCTGCGAAAGCCGTCAGTGGTGTTGAAGACATGATCAGCGCCGAAGGCTTTGACCTGCGCCAGTTTTTCGTCACTGCCGCCTGTCGCGATAACGGTCGCGCCGAGTATTTTGCCGACTTGTACGGCGGCCATGCCGACCCCGCCGCTGGCGCCGTGCACGAGTAGGGTCTCGCCGGGCTGTAGATTGCCGCGCCGAACCAGCGAGACATAGGCTGTGAGGTAGGCAGCAGGATAGGCGGCAGCTTGCTGGTGTGAGAAATTGTCGGGCTTGGCTCGCACTCCGGCTGCGGCGACCCGCGCGTATTCAGCAAAGCCGCCAAACCGCGTGCCACCGCAGACCGCGTCGCCGATCTCAAACCCGGTCACGCCGTTGCCGAGCGCCGCGACCTCGCCTGACGCATCCATGCCAGGGGTGAAAGGCGGTTCCAGTCTGAGTTGGTATTTGCCTTGGCAGATCAGGATATCCGGGAAGTTGACGCTGGCGGCGCGGACCCGGATCAGAACCTCGCCGGGGCCGGGCGCGGGTGTCGCCACATCGCGTAGTTCAACGCCCGACAGGTCATCGCTGAGCGCGTGGCAAACCAGCGCTTTCATGTGCTAGAGCTTGGCATAGGCATCGCGGACCATGCCAGCGATTTCCTCGCAAGCGGCGCGGGCGGCGGGGGAAACGGCGGTGAAGGCGGTAAACCCGTGGGCCAGGCTGTCATAGCATTTGAAGGTCACATCGACACCGGCGGTCTCTAGCTTGCGGGCATAGGCGGCGCCATCGTCGACCAGCGGATCAAATCCTGCCGTGGTGATGATCGCTGGCGGCAGGCCCTCCAGGCGCGACTCAAGGCCCGGCGACAGGCGCACGTTCGACATCTCAAACCCGTCGGGCAGATATTGCTGCATGAACCAGTCCATCGTGTCTTTCGATAGCGGGTAGGTGTCGGCGTAAATCGTGCCAGAAGGGAAATCGGTGACCAAGTCGGTGGCGGGATAGATCAGCAATTGCAGGTCGGGCAGGGGTTTCTCGTCGCGCACCATTTCCTGGGCGATGACGGCGCTGAAATTGCCGCCCATACTGTCGCCGCCAATACTTGCGCGGCCAGCTGGTGCGCCGTATTTGCCAGCATTCTTGAGCGTCCACTCATAGGCGTCGAGGCTATCTTCGAGGCCGGTTGGGTATTTGTGCTGCGGGGCGAGGCGATAATCGACCGAGACGACCGGGCATTTCACGATCATTGCGAGGATCTGGCAGAATGTGTGGCAGGTCTCAAGATCACCGATCACGCCGCCGCCAAAGTGCAGGTAGGTCATCATCGGTGCGTCCGGGTCCTGTACATAGGGCCGGTAGATACGGACCGGAACTTCGTGCGCGCCGCGCGATGGAATGGTCGTATCGGTCCAGCTTACGCCGGGTTCCGGCTTGCCTGCGAACATGGCCAAACCTTGCGCTGAGGTGGCTTGCGCGACCTCCGGTTCGAGTGATGACATTGGCGGCTGTTTGGCGGCGCCGTGGGCGATCAGCTGAAAGTCCGGGTCGAGCGTGCGCCCGCCGAGTGTCACCGGCTGGCCGCCGGAGAGTTTGACCTTCCAGCTGGCCGGGAGTTTCAACAGGAGTTTGGCAATTGTGGCTTGCAGGCTCATCGGTGCGGTCTTTCGGGTTTAACTAGGTCAGATGCCCTCTTCGGCGAGCGCTTCAATGCTGGTAATGATGATCTGGGTCGCGATCCGGGCGGCGTGGTCGGCGTCAGGTGGGCGGCGCTGCAGCATATGATCGCCCATTTCCCGCGCGATGCCGATCGCCGCCGCCGCAAGGTAATCAGTATCGATCTGATCATAGCCCATTTTCATCAGGACCAGTTGCAGGTCGGTATGGATCTCCTCGAACATGGTCTTCATTTCAGGCGTATCGACGCGCACACCGATCAGCGCGAGATGCGGGGCATCATCCGTGATCGCTTGCGCGTTCTCATTTGCGAGAAAGTGAAAATAGGCGCCATATGCGCCGACCAGATAGGAGTTCAGGTCCTCGGCATTCTCGCGCACGCTCTGCAATAGCGGGCGGAAGCGTTTGAGGCTGTCATCGGCAATCGCCTCGAACACTTCTTCCTTGGATTTGAAGTAATTGTAGAACGTGCCAGAGGCGAGCGGGGTTTCGCGAATAATGTCGCGAATATTGGCGGCGTCAAAGCCAATCCGGGCAAACACCACGCGCGCAGCCTCGAGAATGCAGCGGCGATTGGCGGCTTTTGCCATCGCACGTTTTCCGTGCTGAATTCCAAGCTCGGCGAGTTTTGGCATAGCGGCTTCCCTGACTGTATTCAGGGGCCTATCTGGTCAGATTGGTGACGCCGCGTCAACTTTTTTGTGCGGCGTGATCAAGGTTGTAGCGGCGCTGAACTGTCATCACCGCGCCCCACACGGCCCGCAAGCCAATCAGGCCAAGAATACCGAACATCGGCTCACCAAATACAATCATTGCGCCCATGCCAGCAAACAGGCCGATATGCAGCACGAGCACACGCGCATATGGTGCCATCATCTCCTTTTGGACGGTCGTCTCGCGATATTCGCCGCGAAGAATAAAGTCGCGCACAAACAGGAAGCCCTGCAAGACGATGATTGCCCAGATGAAGAGTGGCATATGTGCGGCGCTGTTCAGGGCTGCGCGGACCAGGCCGAAAGGCGACAGGAAATCAGACGACCCGCCGCTGCCCATAGACGCGAACGTATTGACGAAAATGCCGTGCACGAAGGCAAACATGCCATAGTGAAAAATGAAAAACGGCGCGATAAATAGCATGCCGATGGCGCCAATCGGATGCTCTTTCATCGCCGCGGCAAGCATCCGGGCCAGCGCAAACCCACCGACCACCAGGTTCTCAAGCCAGTAAAGAAAGACCAGTGCCCCGGCGCCCCAGCCGAGCGTCAACACCGCATAGACCGGAAAAAGATCAACCGCCAGAATCGCCACCGCCACCGGGTCGCGATAGGTCCGTGCGAGTGTTGATGGATCGAACAGGGCGCGCATGTGCTAGCTCACCCCACCAGCCCCCGCCCATGCCGGAAAGGACAGTGGGTTATTTGGGGTCAGGCCCCAGGATTTGCGCGGCGTGTTGTAATTGCCGGTCAGGATTTCAAAGTGCAGATGCTCTGCTGTGGCATTGCCGGTCTGGCCCATCTGGCCCAGCGGAACGCCAAAGCCGACACGCTGTCCAACCGCGAGACCGGGTGCGAAATAGGCCATGTGGCCATAGCGCGTATAAACCCCATTGCCATGATCGATCAGAACCTGATTGCCAAACCCTCTGATCGCCGAGGCTTCGATAATTGTGCCGGGACCAGCCGAATAAATCGGTCCGGCCGGGCGCGATTGCAGATCGAGGCCCTTGTGGACCTTGCCCCGGCGCGGGCCGAAGCCTGAAGTCAGGCAGACATCATTGACCGGGACCGCAGCGAGAACAATATTGTTGACGACAATTAGCGGATTGAAATTGTAGACACGGCTCTGCCCATCTGTGCTTGGCCGGTTGGAGACGGTGATGCCTTTGCAGACCGACAGTGTGGCATTTGGTTGAAACGGACCTTGCGCCGGTACGGCTCGCGGTGTGTGCTCGATGACCGGGCGCGATCCACCAACCGGGATGGCTGGGCCAGATGGATAGACCACTGGCCTCGAGCTGGAACAGGCGGTTAGCGCCGCAAGCGCCAGTGCTATGATTATGATCCGCATGTCAGGCTCCAGAATATTGGCTCAGGCGATGTGTCTCGCCCGTTTCTTTCCGCGCGCTATCTCTTTCATGAGGTCTCTTACATAAGTGTTGAAATCGACCTGCATTGTGTGACGAGCGGCTGCATAAAAGTGACCGATATGAGCTTTTTCGTCGGTTTTGATCACCTCGTCCATGCCACTGTCGGACGGCAGCTGATAATCGCCAATGATGCAAGGCCTTACCATAATTCTTGCTATCAAATGCCATTTGCACCCTCTCGTGGGGTTAGCGGTTCAATACGCTTGGCAAGGATGGTATCGCCGTTTACGTCAACGTCAATTAACAGGACTTTCATGACCAATGCTTTGACCGATCAGGATAGCCGTATCGCGATGATGCGCGAGAATATGGCGATGACCACCGAAATCGTCCCGTGGGCACGGGCGATGGGGTTTCAGGTCACGCGCATTGAGAAGGGGCACGCCTGGGCGACGCAGCCATTCTCTGACGGTCTGGTCGGTGACCCGGAAGCCGGCGTCATTCATGGCGGGGTGATTACCACGCTGCTCGACAATCTCTGCGGCATGGCGTGTTCGACCGCGATGCAGGAGTTTCACTTTGTTGCGACGCTGGACTTGCGGATCGATTATATGCGGTCCGCCGAACCGCACCGCGACATACAGGCCGAAGCGGAATGCTACCACTTGACCCGGTCCGTCGCGTTCTGCCGGGCCTGGGCCTATCACGAGACCCGCGACAAGGTGATCGCGACAGCGCAAGGCGCGTTTGCGATCAATCAGGCACGGCCCGCCGGGAGCCCAATGCTATGAACCGCGCAGAACAATTACAGGGCTTTCTGGCGCGCGTGCCAATCGTCCAGACGCTTGGTATGCACATCGAGATCAAGGGTGACGACATGACCGCCGTATTGCCATTCCAAAAGAAACTGATCGGCAATTTCACCATTCAGGCGCTGCATGGCGGCGCGATTGGGACGTTTCTGGAAATGACCGCAATGGCGCAATTGTTTCTGGTGTCTGACACAGAAAGACCGGCCCGCACGATCAATACGACGATTGATTACCTGCGCCAAGGCAAGGCTGAAGACCTGTACGCACGCGCGACTGTCGTGAAGCTGGGGCGACGCATGGCCAGCGTGCGGTCAGAGGCTTGGCAGGCTGAGCGCGACAAGCCAGTGGCGGTTCTGCTTGCGCATCTGCTGGTCAAGCGGGACTAGGGCTGCACGCGGGTAGGTTGGGTTTTCCGGGGCCTTAATGGGTGATGTGGCAGGTGCGCGGGTCGAGTAACAAGCGGCCGGAGAATGTATCTTTTTTGGTTTTCAGTCTGGCCTGAACCTGCACCTTGTTTCTTGCAAGCGGCAGGGTTTCATACACCGAGCACAATGTGTCCTGCAGCTCCCTCTTTTGTGTGCTGGTCATCCAGCTACCGGTGACATCGCCGACTTGTAAAATCGCCCGCAGTCTTGTCCCTGATACAACTTCTATTGCGGTTATCTCGGTTTTGGAGAAGTAGCCGTATTGCAAGCTGAGGGCTCGGTTGATCTTGGAATCGGTTCGCTTGAGTTGGCCCGACAGCCAATCGACCCGCGCTTCCTCATTCGCCGTTTCGTAGTCAAATTTGGCGCTAGGATCAAAGAATGTGGCGTAAACACACAGCCCGACAAATGCGAGAATGAAAACATATTTCATCATCAGTGTAGCTGCCCTGACTTTATACGCCTCAAAAAGTTACCGTTTCTGCCTAATCGATTAAGCTTAATTTCTGGTTCATAGCCGGGGGCCAACGTGATGAATTACCCTTGCCCCTTGGTCCCGACTCCCCTGACACAGCGGGCATGGCTATGCTTAACACCCCAACCCTTGATCATGCGCGCGACCTGCTCAAGCGGGTCTATGGGTTCGAGCAGTTTCGCGGCCTGCAGGAAGAGGTGCTGAGCGACGTGCTTGGCGGGCGCGATGGCCTCGCCGTGTTGCCAACCGGCGGTGGCAAATCGCTCTGCTATCAGATCCCGGCAATTCTGCGTGATGGGGTTGGGATTGTTGTCTCGCCGCTGATCGCGCTGATGGCCGATCAAGTTGATGCCTTGAAAGCGCTCGGCGTGCGGGCGCAGCGGCTCGACAGCTCGCGGACGTTTGAAGATCGCAGCGCCGCCTTGCAAGCGGCTGGGCGCGGCGAGATGGACCTACTCTACGTCTCCCCCGAGGCGCTGGCAGGCGGGTTGGCCAACCAGCTTGCGCGGCTCAACGTGTCGCTGATCGCGGTTGATGAGGCCCACTGCGTCAGCCAGTGGGGGCATGATTTCCGGCCCGACTATCGCGCGCTGGGCCGGTTAAAGCAGCTCTTCCCCGGCGTCCCGCGCCTGGCTGTGACCGCCACGGCGGATGACCGCACCCGCGCCGATATCCTGCAGCAGCTTGAGCTGACCGATCCGGCGGTGCATGTCGCGAGCTTTGATCGGCCCAATCTGACCCTCTCGGCGGAACCCAAGGCCGGAACCAAGACCGATCGTCTGGTGGCCTTAATCAAACCACGCAAAGGCCAGAGCGGGATCATCTATGCCGCGACCCGCAAAGCGACAGAAGTGCTGGCCGAAGCATTGCAGCGCCATGGCATCCCGGCGATTGCCTATCACGCTGGACTGGAGGCCGAGACCCGCACGTCTCGCCAGCGCCGCTTCCTGCTCGAAGATGGCGTGGTAATGTGCGCGACGGTGGCCTTCGGGATGGGCGTCGACAAGCCGGATGTACGCTTCGTGATGCATGCTGATCCGCCCAAGACGATTGAGGCCTATTGGCAAGAAGTTGGCCGCGCCGGGCGTGACGGCGAACCGGCGGATGGTGTGGCGCTGTTTGGCCCCGCAGATATGCGCCGGTCGCTATCCTGGACGCTGGACGGCGATGCCTCCGAAGAGGTCAAACGCGTGCAGGTGACCAAGACGCGGCAGCTATTTGCCTTCCTCAATGGCGAGGGTTGCCGCCGCGCTGTGGTGCGGGCCTATTTCGGCGAGACCGATGCTGAACCCTGCGGCGACTGCGACAATTGCCAACGCGAACCGGGCGAGACGCATGACGCGACGCGCTGGGCCCAGATGGCGGTGTCGGCGGTGCTGCGCTGTGGTCAGAAGATCGGACGCGGGCGCTTGCTGATCCATTTGATGGGGCAGGCCAAGGACGGGTTTGATCAGGATCTGGCGCAGCAATCGACCTATGGCATCGGCGCTGAACTGCCCAAGGCTGGCTGGAACGCGGTGTTTGACGAGCTGTTATTCTCTGGCCTGCTGGCCGAAGGCGGCGATGTCATGCGGCCGGTCATTGTCGTACCTGATCACGCGGCGATCAAGGCGCTGTTCAAAGGCGACCGCACGATACATTTGCGCACCGACCCAGCGACCAAGCGCAAGACACCGCGACGCAGCGGCGCGGCCAGTGTCGCCTTTGCTGAACTTTCGGCCCGTGACCGCGATCTGTTTGAGGCGCTACGTGGCTGGCGGGTTGATCTGGCCAAGCAAAAAGGCGTGCCGCCTTATGTCATTTTCCATGACAAGACTTTGGCAGCGATCGCAACCGAGCGACCAGCCGACACTGGCGAGCTGCGCCTGATCTCCGGCATCGGCGAGAAGAAAGTCGAACGCTACGGCGAAGACATCGCGCGGCTCGTCGCTGAGGCGGCGTGAGGAGCGCTCGTGCCGAATACTTCACCAAGCCACGTGATCTCAAAAAACCTCGGCTTCAAACTTAGGCGATCTATTCCACCTCAATCTCTTCAATACGCTCTGCGATGTCAGCGATGGCAGTGAGCCGTGCCGACTGGTCCGTGTCGGTTTCGGCCGTTTCGACATGATTGCGAATGACCTCCCAATCAGCCTCCGTCAGACATTCATCCGCAAGTGGGAAGAAAACATCATCCTCTTTCAGCATGTGACGCCGAAGCAATTGGCTATAGCGGCGCCCGGCGGTCACAATTGTTGTCATAGGCAAATCACTTCCAAGGCGTAGCTGTGCAATATGCTGGCCGAATTTGCGGACCCCTTCCTCCAGGCGGACATGTTCTGCGCGCAGGTCCGACAGTCTCCCTTTCATACTTGCGGAGCGCTTTGACAGGGCGTCGTAAACAAGATCTTCCTTTTGATGATGCCACTCGTCAGGAAAAGAAAGAAAGTAGTCGAGCAACGCCTCCAAAAGTTCATAATCAGGCGTGCGTCCGGATTCAAACCGGTCCATTTCTCCATCGAACAAATCCAGGTACCGGCGGAACATGCTATGCTCATATTTCAGGCTGTCGAGTATTGCCGTCATAGGCGCCTTCCTTCCTCGTATTATATACCAATAGAGCCTTGCTGCGCCGATGTGGAACCTCCAAGTTCATGGCTGGGCAAAACCAGCGGCTGGCCCGTCGCATGATGTCCTGCGGAGCCAAGGGTGAGCATATGCTGCATTCCGGCGTGTTTCAATCGTTTTGCCCTGCCCCCTGATTGCCGGCGTTGGCGAAAAGAAAGTCGAGCGCTACGGCGAAGACATCGCGCGGATCGTGGCAGAAGCGGCTTAGGGGGCAGTCGAGGTTAAAAAGTCCCTTCATCCACCGCCTGAATAAAATCGATCAATCCGGCGAAGAAATTATCCTCGTCATCATATTGCGAGAGGTGCGAGCCGTTTGGGCAGAGGTGGAAGCGGCCATTTTGAACCTCGCCTGCCATCCATTGCATATGCGCCGGGTCCATCGTGTCATGGGTTGCACCAATGATCAGTGTCGGAACGGTGATCTGTGACAGATCGGCTTTGCGGTCCCAATCGCCAAGTATACCGCGCGCGCCGAGCTCACTTGGCCCCTGCATCGGCACGTAGATATCACTATTGAGGTGGGAGAAAGCCCGGTTGATCTCGTCCGGCCATTGCTCAACTGGCATGCGTAGAATGTGGTCAACATAGTGATGTTCGATCAGCAATTGTTCATAGCGTGGGTTTGCATAATCCTCAGCTGTGTCCAGTGCCTGTAATTCAGCCAGCACTGCCGGGTCCATATCCGCCATCAGTACATTTGCGGCATAGTCATTATAGTCTGGAATACTCGCCATCATGTTCGAGATGATCAGGCCTTTCAGATTATCTTGATGCTCAAGCGCATATTCGAGCGCCAGAATGCCGCCCCAGCTCTGCCCGAACAGATAGAAATTGTCCGGGCCAAGATCGAGGGCGATGCGAACCTGTTCAACTTCGTCAACGAAACGTGCCGTTTGCCAGAGTTCTGGCGCATCTGGTTGATCGGAAAAATACGACCCCAACTGATCATAATAGTAAAATTCAATGCCAGCATCTGGAAAGTGCTGGCCAAAGATTTCGTAGATTTCGTGGGTCATGGCCGGGCCGCCATGCAGGAGCAAGACCTTGATATCGGGATTATCCCCAACGCGTTTGGTCCAGACCTCAAACGTGCCCGCCGATGTGGTGATTGGGATCATCTGGCCTTCGCCGACGACGGGGTTGTCTTTCGTCGGCGGCGCGTCGGCGGAGGGCACCATATCCAAGACCGTTTCTGCGGGCGTATTGCTTGGCGGTTGAGGCGTATCGGTGCCACAGGCCGCCAGAACACCCATGACCAACAATGTTACCAGATAGCGCATCTCAAACTCCCCATCTCAATCCGCAAGTCGCGCAAACCTAAAAGCGATCAGCTCTATGCGCAAGCAACGGCTTAGGGGCAGGTTCGGGTCAGGCGGGGGCGTTTCCCCACTCCCGCCCTGCCTTCGCAGGGGAAACGGAACTGTACGTTTCGCCCCCTCAGATGCCGGAAGCGACCTTCTGATCTCCGCGCTGGCCTAGTGCCCGTAGGCGCTTTCGCCGTGGGTGGCGGTGTCGAGGCCAAGGACTTCGTCATCCTTGCTGACACGCAGGCGGAGGGTGAGTTTTATCACCAACAGGATGAGCGCTGTCGCAACAGCTGACCAGATGCAGACTGCAACAACGCCGAGCGCCTGAACGCCGAGTTGGCTGGCAAAGGTCACGCCCTCGCCAAAGCCCGGAGCCATTGGGCCGACTGTCGCCAAGACTGGGATTAGCAGCGTGCCGAGAATGCCGCCAACCCCGTGCACGGCGAAAACATCAAGGCTGTCATCAATCTTCAGGCGTGAGCGGATCATCACCACTGCCAGATAACAAATGCCAGCCGCCAGTGCGCCAATGATAATCGCCCCTAACGGTCCGACCGAGCCCGCCGCCGGGGTGATCGTGGCGAGACCGGCTATGGTGCCGGTCGCGGTGCCGACCAGGGTTGGCTTGTTATATTTGATCCATTCAATCGCCATCCAGACCAACGAGGCTGTTGCCGCCGACAGGTGCGTGACCAGCATGGCTTGTCCGGCATCACCATTCGCGCCGAGTGCAGATCCGGCATTGAAGCCGAACCAGCCAACCCAGAGCATTGATGCACCGAGCATGACAAAAGCTGGATTGTGCGGCGGGCGGATCTCGCTCGGAAAACCCGTGCGCTTACCCATCATCAGAACGAAGACCAACGAACTGATCCCGGCTGTGGCATGCACGACGAGGCCGCCGGCAAAGTCGGCGACGCCTCTTTCGGCTAGCCAGCCACCGCCCCAAACCCAATGGGTCACAGGGGCGTAGACAATCACCAGCCAAAGCGCGCTGAACAGGAGCACGGCGGCAAAGTTCACACGCTCGGCATAGGCCCCGACAATCAGCGCCGGGGTGATGATCGCGAACGTCATCTGAAACATCACGAAGACGCTTTCCGGGATGGTGCCGCTCATGCTGCTATTTTCGACGCCGCCGAGGAAGGTTTTCGACAGGCCACCCCAGAACTGCCCGGCCCCCTCGGCGACGCCATTGCCGTCACCAAAGGCAATCGAATAGCCAACCGCGACCCAGACCAGCGACATCAGGCAGGCCAGCGCCAGGCATTGCATCAAAACCGATAGAATGTTTTTGCCTTGAACCAGGCCGCCATAGAATAGCGCCAATCCCGGCAAGGTCATGAACAGGACCAGCGCCGTGGAGGTCAGGACCCAGGCGGTGTCACCGCTATCGGCAAAAGCGGGCGCGCCAAATAGAATTGCAGGCACAATCAGGGTCAGAGCGCGGGCGAGGATGCCAGTGCGGTTTGTTTTGGGTTTCATCTTGTCGCCCTCCAAAGCGAATGTGGCTATCATTGGCGGCTTGGATTGGTTTGCAAGACTGAACGGGCTTGGCTGGCGAGGTTTTTTCAATTTGCCGAATGTTTGGGCAGGACTGCCTGAATTTCGGACTCTGACTTTTCACGCCTGATGGGCTGACGCAGCTTGTCTTTGCCTCTATGCGGCGCGGATGATGGCTGCGCCGATCTCTCGTGTGAAAGTGTTTCGCCTCGCCGTGCCGGTGATGTTGGCGCAGGCGGCGATTGCCACGACTGGGGTGGTCGATACCGCCGTGATGGGGCTGTATGGCGACAAGGTTGACCTCGCCGCTGTGGCGCTGGCCAGTGTCGCGTTCAGTTTCATCTATTGGGGCTTTGGTTTCTTGCGCATGTCGACGACAGGTCTGGTGGCGCAAGCGACCGGGGCAGGCGACCATCGCGGCGCGCGGGCCGTGTTGCAGCGTGCGCTGCTGCTCAGCGGTGCGATTGGCGTCGTGATCTTGCTGTTCTCGCCGCTGCTCAAATTGGTCCTGTTTGCGCCATTTGGGGCGGCGGCGGATGTTGAAGGTTTGGCGCGTGAATATTTCAGCGCACGGATCTGGGGCGCGCCGGCTTTGCTGATGGGCTATGTTATCTCCGGCTGGTTGATCGGCACCGGGCGGACCGGAGCGTTGCTGGCATTCCAGGTCGTGATGAACGGGGTTAATGCGGGGTTGGATGTCTGGTTCGTGGCCGAATTTGGCTGGGGTCCGGCGGGCATCGGTGCGGGCACCGCGATTGCCGAATGGATCGCGCTGGCGTTCGGATTGGCGCTGATCTGGGCGGCGCTGAAGCGTGAGGCCGGGCTGTTTGACCGGGCCGCTTTGTTGGCACTGTTTACCGCCAATCGCGACATCATGATCCGCACATTGGCGCTGGTCTTTTGCTTTGCCTGGTTCGTGCGCTCTGGCGCGATGATGGGCACGGCGCAGCTCGCGGGTAATGAGGTCTTGTTGCAATTCATTACAGTCGCAGCTTTCGTTCTCGATGGCTTTGCCTTTGTTGCCGAGAAAGAGATCGGCGAAGCGTATGGCGCGCGGGACCGGGCGCGGCTGGTGCGGGCGATGCGGGTGACGACAGAGTTCGCGCTGAGCTTTGGCGCACTGATTGCGCTGGCTTACTATGTTGGCGGCGGGGCAATTATTCAGAGCTTCGTCAAGGATGAGGAGGCGCGCGCGGCGGCGCTGGCTTTCCTGCCTTTCTGTGCGATTGTGCCATTGATCGGAGTGCCTGCGTGGCAGCTTGATGGGTTCTTTCTCGGTGCGACGCGCGGGGCGGCGATCCGGACTGCAGGTGTGGTCTCGGCGGTGGCCTATGTGTCGTTGGATCTGGTGCTGCGACCTGCGTTTGGGAATACCGGCGTATGGCTGGCATTTCTCGGCATGTACGTATTTCGCGCCGCAGCCTTGGGGTGGTTCTTGCCGGAATTGTTAAAGGTAAAAAAGCCAATTATCGAGCTATAGAAGAGAAGGGACCGACAATGGTATTCAATCCTAATAAGCGCTCCTTGATTATTACTCACCCGATTAAGTCAATCGTGTTGTGCGACTTTGCAGATGACGGAATGCCCCCAGAGTTTCGTGGCAGGCATCCTTCGATAATAGTATCGATCAAAAATAAATCCAAATTACCTTACTTGCTGGTGCCAGCAACATCAAAAATGCCGGATGCAGACATTGAATATTGTCACTTATTGCAAGATGACATTATCAATAATGGTAAGGACACATAGATCATTTGCTCCCATATTTACGCTGCATCAAAAGACCGTATTCACGGCTTTAGAAATCAGGCTAAAGTAACACCGCGAGACTTTTCTGAGATCGTTAAGAAGCTCCATCTGCGGCTTCCCAACATACCCGAACTACTACCTGTGGGCTATCTAAGCTATGGACGTAAGTGCCATTCCCTCTGCTTGCAGAGACGATATTTCGGCTTTTGGCCATTCAAACCCTCGCTTTGGCGGGGGTTTAGTTTATGTCAGATCCGCGCCCACCGCATCGGCAACGCAGCTAAACCCATCAGCCTTCAGGCAGGCGGCGAGGTCGGCATTGATTTTCGCGACCAGGCCTGGGCCGTGATAGACGAGCGCCGAGTAGAGCTGCACAGCATGCGCGCCGGCGCGGATCTTGGCATAGGCGTCGGCGCCGCTGCAAATACCGCCGCAGCCGATCAGGTCGAACGCGCCGTTCAGCTCACTGGCAAAGGCCTTGAGCACTTGCGTGGACGGTGCCATGAGCGGCGCGCCAGACAGGCCGCCCGCTTGGGTCTTGTGGCTCGATTGCAAGCTGTCTGGCCGGGCTAGCATGGTGTTGGAAATGATCAGACCGGAAAGCCAATGGCCGGGCCCGCGCACAGTCTCAATAATCTCGGCGATCGCTTGCTCATTCAGATCGGGCGCGATTTTCAGGAAGACCGGTTTGTCGCCGCCAGCACGTTGATTTGCGTCGCCGCACCGTTCCAGCAATTCTTGCAGCGCCCCCTTGTCTTGCAGATCGCGCAAACCCGGCGTGTTCGGGCTGGAAATATTGAGGGTGATATAGCTGGCCAAATCGTAGACCGCCACGATGCCGGTCTCATAGTCGGCGACGAAGTCCTCGCTGGTCTTGTTGGCACCGACATTTGCGCCAACCGGGCATTGCGCCGTCAGTGGGAATTTGGCCAGGTGGCGGGTGAAATAGTCGAGCCCGTGATTGTTGAAGCCGAGCCGGTTGATCACGGCCTTGTCGTCGCTCAGACGAAAGATCCGTGGCTTCGGATTGCCGGGTTGAGGCTGCGGCGTCACTGTTCCGCACTCAATATAGCCAAACCCAAACCGCGCCATTTGCACATGCACGTCGCCATTCTTGTCAAACCCGGCGGCCAGCCCAACCGGGTTATGCAGGGCCAATCCCGAACGCGGTAAAGTGACTGGAATGTCCCAGCTTGTCGGGCTAATCCGGGGTAGGCCAATGCCCAGTTTCAGGCCGTTTATGGTAGTAGTATGCGCCGCCTCGGGTGGCAATTTCTTGATCATGGCGACGGCGAGATCGGTGAGACTCATCGGTCAATATCGCTTGGCAGGATGGGATTGCCGTCTGCGTCTGGTTGCAAGGACCAGACGCGCTTTGCAGCATTGATGTGCAACCGGCCATAGAGGTGCGGGAAGAGCTGACCGCCCCGGCTTTCTTCCCAGCTTAGGCCGTGGGTAAACGCGCTCGTCGCATATTCCAGTAATTGGACCCCCGCTTGCCCGGCATAATGCAGCGCCAGGGTTTCGGCGACTTGCGCCCGCGTTGACAGGTGAACATAGCCGTCGCCCTGATCGAGCGCCGTGCGTGTATAGCCTAGAGATTGCGCCACTGCCCAGTCATTTGCACTGAGGATTTTATACAGGCGCTGATCATCTGACTTGGTCATCAGGCGTCTCAAGCAGGGATTTCACGCCGGAGCAAGTATTGGTCATTTTTCGGCGTGTGAAAATGCAGTCCGGTCAAAGGGTTGGCGGTCGCTTGATAGGACGATTTTCCTATGGTATGTGGTTAATCAGCATTTACCATAGCCTGCGGGTGATCGTGCGTGCTGGAAAGGCAGTTGACATGCGACATGGCGATATCTGGCGCGGGCTTGATCGGTTAGCCGAAAAGCATGGCCTGTCCGTGTCAGGTCTGGCTAAATTGGCTGGGCTGGATGCCACTGCGTTCAACAAATCCAAGCGCGCAAGCAAGGACGGCCGGGCACGCTGGCCATCAACCGAAAGTATTTCGCGCGCTTTGGCGGCGGTTGATGTTGGCTTTGATCAGTTTGCTTTTCTGGTTGAAGGCAAAGGCGGGATGAGTGCGCCCCTGATCGGACTGGCGCAGGCCGGATCAGATGGTTTTTTCGACGATGCCGGCTTTCCCAAAGATGCCGGATGGGATCAGGTCGTGTTTCCCGGCGCTGGCGAGACCGAAGGCCTCTACGCTTTGGAGATTAGCGGCAACAGTATGGAGCCCGCTTATCGCGAGGGCGATCGGATTGTGGTGTCACCAACAGCGCAGGTTCGGCGCGGCGACCGGGTCGTTGCCAAGCTGGAAACCGGTGAGGTGATGGCAAAAGTGCTTGGCCGTCAGAGTGATCAGACGGTTGAGCTTAACTCGATCAATACAGCGCATGGCCCGCTTGTTTTCCATCCGAATGAAGTGACATGGCTCGCCCGTATTCTCTGGGTTAGCCAGTAATCTAGGCAAGCCGAAGGCAAAACAGGTCGCAAGCGCGACCCGGCGCTAATGCGTCGCGCTCGCGCAGGCTCTCAGCGTAAGCTGAGAAATCGCCGTGAGCGAAAACAAACGCATCTCTTTCGATAAGACCTGTAAATATTCTAAGCGACGCGTGTGATTATTTCGCTATGGCAGCACGAAATAGACTTGCGCCTATTGCCTGATTTGTGGAAGGACTGCCTGTGATGGACTGGGATAAGCTGAAATCATTTCATGCTGCTGCAGAAGCAGGCAGCCTGACCGCTGCAGGTGAGCGACTGGGGATATCGCAATCGGCGGTCTCGCGCCAGATCGCCGCTTTGGAAGAACAGCTAGACGTCTCCCTGTTTCAGCGTCATGCCCGTGGCCTGGTTCTGACCGATAGCGGCCACACCCTGCACCGCTCGACGATTGACATGTCGGCAGCCGCGCAAGGGGCGAGTGCGGCGCTGCGCGATCAGCAAGATGTGCCCCAGGGCCAGCTTAGAGTCACCGCGCCGGTTGCGTTCGGGTCAACCTGGCTGGTGCCACGGCTAGGCAACTTTACCCGCCAACATGCGGATATGCGGATCGACCTGCGTCTGGATGATGGTGAGAGTTATGACTTGCTCAAGCTCGAGGCGGAATGCGCCATCCGGTTATGGGCCGCTGACAAGGCCGATTTGATCCAGCGTAAACTCGCGACAGTTGGCACCAGCCTGTATGCGTCGCCCGCCTATTTGAAGGCGCACGGCCTGCCGCGCACGCCGCAGGATCTGGATAATCACCGCATCATTTCCTATGGCACGACGAATAGTCCAATCACTGCGATGAGTTTTGCCGAACGCGTCGGCCGCGATGATACCGGCCCACGCGAAGCGGCTCTGACAGTCAATAATGTCTCAGCCATGCTGCGCGCCGTCGAGGCGGGTCTCGGGGTGGCTGATCTACCCGACTATATGGTTGGGACCAATTCGCAGCTGGTGAAAGTGCTGGAAGATCAAAGCGGACCGAGCTTCGATCTCTATTTCATCTATCCAAGTGACCTGCGGAGATCCAAACGAATATCAGCGTTTCGCGACTTTTTAACCACGGAAGTCGAAGCGTTCCGGAACTCACCTTTGCGATAAAGGCGATAGCAATACCGGGACTTGGGTGCGACACGCCGCCGCGTATGCAAAAATGCATGCATTTTCTGCAAACATACATGTTGATTCCTGGCGTGAGGGGGCCATATGAGGCTCGTGTTTAGGTTCTGGGCACAGCCCGATCAATCCTCCGATTGGGCGTTTCCTCCCCCAAGACAGAACCAAACTCTAGCCCCGGCGCGTATATCGCAGCCGGGGTTTTCTTTTTTTGCCTCGCGCTAAGCGCCTTCGGCGCAGCGAGGCGAAGCGGGTTCCCGATCCTCGCTACGCTCGTCCGATGAACCAAGCTCAGGGCTGTGTACCTCACCCTCCATTGTCATCCCGGACGCGTAGCGTCTTAGCGCGGGGCAAAACCAAAGCTTAGCGCGGAACCTGCTAAATCAAAAAGGCACGCCGTCATCGGTTTCACCTGCTGCGCCGAGAGCCAGAGCAGCGAAATCGAACAGTTCGCCATCGTGCAGATGGCTCGGGCGCACGGTCGTCATGGCTTTCGCCATAACCTGGCGCACACCGGGTTTCTTGCGTTCCCATTCATCGAGCATCTGTTTCATCGCGACGCGTTGCAGGCTGTCCTGAGAGCCGCACAGATTGCAGGGGATGATCGGGAAATCCAGGGCCTCGGCAAATTTGGCGAGGTCATCCTCGGCGCAGGTGATCAGTGGGCGAAAAACCATGACATCACCTTGATCATTCAACAGTTTTGGCGGCATTGCGGCGAGGCGACCACCATGGATCAGGTTCATCATGAAGGTCTCAAGTGCATCATCGCGGTGATGGCCAAGAATGATCGCGTCGCAGCCTTCCTCGCGCGCGATGCGGTACAGGATGCCCCGGCGCAAGCGTGAGCACAGCGCACAAAAAGTACGGTCGGCGGCGATCTTGTCGGTGACGATGGAATAGGTGTCTTCGGTTTCGATCCGGTAAGGCACGCCGGTCTTTTCGAGCCAGTTGGGCAGGATATGTTTGGGGAAACCGGGCTGGCCCTGGTCGAGATTGCAGGCCAGCAGGTCAACCGGTAGCGCGCCTTGCCATTGCAGATCGAGCAAGATTGAGAGCAGGCCATAACTGTCTTTGCCGCCCGACAGGCAGACCAGCCATTTTGGGCGTTTGGGGCTGGCCCGGTCAATCAGGCCGTATTGATCGATGACCTGTAGCGCGTTGCGCACGAGGCGTTTGCGCAGCTTCTTGAAGCTGACGCCGGGCGGCAGGTCGGCAAAGATCGGTGGAACGCTAGAGAAAGACGTATCGGCCATGGCGCACGTCTTGGCCCGGCACTGGCGCAAATTCAAGTATTGGGCCGCATCAGACCGTATCAGGCCGCTTTTTTTGATCTCCTCCAAAACCCGCTGGATCTGGGCTTGGTGTGTGACTTCGAAGATGTCTTCTGGTTCAGACCCCAATACTCTTCGGCACTCATCCAGCCTTTTGCCAATCGAGCATTGTTAGGGCCATCTTTGGCCGAGCGCGGGACCAGCATGCCGTTCAATTTCGGCTTGTAATAACGGATCAGATCTTCTTCAGCTTCCTGACGTTTGTTTTCGGATCGTATGCAGAGATAGTGGCGTTCCGATGCGCCTTTGCGCCGGGCTTCTTCCCATCGCTCATGCTTGCTGTGGCGACCGTGCAAGTTTGACGCTTTGCCAATATAAACGGGCGACAGAAAGAAAAAGCAGGTTCGCCTGACCATGACATAAATGCCGCCCGCATCAGGCAGGGCAGCCAGGGTTTTGGTAATTTTGAAGCGGTAACGCCGATTGCTTTCGCCGCGCCAGACATGCCATCCATAAGGGATCATAGCTCAAGTCTCCCAGATCATTTGGTTAATAATCGCGCCCAATTGGTTAACTATTCAATAAATTTGCTTGTTCATGCCGTTGCCGCTGCGGCGCGGCGCACCGGCGCGAAACTCATACGGTGGGTCGGGCACGGGCCGAGCGCGGTCAGAGCAGCGGCGTGGACCGCTGTGCCATAGCCCTTGTGCTGGCTGAAGCCGTAACCGGGATGGGCGGCGCACATCGCCATCATCAGGCGGTCGCGCGCCGTCTTGGCAAGGATAGAGGCGGCGGAAATGGCTGGCTCGGTCAGGTCGCCCTTGATGATCGCAGTCGCTGGCGCAGGCAGATCGCGTGGCAGGGCGTTGCCGTCAATGATGATATGGCTGGGGGTCATACCGAGGGCGGCGACGGCGCGCTGCATCGCCAGAAACGTTGCTTCGCGGATGTTCAATCGGTCAATTTCTTCCGGACTGGCATGGGCAATGGCCCAGAAAGCGACCTTCGCCTTGATCTCAGGTTCGAGGACCAGGCGTTTTTTCTCGCTCAGTTTTTTCGAATCGGTCAATCCGCTAATCGGTCGGTCGGCATGTAGGATAACCGCGCCCGCCGTCACGGGGCCGGCCCATGGACCACGCCCGGCCTCGTCAACGCCGCAAGTCATGCCTATCTCTATCATCAATCCAGTAAACGATGATTCGGCCAGTAAACGGTGATTTAGCCAGTACGGTGATTTAGAAGGAGGGCGGCGATGAGCGACCCATATGTCATGCAGATCAATGAAACGGGCGGCCCAGATGTCCTGGTCAAGACGGCGCGTGACCCGATCGCGCCAGGACCGGGACAGGCCCTGGTGCGCCAATTAGCGATTGGCCTGAACTTTATCGACACCTATCATCGCAGCGGTCTCTATCCGGTTTCATTGCCCTTCGTCCCGGGCTCGGAAGGCGCTGGCGTGATTGAGGCGGTCGGCGATGGTGTCAGGCATTTGAAGGCAGGTGATCGCGTCGCCTATTTGGGCAGCGCAACCTATGCCAGCCACTATACCGGGCCAGCCGCGACGATGCTGAAATTGCCGGATAATCTCAGCGAAGCAGACGCTGCCGCAGTGT
This sequence comes from Henriciella sp., assembly GCA_021776655.1. Taxonomy (GTDB): domain Bacteria; phylum Pseudomonadota; class Alphaproteobacteria; order Caulobacterales; family Hyphomonadaceae; genus Henriciella. The sequence continues at coordinate 38,166 of JAJFFK010000002.1, read as the reverse complement.
TGCTTAAAGGGCTGACGGCGTGGATGTTATTGTTTGAAGTCTACCGCGCCTCGCCGGGTGATACGGCGCTGATCTGGGCACCCGTTGGCGGGGTTGGGTCATTGCTTGTGCCGTGGGCGACGTCGCTGGGAGTGCGGGTGATCGGGGTCACCTCAAGCGCAGAGAAAGCGGCGCGGGCGCGCGATCTTGGTGCAAGTGATGTGGTTATGTCTGGCGGCGACGTGGCAAATGAGGTGCGCAAACTCACGGGTGGAGAGGGCGTAGATGTCAGCTATGACAGCGTCGGCAAAGCCTCAGCGGCGGCCTCACTCGACAGTTTGAAACCGCGCGGCTGGTGGGTCAGTTATGGCAACGCGTCGGGCGCGGTTGAGCCGATTGCGCCGGGTGTTCTGGGCCAGAAGGGCTCACTGATCCTGACCCGGCCCAGCCTGTTTGCTTTTGTTGGCGCGCCCGGCGGGATGCAGCGCGGCGCAGCGGCGCTGTTCGGCGCCCTCAAAACCGGGACAATCACGCCGCATGTCGGGCAGACTTTTCAGCTCGAAGAGGCCGCCGACGCACACCGCGCGATTGAGGGCGGCAAAACGGTGGGTGCGACGCTACTTTTGCCGTGAGGGCTTATTCGAGTGGCTGTAACTTAAGCAGCAAAGCTGGATCAATATAGAAATCACCGCCGCGACCAGCGCTGGCCGGATTGCGCCATTTGACCGCCCAGTGCAGATGCGGCCCGGTCGTGCGGCCGGTATTGCCGGATGCGCCAAGCCGCTCGCCCGCCGCAACGACCTGCCCGGCCGTGACATCAACTTGCGACATGTGCATCAGAACTGAAACCAAGCCGTCGCCATGATCCAGAAACACAGCGCCGCCCTCATAATAGAGATCAGGTTCGCCCAGCACGACGGTCCCTGCTGCTGGTGCGACAATTGGTGTGCCGATCGGTACGGCGAGATCATAGCCCTGATGAACCGAGACTTTTTCGCAGGTTTCACCCTTCACGCCGGTGCCGATATATTTACGCGTCGGGCCGAACGGCGATGATGTCGGGCCGTCGGCTGGCACGATAAAGCCATTGCGCGCGCCGTCCCCGGTTGAGAATGTCTTGAACGCGGCTTGCTTTTTGACCCAGCTTTGCCCGGCATGTTCAATCTGATCTGGTGTGCGGGCATCAACCTTGTCGCACTCGAGCCCTTCAATGGTTCGAAACGGATCGTCACGCGCGGTCAGTGTAATTTGCGCGGGCGGTGCGTCAGCTCCATCCACAGATATTGTGAGCGCCAGCGGTTCAGTGCGGGTCAAGCCAATTGTTGCTACCCCGCCACGATTGACCGGAACCGTACGCAAGACAGCACCATCAGGGCCGGATATGACCAGCGTACTTGCTTCGGGGGCCATACAAAGCAGCAAGCCACCTTGCACCATTTGACCGTGGCAAACAGGTCCTGAAGCCGGCTCAGCAGCGCCAGGCAAGGGCGCGCCAAACCATATGGCAATGATCACAAACAAGTCGCGCAAAAACATCTACGTGCCAGTAACCATGCGGGATGCAGCGGCGCTGGCGTCAACATAGGCTTCCTGCAAATCAACGCTCCAATAGCGCAGGGCACCAAGTGGAATTTTCCGGCCGGTCACCGCGCAGATCACGAAATCGCCATGGCTGATCAACTTCAGGTCGCCATCCAAGTAGCGCATGCGGGCTTCGCCAGGAAGTGGGTCTGTCTTTTTGAGCATTCGGTGACTATGCCTCATATTGAGCCATGAGAAAAGAGTCCAAATGCAAAAAGTTTCTGCTTTGTTCTTTGGAACAAATGTGGTACATGTGGTCTATTGGGTGGTCCAGGCCTTGGAATACTGGATGAAATCATAGATGTAAGGAAACGACTCATGGCTAAAACAGTATTGCAACTCGTTGATAAGGAATCCGGTGTGGATAAGCAAAAAGCGCTTGAAACAGCCCTCGCAAATATTGATCGCGCCTTCGGTAAAGGCTCGGTTATGCGGCTTGGTGAAAAGAACTCGCTGGATATTGAAGCGATCCCAACCGGCTCTCTCGGGTTGGATATTGCTTTGGGCATTGGCGGTCTACCAAAAGGCCGGGTGACGGAGATTTATGGTCCGGAAAGCTCAGGCAAGACAACGCTGGCCTTGCATGTCATCGCCGAAGCGCAGAAAAACGGTGGGGTGTGTGCCTTTGTCGACGCCGAACATGCCCTCGATCCGGTCTATGCTGGTAAGCTCGGGGTTGATCTTGACGATTTGCTGGTGTCACAGCCTGACACGGGGGAGCAAGCGCTGGAAATTACCGATACATTGATCCGTTCTGGGGCGATTGATGTGATCGTGATTGATTCGGTCGCGGCCCTGACACCGCGGGCGGAGATTGAAGGCGAGATGGGCGACAGCCTGCCTGGCCTGCAAGCACGCTTGATGAGCCAGGCTCTGCGAAAATTGACCGGCTCAATTGCAAAATCCAACTGTATGGTGATTTTCATCAACCAGATCCGGATGAAAATTGGCGTGATGTTTGGCAGCCCGGAAACCACATCAGGTGGCAATGCGCTGAAATTCTACGCCTCGGTTCGGCTTGATATTCGCCGGATTGGCGCGCTCAAGGATCGTGACGAAGTGGTCGGTAACCAGACCCGCGTAAAAGTCGTCAAGAACAAGGTCGCCCCGCCTTTCCGTCAGGTCGAGTTCGATATCATCTATGGTGAAGGCATCTCCAAAACCGGGGAATTGATCGACCTTGGGGTCAAATGCGAAATTATTGAGAAGTCTGGCTCATGGTATTCCTATGGCACAGAGCGGATTGGACAAGGCCGTGAGAAGACCCGTGCTTTCCTGAAAGAGCATCCTGAAATGGCGGCCGAGATCGAGATGAAGGTTCGCCAGAAATCGGGCCTTCTGTCCGACGTTTTGTTGAGCGAGGGTGGCGGTCCGGCTCAAGAGGAAGATCAAGCCGAACTCGGCTAAGGTCTGAACCCTAGACAAAACTTTCGGGCAGTGCGTGCGGTCAAGGCTTGGCGCGCTGCTCAACTGGTCATATATCAGGCTTCGAATTGGCGATCTTCGGGTCGGGGCTTGAAGGGTTGTCTATGACCGGTGTTAATCAATTGCGCGAAACATTCCTTTCCTATTTTGAGAGTAAAGGTCATATGCGCCGGGTGTCTGCACCGCTGGTGCCGGAGAGCGACCCAACCCTGCTTTTTGTCAATGCCGGTATGGTGCCGTTCAAGAATATTTTTACCGGTGCAGAGACCCCGTTCGCGCCGCGCGCCACGACTTCGCAAAAATGCGTGCGGGCAGGCGGCAAGCACAATGATCTTGACAATGTCGGCTATACCGCGCGCCATCACACTTTTTTTGAGATGCTCGGAAATTTCTCATTCGGTGACTATTTTAAGGATGAAGCGATTGCGTTTGGCTGGGAACTGATCACCAAGCAATTGGGACTGCCTGCCGACAGGCTCCTCGTAACGGTTTATTCCGAAGACGAAGAAGCCGCTGCGATCTGGAAGAAAGTTGCTGGACTGCCGGACGAGCGGATTATTCGAATTTCGACCTCGGACAATTTCTGGTCAATGGGAGACACAGGCCCGTGCGGACCTTGTTCGGAAATCTTTTTCGACCACGGCGACACTATCCCTGGCGGCCCGCCCGGAACGCCGGATCAAGATGGCGACCGCTTCATCGAGATATGGAACCTGGTGTTCATGCAATTTGACCAGCAGAGCGATGGCACGCGCAACCCACTGCCCAAGCCGTCAATTGATACTGGCATGGGGTTGGAGCGCATCGCGGCGGTCTTGCAAGGCGTGCATAATAATTACGAGATTGACCTGTTCCAGCGCCTGATCGCGGCGGAGCAGGAGGTTTATTCCCAGAAAGCGCAAGGCGATCAGCTTGGCTCATTCCGGGTCATCGCTGACCATTTGCGCACGTCAGCCTTTCTTGTCGCGGATGGCGTCACCCCGTCGAACGAAGGGCGCGGCTATGTTCTGCGCCGGATCATGCGCCGGGCGATGCGCCACGCTCATATCCTCGGGGCACGCGAGCCGAGCATGCATAAACTGGTTGGTACGCTGGCCGACGAGATGGGCGCTGCGTTTCCTGAGCTGAGACGCGCGCGCGCGGCGATTGAAAGTGCGCTTGAGAATGAAGAAGCCCAGTTCCAGCGCACGCTCGGTCGCGGCTTGGCCTTGCTCGACACCGCAAGCGTTGACCTGGAGGAGGGTGATATATTACCCGGTGAAACGGCGTTCAAACTGTACGATACGTTCGGCTTTCCGATTGATTTAACGCAAGATATTCTGCGCGGACGCGGTATGAAGGTCGACGAAGACGGCTTCAAGGCCGCGATGGAGCGCCAGAAGGAAGGTTCGAAATCAGCCGGCTTCACATCCGGTGACACTGGCGTGAGCGACCTTTGGTTCCGGATGCGCGATGGTGTCGGACCGAGCCAGTTTTGTGGCTATAGTGAGTTGGAAACAGACGCTGAGTTGACGGCGATTATCATTGATGGGGTACAGGCCAAAAGCCTGGCATCGGGGCAGAAGGCGGAACTTGTGCTCAGCCAGACACCATTCTACGCCGAAAGCGGCGGGCAGGCGGGCGATCACGGCGTAATCGAATTTGCCAATGGCGCGCGCTTTGTTGTGCGCGACGTTGCCAAGCGGGCAGGCGACCTACATGTTCATGTGGGTGAGTGCACGGGCGGCAATGTCGCCTTAGGTGACAGAGCCGAGTTGAAGGTTGATGTCGGACGTCGCGCCCGGATCATGGCCAACCATTCGGCGACCCATTTGCTGCACGCCGCCTTGCGCGATGTCCTGGGCGAACATGTGACTCAGAAGGGCTCGCTGGTTGAAGACGAGCGGTTCCGGTTTGATTTTTCGCACCCTGCGCCGGTCACAGCGGCTGAACTGGAGGCGGTTGAGGCTCAGGTCAATGCCGTGATCCGACAAAATCAGGCGGTCGATATCGCCGTGACGACGCCCGACAAGGCAATTGAAGCGGGCGCGCTGGCGCTGTTCGGGGAAAAATATGGCGATGAGGTTCGGGTGCTGAGCATGGGCCGCGACCTTGGCGGCAGCGGGGCACCTTACTCGGTTGAGCTGTGCGGCGGCACGCATGTTTCACGCACCGGCGATATCGCCACCTTTATTATCACCTCAGAGGGCGGCGTGTCGTCTGGTGTGCGCCGGATTGAGGCGGCGACGGGGGCTGAGGCTCTGACCTTTCTGCGTGGCCGCGCGCAGGTTGCGGTTGATCTGTCAGAACAATTGAAAGTGCCGCTGAAAGATGTCGCGCGCAAAGTCGCCAATCTGAGCGAAGAGCGACGGATACTGGAACGCCAGCTGGCCGACAGCAAACGCGCCCTTGCCATGTCTGGCGACAGCGGTGGCCCCTCGGGGCCAGAAGAGATTGGCGGCGTCAACCTGATTGCCCGCGTCGCTGACGGGGTTGGCGGCAAGGATTTGCGCGCGCTGGTCGATGAGGCCAAGGCGCAAATGGGTTCAGGAATTGCCGTTTTCATTGGCGTGAATGGCGGTAAAGCGGCGGTTGCGGTCGGCGTTAGTTCAGACCTGATGGATCGCTTTTCGGCGGTTGACCTGGTCAAGGTTGCAGCTGAAGCCGTCGGGGGAAAAGGCGGCGGCGGACGCCCCGACATGGCGCAAGCGGGCGGCCCGGATGGATCAAAAGCGGCGGCGGCACTCGACGCGGTGCGGGCGGCATTGAGGGCCTAGCGCGGTTTAGGTTTCGCCGGAGCCGCGCCAGTTGTTTTCGTTCACGGCTATTTCTCAGCTGAAGCTGAGAGCCTGCACGGGCGCGGCGCATTAGCGCCGGGCCGCGCTTGCAACCGGGGGGGGCTGTACGGCGAAACCTGAAACGCGCTAGGCTGGAAACAACGGTTCGTCGCTTTCGGACGCCCATTGTTTGAACTTTGGCATTACTGACGCAAACAGATCGCTGCTAAGGTGATAAGCGAGCCAGCGCTGTAAATGCGGCAAAGGCTGGGCGTCAAACCAGGCCCTGTCGGTGTTGGCGAACTGGCGAATGAACGGAAAGATCGCGATATCGGCGAGGCTGACCCGGTCGCCGAACAGGTGGTTTTGATGCTCAAGCCGCAGGTTCAGGTGGCTCAGGAAGTCCAGTCCGGTGTTGCGATGCTCTGCCGGGTCGGCGCCGTCATATCGGTTGGAATATTTGTAGCGATCGAGCGCGGTCTTGAACGGCCCATCACTGTCGGCGATCAGGTCGCGCATATCCTGCAATGTACCGGTCGGCGGGGTCAGCCAACCATCAGGATCGGCCTTGCCGAGCGCCCAATCGATCACGTCGAGGCTTTCCTCGATCACGGTGCCGTCGGTGTCGACCACCACCGGCACCGTAGCTTTTGGCGAGGCTGCCAGCATCTCTGCTGGTTTATCACGCAAGACAACCTCACGCAGGCGGCAGATCTGGCCCGACATCGCAATCGCCATCCGCGCCCGCATCGCATACGGGCAACGCCGGAAAGAATAGAGAATAGGGTAGGTTTCAGACATGGCGCTGCTTGCGTGGGCGTAAGTCGACATCGTCGCCGAGATGGGCTTCGCCGCGCAGCCGTGCGAGGCGGACTTGTTTTTGGCGTTCGCGCAGGGCGGCGCGTTTCTTGTCGCTTAAGCTATCAAAGCAATGCGGACAGGAGACGCTGTCCTCGAATTTCGGGCTTTGGCGGTCCTGGGCGCTGATCGGGTAGCGACAGCCATGGCAGAGCTGATAATCGCCCTGCTTCAGGCCGTGGCCAACCGAGACGCGGTCATCAAACACGAAACATTCGCCTTGCCACAGGCTGTCTTCCTGCGGCACGTTTTCGAGATATTTCAGGATGCCGCCCTTGAGGTGAAAGACGTCTTCAACGCCAATGCTCTTCGCCCATGAGGTTGATTTTTCACAGCGTATGCCGCCAGTGCAGAACATCGCAATCTTTGGCGTTCGTCCTTGCTGCTCCAGGTCTGCGCGGAAATTTTCGAACCATTCAGGAAACTGGCGGAATGTCTCAATATCTGGGTCCACGGCGCCTTTGAACGTGCCGATGTCGACCTCATAATCATTGCGGGTATCGATCAGTATTGTGTCTGGATCGATGATCAGAGCGTTCCAGTTCTCCGGGTTGATATATGTCCCGACAAGACATGTCGGATCCGTTCCAGGGACACCCATTGTCACGATCTCATTTTTCAGGCGCACTTTCAGGCGCAGGAAAGGCATGTCGCTTGCGGGGCTGTTCTTGCTTTCGAGATCAGTGCAACCCGGCAGCGCCCTGAGGGCGGCGAGGGCTTTGTCCATCACGCTTGATGGCCCGGCAATCGTGCCGTTCAGCCCTTCAGAGGCCAGCAAGACGGTGCCCTTGACGCCAAGCGCACTCAGCTCGTCATAGAGCGCGTCCTGTAACGCGGCGGGGTCGTCAAAGCGCACGAACTTATAAAAGGCGGTTACGCAAAACTCAGTCATATCGGCGGTATGCCAGATCGCAGGTCATCGGAAAAGATCGCGGTGCAGGGTGCACGAGCGTTTATTGGATCATTCTCGCCCTGGTGTCGCGCAGGAGCGGCCCTATCTCACTGTGCAGGACCAGATCGGCCATCTCGTCGAGCTCGGTTGGTTCGCGGTTGATGATCACCAATTTGGCCCCGCACTGCTTGGCGAGGATTGGTAACCCGGCAGCGGGATAGACCACCAACGAAGACCCCAGCACGATGAACAAGTCGCAGGCTTCTGATGCCTCTGTTGCGGCTGTCATCTGGACCTCCGGCATCGGTTGGCCAAACGAGATTGTCGCCGTCTTGATCAGACCGCCGCAACGCTCGCAGGTGATGTCATCGCCCACTTCCCAGCGTGAGCGTAACGCTTCGATCTCGTAACGCTGGTGGCAGTCGAGGCATTTGGCATAGGTCGCATTGCCGTGCAGCTCGATCACTTTGTCGGCCGGAGTGCCAGAATCCTGATGTAGATTGTCGACATTCTGGGTGATGACATGGCTGATCTTGCCGGTCTCTACCCAGTGCGTGACGGTATGGTGACCTTCATTCGGGGCTGCACCGGTCCATCCAGCTGAGCGATTGAACACCCGGTTCCAACTCTCGCGGCGTTGCTCAATAGAGGCAACGAAGTCCTGGAAATAGATTGGCTTCATCTTGCTCCAGACCCCGCCGGGGCTACGAAAATCCGGGATGCCGCTTTCGGTTGAGATGCCAGCACCTGTAAAGACCACGGCGCGGGAGGATTTGGACAGAAGATCGGCAAGCTGATCGGGCGCTGACATAATGCTCAACCAAGCCCGAGGCTGGCTAAAACAGTTTCGGTGTCCGCGCCAAGCGTTGGCGGGTCGAGCGCGATATCGGCAGGCGTTTTCGAGAACTCGACCGGGTGGCGCATCGCGCGGTAGAGGCCAGCTTGCTTGTGCTCGCGGGTCTGGAAAAAATCCACTGCGCTGAGGTGCTCGTCGTGAAGCACATCCACCATCTGGTTGAACTTCATAGCCGGGATATTGGCCTTGTCGAGCAGGTCGAGCCATTCATCCGTGGTTTTCTGCACCGCAACCTCACCGATAATCCCATATAGCGCTGTCGTGTTTTCAGTCCGGGCAGTATAGGTCGAAAACCGTTCATCCTCGAACACGCCCTCGCGCCCGCCGAGCCGGAAGAAGGTTTCCCACTGCTCATCGGAATATGGCACCAGTGCGATATAACCATCCTTGGTCTTGTAAGGCTTGCGATTGGCATTGACGGACCGGGTATAGGCGACCTTGCCATTGCCCGGCAGGAAGGTCTCGCCGTACAGATTTTCGACCATGTTGAAGAAGGTAAATGTTTCAAGCATCGGCACCGATACGAACTGCCCTTCGCCCGTGCGTTCGCGGTGGTAGAGTGCCGCCAGTGTCGCATAGGTTGCGAACAGACCGACCGTCTTGTCGGCCACCAGACTGGGCGCGTAAGCAGGCTCTGAACCGTCGCGCAGGGTGCTGAGATGGGCAAAGCCGGATGCGGCCTGGATCAGATCGTCATAGGCTTGACGTTTGGCATACGGGCCATCGGCACCAAATCCGGCGCAATGGACGTAGACAATGCCGGGATTGATCGCTTTGACGCTTTCATAATCAAGTCCAAGTCGCGCCATGCCAGCCAGCCGGACATTGTGGAAAAACACATCGGCATCTTTCAACAGAGCCACCAGCGCAGCTTTGCCCTTAGTCGTCTTGGCATCGATCTGGACTGATTTCTTGTTGCGGTTCAGCGCGGTGTAGATCGGCCCAAGGTCACCGGTTGGGGATTTGCCAGCATAGCGCATCAGGTCGCCGCCTTTGCCCGCTTGTCCGGGTTCTATCTTGATCACGTCAGCGCCGAGGTCGCCAAAGATCAGTGTCGCAAATGGGCCGAGGACCACGCTCGACATGTCAATGATTTTTACCCCAGCCAAAGGCCCGGTACGTTGTGATCCAGCCTTGCTCATCGGCCCGTCTCCAAAATCGATTTGGTCATGGATTAGCACCCTCTCCTAACGGAATGAAACGGCTTTCTTTGAGCGGCGGTTTACGTCGTATCGACAGCAAATGTAGCGAGCAAGTCAACCCATTCCAGGACGTCATCACCAACGCCTTCCCGGCGCAGGAAAGTGGTGAATGCTGGCACCAGTTCTTGGGCGCTGTCACATTGGCCAAGCGCCGCATTGAGGTCTGGCAGAGCGGTGTCCTCAAACGCTGAAGCAAGACCCTTGAAGTCTTCAATCATCGCCGGAATCCGCAACGCGGTGAGCGGGCCAATATCGCCGGTTTCAAGTTGCTCGGCAAAGGCTTTCAAGCGGCGGACATCACTGAGATTCTGGTTGGTAAACCGTTTCAGTATCTTTTCAGATTTCCACTCAACCCATTCTGAGCTGCAGGTTTGAGGCGGTGTCGCGCAGGCACTTAGCGCGGCGATGATCAAACCGGCAATTGGTATTCGCATGGACATGGCTGGGCCTCCTGGCAGCCACAGTGGCAGAGCGCAGCAAGTTCGCAAAGCCCCGTTTACACAAATGAGAATGTGTTGATCTCGCCGTCCGTGGTCGCCTGGATGCGCAGGCCAACCGGACTGTCCTCGGCAAGCAGGCGCGTCATCGCATCGGTGTCGGCCTTGGCGATGAAGCGCGCGCCACCCTCGCTGCGTGCGAAGATGATGCCAGCGGATGGACCCGCTTTACCGTGTGCAACCGTATAGGTTTCCACGATCCCTTCATCAGGCGACGGGTTGATGTCGATCTTTACCGTCGGTGTTGCATAGGGCTGTACCGGATTGAACACAGCTGGCGGCGCTGTTGACCAGACGCCAACTGCTTCTTTGGTCATCCAGCCGCCATTGGCCAGAACCAGGCCGAATGCCCCGCGATGCGCGCGCAAATGGTCCGCCATGCTGGCAATGCCATGCAGGGAATAATTATTCCCCGGTCCGCCAAAGAAGGGCAAGCCGCCAGTCACGGTGAGCGGGCGTGTTTCGCTTTCATGGTCAATGCCAAGCGCCGCCATTGACGAGAACACAGCGCTTGGAAAACACGAATAGAGGTCGAACACGGCCATATCTGCGCTGGTCTTGCCTGCTTGGGTCAACGCGCGAGATATCGCGGTCTCCATCGCCCATGAGCCGTCAAGGTTTGGCCGCTCAGAGATGAAGTCATCGCTCGCCTCGCCGGCGCCATGCAGGTAAATGCGTTTGTCTGCAGAAATGCCCAATTCGTCGGCTTTTGCCTCTGACATTATTATGATTGCGGCGCCTTGGTTCACCGCATCCTGCGCCATGTGCCATTTGAGATATGGATCGGCGAAAGGGTAGTTTTCGCGGCTCGGTTGGCTGAGGAAGTCCGCGCTGCGGGCCGTCTGGAACTGCGCGTAGGGATTGGTCGAGGCGACGGCGGCGAATTTGGTGAACAAGGCAGACATCGTTTCGCGGCGCTGGCTGCGGGTCTCGTCAGCTTGCGCCGCCATCGCGTTTTCGAACAAGGCGTAAAAGTATGCGGGCGTGACAAGGCCATGCTTTATTTCGTTTCGCGATAGCAACATGTCGCCCATGCCGCGATCTTCAACCGGCAGGTCGGCGCTGTCTGCCCAGGTGATCTCGACGCCGTGTCTGCGGGCCGCTTTCGAGGCTTTGTTGGCTTCCGAACCGGTGATCAAGGCGCAGTCAATCTCGCCTGCATGGATACGCGCAGCCATTTCATTGGCGAGGGCTTGTGGGCTTTGGCCGCCGACACTGGCATAAATCGCACGTTCTGGGCGCGCGCCAAGATCGCGGGCGATCGTGCCGGGCAGATTGCTATTGTGGCCGTGGGGATGGCTGCTCGCCATCGAGTCTTCGAAGATGCGCACCATGGCAATTGTATCAACTGCGCTGGCCGGGATCCCAGCATCTTGCAGGGCGACCTGGCTCGCCTGCGTCGCCAGACTGAGGGGTGAGGGCGCGCCGTCTGGGCCACTTGTGGCATCCCATTGGCTGACCACCTGTCCGACCCCGACAAGAACGGGAATTGATTCCTTTGACATGGCTTGGTTTCCATCTTCGGTGACAGGCAAAGGATACGGGATCGGGCGCGCGGTTCAATCACTGCCGTGGGGGGAAGCGCGCGCTTTAAGCCTTTTTGACGAACTGGGTTTTCAGCTGCATCGGGCCGATACCGGGGATTTTACAATCAATATCGTGATCACCGTCGATCAGTCGGATATTGGTCACTTTGGTGCCGACTTTGACCACCAGAGACGCGCCTTTGACTTTCAAATCTTTGATCACCGTCACCGTGTCGCCATCGACCAGCGTATTGCCATTGGCGTCCTTGAAGACTTTTGCGTCTGGGTCGAGAGACGCGTCAGTTGACCATTCATGCGCGCATTCGGGGCAGACCAAAAGCGCGCCGTCTTCGTAAGTATAGGCCGAGCTACAGCTCGGGCAGGGTGGTAGGTCGCTCATCATATATTCCGATTGCCCCGGACTTGATCCGGGGTCTCTTGCGGTCAGCTCCGTTTGCTTGGCGAGATATTCCGGGTCAAGTCCGGGACAGCGCGCTAACCGACCAGCGTTGCTTCTGTCTTCGCCTTGACCTCATCCAGCATTACATCCGGTGCCAGTTCTGTCACTTTCAGGCCGCCCGGCACCACATCAAACACGCCGAGATCGGTGATGATCATGTCGATGCATTTCTGACCGGTCAGCGGCAGGGTGCAGGCCTTGAGCAGCTTGCTCTCGCCCTTGCGATTGGTGTGATCCATGGTCACGATACAGCGCTTGACGCCCGCGACCAGATCCATCGCGCCGCCCATACCTTTGACCATCTTGCCGGGGATCATCCAATTGGCGAGATCGCCATTCTCAGCCACTTCCATTGCGCCGAGAATGGACAGGTCGATATGGCCACCACGGATCATCGCAAAACTGGTGGCGCTATCGAAAAACGAGGAGCGGCGCAGGGTCGTGATCGTCTGTTTGCCAGCATTGATCAGGTCAGGGTCTTCCTCACCCTCAAACGGGAATGGACCCATGCCGAGCATGCCATTCTCGCTCTGCAGCGTGACATCAACCCCGTCAGGAATGTGATTGGCGACCAGCGTCGGGATGCCGATGCCAAGATTGACATAGAAGCCGTCATGCAGCTCTTGCGCTGCGCGCGCCGCCATCTCATCGCGTGTCCAGGCCATTACATATGCTCCCGCTGGCGCACCGTGCGCTGTTCGATCCGTTTCTCATGCACGCCTTTGATGATGCGTTGCACGAACACGCCGGGCGTGTGGATCTGGTCTGGGTCCAAGTCGCCGATGGGCACGATCTCTTCGACCTCGGCAACCGTGATCTTACCCGCCATCGCCATCATCGGATTGAAGTTGCGTGCGGTCTTGTTGTAGATCAGATTGCCCTGCGTATCGGCGACTTGCGCCTTGACGATAGACAGGTCTGCGGTGAGGCCGGTCTCAAGGATATAAGTCTCGCCATTGAAGTCTTTGTGCTCCTTGCCGTCAGCGATGATCGTGCCGACGCCGGTCTTGGTATAGAAGCCGGGAATGCCCGCGCCGCCGGCCCGGCAACGCTCGGCCAATGTGCCTTGCGGGTTGAATTCGAGCTCCAGCTCGCCCGACAGGTATTGGCGCTCAAACTCCTTGTTCTCGCCGACATAAGACGAGATCATTTTCTTGACTTGCCGTGTTTCCAGCAGCTGCCCGAGACCAAAACCATCAACCCCGGCATTGTTCGAAATAAAGGTCAGGTCTTTGACACCGCAGGCGACCAGCGCCGCTATACTCAGCTCTGGAATGCCGCACAGGCCAAACCCGCCAGACATCACCGTCATGCCGTCAAAGGTCAGGCCCTCAAGGGCGGCGGATGCATTTTCGTAGACTTTGCTCATAGCGATGATCTACAAGCGTAAAGGTTGTCGTTGCAACCTGTTTTACGCGCGGCTTCTTGGTCAGCAATTGTTGAGTTGATCGAGATATTCGCGCAGCAGCGCCACTCGTCGCGGCCGAAATGAGTGTTCCGTTTGGGTGAACGCCTGAATGCGATCAATTCGGAAAGACCGGAAGTCATTGCGCAAATTGCACCAGGCGAGCAGAACCAAGGCCTTTTCGTAAAACACCATAGCCAGCGGCAAGATCGTCCGCTGTGTCGCGGCGTCGGTCTGGTCGCGATAGTCGATATCAATGGCGATTTCCTGCCGCGTGGCGTCGCGCAATTGCTCGATATCAATAGTGATAACAGGGCGCTCTGCAAACCGTTTGGCATATAGCACTGCGTGCTCAAACTCGGCGCGCATATGGGCCGGTAGGCTGGCGCGCAATTTCGATTGGGCATTGCCCGCCGCCTTGGCCAGCACAGGATCAGCCACTTGCATCACCTCACGCAGGCCCAGGACAAGCGCCTCCATCTCGTCACGGCTGAACATCATTGGCGGCAGTGCCGGGTCTTCTTGCAATGTGTAGCCATAACCGGCTTCGCCATCGATCAGCGCACCCGAACGGCGCAGCGCATTGATGTCGCGATAGATTGTGCGCACGGAAACGCCAAGTTCCTCGGCAAGCGATCCGGCCTGAACCGGCGGGTGGAACGTGCGCAGGCACTGCATAAGCTGGAGAAGGCGATCAGAACGGGCCATGCTGCAAGTTACTATACGCTGCTGACACAAAATGACAGTAGAGGATGCTATGACAGCTTCGAAACAGGAGTTCGCATGATCACCAGATTGTATTTGCACGCTTGTTGAGTTGCGTTTCCTCTCACTCACTTTCAGCACTTGATCAGGTTTGCAGATGCAAAAAGGGCGGCTCGTGAAGAGCCGCCCTTTCTTGTTGGTTTAGGGCTAGAGCTGCTGGCGCAGCCTAGAAGCCCATTCCGCCCATGTCTGGCATTCCGCCGCCGCCTGGCATGGCTGGGGCGTCATCCTTTGGCGCTTCTGCAACACCGGCTTCAGTAGTGATCAGAAGACCCGCAACCGAAGCGGCGTTCTGCAAGGCAGAGCGAACGACTTTGGTTGGGTCAATCACGCCCATCTCAATCAGGTTGCCATATTCTTCGGTCTGCGCATTGAAGCCGAAGCCCTTGCCCTTACCATTGACGATTGTGTTGACGACGACTGAGCCTTCAACACCGGCATTCTCAGCGATTTGGCGAACTGGAGATTCGAGTGCTTTGCGCACGATATCAATCCCGGCTTGTTCGTCATCATTGATGCCTTCAGCATCGATGTTGCCAGCCGCAGCAAGCAGGGCAGAGCCGCCGCCAGCGACAATGCCTTCTTCAACCGCAGCGCGGGTTGCGTTCAGCGCATCATCGACGCGGTCTTTCTTTTCTTTCACTTCGATTTCAGTGGCACCGCCAACCTTGATCACGGCAACACCACCAGCCAGTTTGGCTAGACGTTCTTGCAGTTTTTCGCGGTCATAATCGGAAGACGTGTCTTCGATTTGCGTGCGGATTTGGGCCACACGGGCTTCGATGTCTTTCTTCTTGCCAGCACCATCAACAACCACTGTGTCGTCTTTGGTGATGTTCACGCGCTTGGCTGTACCTAGCATGTCGAGAGAGACGTTTTCGAGCTTGATGCCAAGATCTTCAGAGATCACGTCGCCGCCGGTCAGGACAGCAATGTCCTGCAGCATGGCTTTACGGCGATCACCGAAACCAGGGGCTTTGACCGCTGCGATTTTCAGACCGCCGCGCAGTTTGTTGACCACCAGGGTCGCCAATGCTTCGCCGTCAACGTCTTCTGCAATGATCAGCAGTGGACGCTGCGACTGAACAACGGCTTCCAGAATTGGCAGCATCGCTTGCAGGGAAGATAACTTCTTCTCGTGCAGCAGGATGTATGGATCTTCCAGGTCAACCGTCATCTTGTCTGCATTGGTGATGAAGTAAGGTGACAGGTAACCACGGTCGAACTGCATACCTTCAACAACGTCGAGTTCGGTTTCGAGGGATTTAGCTTCCTCAACAGTGATCACGCCTTCATTGCCAACTTTACCCATGGCTTTAGCGATCATGTCACCAATTTCAGTATCGCCATTAGCGGAAATTGAGCCGACCATCGCGATCTCGCTATTGTCTTTGACTTTGCGTGAGTGGTGAGCGAGGTCTTTGACAACTTCTAGCGTGGCCTTATCAATGCCGCGCTTCAGGTCCATCGGGTTCATGCCAGCGGCAACCCGCTTCATACCTTCGCGCACAATGGCTTGGGCCAGAACGGTTGCAGTGGTTGTTCCGTCACCGGCCACATCATTGGCTTTCGAGGCCACTTCGCGCAGCATTTGAGCGCCCATATTCTCGAACTTGTCTTCAAGCTCGATCTCTTTAGCTACGGTGACACCATCTTTGGTGGTTCGCGGCGCGCCGAATGATTTTTCTAAAACGACATTGCGGCCTTTCGGGCCGAGCGTCACTTTTACAGCGTTTGCGAGTGTATCGACGCCTTTGAGCATCTTGTCGCGGGCATCAGAGCCGAATTTTACATGTTTGGCAGCCATCAGAGGACACCTTTCCTTTTTGTCGCGCTCACTTAACCGAAAACCGGTTTCCACTTTTCGGGCGAGCGCTCTGGATTCAATTTGAAATTAGAGAGCGTGGGCTGAAAGCTTAGCTTTCAATGATCCCCATAATGTCGCTTTCTTTCATGATCAGCAGCTCTTCGCCGTCAACCGTAACCTCGGTACCGCCCCATTTGCCAAACAGGATTTTGTCGCCCTTTTTGACGTCGAGTGCGACGCGCTTGCCATTGTCATCAAGCGTACCAGTACCGATGGCGATAATCTCGCCTTCTTGTGGTTTCTCAGTGGCTGTATCAGGGATGATGATCCCACCAGCGGTTTTTGTTGCTTCTTCTACGCGGCGGACGAGCACGCGGTCGTGTAATGGACGGAACTTCATGGATGTACCCTTGTTCGTCAGTTGATAATGTTAGGTCCGTCAGCTCGATACGAGTTTTGGCACTCGCACCCTTCGTCTGCTAACGATGGCGTGGAGTTAGGGATGGCGCGGCGCTGCGTCAACACTCTGGTCAGAGAAATGTCTGTATTTTTTGCTTAACAAAAAACCGCGTTAGCCCTTGTCGCTAGCCTCTTGGCGCAGAAACGCATTCTCCTGACGCAAAGTCTGCAGCTCGTCGATCATTGGCGACAGGTGCGCCGCTAATTCCGGCTCGGTGTATCTAGGCGTAATGAATTGCGGGCAATTCCAGTCAAACGCCTCGACCTCGATTGAGAATAGGCGCTCGACTTTGCCCTGTCCCTCAAGCGCAAGCTCCTCGGCGAGTTGAGGGTCATCCTCAGCCGCTTGCGTGGTCGCATGTCCAAGCAGTTTCAGGCGGCGGCGATTAGGATAATCCATCAGGAAAAGCGATATCCGTCTGTCGGTTTTCAGGTTTCCGGTTGAGACATATTGGCGATTGCCGCGATAGTCGGCGAAACCCAAACGGTTTGGCGACAGGATTTTCAGGAACCCAGCCGGGCCGCCGCGATGCTGCACATAGGGCCAGCCTTCCTCAGAAACAGTGGCCATATAGAAACTGTCACGCGCCTGGATGAAGGCCGCCTCCGCCTCGCCAAGACCGTCAGGAGCGGGCCGCGCTGTCATCCCGGCATAGCCATCACGCGAACCGTGCCGCGCCTGTTCAGCTTTGACTTGGGTCGTGAAGACGATCTCGCCATACTGTTTCATCACGGGCTCCTTGAAGGTTGCCGCATATTTGGTGATTAGCGATCGCTGCGCAATGACAAGATCGCGATAAGACTTATTCCGAAGGCGCGCCGGTTCTACGTTTGCGTAGCTCTTCGGCTTCTGGTCCGCGCAACTCTTCCATTGCCCGGATCGCCTTGGCAGCGCTGGCACGGGCGACGAGCTTGCCGCGCGTATCGGTGAAATCAGCTTCGACAAAGCCGGTGGTGCGGCCACGATTGATCAGACAACCTTCGATCCGGATCAGGCCTTGCTGCATCGGTCGGAACATGCGCGTGGTCAGCTCTGTGGTGGTGAACCATTCACCATCCTCAAGCGCGCTGGCCATAGTCATCGAGACGATATGATCGCTGAGTGCGGCGATCCAGCCGCCGAAGACACGGCCCGGCCCGATATCACGCGAGCCGTCATTCGGCCATTCATAGACAATCCGGCCATAAGAGACCTGTTTGAGCCAAAGCTGCGGGGTGATGCCAAGATTGGCGATGCCCGGTGGCGGGGCCCACTCACCGCTTTTGAGGCGATCGAAGAAGACTTGTTGCTGTGATGACAGGACGGTTCGGGTCATATAATCTCCGCTCATCCCCGCGTAGGCGGGGACCTTGTTCAGCAGGGTCGGGGGTGTGGCACGAGATCCCCGCCTGCGCGGGGACAATCGGCATGGCTGTTTAAGTCACCGTTGCGCCGCCATCGACGACGATCGTTTGGCCTGTGGTGTAAGCGCCAGCTGCCGAGGCCAGATACACCGCCGCGCCTGCCAGCTCAATCGGCTCACCAATCCGTTTCATTGGCGTGCCCGCAAGTGAGCGTTTCAGCGTATCCGGATTGTCCCACAATGCCTTGGCGAAATCAGTCTTGATCAGGCCCGGCGCGATACAGTTCACGCGGACATTGTCGCGGCCATACTCAACCGCGAGATTGCGGGCGAGCTGGAAGTCGGCGGCTTTCGAGATGTTGTATGCGCCGATCATTGGCGAGCCGCGCAGGCCGCCGATTGAACTGACAATGATCACAGCGCCGTCTTTACGGGTCCGCATGCTCGGCACGCACATATTGATCAGCCAATTGTTCGAGATGATATTGTTCGACAGAATTTTCGAAAACGCCTCATCGGAAATCTCACCGAGCGGGCCGTAATAAGGGTTCGAGGCGGCGTTACAGACGACGATGTCGATCTTGCCGAACGCTTCGTTGGTTGCGTCGACCATGCGCTGCAACTCTTCCTTTGAGGAGATATTGGCCGGTACCGCAATTGCTTTGCCGTCGCCATATTGGTCGTTAATCGCTGCAGCAACCTCCTGGCACGGGCCGGGCTTGCGGGAGCTGATTGTGACGTTTGCGCCATGCGCCGCCATCTGCTCGGCAATGGCTTTGCCAATCCCGCGCGATGAGCCCGTGATGATGGCGGTTTTTCCGGTGAGATCAAATAGGCTCATGGCGAGGGTTCCTGCTTGTGTGTGGCTGGTTTCGCGCCTGTGTAGGCCGCGTAAGGCGCGCTGGCGAGGGGTGACGCCGCGAAATGTGATTGCTCCGGGGCCTTGGCGAGAGTGATGGCGCAACCCCCCGCTTGCGCGCTTTTTTGGCGGCTAGCTTACTTGTGCGTATCTAAAAACGCCCAGACGGCCATCCACGTTGGCTCTACATCGTTTTCGGCGCGGGCCGGGTCGAGCATGGAAGAGCCATGTACGCCGCCTATGGCCGTGTAATAATCTAGGCCATGTTTGAGATACTTGGCTTTTTGCGCCTGTCCACCAGCGCCCATTTCACTTTCAGGGCGTAAGCCGAGGGCTGGAATGTCAACGTCGCTGATAAAGTTATTGGCAGCACATGCCTCCATGCCGCTACCCGTCGCAGGAGAAAACGAGAGGACGCCTGTGAGATCCTCGCCATGTTCCGACGCAAGTTTCAGTGACAAGGCGGCGCTGTATGAACTGCCCCACGCAAATATTTTGCCGTTCGAGTCCAGTGTTTGGACGTAAGAAAGTGCGCCTTCCATATCAGAGTAGGCGGCGCAATAATCGGTCTTACCGCCGCGCGCTTTCACGGTGCGGTTTTCAGACCCGAAAACAGAGCCACCGCTGCGTTGGTCAACCTGCAACACATTATAGCCTTGGGCCGTGAGTTTGGGCGTGATGGCGGCATATTCGGCCCGCCCATTTGCGCCCGCTTGATGAAACAGGATTATGAAAGGCTGGCTTTCACTTTGTGCCGCCCAGTATAAATCAGCATAAACTGTTTCGCCGTCGGCGGCTTTGAAAGTCACTTCCTGGCTTTGCTGCTGGGAGGCAGTTTTAGTCGTGGTAAGGCTTTGTGCGGTCCCAATAATTTGTGCGTGACATGCTGATAGAGCCAACGTCATTGCTGGGATAAGAAACAGTGAACGCATATTCGCAACTCCCAATAGAATCCAATATTACTGCATGTTTCTGGACTTGGCATGCCGAGCTGTCAAATCACGTAATCTCGAGACAAAAACGGTTTACACCCTCGTTTGGCGCGGCGGCGGCGGGCGTCAAGAAAGACATGGCCTGTGAGCAGTGGGCGTGGATTATTCTTTCCATGGGATCGCATATGTGACGATCGCATGGCTGGACGGTTTATCGGCGCCTTCAATGCGAATATCAACCTCGATCACAGCAAGGGCTTTGCCGAATTTGATCATCCTGGCGTCAGCGACAACGACGTCACCGATACATGGGCGCAGAAAGTTTATGTTCAGGCTTGAGGTCACCGCCATCGGAACGATCCCGGTTCGGGTGAAGATCGCGACATAGGCGGCGCTATCGGCGAGCGCCATCTGAGTCGGACCTGAGATATAGTTACCGGGGCGAATGTGTTGCTGGCCAATCTCTTGCCGGAGACGCGCATAGTTTTCTCGTACTTCGACAATCTGATCCTGGCCGCTGCGTCCAGAAAATTGCTCGGCGTAAAACTTGTTCACATCTTCGGCGGTCACTTTGCTGGTCATCTTGGTTTTCCTAAAGGCAGGCATTGACGCCCATGTCGCTTCCCGGCCAGTTTAGATCAACCGTCAGACCCGCCAAGAGGTCGCGTAAGGGAAGGGAACACAATGCTGACCAAAGGCGATGAATATCCAATCCACCAGACGCCTGAACCTGTGGCCTATTCAGGCTCGGACAGGAATTTCTACGACCGGTTTTTCTTCAATGGCTACAGTGCAGACGGCTCGATATTCTTCGCCGCGTCGTTCGGGGTTTATCCGCATCTCAATATTATGGACGGGGCGGTGTCGATCCTGAAAGACGGGGTGCAGCGCTCAGTTCATGTCAGCCGCATACTCTGCATGGAGCGTATGGATACCAAGGTCGGGCCTCTATCGGTGGATGTGGTCGAGCCGTTGAAGCGCATCCATTTGAAACTGGATGAGGCCGAAGGCCTGGCGTTGGATGTGGTGTTCGAAGGGCGGCATTTTCCGATTGAAGAGCCGCGCTTCACCTATCGCCAAGGTCCGCGCATGATTATGGATTGCACGCGGATGACCCAGAATGGACGCTGGACCGGGTCAATGTCGATTGACGGTGAGCGGATTGAAATCGCTGACTATTACGGGACCCGTGATCGCTCTTGGGGTGTGCGCCCAATTGGGGCAAGCGACAGCCAGGAGACTGTGCCAGTACAGATCCCGCAATTCTATTGGCTGTGGGCACCGATCAATTTTGAGAACCTGTCCTTGTTCTTTCACGTCAATGAAGATGCTCAGGGCTCGCCCTGGAACACGCGGGCTGTGTTGGCGATGGACGGCGCTGAGAATGAGCACCTCCTGCCCCTCAATCGCCCGCAAATGGAGGTGACATGGCGTAAGGGGTCGCGCCGCGTCGCCTCGGCTCATCTGACGCTCACCGACGCGCAGGATCGTCCGCATCAAGTGACTTATGAGCCGATCTCGACCTTTCAAATGAAGGGCATTGGCTACGGACATCCGACCTGGGGCCACGGTGCGTTCAAAGGCGGCTATGCGATTGAGCGCGAGGACTTTACGCCGGACAATATGGCGTGGCAGCAACCCGATAATTTGCACATTCAAGCCATCGTCAAAGCCACGCACATTGGCCCGGATGGTCAAGGCAGCGAGGGCATTGGCATCCTCGAACAACTTTGCCTCGGCCCGCACGGGCCAAGTGGTTGGAAGGATGTCATGGATGCATGAACTTTCGGGCAGTAACGCCTCGTCCTTCGACAGGCTCAGGATGAGGCTGCCTCGGGACCGTAAAAGCCTCATCCTGAGCCTGTCGAAGGATAAAGGCTGCGTGAGATGTCGCTATGACTGAAGCTGAACTCGCCGCAAAGTTCGCCGCCTATGTCGAAACAAAACTGCCGGGTGCGCGGAATGTTATAGTGACCCAGATTTCCCGCATTCATGGCGGGGCGAGCCGCCAAACCTATTCGATTGATCTGGCTTACGAAGATGCCACAGGCCCACAGGTGAAAGCCGTGATCGTTCGCCGTGATCCCCCCGATAGTCTGATTGATACTGAAAGACGGGTCGAGTTCGCTGCAATCAATAGCGCTTTTGGACAAGGCGGCCTACCTGTGCCCGAGGCGATGTTTCTGGAAACTGCGCCCGAAGCCCTCGGCGCGCCTTTCTTTATAATGGGCCGAATTGATGGCGGCGAAACTCTAAATCCGTTTCAGATTGATGCGATTGAGCCGCACCGCGCCGCCATGGGGCAGCAATTCTTCCAGCATCTTGGTGCCATAGCGGCGCTGCCCGTTGCGGGCTCAGCCCTCGCCGATGAGATAGAGATCCCGGCCGCAGATGCCTGCTGGTCGCGCGAACTGGCCTATTGGGCGCATGAGGTGCGCAGCAATGCCGTCCATCCCCAGCCAGTTGCAGACGCCGCGATCCGCTATTTGGAGGCCAACCCGCCACCGCCCGCGCAGCGTCTTTCTATCGTGCATGGTGACTATCGCAGCGGTAATTTCCTGCATGACGGTGCGGGGAAAATGACCGCCATTCTCGACTGGGAAATGGCGCATATCGGTGACCCGTACGAAGACCTGGCCTGGGCCACTGATCCGTTCTGGTGCGGCAATGATACCACGCGTGCGGCAGGGTTTCTGCCTTGGCCAGAAGCGATTGAAATCTGGAAAACAGCATCGGGATGCCGGTTCGATTCCGCCGCGTTTGAATGGTGGTCGATCTTTACGCAAGTCAAGGCGCTCGGCATCTGGTTGTCATCGGCGCGGGCGTTTGCCGAGGGCAAAAATGACGACCCGATCCTGGCCTGGTCAGGATGGTTCACCTATGCCGCCCATGAATTGATGCTGGCGAGCCGATTGGGCTTGAAATTTGGAGCTGACCTATGAGCGATATTGGTATGATCCTTGACCGGATCGGGCATAAATTGGTGAGCGATATCGTGCCCAAGCTGGGCGCTGATTATGCCGCCGGGCATGCTGGTATGACAGGCTATATGGCGGTCATGGCAGGTGAAGCATGGGACGGCGCAGCGGATCGGTTGGTGACTGAAATTGCCGGACTGCGTCATCTGTTGCAGGCTGGGCAAGTTGACCATTCTGGCGTGCCGGGGGCGGGCAGTTTCAAAATTGGTGACCTGACGGTTGAGCGTGATGGTCTCGCGGCCAAATTGATCACACTGCAAACGGCGCTGGAGGCCGCCAGTGATGGCGAAAGCCGTGCCCTGAACGCCCAAATCTGGCAACACCTGACGGCCACAGCGTATGCCCGCATGCCTAGCCCGCCAGCGTTGCCAGAAACCGCGTAGAGGCTGATTGTTTTCTGATCCGCCTCAGCCCCAAAGCTCACGCGATGGCGGCGATACAATTCCGTCCTGATAGGTCAGCCCATTTGCAATGTCTTGCGATAGCCAAAGCGGGCCATCCAGATCGATCAGATCGGCAAGCCCGCCCAGCAAGACAGCTGGTGCCATCGCTAGCGACCCGCCGACCATGCAACCGATCATAACGCCGAGCCCACACCGGCGCGCCTCATACAGCATTTTTAACGCCTCGGTCAGGCCGCCAGCCTTGTCGAGTTTGATGTTCACCGCATCATACAGTTTCGCGAGCGCCTGAATATTGCTCGACGTGTGCACGCTCTCATCGGCGCAAATCGCAACATGACCGGGGCGGGCCATAAGCGCGCTATCTTGGTCAACCGGAAATGGCTGCTCGAGCAGTACGACGCCCAGTTTGCCTGCTGTTGCCGCCAGGCGAGGAAAAGCTGAAACTTCCAGCCCCTCATTACCATCGACGATGAGCTTGGCGTCGGGTCGTGCGCGGTGTACCGTTTCTATGCGGGCCAGATTGTCGGGTCCGCCAAGTTTCAGTTTGAGCAATGTCGCGGGTGTCGCGCGCGCCGCCTCGGCCATGGCGTCAGGCTCATCCAGGCTCAACGTCATTGTGGTTGGCAAAGATCGCGGCTCTGGCAATCCGGCCAGCTGCCAGACCGGAATGTTTGCCTGTTTGGCTTCGAGGTCCCACATCGCGCAATCAACTGCGCAGCGGGCTGCACCGGGGGCCATGCGTTGCTGTAAATCCTGGCGCGACAGGCCCGCATTGATCTGCTTTTCGATGCCGCGCAGCTGTGCCACGACACTGACCCGGCTTTCGCCATAACGGGCATAGGGCACACATTCTCCGCGCCCCTTATGTGCGCCTTTAACCAGTTCGACGATGACAGTTTCAGCGGTGTTTTTGGCCCCCCGCGAGATCGCAAAAGTTGCGTTCAGCGGCGAGGATACCGGGATAATCGTCATTTCAGCCATGGCGAAAGCCTTTGTCAGGTCGATAAAATTTTATCGGTCTATCGGTGCTGGTCTTAAACCCTGATCTGTTAAGGTAAACAGAACTTGGAGATCGCGCCCGAATGTCTGCCCCTGAATTTGAACTGCTTGAAGGCGAACATCCGCAAATCATACTGCGCGGCGATTGGCTGATCTCGACGATTGGACAAGCCGATGAGGCGTTGAATACCGCCCTATCAAACTGGCAGGGAGACGCGCCAACTCTTGATTTGGCAGGGCTGGGGCAATTGGATACGGCGGGCGCCTATATCATCGATCGGACGCTGCGCTCATTTCCTGACCTGTCTCCCATGATTGTTGGTGCTTCGCCGGAGCGTATGAGCCTGTTAGAGCAGGCGCGCGAGTTGGCGACGCGAAGTGAACATGCACCGGAAATTGTTGAGCCGGGCCACGGCTTTGTGGACCTGCTGGAGCGGACAGGTCGCGGCGCTGTACATCTTGGCGAGGAGGCGGTGGAGACACTGTCCTTTCTTGGAGAGACAGTGGTGAGTGTGTTTCGCGTCCTGATCCGCCCGGCGCGGATGCGCTGGACGGCGCTGGTGTCGGTGATGGAAGAAAGCGGCCTCGATGCGGTGCCAATCGTTGCTTTTCTGTCTTTCTTTGTCGGCATGGTCATCGCCTTTATTGGTGCTACCACACTAGCAGAATTTGGCGCGACGATCTTTGTGGTCGAGCTTGTCGGCATCGCTGTGTTGCGAGAGTTCGGCGTGGTTCTGACGGCGATCATATTGGTGGCGCGGACAAATTCGGCGTTTACCGCGCAGATCGGCGCGATGAAAATGCGTCAGGAAGTCGATGCGATGACGACGCTTGGGCTTGACCCGATGGATGTTCTGGTCGCCCCGCGTGTTATCGCCATGGTGATCATGACCCCGGTTCTGGCCTTTATCGGAGCGCTGGCCGGACTTGGTGGCGGAATTGTTGTGTGTTGGGTCGCGCTGGATATAAACCCAACCGTCTTCTTCAACCGGATGCAGGACTATGTTGGCCTTGAGCAGTTCTGGATTGGTCTGTCGAAAGCCCCGGTCTTCGGCCTGATGATCGCGCTGATCGGCTGCCGGCAAGGTCTGGAAGTTGGCGGCAGCGTGCAATCGCTCGGCGCACATACGACCAAGTCCGTGGTTCAGGCCATCTTCGCCATCATCGTGATCGATGCCTTGTTCGCGATTCTGTATATGGAGCTTGGACTGTGAGCGGTGAGATCGCCATTCGCGTGCGCGGTTTGACGACCGCTTATGGCGAGCATGTCGTGCACAAGCATCTCGACCTTGATGTCCGCAAGGGTGAGGTTCTGGGTGTGATCGGGCCGTCGGGAACAGGCAAATCGGTGCTGCTGCGCGCGATTATTGGTTTGAAGCGACCCAGCGAAGGAACGGTTACCGTGTTTGGGCAAGATGTGATCGATCTGCACGGCCATGATCATGGTGCTCTGCAAAAGCTATGGGGCGTCATGTTTCAGGATGGTGCTTTGTTTTCCAACCTGACGGTGCGCGAGAATGTCATGGTGCCGATGAAAGAACATGCCGATCTGCCACATGGCCTGATGTGCGAATTGGCGGATCAGAAGATCCGCATGTCCGGGCTGGAAACATGGACCGGACACCAATACCCGTCCGATCTGTCTGGCGGCATGCGTAAACGCGCGGCTCTGGCGCGCGCCCTCGCCCTCGATCCGCCGCTTCTTTTTCTTGATGAGCCAACCGCAGGACTTGACCCGATCACGGCGGCAGCGTTCGATGAATTGGTGCGAGACTTGCAGGAAGCCATGGGACTGACTGTGTTTCTCGTTACCCATGATGTCGATACGTTGCGCGATACGTGTGATCGGATCGCGGTTCTTGGGGAACAGCGAGTGATCGCGGTCGATACAATGGAGGCCCTGCGTCAGCATGAGCATCCGTGGATAAAAGAATATTTCGGCGGGCCACGCGGGCGCGCCGCACTGGCAGGACATGAGGCCAAGTGATGGAAACAAGAGCGAATTATGCCCTGATTGGTGCCTTCGTACTGATGGCTGCCGTCACTGTGATCGGCTTTGTGCTGTGGCTCGGCTCATCCCAATTTAACCGCGAGTTTGCCGAGTATGACGTCGTGTTTCAGGGGCCGGTTACCCTGGAAGAAGGCGCCTCTGTTCGGTATATTGGCATCAAGGTTGGCGAAGTTGAGAGTGTGCGAATTGACAGCCGCGATGCTTCGAAAGTCCGAGCTCGATTACGGATTGACAGAGCGACCCCGATCAAAAGTGACTCGATTGCACTGATTGATTTTGCTGGCATTACGGGGGTGACCTTCGTCCAGATCACAGCCGGGTCTGAGAATGCGGGCCCGTTACTGGTGCAACCATATGAAACAGTTGCGCAGATACAGGCGGGGCCAACGCCTCTGGCGGCGCTGTTTGATGGCGGCGCGGAAATTATTGGCCGGGCTGGAGATGCGCTGGAACAGGCGAGTCATCTACTATCTGACGAGAATATAGAAGCCATTGGCGGCACATTGCAGAACCTCAATACGATTACCGGTAGTCTGGCTGCAGACGAGGGCGCAATTTTCACCCAAGCTACGGACACGCTCGCGTCTTTTGAACGTGCAGGAAACCGCATTTCAGTTGCCTCTGATGCTGCGACCGCAGCGGTTGACTCCATTCAGTCCGATGTCACAACCCTGAATACAGACCTTCGATTGCTGATTGCAGAGCTCAATACCGCGACCGCCGAAGCCAATCTCGCACTGATCAAAAGCCAGGAAGCGATCTCGGCAGCGACCGTCCTGGTTGAAGGCGCGGCGACAGATACATTGACCCAATCGCGTTTGGCGGCCGAAGATCTGCGCCAGCTTACCGCTCGCCTCGATCGAATCGCACGCGATTTGGAACAGAATCCGCAAGGCCTGGTGCTTGGAAAAGCCCGGCCATATGAGAGGGAACGCTAATGCTCGGGACTTTCCCCCAACGCTTTGCCGCCGGACTGTCAGTGTTGGCTGTATCGGGATGTGTTTCGGTGCTGCCTGTGCCGGACGCGCCCGATGCGTTGTATCGGATTGATGCGGCGATTGTGCGTCCGTCACTGACCGCAAACCTGATCATTCGTGAACCTGATGCACCGCAGATTATTGCTGGACAGGCATTGGTCAGCGAGGATACAAGCGGCGCGGTTCGCTTTGTGCCAGCGGTTGAGTGGGCTGGACGTTCAACCCGGTTATTGCAACTGGCTCTGGTCGACAGTTTTGCGGTTGATGGCGACGGCGCGGCGGTCTTGCCGGAAAGCGGAGTGTCGGCAAAATATGAGCTGCCGGTTCGGGTGCAACGGTTTGGCTTCTATCAAGGCGACGCTGTGTGCGCTGTGTCAGTTGGATTGCTTGATGCCTCCACTGGCGCACTGATCGAGCAGATGGAGGTGCTGGTCCAGCGCCCTGTCATGGACACAGCGCCTGTTCAGCGCGCCGCTGACATGAAGGCCACTGCTGAACAATGTGTCGAAGAAATATCCGTGTTTGCCGCGCGCGCCCTTAGGGCTGTACCAAGCGATTAGGCGGCGCTGGTCAGTCCAGCTTTTGATGCCGTGGGGACAGGCAAGTAGAAGCTAACCTGTGTGCCTTTGCCTTCTTCGCTGGTAATCAACAATTGTCCGCCATGCATTTCGGCAAAGGATTTGGTTAGCGCCAGGCCGAGCCCTGATCCTTCATAATTGCGGTCGC
The DNA here is from genome assembly GCA_021776655.1 of Henriciella sp. Classification (GTDB taxonomy): domain Bacteria; phylum Pseudomonadota; class Alphaproteobacteria; order Caulobacterales; family Hyphomonadaceae; genus Henriciella. The sequence goes on along the minus strand of JAJFFK010000002.1, from coordinate 10,469 downwards.
GTGTGTCACTAACTTGCTCAAAGGGTTGGGCCAGGCGGGGCAGGGCTTCGGCTGGAATGCCAACGCCATTATCATGCACACAAACCCGCAACTGGTCGCCTTGGCGATCAATGCTGACACGAATTTCGCCGCCATCATCGGTGAACTTTATCGCGTTTGACAACAGGTTCAGGATCATCTGTCGAATGGCGCGGTGATCAGCATCGACGTGTGGCAAATCCTGTTTGGGTGCGAAGGTCAGTGTGATGCCCTTCTCCTCGGCCTTGCGGCGGATCATCCTGATTCCGGCATCAACCGGATCCACCAGGTCAATCGGGCGTAAGTCGACGGTCATCTTGCCCGCCTCGATTTTTGCCATGTCGAGAATATCGTTGATCATATCCAGCAAATGCTGACCTGAAGTCAGAATATCGCCTGCATATTCGATATAACGCGGGTCGCCGAGCGGACCATACATCTGATTAGCCAAGATTTCTGAAAACCCATTGATCGCGTTCAAGGGCGTGCGCAATTCGTGGCTCATATTCGCCAGGAAAGCATTTTTGGAATTGGCTGATCTTTCAGCTTTCAGCTTCTCCTCATTCAGCTTGCGCGCCAGCTCCCCGGCATGGCCTTCGGAACGCTCAAGGTCGGTGACAAGCATGCGCAGTTTTTTCTGCTGCCGGGTCAATTCAACTTCATTCTGGACATCGGCCGTGACGTCGAGACCCATGGTGATCAAGCCACCATCACTGGTCTGGCGTTCTACACATTTATACCATTCGCCGGACTGAACCCGGATGATCTCAGCTCCATTCACATCGGTGATCGGGCGGCGATCAGTAATACTCGTTGCTTGTGACAAGCTGACGGTTTCATGGCTCATGCCGATGCGGATGGAATTTTCGAGGCCGAATACACGTGCGAAGGCCCGGTTCCAATAGATGATGCGCTTTCGCTTGTCCCACAGGGCGAAAGGTCCAGAGAAGCCCTCCAAGGCTGTGCGCAGCCTCTGCTCGGCTTGCCTCGTACGGGCGATAGCAGTGCGGATGTCGGTGACATCGAGCAGGATGCCGCTCAAGTCACCGGTCTTGGCGTCGGGCCGCCCGCGCATCTCTAGCCACAGGGTCTTGTCCTGATTGGCAAATGTTTGGGCAATATATCCGCGTTCAGGTAGGGTTCTTATCGCTTGGCGAACGGCGTCGTGATGACCGGGGAAAACACTGACGTTTAGGGCAGCCAGCCCAATATATCCCGGTTTGGAGATTTTCAGCATCCGCGCTGCTTCCTGGCTCAACCAAACCTGTTTGCTTTTGTCGTCCCACGACCAGAACCCGGCCTTGGCCTCTTGCAAAACAGTTTCAAGCATCTGCCCGGCGCGGCTGGCCTGACCCTCAAAGGCTTCAGATTGGCCACGCCGTTCTTCCAGCATTTTCAACAATCCAAGAATGGCCAAACCGGGGCCAACCAGAAGAAAGGCGTACATTAACAGGCTGAGATAGTCGGTCCAACCATAAGCTGCTGCGGGCGATTGCACACATGCAGACAAGTTGCTGCCACTAATTGGCGAGCAGGCGCGAACTGTCCCTGATTGGGCGCGCTCTACGACGCCGTTACCTGACTGTTCGGCGAGGCTGAAGTCGCGGCCGCCCTGGGCTTGCGGAACCCAGCGTTCAGACCTGACCAGTCCGAGACGAGCCGCGCCAATTTCCGGGCTATACACAACCACGACATCATCTGCGCTGGTCAAGCCAATCGATTGCTGCGTCGCCAATAATATCGAGGCGGTTTCTCCGGCATGGCGAAGGCGTGATCCGGTCGGCGCGGTTAGCGCGTCAGCAAGCGTGATCACCGCGTCGATATCGCTATGAACGCTGGCTGTCTGGCGAGGTCCCCACCCGGCCTGATAGGCCAGACTTAGCGTCCGCGAAACCCCCGCAATCTTGCCCGATACGTGCTCGGAAACCGCCAGAGCTTCGCGGTGTGTAATGGTTTGGGTTGCTTCTTCGGACCGGCTGCGATCATCAAGCGCCTTTAGGCCGAGAGCGATAATGTCGACGGCGAAGATCAGGCACAAAGCGGCCCCGATATTCAGGCGTTTCTGCAACCGTTTGGGCGATCGCTTCGTCTTCTTACCGCGCTTGTCAGCCTGGCCTGCCACAGCATTCTGCCCCGTACCGCGCCGAAAGGCGCATCGTCTCTCCGGTCAGTGTCAGACCGGAAGGTTCAAGATTGGTTAACCATTCGGCCTGTTCGGTTGTCTTGGCAATCAGCCCAGTGCACGGGTGACAATATCGCTTGCATTTCGTGACAGGTCTTGGGCTTTCAGCGCATCCAGGGTTGCTTTCGCAGCCGCGCGAGAACGAGGCTCCAACCGCTTCCACTGTTCGAAGGCTTGTAACAGGCGCGCCGCCAAAGCTGGATTGCGTTTGTCGGCCTCGGCAATGATTTTCGCTGTTATGGCATAGCCAGACCCATCCGGCGCATGAAATGCCGCCAGGTTCTGCATGGCGAAGACAGCAATAACCGAGCGCACTCGGTTCGGGTTGCCCATGTCAAAGCCGGGGTGTTGAGTCAGTGCTTCGACATCTGCGGCCGTGCCGGTCGCCGCCAGAACCGCAAACCATTTGTCCATGACCAGAGGGTTATCTACCCAGCGCTCAGAAAATTGCGCAATTGCTTGGTGTTTTCCGGGCGCATCAGTATGGCAGAGTGCCCGCAAGGTCGCGAGGCTCTCCGTCATGTTTGGCGCCGCTTCGAAGAGATCAGCTAGCTTGGCGTTTGCATCACCGGTGCCAAGCGCTGCGAGCATAGAGATCATGGTGGCGCGCAGGCTACGGGTCGCCGCCTGCTCAACGCCCGGATTGAACGGATGCGGTGACGGCGCAGATAATATCCGAATGGCATCCTTGTGCAGCGCTGTGGCAAGATTGCGCTGCACCAATTTGCGGGCCTCTTCCAGGGCCACCGGATCGGCTGGCGTGTGCTCCAGAAACAGCTCACCAATATCGGGTAAACGCGTTAGCAGAGCTGCAAATGCCGGGTCCATCTCGTTTGAACGAACTGCATTTGCCACGGCTGCTATCAAACCGGCATTTGGCGCTGTCTTGTCACCATATGCCAAGGCCAGAATGTCAGCCTTTAACAGGGCCTGCAGAGCATCGAATGTGTTGAAGGCGTCATCATCCAGACGGGCAGTCGCTAGGCGCGTCTCATCGTCAATCTGATGCTTCAGCCGCACCGGGGCAGAAAACGCGCGGTTGAGTGACAGAAGCGGACGAGCCGTTTGATCGGTTAAAGTCCAGACGGTTGTTTCACCGTCTATGGTCAAGGTCAGATCAGCTGTCTTGTCGCCATTGGGACTAAAGGCCGCGACTTTGAGTGGCATCGGTAGCGGAGCAGGGTGATCATTGCCGGGGGTTGCTGGATTGGATTGGGTCAACGTGACAGTCAGAGTTCCGGACGCCTCATCCCACACCTCATCGGCGGTAATCGTCGGCGTGCCCGGCTGGCTATACCAGCGCCGGAAATTGGCGAGGTCCTGGCCGCTAGCCTCCTCGAAACAGGCATAGAAATGCTCAATCGTCGTGGCGTGGCCATCATGGCGTTCGAAATAGAGTTGCATGCCACGCGCAAAAGCTTCATCACCGATCATCGTTTTCAGCATACGGATTAGTTCAGCACCTTTTTCATACACTGTGGCAGTGTAGAGATTGTCGATACTGGCATAACTGTCTGGGCGAACCGGATGGGCCAGCGGTCCGGCATCTTCGGCAAATTGGCGCGCGCGCAAGGTGATAACATCCTTGATCCGCTGCACGGCGCGCGAGCGCATGTCGGCGGAAAACTCCTGATCACGAAACACAGTCAGGCCTTCTTTCAGGCAAAGCTGGAACCAGTCGCGGCAAGTGATACGGTTGCCGGTCCAATTGTGGAAATATTCATGGCCGACAATGCTCTCAATTGCTTCGAAATCGGCGTCTGTCGCAGTCATTTCATCAGCCAGGACATAGGCCGAATTGAAGACGTTGAGGCCTTTATTCTCCATCGCGCCAAAATTGAAATCACGCACAGCAACAATATTGAACACACCAAGATCATACTCACGAGCGAACACATCCTCGTCCCATTTCATTGACGCTTTCAGGCTCTCCATCGCCCAGGCGGCACGCGGGGCGTCACCCTTGTCGACATGCACAGCCAGATCCACCGTCCTGCCAGACATGGTCTCAAACTGGTCACGGTAGACGTCGTAATCACCCGCGCAGAGGGCGAACAAGTAAGACGGTTTGGGATGGGGGTCATCCCATTCGGCAAAGTGCCGCTTGGCCCCAGCCGCTCCAGCTGCGCCCGGCGTTCCGTTTGAGAGCAGGATTGGATAGGTGGCTTGATCGGCCTCCATGCGGACCTTGAACCGGCTCATTACATCCGGGCGATCGGGCCAATAGGTGATGCGACGAAACCCGATACTCTCGCATTGCGTGCAAAACCGACCACCTGATATATACAGGCCCGAGAGGACCGTATTGGCTGATGGGTCAATCGTGACATCAATCTCGAGCGTAAACGCGTCGGGCAAGTCACTGAGGATCAGTGTCTCTTCGGTCTGGGCATAGTCGCTCGGCGCGAGGGTTTTGCCATCTAGTTTGATCGCGCTCAGTGTCAGGCCGATGCCATCGAGCACCATATCACCCTGATCTTTGCGGGTGACCTGCAAGCGCGTGCGGACCCGTGTCGCTGCCGGTGCCAGGTCGAAATCCATAGCCACGGTTTCGATCTCGAACGGATAGGGCGCGTATTCGCCAAGTTTTATTTGAACCGGTGTCTCGGTGCGCATGGAAGCCTCATTTGCTGATCAGGCAGCAGATGTAACCATCTCGTGATGGGTTGCAATCCAAGTTTGTGGGCGGGTGTTGCCGCCTGTGACTATTCAGCCGCCTGCGCGGTGTAGTCGGTCACGTCATAGATGTGCCGCAGGATTGTATGCGCCTTGGCGAGCGCCATTTTGACCTCTTCGGTAGGCTCATCAGTGCTGCGTTCGGCCGCTTCGACCAGGGTCTTGCACAGGCGCACCAGATCTGGTGCATTGGCGATCATCCGGGCCTGGTGCTCAATTCGGGCTGGGTCGCGGTTATACTCAGCGCCCGGCACTCGCCAGCCACCCCAATTGCATTCATCGGTCAGAACAACCGGAAATGTTCCAGGATAGGGGTGGTGGGAACTATCGCCATCACCTTGCCAGCGATTATTCTGGCGCTGTATGCACCACTGGTCGAGCAACAGTTCGTCAGGGTCGTCGCTGTGCCCGCGCATTGTATCTTCGGAGATCAGTTCACCAGCGCTGAAATCGCGGCCAAGTCCAACATCATAGGTCACGCGCAATGGTTCATCCATGCCCTTGACCCAATGCGGGATGACTTTTTCGACCAGCGCGTAAGTTCCGACGGGCTTTACAAAGACCCGCTGGGCTTTGTGAAAAAGGGCTTTAGCCATTGTGATTTCTCCGCTTTCAGCCATCATGGCAGATATGCTTTGAACCTCAGTAAACGGGGTCTGTTCAATTTCACTTAACGCCAACACAGCTTCCGTGGGGTGACGGGTTTTTTGCGAACATCAACAGGGCTACTCTGTTTGTAACAAGGCAAAAGCAGGGAGGCCGGGCGGCCATGAATTTTGATTTTTCCGAAGAGCAGAAATTCCTCGGTAATGAGGCTCGCAAATTCCTCAATGCTGAATGCACCACCGCGCATGTCCGCGAAGTGCTCGACGATGACAATATGAGCCATCATGCCGGGCTTTGGCAGAAGGTTATAGAGATGGGCTGGCTCGGCGCGGCGATCCCGGAAGAGCATGGCGGACTTGGGCTTGGCGCGCTGGAATTGTGTGTTCTCGCCGAGGAGATGGGCCGCGCTCTGGCACCGGTGCCATTTGCCAGCTCGGTCTATTTCTTTGCCGAGGGCCTGATGCTGGCAGGCGATGAAAAGCTAAAAGCGACGATCCTGCCGGGCGTCGCCAGCGGCGATGTTATCGGTTGCTACGCGCTCAGCGAAGGACCGGGTAGCTCCGATCCGGCGAAACTATCCGTAGCGTTTGATGGCTCAAAACTGCGCGGCACGAAAATTCCGGTTACGGACGGCGATATCGCCACCCATGCCTTGGTGCTGGCAAAAGAGGGATCGGGGGCTAGCCTGGTGCTGGTTGATCTCAATGCGGCGGGCGTATCGCGCAGGACGGTCAAGACATTGGAACCGACGCGCAGCCATGCCGAGATCGTGTTTGACGGCGCCGCCGCAACCCGTGTTGGCAAAGCTGGCGACGGTGCAAACCACAATGATGCGATCCTCGACCGCGCCTCTGTCCTGCTTGCTTTTGAACAACTAGGCGGCGCCTCGGTCTGCCTCGAAATGGCAACTGATTATGCCAAGACCCGCTATGCCTTTGGCCGCCCGATTGGTGGCAATCAGGCGATCAAGCACAAGTTGTCCGACATGTATGTCAAGAACGAAGTGGCCCGTTCCAATTGCTATTACGGGGCATGGGCGCTCTCAACCAATGCCAGCGAGCTGCCAGAAGCGGCGGCGGCTTCACGGCTGGCGGCGAGTGAGGCATTTTGGTTTGCGTCAAAAGAAAATATCCAAACCCATGGTGGCATGGGCTTCACTTGGGAAGTTGATTGCCACCTGTTCTATCGCCGCGCAAAATTGCTCAGCGTTCAGGCTGGCGCACCGGGTGTATGGAAAGAGAAATTGGTCAGTGCGCTCGACCTTAAGAACGCGGCTTAGGAAAGGAACCAAGACATGGATTTCAACGATACAAAAGACGAAGCAGCGTTCCGGGTCGAAGCGCGGGGGTTTCTGGCTAAACATTTGAAGTTGAAAGGCGAGGAGCCTGCGGCCTCGAAACGCTTTTCGCGCGAGGAATTCCTGGTGGCGGCGAAAGATTGGCAAGCAAAGAAATCGGCCAATGGTTACGCGCAAATCACCTGGCCGAAAGAAATAGGCGGGCGCGGCGGTACGCCGATGCAGCAAGTGATCTGGAATCAGGAAGAGAGCAAATTTGATGCCCCGGTTGGGCCAATGGCGATCGGGCTTGGCATGTGCGTGCCGACGGTCATCGCGTTCGGCTCAGATGAGCATAAAGCGCGTTATGTGAAGCCGTCGCTGAGCGGCGACGAAATCTGGTGCCAACTGTTCTCTGAACCGTCTGCGGGCTCGGATGTGGCGGGCTTGAAGATGCGCGCTGTTAAAGACGGTGACGAGTGGGTAATCAATGGCCAGAAAGTCTGGACCACGGGCGCGCAATTCTCTGATTTTGGTATTGTTCTGACCCGGACAGACCCCAAGGCGGTCAAGCATAAAGGCCTGACCATGTTTATCGTCGACATGCATCAAGAGGGCGTCGACGTGCGCCCGATCCACCAGGCCAATGGTGGGCGTGATTTCAACGAGGTCTATTTCACCGATGTACGGATCAAGGACAGTGATCGCCTCGGCGATGTCGGGCAGGGCTGGAACGTCGCGATTGTTACGCTGATGAATGAACGCCTCGCAGTTGGCGGTGCAGGTGGGCCGGGCTGGCGTGAGATCATGGATTATGCACGCGCATCAGGGGCGATCTCGGATGCGGCCTTCCGCCAGAATCTGGCCGATTGGTATGTCGCCGCGCAAGGCTATAAATTGACGAAATTCCGCACCATGACGGCGCTCTCGCGCGGTGAAACGCCAGGGCCGGAAAACTCGATCGGCAAGATCATCACGGCCAACCAGCTGCAGGACATTTCCAATGCCGCGATTGAGATGCAGGACCATTACGGCCTGATGACCGATGAAAGCGTGATGCCAGTTGAGGCTGCGTTTCAGCAGAGTTTTATGTGGGCACCCGGAATCCGTATCGCAGGCGGCACCGATGAGATTCTCAAGAACATCATCGCTGAACGCGTGCTTGGCCTGCCGCAAGATGTTCGGGTCGATAAGAAAGTGCCGTTTGACGAATTGAAGTCCGGCTAGAGCAGCCCGAACACCAATCGCGATACTCATAGTCGGTGGAGTGTGCTGTTTTGGTCATGAATACAACCTTAAGTATATTTTTATGTTTTCAACCCTTAATATGCAAATAGCATCGTTATTACACCGGGTTGAGCTATGGGTTCGCTGTTTTCATCTCGTTCTGGCAAGGCTGGACACAAGATTGACCTTGATCGGGCAAGGTCGTCTTCGGTCGCTATCGCGCCGCTCGCCACAAGGTCGTACAATATTGACACAATGACCCGCGCCGCACGTAAGGATTTGTGGTGTGTCTGCCGGATCATTTCGGATGGCGGCGATGTACGTGAAGCGGTGATCCTGAATGTCTCAAAATCTGGTGCGCGTTTGCGCTTTCGCAGCCGTGTCTGCCTCCCTTCAATGGTGCGGATCAAGGCTGGGCGGATCGGTTTGAACCGGATGGCGAAAGTGGTCTGGCAAAACACCTATGATGCTGGTGTCAAATTCGTGCCATCGAAAGCGGATTAGGCTCGCTTCAGAAATCCCAATAAATGTCCCCGGCGGCAGGGTTAGACCGCAGCCTTGGCGCGCGCTAGACAGTCAGCATGGCAAATTTCACGATGATAGAGACCAATGGCATCCAGTTGCGGGTGGCGGTTGATGGCCCAGAGGCTGGGCCATTGGTTATTCTGGTGCATGGTTTCCCCGAAAGCTGGTACTCATGGCGCCACCAGATTGAGGCTTTGGCGGCGGCTGGTTACCGGGTCGCTGCGCCGGATGTGCGCGGCTATGGCGGCTCTGATAAGCCAGACGCGGCGAGCGCCTATTCGATGCAGACAATCACCGCTGACATTGCCGGTCTGGCAAAAGCCATGTCGCCCGATGCCCCGGCCACCGTCATCGGCCATGATTGGGGCGCGCCAATTGCGTGGAATAGTGCGCTGTTACACCCGGACCAATTCATGGCCGTAGCGGGCCTGTCCGTGCCGTATATGCCGCCGGGCCAATATCCGGCAATTGAAGTTTTCCGGAAATTTTTCACCAAGCGTGGCCTGTTTTTCTATCAGGTCTATTTTCAGGACGAGGGTGTTGCCGAAGCCGAACTTGAAATCGATCCAGCCGCGACGATCCGCAAATTCTACTATGCGATTAGCGGCGATGCCCCGGATGGCACGTGGCCGGTCGACAAGAAACATGGTGACACGCTGCTGCACCGCCTGCCGGAACCGGACATGCCCTTGGCGTGGTTGTCAGACCAGGATGTCGCTTATTATGCCTCGCAGTTCAAAGTCTCCGGCTTTCGTGGGCCGCTGGGCCGCTATCGCAACCATTATGCCGACCATGCCCATCTCAGCGCGCTAAAGGATAAACGCATCCATCAGCCGAGCCTGTTCATTGGCGGTCGCGAAGACCTGGTGCTGAAAATGTATCCCGGCGATGTGGTCACCGACATGAAGCCGCATCTGCCGGGCCTGCAGGGCGTCCACGTGCTGGAAGGCTGCGGCCACTGGACTCAACAAGAACGCGCGGGCGAGGTGAATGCGATCTTGCTGGACTGGTTGGCAGGGGTTTGAGGTTGAAATTTTTCCAGACGGCCGATTTATTGGCATTTCTGATAGCGATATTTTGATGGACGCAGATTTGCTTGCACTTAGTGGCGAGCCCGCCATCTGGTGGGACGCTACAGAGTCAGAGGCGAGGGTGTCATCATTATGATCGATGCTCAAGTGTTCGAAGAAAATCGCCGATGAGTAAAGTGAGACCTGTTGGGGTGGGTATCGCCACGCTCAATCCCCTATTTTCCGCCGATACCTGCGTAGGCAGGTATCCATCGCGAGGGGTTTGCCAAGCGGCATGTGGGATGTGTCTGTGCAGGGAGTTATGCTAATGATAACAGCCCATTACCCTAGGCGCACCCGCAGGCGATGGATACCCGCCTGCGCGGGTATCAGCGGGCTTTAGGGGGGGCGCGAAAAAAAACTTATCCTCCCCCCTATGACCCTGACCTATACTCCTGCCCATGGATTTTGCGTTGCAACCCCATCTCTACAGACACGTCCCGGTTCTCTATTGGCCGTGGGTCTTCTGGCAGCTTTGGCGTATCGCGCTTTGGGGCGATCTGACCGGGCGCGATGTGTTGGTCACCGTCGACGAGACCGGCCGGGTTCATATCCGCCACATTGGCGACGACCCTGATCTCTGGACGCCGAGCCTCTATCCGCATTTACACGAATATTATCTCTCCACCCGCCTTCCCGGCGAAAGCCGGGATCTCTGGCGCTGGCGGATTGAAGCGGCCTATGCGCCCGGTTTTGGCGTGCAGGCCTGGATTATCTTGCCGAAGGTTTTGGGCGCGGCGGCGCTCGACTTTTTCACCCCAACTCAACTTGTCATCCCGGACTGTGTGCAAACACATATCCGGGACCCAGTGGTGTGCGAGCCGGGCTCTGGTTTTGCGAAGCGCTAAGCCCCTTCGGGGCACGCTTCGCGAAGCGGGTTCCGCGCCTT
>JAJFFK010000001.1 GCA_021776655.1 Henriciella sp. | reverse complement strand
CTGCGAGGGAAGTCTCTACAGGGTGTTTGTCCCTGCTCACACCGTGGCTAAGCCGCCTAGACGAGGCGAACGGGCGTGACCCCGCCGCCCCACCTGACCGACACACCCCAAGCCCAAACCGTAACGATCGATCCCGGCTCTCAGACTTGAGGTGAAGGCAGTATAGGTGATGCTAAGAGGGGGGAGGATACGTTTTTTCGCGCCCGGTCCCATATTCCGCAGACGCCGGCGCAGGCGGGGGTCTATCGACTGTTGCTGTGGTGAGGGTAAGGGATTGTTATGATTGAGTAATATCTACCATCAACGCGGCCCACTCCCGGCTTGGCAACCTCCTCGCCATGGATACCCGCCTGCGCGGGCATCAACGGATTTTGGGGGATTGAGGACCGGAAAATGGGAGGTGAGCTCTGGTTTTGCCTCGCGCTAAGGCTCTGGTTTGGCCTCGCGCTAAGCGCCTGCGGCGCAGCGAGGCGAAGCGGGTTCCGCGACAGCGCTGTGCGCTGCCACATGAACCAAGCTCAGGGCTGTTTTTCTCTCCCTCTCTAGTCTTGTCATCCCGGAAAGCTTGTAAAGCTTATCCGGGACCCAGTGCACAGCTTCCCTGGGTCCCGGATATTTGCTAGCGCAAATTCCGGGATGACAATGGAGGGTGTGGTACTCAGCCCTGAGCTTGGTTCATGTGAGGGCGAAGCCCGATACGGAACCCGCTGTCCCGCGTGACGCGAAGCGTCTTAGCGCGGGAGAAAACCAGAGCCCTGGGCCCGATCATTTGTCCTCCGAAGCCTAGCCGAGATGGGGTTTTGCGCCTGCCGCAGTCAGGAACGCATCTAGGCCCGGCGCGTCTTTTGCGGCTGTAACCGCCTTCAATACGGCCCGGTAGGCGCGCGCAGCATAGTGCTGGGTGATCTGGTCATAGGCCTTGGCGTCAAGCTTCAGGCTCACCCGGTCAACTTTGTTCTTTGCCGCCGCCATATTGGCGTGCGCCCAGGGCATATAGGTCACGGCAACTTCGTCGCGGAACAGAGGCAGCAATGTCTCTTCAAGTTCAGCCAGAGGCTTGAACGGGCCGCCTGCTTTGGGCGCGTCCATAAACTCGCTCCAGGCGACCACGAAAGCGGCCTCCGTTTGCAGCCACGCGCTCGGCGTTGGGTCCATCATCAATTGCTGCACCTGACCAGCCAGTGCAAAATCAGCCGCTGACGGACGCCCGCCAAACAGGAAAAGCGTTTTTTCCAGATGCGCATTGAGCAATGTAAAGAAGCGTTCAAATGACGGTTTGAGCGTTTTCTCATTCTTCTTCTCAATGCCAACCAGAGGCAGCCGGTCCCGCATCCGCTTGATGATCTGGTCGCGGGTCTTCTTTTTAGCGCGCGGAACATTGTCACCGAGCAATTGCACCATGGTCCGGTCACCGGCAGTTTCACGATCAGGCTTCTGGCCCCAACGATTGAAGAACATCAGCTTGTTGAGCCACTCATCGGCATAGTCTTCGAGGATCAAGGCCAAAGCGGCGCAGGCGGGATCATCTGGCACAGCAGATGGCTCAACATGATCAGCTTCCAGTGTCGCGATAATACTGGTTGAATCCTGATTGGCCGGGCGACCTGGCGAGAGCAGCAGCGGCACGGTCGGCACTTTCGCCAGCGCGCTGAACGCTTCCTCGGTCGCAGCCGAGCGCCCAATCCATTCAAACTCAACCCCCTTATAGCGCAGGAAGGACCGTACTTTCACGGAATATGGCGAGGTTTCAGCCCCGAACAGACGGTATGCGGACATGGCGTATTGGCTTTCAAAAGATATAGCGGGTGATCTACGCGAACATGCGTTGAGTGCCAAGCCATGATTGGCGGTGGCACAGGTCGCTTGACAGGGCTAGGAAAAACACATCCAATATACCCAATGGATATATTGGAGTTTAAAATGAGCATATTTGATAAATTGCGAGACAGTATTTCAGGCTCTGTGCCATATGCGAAACATGCTGGCATTGAGCTGAACACGCTGTCTGAAGGCCGCGCGGACGCGACACTTCCGCAACAGGACACGACAATGAACCATATCGGCACCCAACATGCTGGCGCCATGTTCACGCTTGGTGAGGCCGCCTCCGGCGCCGCTATGGCGGGATGTTTTGTAGCCGTCCTCAGCTCAATCCGCCCGGTCGCGGCGCGGGCAGACATCAAATTCCTGAAAATCGCCAAAGGTCCGATCCAGGCGAATGCCACCGTGTCGCGGGCGAGCGAAGATCTGCTTGCAGAATTAGATGCGAAGGGGCGCGTCTTGTTTAATGTTGGCATCGACATGAGCGACGACGATGGCCAAACCGTCGCACAGATGACAGTTGACTGGCATGTTTCAAAACGGAGTTGAGAGCTAAAATGGTCCGCAAACCTTACCACCACGGCGACCTGTATGAGACAGCAACAATGGCGGCGCGGACGCTGATCGAGGCGAATGGCGCAGAAGCGACAAGCTTGCGCGCGGTGGCGAACCAGATCGGCACAACCCATCGCGCTTTATACAACCACTTTGCCGATCGCGAGGCCTTGCTCGCGGCGGTTGCGGCCTCTGGTTACCGCGATCTGACCACAGCGTTGCGCCCAGCCATAAAGGCTCGCCAGCATATGCAGACCTATGCCCGGTTCGCGCTGGATCATCCACATCTCTACAGGCTGATGATGCAGCAGAGCTATGAGGCGTTTGAAACAGTCTCGAACCTGCGCCAGGCCGCCGACGCACTGATCGACGTGTCGCTCAATGCGCTGGCCACCCTGCCAGGCTCAGACGATCAGCGCCGCCGCGCTGTGATGCGTCATTGGATGCTGGTGCATGGCGGCCTCGATCTGCATCTTTCCGGTGTGCTCAGAGCGCGTTCGGACGCCGCTTTTATCACCGAAATACTCGCAATCGCAGGCCTCTCAGAGCCGGATACAAACCCGCAAGAACAAGCCCTATGGGCCCACAAGAAAGATCCGCCTGATGACAAATAACCCAGCCGATTCCATGCCATTCTCCAAACTCATGGGGGTAAAAATAACCGCCGCTTCACCAACTGAGATCAAAGGCGAGATCGACGTGCGCCCTGAGATTTGCACCAGCGGTCATATCATGCATGGCGGCGCAATCATGGCATTTGCTGATGCGCTCGGCGCAGTTGGCGCATTCCTGACCCTGCCCGAAGGCGCAAAGGGCACGACAACGGTTGAGAGCAAGACCAATTTCCTCGGCGCAGCCCCAGAAGGGGAAACCGTCACCGCGACCACGACCCCGGTCAAAACCGGGCGGCGGCTTTCGGTCTGGCAAACCGACATCCGCACGGCAAAGGGCCGGCAAGTCGCTTTGGTCACGCAAACTCAGCTGGTTCTGTAAATGTCAGCCTGATATCTCCCCTCGCGGCAACTTTCCAAACCCGCGGACCTGCGCCAAAGTCAGACCTGACCCACGATCTGCCTCTCACGGGCGAGACAATATGGAGAAGCGTCATGAAAGCAGCTGTCATGCGGGAGCCACTGGCACCGTTCTCAATCGAAGAGGTCGCAATATCCAAGCCCGGCCCGCGTGAGGTTCTGGTTCGGGTCAAGGCGGCCGGTGTCTGCCATTCCGATGTCCATTTCTGGAGCGGCGCATTTCCGGTTCAGACCCCGGTTGTGCTTGGCCATGAAAGCGCCGGTGTGGTTGAGCAAGTCGGCGCCATGGTCAGCCATGTCAAACCCGGCGACCACGTGATCTCAATCCTGTCGCCATTTTGTGGCACCTGTGAATACTGCCTGACTGGCCACATGTCGGTCTGCCACACGATGAATGGCGACCAGTTCCAACGCGGCGAAGACGATGCGGCGCGCCTGTCAATCGCAGGCGCACCGATCAAGCAATATTTGCAACTGTCTTCGTTTGCCGAGCAGATTCTCGTGCACGAGAATACACTGTGCAAGATCGACAAGGAGATGCCGATGGACCGGGCCTGCCTGATCGGCTGCGGTGTCGTCACCGGGGTTGGTTCAGTGTTCCATTCAGCCAAGGTCGAACCCGGCTCAACCGTCGCTGTTATCGGCTGCGGCGGGGTTGGCCTGTCGACGATCAATGGCGCAGCAATTGCCGGGGCGTCGCGGATTATCGCGATTGATCTGGCTGACGAAAAGCTCGAACTGGCCAAGACATTTGGCGCCACTGATGTGGTCAATCCCAGCAATGGCGATCCGATTGGCCAGGTTCAGGAACTGACCGGCGGCGGCGTGCATTATTCGTTCGAAGCCATCGGCCTGAAACAGACCGCTGAACAGGCCGTGGCGATGTTGCGTCCGCGCGGGCTGGCGACGATTATCGGGATGATTGCACCCGGCGTGAATATCGAAGTGCCGGGTATTGGTTTCATGGTACAGGAAAAACGGCTGCAAGGCGCGCTAATGGGATCGAACCGTTTCCGGATCGACTTTCCGCGCCTGATCACGCTCTACCAGCAAGGCCGATTGCACTTGGACGCTCTCGTGTCCGACCGGATTGGCCTTGATGGTCTGACCCAGGCGATGCAGAACCTGCACGACAACAAGGCCACCGTGGCACGGCAAGTCATCGCGTTTGACTAACGCCTGGAAATTTCTGAAAACGCATGAAGTTTGCCGGTTTCGAAATATCACCCAAATCCAGGAGAGATTTTCCATGTCCCTACGCCCACTCGCAGTGATCGCCGCTCTGGCCGCTTTACAGTTCAACGTTGCCTGCGCACAGCAAGACAAGAGCGTCTTTGTGGTCCCGGCTGAACATGGCGAAATGGCCCGCAGCATTTATGCCAAAGTGATCTCGTTTCGCACCGCAAAAGGCCAGGAACTGGTCCCGGACATGGTCGACTATCTGGTCGGGGAGTTTAAAGCGGCGGGCTTTACCGACGCGGATATTCAGGTCACCGATTATGACACTGGCGCGGAAATGACGCAGGGCCTGATCGTAACCTACCGCGCTAGTGGCGAAGCGACAAGAAAGCCCATTGTCCTGCTCGGCCATATGGATGTGGTTGACGCCCTGCCAGAGGATTGGGAGCGTGATCCGTTCACGCTGACCGAAGAAGACGGCTATTTCTTCGGACGCGGCACGATGGATAACAAGTATGGCGTCACCAATCTGACCGCGACCTTTATCCGCCTCAAACAAGAAGGCTGGGTACCGACCCGCGATCTTGTTCTGGTCTTTTCTGGTGATGAAGAGAGCGGGATGATTTCAACCCGCGCGCAGGCGCAATATGTCGCCGATAATATTGATCCGGAATTCGTCCTCAACAGCGATGCTGGCGGCGGGGTTTTGTCGCCTGATAAGTCGCCGCTATACTATGCTGTTCAAGGCGCTGAAAAAACTTACGCAACGTTCGAGCTGACAATCAACAATCCCGGCGGCCACTCGTCTCGGCCACGCAGTGACAATGCAATTTATGAACTCTCCACAGCCTTGAAGAAGGTCGAAGCATATAAGTTCCCGGTGCGTTATAGCGACCTGACCCGGGCCTATTTCAATGCTGCTGGCACGGTCACACCCGAGCCGATTGGCGGCGCCATGCGGACATTCGCTGACGACCCTGAGAACCAGGACGCGATCGCCATTCTACGCGCCAATCCGAGCACTGTCGGGACCACAGGCACAACCTGTATCGCCACCATGCTGCGCGCCGGGCATGCTGAAAACGCCCTGCCCCAATCAGCAACGGCGACCGTCAACTGCCGAATTTTCCCCGGTGTCGGCGCGGCGGCGATCCAAGCGAAACTGGCAGAGATTATCGCCAATGACGGTGTTGCGATTGAGCTGACCACGGATGTTACCGAAAGCCCGATCTCTGCCCTGCGCCCGGATGTGCTCGCGGCGATTGAGGTATCGCTGACCTCGCGCGGCCTCGATATGCCAATCGTCCCTTACATGGAATCAGGCGGCACAGACGGCATGCATTACCGCACGCTGGGCTATGACACCGTCGCGATCTCTGGCGCACTGAGCCGTCCATCGGATATGTTCGCACACGGGCTGAATGAGCGTCTTGCCGTCGAGGCGTTCTATGGCGGGCTCAATCATTGGTATGTGATTTTGAAAGAGTTGGCGGAATAGGCATCTGGCACGATCTTGCGCTCTATCGGTCAATTCTGCTTTGGCCTATAGGGACGGGTACGAAACACGGTAGATCGAGAGCGTGATGCGGATCATTCATGTCATGGCGGGCGCGGCTGAAGGCGGCGCTGAGAATATAATGCTTGAGTCAGTCCTGGCGCTGGCCGAGGCAGGTTTGGAGCAATGCGTTGTCACACGGCCAAACAATCCGGTCCGTTTAGAAAAGTTTATGCAGGCAGGCATCAGGGTTGAGACGGCCAGCTTTGACCGTGTCTTGAAAGGCGCAACCCGGGCCACCCTCAAAACCGCAATCGAGACGTTCAGGCCGGACGTGATCGAATATTGGATGGGCCGGGCCGGAGAGTTTGCGCCCAAAGCCCACAGAGCCCGGTCAATCGGCTGGTATGGCGGATATTACAAACTGGCCCGGTTCAAACAATGTGAATGGCATATCGGCCTGACCAAGGACTTGCTGCGCCATATTCGCGAGCAAGGCGTGGCCGAGACGCGGTCTTGTATCGTCCACACTTATGCAGATTTCACCGGCGCAAAGCCGACCCCTCGCGCCGATCTCGACACGCCAGAGGATGCACCGGTCGCCCTTGCACTGGCTCGGTTGCACGAAAAGAAAGGCCTCGACACGCTCCTCGACGCGGCGGCGAATATCGATGGCCTCTATGTCTGGATTGCTGGCGACGGGCCGCTTGAGGCGGATCTGAAAGCTCATTGCACCCGGTTAGGCCTTGATGACCGGGTGCGGTTCCTGGGCTGGCGAAATGATCGCGGTAGCTTGCTTGCCGCCTGTGATCTGGTCGCCTTCCCATCACGTTACGAACCGTTTGGAACGGTCACAGTTGATGCCTGGGCCGCCAGCCGACCGCTGGTGGCGGCCGACGCGGTTGGCCCGGCCGCTTATGTTGAAAACCAAGTCAACGGGCTGCTCATCGCCAAGAATGATGTCGCGGCGCTGACCGAGGCGATGCGCCGGGTCATCGAGCAACCTGATCTCGCCGCAAAACTCGTTGCGGGCGGGCAAGCCTCATATCAGGCACAGTTCACCAAGGCCGCTTTCGTGAAAGACAGCCTGGCTGTTTACCAAAGGATCTTGGATCACGCTGGCCCATTTTAGCTTAGGGTCAGGCGATCAAACTGGCCTAAGCAGCCGTCTTGTCATCCTTGATCAGTTTCGGCTTGGATTTTGCCGGTGCACCAATCGCGATTTTACGCGGTTTCTTGGCTTCCGGCAATTCGCGCAGAAGCGCGACACGGAGCAAGCCGTTGCGCAATTCTGCATTGGTCACGACAACGTGATCGGCCAGTTGGAACCGGCGCAGGAAGCCACGCTCGGCAATCCCGCGATGCAGGAACTCACGCGTGTCAACATCCTCATCATCGCCCTTGCGCCCGGCAACGGTCAGTAAGCCATCCTTGGTTTCAATCTCGAGATCATCATCGCCAAAGCCGGCCACCGCGATCTCAATCGCAAAGGCATCCTCGCCGACGCGTTCGATATTATAAGGCGGATAGCCCTGTGCACCGTCGAGGCGCGAGGCGTTATCAATCATCGCGGCCATGCGGTCAAAGCCAACCATGGTGCGGTAAAGGGGGGTTAAATCAATTGTATTCATCGTACAGTCCTCTATTTGGCAACTGCGCCCAGGTTGTGATTGCAACACGGGCTAAGAGCTTCAGAAGGCTTTATATCTCCGGCCCGACCATCGGCACCGGCAAAGCTTCTGGTAGCAACCTGCTTGGCAGCGCTGCTACAATTGGTATTTGGAAACGCAACCCGGCTGATTCAAGCCCTCTTACGGAGACATCATCATGAAACTCATCTGGATGGCAGGCGTTTGCGCCCTCGCCCTGACAGCCTGTTCAGGCAGCGAAGCCACCGCGCCGACAGTTGAAGCACCGCCTGCTGCCGCACCGATTGAAGCCGCAGCGCCGCCAAGCCTGACCGATATTGCCGCCGGGGACTGGCGCAGCGATGATGAAAAAGCCCGCGATGCCTTCCGCCATCCTGTTGAAACGCTGGAATTCTTCGACATTGACGCCAGCGACACCGTGATTGAGATCTGGCCCGGCGGTGGCTGGTATTCGAATGTGCTGGCCCCGTATCTGGCCACTGGCGGCGGCACGCTGATCGCGGCGCAATGGGATCTTGATCAGTTTGAGGGCGAGCGCCGGGACCGCCTCAGCCAGCGGATTGATGACTATATGGCGGTTTATGCCGCTGATCCTGAAATTTTCGGGACGGTTGACCTCTCGGCTTTCTCGAAAATGTCCGGTGATCTCGCACCCGCAGGCAGCGTTGATGCCGTTCTGACTTTTCGGAATGTCCACAATTGGATGAGCAGCGATTATTCGGCCAAGTTCTTTGAGGATGCCTTTGCTGCGCTGAAACCCGGCGGTACGCTGGGGGTGGTGGAGCATCGCCTGCCCTCAAGCGCCGAACAGGACCCGCGCGGCTCAACCGGCTATGTCCATGAGGATTTCGTCATGGCGCTGGCCATCGGTGCCGGGTTCGAATTTGCAGCCAGCGCTGAGATCAACGCCAATCCGGCCGATACTGCCGATCACCCGTATGGCGTCTGGACCCTGCCGCCGGTCAACCGGACATCAGACCGCGCTGGCAATTCAGTCGAGGATTTCGATCCTGCGATCTATGCAGCGCTCGGCGAGAGCGACAGGATGACCCTGAAATTCATCAAGCCTGACATGTCAGAACCGGTCGAGTAGCCGTTCGAGATAGTTGCGCTCATCCTCATCAACCGTATCGCCATAGCGTTTGCGTAATTCATCAAGAATATCGCGGGCGCGCTGGCGTTCGGCCTGATCTGGGATGTCGACACTGTTGCTGTCATCAATGCCGCCAGTGCTGGAATTTCCAAACGGATCGGAACCGGCGCCTTCTGCCGCGCGCTGAGTGTCGCCCAGCCGCTCGGCGCGCACGGCGTCGAGGTCTTGAGCCAGACCCTCGGCGAGATCCCGCAGCTGACGCGTTGCCTGTTCCTGATTTCGCAGGGCGCGCAGCTCATTGCCGTCATCCAGCGCTTGCCCGGCGCGGCGCTGCGCCCGCTCAATCGCGTCCAGGGTTTCGCCATCCAACCCGGCCCCTGCGCCGTCTTCCTCATCGCCGCCAGCGCCATTGCGGCGGGCCAATTCCTCAACCAGATCGCCAAGCGCTTCCTGGCGATCAGCAAGCGATGTCCCACCCTCTGCGTCCGGCTGATTGAGCGGCGGCTCGCCGGGAATATGCCCCTCTGGCCCGCTCGGCTGATCGAATTGTGATCCTTCCCCGCGCTGCTGCGCCAAGGTTTCGTCATTCAATTCGCGTTGGCGGCGCAGCAAGTCAGACAGCTCGCGCATGGTTTCGGTCAGCTCGCGCTCTTCCTCTGGCACATCTTCATCATCGCCCTCGCCTGGCTGGCCGGGCATCCCCGGAAACCCGCTGCCTGAACCGTTGCCTTGCTGGATTTCCAGATTTTCCAGCATATTAGTAATGTCAGCGAGCAATTGCCGGGCCTGATCACTTGCCCCGGTCTCGGTCAGGTCCTGCAGCGCATCGAGCATGTCAGAGAAATCGTCGCCGCCCAGGCCCTGCCCGCCACCTTGCTGGGCGCTATCACGCGTGTCCGGCGGGCCGTCGAGGCCGTTCGCCAGGGCTTCTGCCATCAGCGCGGCGACATAATTCTGGGCCGCATCCTTGAAGGCTTCAACCAGCCGCGCGATCTCTTCCTCGCTGGCCCCATCGCGCAACGCATTCTCAAGCGCCTGACGCGCCGCCTGCAAGCGCGCGAGGGCATCGGCGGCGGTCCCGTATTCAGCTCGCAAGGCCACCGCCCAGAGCAGCGGATCGGTGGCTTTAGCCTCGTCAAGTGCAGATGCCGCCTCCAATGTCCGCTGGGCCGAGCGCAGGCCGGTATAGACCAGAATATCCTTGAAATAGCGCGGCGCTTCATAGGTAACAGCGTCGAGCATCACCGCCCCGCGCTTGACCCCGGCAGGGGCAAGGTCAATCCGCTGGGTCGCCGAGGTGTAATAGCCACCTTGCTGCAAGGCATCCTCGGCAAGATCAGCCTGCGCATAGAGATCATCCTCGCGCAGCACCGTCACTCTGATATCCTGCACGGCCTTGGCCAGCGGCTGTAGCAGCAATTTCTCTGGCATCACAAAGACGTGGGGCTCGCTGCGCCCGACCTGGCCAGCGCCGTCAGTGGCAAGCAATTGCACTTCGACCCGCGCGCCGGCCCAGCGATTGCGGGTCAGGTCGAGGGCGACCTCTTCACTGGCGGTTTTCAGGCTGACACCGCCCAAATCAATCGCAACCAGATCAGGATCACGGGTCGATCCTTCTGGCCGTATGGCAAAGTCCAGAGACGCGACGCCATAATCGTCGCTGACCTCCCAGGTGAAGGCTGTCCGGTCAGTCAAATCGCGGATCGGGACATCAACGAAGATCGCTTTTGGTACAGCATCCGGCGAGGCCAGAATTGACCAACTACGCCGCTCACCCCACCAGCGCACAGACACTGTAGTGTCAGCCGTGATGATGGCTTCGGTCTCGTACGCCCCGTCAGGGGTTTTGGTAAAGCGTGCCGTCTTGCGGTCCTGATCGCTAAGCGTGCGCAATTTCGGCGTCGACGGCGCTTGCACGCGCAACGTCATGATCGAGCCGCTGGGCACCCGCACGTCGTCTTGATCGGTTTTCAGAAAAATCGGCGCGCGGCCAGTATGCGTAGGCGGCGTGATCCAGGCTTCGATCTGGATCGTGTCAGCGCCCATCAGGCTGCCATAGTCAGGGGTCAGGGCGCTGGCCAGTTTGGTATGGGTTTGCGCGCCGTTCAAAGCGATCAGCCCAACCAGCGCCAGCGGCAGGACAAAGCGCATGTAAAGCGGATCAATCTGTTTCCAGATCGCGCTAAATCTCGGCACGCGCAGACGTCGAACCGCATCGGTCAGCCGGACCTGATGCGCCCGCCATAGCGCAACGCCCGCAACACTCGGACGCGCTGGGCGATCCGCCAAAGAAGCCAGCGGACGCAGCTCATCCTGAACATCCAGCGCGTCATTTGCAGCACGCAACGGCGGCGCGCGAAACCGGCGAAGCCCACGCAAGAGCGCAATCAACGTTCCGGCAAAGACCAGCAATGTTGCAAACGCAGCAATCTGGTCGGGGGCGCGCTCAAACTGGCCGAGCAGCGCCGCAATCAGAAATACGGAAACAATGACAACAAGCGGCCAAAAGGCCCGCCACAGCGCAATATCCCGCAAGCGCCGCCTTGTCTTGGCGAGCAGACGTTTAACCCCTGGTATGCGGTCTAGTCTAGCCAATCGGGCATCTTCTCCAACTCTATTATCTGTTCAAAACTTGGGCGTTGGCGAACCATAGCAAACTTGTCGCCATCGACCAAAACCTCCGCCACCAGTGGTCTTGTATTGTACTGACTTGCCAGCACCGCGCCATAAGCCCCGGCCGACATGAAGGCGACCCGCGCGCCGGGCGCAATCTCCGGCAGCATGCGGGTGGCGGCGAATTTGTCCGTCGACTCGCAGATCGGTCCGACGACATCATAGCTGACCATTGGCGTCTCTGGCGTGGGCTGGTCCAGCGCCAGGATATCGTGATGGGCCTGATACAAAGCTGGGCGCATCAGATCATTCATCCCGGCATCAATGATCAGAAAGGTCCGGTCAGGTGCCGGTTTGTGATACAGAGCCGTGGCAATCATCACCCCGGCATTGCCAGCGATGACCCGGCCCGGTTCAAGCACAACTTGCAGGCCGAGCCCTTCGGTTACTTCGCGGATCATCTGCGCATAGTCAGATGGCGGGGCCGGGTCGTCGCCGTCCTGATAGGGAATGCCCAAGCCGCCGCCAAGATCGATCCGGGTAAGATCGTGGCCTGCGCCGCGCAAGGTTTTGACCAGGCCAATCGTCTTCTCAAACGCCGCACGCATCGGACCTAGATCGCCAATTTGCGAGCCGATATGGACATCAACCCCAACCGCTTCAACGCCGGGCAGGGTCTTGATCCGGTCATACAGGCCGGGCGCATCGCCCCATGGCACACCGAACTTGTCGCCTGCCTTGCCAGTGGAAATATTCGGATGCCCGCCCGCCGCGACATCCGGGTTCACGCGCAAGGCAACCGGCGCGGTCTTGCCCATCTGCACCGCCACGTCAGACAGTGCGGCCAGCTCTGCAGCACTTTCAACATTGAACTGATGAATCCCATGGCTCAGCGCCAGCGCCATTTCGTCGCGAGTTTTGCCGACGCCGGAAAACACGATCCTGGCGGCTGGAATGCCTGCCGCGAGGGCCCGGCGCAGCTCACCGCCGCTCACCACATCTGCGCCGCAACCCTCGCTCGCCAGTGTCCGCAAGACCGCCAGATTGCTATTGGCTTTGACCGAATAGGCGATCAGGCAATCCATGCCCTCAAACGCCCCGGCAATCACCCGCGCATGACGGCGCAGCGTCGCGGTGGAATAGACATAGACAGGTGTTCCGGCTGCATCGGCAATCTCGTGCAGCGGCACGTCCTCGCAATGCAAGCGCCCACCCTTGTAATCGAAATGGTGCACGGGCGCTCAATCAGCCGGGGCTGACCTCCCCCATACTGTCTTCTTCGACCTCAGTATCAGGCACCGGTTTAGGAATCTCACCGCCAAGCGTGTTGATATAGACGCGGTCATCATCGATCGCTGCCACTGCCATCTGAATTGGCACATCCACCGGCACTTTGGCGTCTTCGGTGGGTGGATCAGAGAAAATTGGCGGTGGCCGCTCCAGATCGCCGCGCAAGCCGCACCCGGCAAGGCTGGCCAGTGTTGCAAAGGCAATCGCTGTTTTGATGGCTGTTTTCATGATTGGCTTTCCAGTCCCAGTCGTTGTGTCCATTGCGCCACTTGTTCAGTGACACGGATCGGTGAGGTTCCGCCATAGCTTTGACGCGATAGAGCGGAGGCTTCAACTGTTAGCACCGAAAAAACATCATTTGTAAGGCGAGCCTCAACGCTTTGCATATCGCTAAGGCTAAGCTCTGGCAGATCGCAGCCTTGCTTTTCGGCCAGCACGACAAGGCTGCCGGTGACATGGTGGGCATCGCGGAACGGCATTTTCATTTCCCGCACCAGATAGTCGGCCAGATCAGTCGCCGTGGAAAAGCCCTTGGCGGCGGCGGCGCGCATCGTCTCGCGGTTGAACGTGATGGTCTGCATCATCCCGGTCATCGCCTGTACGCACAGGCCGAACGTATCGAACGCGCCGAAAGTCAGCACCTTGTCGTCTTGCAGATCCTTGGCATAGGCCAGCGGCAGCGCTTTGACCGCGCCTTGCAGGCTGATATATTGCCCGGCGATTAGCGACGCCTTGGCGCGGATCAGCTCGGCGGCATCCGGGTTACGCTTTTGCGGCATAATCGAGGAGCCGGTCGACCACTCATCCGACAAGCGTGCAAAGGCAAATTGCGCGCTCGACCAGAGCACAATCTCCTCGGCCAGCCGCGACAGGTGCGTCGCTGCAATGCTCAGCGCCGCGAGGGCTTCGAGCGCAAAATCGCGCGCCGATACAGCATCGAGAGAGTTGGCCATTGGCCGGTCAAAGCCGAGCGCTTCGGCGGTCATATCGCGGTCAATCGTAAACCCAGTCCCAGCCAGCGCTGCCGCGCCAAGCGGGCTTTCGTTCAGCCGCTGCGCACAGTCGCCAAGCCGCGAACTATCGCGCTCCAGCATCTCGACATAAGCCAGCATATGATGGCCCATGGTCACTGGCTGCGCGGTTTGCAGATGGGTAAAGCCCGGCATCACCGCGTCGGCATGTGCCCCCGCCTGCTTGACCAGAGCACCCTGCAAGCCAGCAATGGCGCGCTTGGCTTCGGTTAACGCGCCGCGTGTCCAGAGCCGGAAATCTGTCACCACTTGATCATTGCGCGAGCGCGCTGTGTGCAGCCGCCCGGCCGGTTCGCCGATCAGCTCTTTCAGGCGCGCTTCAACATTCATGTGAATATCTTCCAGCTCCACACGGTATGGAAATGTGCCGTCCTGAACTTCAGCAACGATCTGGTCGAGCCCGGTCTGGATCGCCTGATTGTCAGCCTCGGTGATGATGCCCTGTTCGGCCAGCATGTCGGCATGGGCGCGGCTACCGGCAATGTCTTCGCGGACCATGCGGCGATCGACATCGATTGAGGCATTGATCGACTGCATGATGTCGCTGGGCTGCGCGGCGAAACGCCCGCCCCACATTTGCTGGCCTTTGGCCTTGTCCTTCGCCATAAGCTGATTTCCTTTCGGTCACACATGGAGCCAACGCCCGATGCCTCGTCCACGTCGCATTGCGATCCCGATTCTGGTGATCGGTCTGATCATCGCTATGCTCTATGTCGTGTTTAGCGCCACGTCGAGAGGCGGTTCCCGCGACCGGGTTGCCAAATTCGCCGTCGGAACTTTAGCCGCGCTTGATACATCCGAGCGCGGCGAGCTGGCCCCGCCTGCGCCGTTCGCTATGCTTGATGGCAGCGACACCAATTTACAGGCCTTTGAGGGCAAGCTTATCCTGGTCAATTTCTGGGCGACATGGTGCGGCCCATGCGAGCGTGAAATGCCGTCTCTGGCGGCCCTGCAAGCGGCACGCGGAGGCGACAGGTTCCAGGTCGTCGCGATCAGTGTCGATAGCGCTGAGGACCGCGACTATGCCGTGCGCCGGCTTGGCGAACTGGCCGGGACCGAACTCACGTTTTACCACGCCCCGCCAGAGCGCTGGGATATTGTCTATGATAGCGGCGCGCGGCGCGGGTTTCCCACCAGCGTCCTCTACGCCGCCGACGGCACCAAGATCGCGCAATTCGCCGGTGACGCCGACTGGAGCAGTTATGAAGCGGTCGCCCTGATCGACGCCTTATTGGCAGACTAACCTGTCATCCGGCGATTTGATTGGGCCTCGCGCCTAGACTGTCATGCCGCCATCGACCCGGATCACTTGGCCGGTGACATAGCCTGCTTTGTCCGAGGCCAGCCAGGTCACCGCATCCGCAACATCCTGCGCCGCGCCCCAACGCCCTTCTAAAGGCAGCAAGGCGCGCATGCCTTTCATGGCTTTCTCGCGGTCGGCGCCCGCATCGAATGCCGTTTTCCACATGCCGTCATCAATCACGCCCGGCGCAACCGCGTTCACCCGCACGCCTGAACGCCCCATGTCAATCGAGGCATTGCGCGTGAACGAATTGACCGCGCCCTTTGAGGTCGCATAAGCGATCTGACCAACCCCGCCCGAGAAGGCCGACACAGACGAGATATTCACCACATTGCCGCGCGTCGCGATCAATGCCGGTGTCAAGGCATGGCTCAGCATGATCAGGTTGCGCACGTTCACCATCAAGACCTGATCGAGGCTATCTTCGGTCATCTTGGCCAGGCTTTCACGCCCGCCAATGCCAGCATTATTGACCAAAACATCAATCTGATCGGTTGCCGCCAAGATCGCTTGCGACGCCGTTTTCCAGCCATCAGCTTGCGAGAGATCAGCCTCGACCACCACCGGATCGTTCGGCAAGTCTGCTGCCAAGGCGCGTAAACTGTCGCCGCTGCGCGCCACCAATACGACCCGTGCGCCATCCTGCGCGAAGGTTCGCGCGGTTGCCGCGCCCAGCCCCCGGCTAGCCCCGGTGACGACAATGGTCTTGCCTGTGAAATCATAAGTCATGTGGTGCGCTCCATTCCGCTTGTGCGACGCAACTTGGTCAATCCGACGCTAAGCGCAACGCCTGACCTCGCGGCAAATCAATCAAGATCGAAGGCAAACAGCAAAGTCCGCTGTCTCGGGTTGAAATTATCATCAGAGATCAGCCAGAGCCGGGTCTTCCCCGTCGGACTGGTGCCAAAGGTAACGCCCTCGAAATTATCTACCGGAAGCGGCGATTTCAAATCCGCGAAGGCGATATCCTCGCCGCTTGCCACTGACGACACGCGAAGCTGGATACGCGAGCCACGAATGGGATCGTAAGAGCGATAAATGTGCGCCACCATGCCCGCGTGATAGTCCATGCCGGTTAGCAGGTAGAGGCTGGGCTGATTAAGCCGTGACATATCGCTCAATTCGCGATCACCGACGACATGACCAGTAGGCGACCCCTCGCGGGTCGCGGTCTCAAACCCGACTTGCAGACCGCCATCATCGTGCAGCGCTAGGGCTTCTGCGCCGCGATTGTCTGGCACGCGTTTGCCGAGTATGACCGCTGGTAAATCAACCACCGGCGCGGCCCGGGCAGACGTGCCGCATCCTTCTATGTCAAAAGCTGCGATCCGGTGGTCCTGCTCGAAGCTGACCAGGGCCAGACCCTCGCGAAATGCCAGGCCTTCGGAATCGGCCTCAACCTTGCGGCCAAACACCTTGCCGTCAACATCACGCATATAGCCGATCAACCCAATCTCGTCAGGCGAACCTGTGTATGGATCAATCCCAATCCAGACAAAGGCACCCGCATCACTGATCGCGAGCAACAAGCCGGGCCGCATCACCGCGAGCCCCGACAGACCGCCAAAATTCGGCTCATCAGAGCTCAGGTGCCACGCCCCCGCGAAGGTCAGATTATGCAAAGCTGCAGCCTGCTCGGCGGCTGATCCACGATCAATCTCAACCGCCTTTATTGGCATAGATTGTGGGCGGGTGAACACGGTGCCTTCCGGGCATGAGGCGGCGCGCAGCGCATCGGCGTGATCAGCAAATTTCCAGATATCCTGATCAACCAGATCGACTATAACGGTATCTGTTGCGACCGCTGGCGGCTCAGGCGCACCTTCTGGTGCCACACAGCCAACCAGTCCAAGGCCAACAAGTCCGATGATCAATTTTTGCACAAATATCTCCAATTCCGCCTATTGTCCTTCACGCACAGGTTTGGCGCAAGGATGGCCATTTAAGGTTTAGAAGGAGGTCCTGAACGGGCTTTTACAGCCTGTTTGGTTGCAGTTTTGAGGCCGCCATAGCGCGGGGCACCGGCGCTCGCCCCGGTTACCGCACCTGCCGGACGGGTCATCTGGCGGGTCAGCGGTGGCACAGCCATCGCCACCGGATTAGGCGCTTTACCGTTTTCATCGAACAGGTCGGCAAGCTGCTCGGTCATCGCGCCGCCGAGCTGTTCGGCATCCACGATAGTCACCGCGCGCTTGTAATAGCGCGTCACGTCATGGCCGATGCCGATGGCGATCAGTTCAACCGGGCTACGGGTTTCAATCTCTTCGATGACCTGACGCAAATGGCGTTCGAGATAGTTGCCGACATTCACCGACAGGGTTGAATCATCCACCGGCGCGCCATCCGAGATGACCATCATGATCTTGCGCTGCTCGCGCCGGTTGAGCAGCCGATCATGCGCCCATAGCAGGGCCTCGCCATCAATGTTTTCTTTCAGCAAGCCTTCACGCATCATCAGGCCGAGATTCTTGCGCGCCCGGCGCAGCGGCATATCAGCTGACTTGTAGATGATATGGCGAATATCGTTGAGCCGCCCCGGCCCAGCAGGCTTGTCAGCCTTGACCCAATCCTCGCGCGACAAACCGCCCTTCCAGGCCTTGGTGGTGAAGCCTAGAATTTCCACTTTCACATTGCAGCGCTCCAGCGTGCGCGCCAAAATATCCGCGCACAGAGCCGCGACCATGATCGGCCGGCCGCGCATCGACCCGGAATTATCCAGCAGCAGGGTGACCACCGTATCGCGGAAACTGCTGTCATCTTCCTGTTTGAATGTCAGCGGCGCGGTCGGATCGGTAATCACCCGGGTCAAGCGCGAGGTGTCGAGCACGCCCTCTTCCAGATCAAATGACCAGCTTCGGTTCTGCTGCGCCATCAGCAAGCGTTGCAGCTTGTTGGCGAGCTTCGATACCGCGCCTTGCAGGTTTTCCAGCTGATGATCCAGATAAGCCCGCAGCCGCGCGAGTTCTTCAGGATCGCAAAGATCGGCGGCCTGCGCGATTTCGTCATTTGCCTTGGTGAACGCCTTGTACACGAAGGCATTTGCGCCGTCGCCATCGCGGAAATTCGGGCGCAGCGGCTTGGCGCCATCATCGGCCTCGTCAGGGTCATCGCTGCTATCCATGTCAGCGTCGGCATCGACCGCAACATTGGTATCCTCGCCCTCCATGTCCTCGGCATCGCCCGCTTCCATGTCTTCGGTGGCCGCGCCCTCGCGGTCTTCACCGTCATCTTCGCCTTGCGCCGATTGCGGGGTCGCCTCTTCGGACTCGTCGGTTGCCTCGTCGGGATCACCAGCATCCTCACCGGCATCGTCACCGCTGGTCAGATTGCGGATCAGCTTCTTGATCGTCTTTGCAAACGCGGCCTGATCATTCAGCTGGCCGACCAGATCGCCCAACGTGTCTTCGCCGCGCTGATTGACCTCATCGCGCCATAAGGCAGCAACCGCCTCTGCTTCTGGTGGAAGCTCGCGCCCGGTCAGGCGTTCACGCAAGAGAAACTCCACGGCTGAGGCCAGCGGGGCATGGTCGCGTGTCTGGATCTGATCATATCCGGCTTTTTGGCAGCGCGCCGCCAAGGACGCTTCCAGATTATCTGCCGTGCCGGCCATCGCGCGCGCGCCAATACTCTCAATCCGGGCGCGTTCTGCGGCTTCATAGACCTGACGGCCAATTTCGCTTTTCGGAGCCGCCGCGCCATGCGCCACCGGGTCATGATGGGCCATGCGAAGCGCCACACCATCGGCATCGCCGCGCGCCCGCGCCGCCAGATGCGGTGCCAGATCACGCGGCGGCGGCGGCAGGATTATCCGCTCACCTTCGGTGCGCGGGCCGTCGCCAGAGAACACCACTTCAGCCCCGCGCACAGCCGACATCGCCTTGGCCGTCGCGCCCAGCGCCTGCTTGAACATTTCAAAAGGGGCATCATCAGTATTAGACATGGGGGTCCTAACCCACCTTCATCATAAGGGCGCTTTCGGGCAGTTCTTCGGCGAAACAGCGTTGGTACATTTCGGCGACCAGGGGCCGTTCCAACTCGTCACATTTGTTCAGGAAGGTCATCCGAAACGCATGACCAAGATCCCCGAAAATGGCGAAATTCTCCGCCCAGGTGATCACCGTGCGCGGGCTCATCACGGTCGACAGGTCGCCGTTCATGAAGGCATTGCGGGTCAGGTCGGCAAGGCTGACCATCTTGGACAATGTCTCCTCGTCGACGCCGGTCGCTTTGCTCGCGACAATCTCAACTTCGGCGTCATGTTCGAGATAATTTAGCGTGGTGACAATGCTCCAGCGGTCCATCTGACCCTGATTGAGCTGCTGTGTGCCGTGATACAGCCCGGTCGTATCGCCCAGACCAACCGTGTTGGTGGTCGAGAACAGGCGGAAATTATGGTTCGGCGTAATCACCCGGTTCTGATCGAGCAGGGTCAGCTTGCCGGAAGATTCCAGGATCCGCTGGATCACGAACATCACGTCCGGGCGGCCAGCATCATATTCGTCAAACACAATCGCCACCGGGCGCTGCAGCGACCAGGGCAGAATGCCCTCGCGAAACTCGGTGACCTGCGCGCCGTCTTTCAGGACAATGGCATCCTTGCCGACCAGATCAATCCGGCTGACATGGCTGTCGAGATTGACCCGCACCATTGGCCAGTTCAGCCGCGCCGCGACCTGCTCGAGATGGGTCGATTTTCCCGTGCCGTGATAGCCCTGCACCATGACCCGGCGATTGTGCTCAAACCCGGCCAGGATCGCCAGCGTGGTCTGCGGATCGAAGCGATAGGAGGGGTCAAATCCCGGGACCAGATCGGTGCGCGTTTCAAAGCCGTGCACGACCATGTCGGTCGCAAGACCAAAGACCTTGCGAACATCAATTTTTACAGTCGGTTCCATGCCCGCCAAGGCATCGTTTTCGGTCATCACACTCATCATTGATCTCGTTAAAAAAGCTTTTGCCCGGATGCCCTATCACACTCTGCGCCCGCGCCAAGTCTGACACCGGGGAAAACACACCCGATCTGCTTCAAGATGCCGCGAGCCTCATTTCGCCGATTTTCGCGCCGCCCGCAGCGTTGCGATCAAAGTGCGCACATCATGCTCCTCGTCGCCGTCATAGCGCGGCGCGTAGGTCGCATAGGCTTTCGAAATTTCGGCATGGCGCGCATCAATATGCTCAATATTGAACGCATGGCTGACGACATAAGGCTCTCCGGCGCGGATTTGTTGCAGGGCAATCTCAACATAGCGATCGGTCTCCATCGCCAGGTGCGCCGAGCGCGGATCGGTCAGTTCCGACCTGACCCAGCCCGGACAGATCAGGCCGACCGTAATAAAGTCCGGCAAGTCTTCGCGCAGGCCCTCGGTCATCCCAAGCACAGCGTGCTTTGAGGCGAGATAGGCCGCCGCGTTTGGCACCGCGCTAAACAAAGAGTTTTCCGATCCGACATTATAGATCGCCGCCGGCGTGCCCTGTTCAATCATCCGTTTGCCAAAAATCGCCGCGCCATGCCAGACGCCAAAGAAATTGACGTCGAAGACCTTATGAACGTCCTCCAACGGCATGTCAGGAATGGTGTTACGGCGCGTTGCAATACCAGCATTGTTGAGCAAAAAATCGACCTGACCATAGGTGTCCCAGGCGAAATCAGCTAACCCGCTGACGCTGTTCGGATCAGAAACATCGCAGATGAAATAGCTCGCTTCGATACCCAGGTCTGACAGCGCAGCAACCGCCTCCTGCAAGCGGTTTTCGCGCGGTTCGCCGATGACAATCTTAGCGCCCTCCGCCCCAAATGCCTTGGCAAAACCAAACCCAATCCCCGTCGCCCCGCCGGTAATCACCACGGTTTTGTCTTTGTAATTTTGCATTTTGAACGCCCTTGCTGGTCAACCAATGACAGACATTAAGCCCAAACCCGCGAATTGCCCACCGCAAGCGGAGATGCTTTGCACCTCGTAGGGCGGGCCTTGGCCCGCCATGTTTGAGGCTGAGGCTAACTGATAAACCAACTCGTAGGGTGCAATGAGCCTATGCGAATTGCACCAACCCCGCGCCCGGCTGCCGCCTCTCCTTTGCCCCGCGCTAAGACGCTGCGCGTCACGCGGGACAGCAGGTTGCGTTCGCTGCGCGAACATGAACCAGGCTCAGGGCTCTGGTTTTATCCCGCGCTAAGCGCCTTGCGGCGCACGCGGGACAGCAGGTTGCGTTCGCTGCGCGAACATGAACCGGGCTCAGGGCTGGGTACCACACCCTCCATTGTCATCCCGGACGCGTAGCGATCCGGGACCTAGTGCCAAGCGTCCCTGGGTCCCGGATATTTGCAAACGCAAATTCCGGGATGACAAGACCAGCCACAATCAAGCTGACATCAAAAATACCGAAACCCGGGAGATAGCGGGTTTCGGTATTTTGCCGGGGCTTAGAGCCTAGGACTGGTTTCGGGTCGGGCGGGGGCGTTTTCCCGCTCCCGCCCTGCCTGCGCAGGGGAAACGGAAATTGTACGTTATGCCTCCTCAGACGCCGGGCGCGGCCAATAAACGAAGGCTTGCTTGTGGTTGCGGACGTAACCCAAACCAGGCTCTTCGATGAGGGACGAGGAGAGCTTTGTTCCCTCCGCTTATGGTCATAGCGGGTGTATCAAATCGCGCCTCGCTTAATAGCTCACCCGTTCCAAATATAGGCCATCGCTTGGCGCGACCGGGCCGCAGGCGGTGCGGTCGCGGGCGGCGAGAATTTCGGCGACCCAGTCGGACGGGCGTTTGCCGCGACCGACATCGACCAGGCTGCCGACGATTGAGCGCACCTGGCGATGCAGGAAACTGCGCGCCTCAACCGCGATCTCAAGCGTGTCGCCATAGCGCGAGACCTGTAGCTTATCCAGCGTCCGCACCGGGCTCTTGGCCTGACAAAGCAGGTCGCGGAACGTGGTAAAATCGTGGTTGCCGATGAGATGAGCCGCGCCCGCCTGCATCGCGTTCTCGTCCAGCGCCATCGGCATGCGCCAGACCAGCCCGCGCTGCAAGGTCAGATCGGCGCGACGGTTGACGATCAGATAGCGATAGGCCCGCATTGTCGCGTCAAACCGCGCACTAAATGTCTCGTCGACCTCTTCGGCATTCAGCACTGCGATGGGGTGCGGGCGCAGGTGGAAATTCATCGCGTCGGCAATCTTGCGGATCGGGCGCGCGGCGCTGAGATCCATGTCGGCGACCTGTCCGGTGGCATGCACGCCGGTATCAGTGCGCCCAGCGCCGCGCACTTGTACGGGCGCGCCGTCAAGGGCGCTGGCCGCCTCTTCCAGGGCCTGTTGCACGCTCGGCTGATCGGGTTGGCGCTGCCAACCGCAATAAGGCGCGCCATTATACTCGATGGTGAGTTTGATCCGCTGCATAGGCTTCAAGCCCCAAACGCGGCGGGATAGGTTAGCTGCCCGGCCTGCTCGCCAGTTTCGCCAAAGCGCAAGGCCATGAAGGACGGGCCAGACCATTGCGCTTGAAACGGCGCGGCGGCGTCTGCGCAAAACCCGAACCGTGGATAATAGGCCGGATGACCGAGGACAAATACCGCCTCGCGCCCGGCGCCCTCCATCAGGGCCAAGCCGAACTTGACCAGGCCGCTGCCAATCCCGGACCTCTGGCGATCCGGCAAAACCGACATCGGCCCGAGCCCAGCGGCAATATCTGCGCCGTCGATCAGAATGCGAAAGAACTGGATATGGCCGAGAATATCGCGATCATTATGCGCGACCAAGGAATACAGGCTGTCGCCGTCGCGCGCCAGCTCGGTGATGATCCTGGCTTCAGCCTTGGTCGCGAACGCTGCATCGTTGAGCGCCGTGATCGCCTCCGCGTCGTCCTCGCGCGCTTGCCGGATCCAGATATCTTTCACGTCAATACATGCCCGGCCAGGATCGGCAGACCGCGCAGCAGATCCGCCGCCTGCATCGGTTTTGCGCCCGGCTTTTGCGCCCGTAAAATCCGCACCGCCTGGCCATCCCCGCACATCACGCCAAGCGCGTCGTCGATCACATCTCCTGGCCCAGCGTCTTTCCAACACGGATCATGCAGGTTTGCGGCAGGTATGCGGCAACTCAAAAGAGCCTTGATCCGCATGGAATCTGCGCCTGTTTGCGCCAAATATTCGCACCACGCACCGGGGAATGGCGACAGGCCACGGATCTGTGCATCGACCTCAGCGGCGGGTTTTGTCCAGTCGATCTTCTGGTCTTCAGCGCCGATCTTGTGGGCATAGAGCACGCCCTCTTCGGCCTGTTTTTGCGCGATGATCGCGCCATCAGACAGCCCGCCAAGCGCGGCCACTGCTAGGGTTGCGGCCAGTTCAGCCAAGCGATCATGGACGCTGCCTGTGGTGTCATCAGGCGAGATCGCGGTGCGCTCGGTCGCCAATATCGGACCGGTATCGAGGCCCGCTTCCATCATCATCGCCTGCACGCCGGTCTCTGCATCACCGGCCATTACCGCGCGGTGGATCGGTGCCGCGCCGCGCCATCTCGGCAATAAAGACGCGTGCATATTCATGCAGCCCAGACGCGGCGCATCAAGCACATTTTGCGGCAAAATCAGGCCATACGCCACCACCACAGCCGCATCAAGATCGAGCGCAGCAAACGCCTCTTGCTCCGGCACTTGCTTCAGTGAACGCGGGGTGCGCACGTCCAGGCCATGACGCTCAGCCCAAGCGTGGACGGGGGTTTGGCGCAATTTCCTGCCTCGGCCAGAAGGACGCGGCGGCTGCGAATAGACGCACGCAATCGTATGGCCCACCTGTTTCAACGCGGCCAGAACTGGCACGGCAAAATCGGGACTGCCCATGAAGGCGATACGAAGCGGGTCGGTCATCAGCGCGGTCTATCGCGGGTCAGGTTGAGAAGAAAGGGGGCGAAGACCTCACGCCGCATCCTCGGTCTTCAGACGCTGGGCTTTCTTGACTTTGGCAACCGCACGCTGGCGTTTCAGGCGTGAAAGATAGTCGATAAACAGCGTGCCTTCGAGGTGGTCCATCTCGTGCTGAATGCAGACCGCATACATATCCTCGGCCCATTCCTCGACCGGGTTGCCCTCATAATCGAGATATTTCAGGCGGCAGCGGATCGGGCGTTCAACCTCATCGAACACATCCGGCACCGACAGGCAGCCCTCCTCGTACGGCAATTCTTCTGCAACTGTTTCAAGGATTTCCGGATTGATGAAATAGCGCGGCGCAGGCGCTTCGTCCTCTTTGGCCAGGTCCATCACGATGATCCGTAGCGGTTCGCCGACCTGTACCGCTGCGAGACCAATGCCCGGTGCATTATACATCGTCTCCAACATATCATCCATCAGAGCGCGAACCTCATCATCAACCTTTTCAACCGGTTTCGACACCTGTTTGAGGCGTGGGTCGGGAACAGTGAGAATATCCAAAATAGCCATAGCGCCTAAGTATGTAGCCCGGCCCGTAAGGTCAATATCATGGCCTGTTTCAGACTATTTTGTCAGATCCAGTTCCGTCGCTTTTTGACTGGCCTTGGTCGGCGTATCGGCAGTGACGTCAATCCGTTTGGGCTCTGGCATCTGTTTGTCAGGCGGCGCAATCGACAAGCTCTCAAACTTGCGCATGGTTGGCATCACCCGTTTGTCGAGCGAGCTGTTCATCTTGTTGTAATTATCCACCGCGCCGTTCAGTGACTTGCCGAGTCTGTCGATATGGCCCGCCATAACAGCGATACGCTCATACAGTTGCTCGCCCAGCGTTGCCGCCTCGCGGGCATTCTCGGTCATCTTCTCCTGCCGCCAGACATAAGACACGGTCTTGGCGAGACCGATCAGGGTTGAGGGCGTGGTGACGATGACATTCTTGGCATAGGCGCGCTCAAGCAGGTCGGGCGCGTATTCCAGCGCAGCGGCGAAGAAATTCTCACCCGGTATGAACATCGCCACAAAATCAACCCGCTCGTCGAGATTGGACTGATAGCCTTTCGAAGCCAACGTAGTGACGTGACGCTGAACATTGGCCGCGTGGGTTTTCAGATGTACTGCCTTCTGTTGCGGATCTTCGGCCGACGCCGCAGCCATATAGGCCTCCAGCGAGACCTTCGAATCGACCACAATCTGGCGTCCGCCGGGCAGGTGGATCACCGCATCCGGGCGCTGGTGGCCATCTTCGGTCTGGTCATTGACCTGTTCGTCAAAGTCGCAATGGGCTGACAGCCCGGCCTGTTCCATAACGTTGCGCAAAGTCATCTCGCCCCAGCGCCCACCGCCTTTTGGCGCGGTCAGGGCGTTGACCAATTTGCCCGTCTCGGCGGTATTACGGTGCAGGCTTTCGCCAATGGCGCGGACCTGTTCCTGTATCGCCGATTTGTCGGCGGCGCGGACCTTCTCAATCGCCTCAACCCGTTTCTTGAACTCACCAAAATTCTCGCTGATCGGCTGCATCAGTTTTTCAAGGTCGCCCTTGGCCCCAGCCTTGTGCTTGGAAAAAGTCTCATTCGCCATCGTCATAAACTGCTGCTGCGCCTGCGCCATGACGCCGCGCGCGATCTCGCCAAATTGTTCCTTGTCCTTGGCGCTTTGGCCTTTCAGCTCGGCCAGCTCCAGTTTGGCTTCTTCGGCTGTGGCCCGCTGCGTTTCAAGCTTCTGTGTCGTGTGCTCAAGATCGCTCTCAGCGTCGATGCGCGCTTCAGCGTCCAGTTTCCACCGGCCATGCATCCAAAACAGGCCGCCAATACCACCCAGCGCCGCCGCGATGGCCAGCAAATGGATCAGGTCAAGGCCAATTTGGCCGATGTGTATAATAGGGTCCATGCGCCATCTCTGTCACGATTCGCTCCAGAACATATACAGAACTGTGACGAAATAAAGCCCGCATCCTCGGCTGAATTTGTAACCGGACTGCGAATGCCATAATCTTAGGGTCGATCCAGCTGACGAAAGAGGTACTGAGCATGAGACAAGAACCGTACGAAACAGCGCTTGAAGCGGCACTATCGGACCTGCGCGTCGCGCGGCAACTCCTGTTGCAGGACATGGCCGACTATCCGAGCCCAATCTCAGGGTGCGACGCACAATTTAACCGTCTTCTTGGCGATCGTACACGCCTATCCAATGCAATCCGCGCGCTCGAAGACCATCCCTTTGTTGCGACACCGCGCGTCAGATCGCCAGGTGCGATCTCTGAAAGCCACTAAACATTAAACCGGAAATGCATGACGTCGCCGTCCTGTACAACATAGTCCTTGCCTTCGGCGCGCATTTTGCCGCCATCTTTGGCTCCGTTCTCGCCGCCGCAGGCGACGAAGTCTTCGTAAGTTATGGTCTCGGCGCGGATGAAGCCTTTTTCAAAGTCACCATGAATAACCCCGGCCGCTTGCGGCGC
This sequence comes from Henriciella sp., assembly GCA_021776655.1. Classification (GTDB taxonomy): domain Bacteria; phylum Pseudomonadota; class Alphaproteobacteria; order Caulobacterales; family Hyphomonadaceae; genus Henriciella. The sequence continues at coordinate 25,421 of JAJFFK010000001.1, read as the reverse complement.
GGTAAAACCAGCATGAATGGTCCAGGCGCGGGCTTCTTTGGGGCCAACCGTGAAATAGGTGCGCAGGCCTAGCAGTGTGTAACCAGAATGGATCAAGCGATTGAGACCGGGTTCTTCGAGGCCCAGGGTTTCTAGAAACTCGGCGCGCTCGTCATTGTCGAGCTGCGAGATTTCTGCCTCGATCTGGGCCGATATCACGACCGCTTGAGAGCCCTCTTCCTCGGCATATTTGAGCACGTGGGCGGAATAGTCATTACCAGTTCCGGCGCTGTCTTCATCGACATTGGCGACGTAGAGAACAGGCTTTGAGGTCAGCAATTGCAGCATATCCCAAGCTTTGCGATCATCATCGGCGATAGCGGCGCGCCGGGCCGGGCGACCCTGATCAAGTTCGGTTAGCGCCAGGTCGATCAGCACGACATTCGCCTTGGCTTCCTTGTCACCGGAATTGGCTTTCTTGACCCAGCCCACCTTGCGCTTCTCAAGGCTTTCAAGATCGGCCAGCATCAGTTCGGTTTCGACGATGGCGAGATCCGACAAGGGGTCGACTTTGCCGGACACGTGCGTGATGTCGTCATCATCAAAACAGCGCAGGACATAGACAATGGCGTCAGTTTCGCGGATCGTGGCAAGGAATTGATTGCCGAGGCCCTCGCCTTTCGACGCGCCTTCGACCAGGCCTGCAATATCAACAAAGTTCATCTTGGCGGGCAAGACCTCCTTTGATCCGGCAATTTCGGCGAGCACACCAAGGCGCACCTCGGGGACAGCTACTTCGCCAACATTCGGCTCAATCGTACAGAACGGATAGTTCGCCGCTTGCGCCGCTGCAGTTTGGGTCAGTGCATTAAAAAGTGTTGATTTGCCAACATTCGGCAGACCGACAATACCGCATTTAAAACCCATGATTTCACTCCGCACGACATGATCAAGCGCCGATTAGCGCATTTTTCGATGATGAACAGGCACTTTTGTCGTCTGACCGCGAAATCAGCTAGTCATTGGCCCGGCGCTTGCTAATCTCAAAAGACTTAGATGGAGAACAATAGATGAAGTATGACGTGTTTCTGGTCTCCTCACTGGCCGATCGCGACACAGCCGAGATGCTTGTGCGGCGCCTTCGCGCGCTGAAATTCAAGGTCCGGTATGACAAGACACGCGAGCACACATCGCCACGGCCAAAAGACCTGAAAGATGTCGGCGACACGCGCTCGATCGTCGTCCTCTGGTCCAAATCGTCGTGCAACGCAGCGGTGAATGACGGTGCCTGGATCTATGATCTGGCACACCGAGCCGGATCCCGCAAAGGCGCATTGGTCCAACTTTGCCTGGATAATTCTGTCCCTGGCGAACCGTTCACCAGTGACGAGAAGATTGACATTTCAGGACTGGCACCGCGAAAAATCGTCAATGGCTATTACGATTTCATCGATATTATCAGTGCCCGAAATGGCCGCAAAGGCTTGCGCGATTGGCTCAAGTTGAAAGCGCGCGATACGGCTGGCAAGGCGATATGGAAAAACCAGCATCCGGCTGATCCATTATCCAAAGTCAAACCCAAAGGCTATGTCAGCCCAGCACCTGACATTAGCAACGATCAGCACGGCAAGCCGCTTGTTCTTACGCCGCCAGTTGCGCCCGTGAAGGTCATTTCACGTCCGATCCTCCGCCCGCTAACCGATCATATTGAAACGATCATGCTGGCCGGAATTGGCGCTGGGATCGCGCTGATGTTTCTCGCTGCCTATCTGGTTCGCGCCGAACCTGAGGTCATTGGCGTGGCCAATTCACGGCCAAGCTACATCTTTGAGTGTCCTAATGGTGAAAAGGTCATGTGTCCGATCGGGACACTTGAGCCCGGTCCGATCGAGGATGACACCTGATCGGTGTCCCCCGTCCAGCACAAATCAGCGAGGCGCTATCTGTTCTGTTTTGGATCATGTTTCGGGGCTGGAGCAAGGCGTAACACCTCAGTCTGATAGCGTTCACCCCCCTCTGACAGAAGCAGTGGCAATGCGCGCGCGCAAGCATCAATCAACGGGTCGCGCCAAGCCTGGTCCGCTTTCGAAAAGGCCGACAGAACATAGGGCATGACTTGGGACTTGTCGCCGGGATGACCAATCCCAAGACGGATGCGCCGAATGTCAGCGCTCAAATGCGCGATCATCGAGCGAATACCATTATTGCCGGAATGCCCGCCGCCGCGCTTGACCCGAACCCGGCCCGGGGCGAGGTCAATCTCATCGTGAAATACGCTCACATCTTCAGCGTGCAATTTGTAGAAGCTGGCTGCGGCCTGTGCGGCCTGCCCAGTTTCATTATAGAATGTTTCTGGCTTGATCAGGAGCACTTTCTGGCCATCGACCCGACCTTCACACACCCGCGACGAGAATTTCGAGCGCCAAGGTCCAAAGCCGTAATCCACCGCAATCGCGTCGACGATCATGAATCCGAGATTGTGGCGATTGTCGGCGTATTTTGCGCCCGGATTACCTTGTCCGATGAGGATATGCATGATCGCGTCCTTGCTTTGCGTCCCAGACATAGAAATGGCGGAACGGCCTTTCAACCATCCCGCCATCCATCGACCAAGGGTCTGTATCACTCTTCTGCAGGGGTCTCTTCATCACCCGACTGATTGATCGCTTCAACTTCGTCCGCTTCTGGTGCGTCGGTATCTTCTTCCTCTTCTTCGGCAGCGATCCCGCGGCCAACGACAGAGGCGATGGTAAAGTCGCGATCCGTGATTGTCGGCTCGGCACCGTCCGGCAGCTTGATGTCTGAAATCTTGATATTGTCGCCAATATCCAGACCCGTCAGATCAGCTTCCAAAGATTCTGGAATGCTGTCAGCCCGAACGTTCATCTCAACGGCGTGGCGCACAACATTGAGGGCGGCACCTTTCTTGATGCCCGGCGACTCTTCTTCATTGATGAAGTGAACCGCAACTTCAACCGTAATGATCTGGTCTTTCTTGACCCGATAGAGGTCAACATGCTCTGGCTGGTCATTGACCGGGTGCATCTGGATCGCTTGCGGGATAACCATTTGCTTCTTGCCATCATGTGCCAAGGTCACTGTCGAGGCCAGAAATGCACCTGTATTAATGGCTTTCAGGACTTCGTTCTTGCGCAGATTGAGAGCCACTGGATCATCGCCGCCGCCGTACAAGACGCCGGGAACAAAACCTTCACGCCGCGCTTCACGAGCGCCGCCTTTTCCAGTGCGTTCGCGCACGGTAACATTCAGTGTAATTTGTTTGGACATGGTCTGTTTCCTTTCGCCCTGAAGTCCGCCATATCGAGATAATGGTGACAACCTGACAGGAGCGGCCTGGCGCCGTCCTTTCTTCAAGCCGGGCCATTACAGGAAACAGTTACCGGATGCAACTGAGCCTGTGTCAGACACTGCAAATCTTGACTTTCACAGGTTTATTATTGTAACGTTACAGCTGTAGCGAACAAGGACTTTGCCATGCCAAACCCAAATCCATCTGAACTGGTGCTGCTGAAGCATTTGTGGACTTCCGGTGCGCAGACCGCGCGGCAAATACACGAAGCCGTCGGGCCATCACAAGGGTGGCAATTATCGACGACAAGAACGGTTCTGGGGCGAATGGAAACCAAGGGCTGGGTCTCACGCAATGGCGATGTCGACCCGGTGACTTTTGAACCCTTGCTTGACCGGGTCGAAACACTCGGCGGGCTGGTCCGGCATCTGGCCCGAAAAGTCCTCGACATGGATGGCCCCCTGCCGGCGGCGCTATTTGCCGAAAGCCCGCATTTGTCAGATGCTGAACTGGCTGAGCTTGATGTGATCATCAATGCGGCTGAATCCAAAGACACACCAGACAGCGAGGATTAATCCATGAGCGCACTTTGGTTTATTGGCTTCTCACTGATCTGGACGGCTTTGCTGGCGGGTGTTGCACACGTCTTAACTCGCGACCCAGTGCCAGCGCGGTTTGCGCATAGTCTTTGGCGCGGCGCAGCGGGCCTGTCTGTATTGCCCTGGATCATTGCAGGGATATATGCCCTCATGCCGCCCGCCAACACGTCGCCGATTCCTGATTTTCCATACCTCGCTGATGCCGTTGAAGTGCTGTCGAATAGCGCGGCAATCAAAGCGGCGATTAGCACGGCAAGCAGCTCGATGGCGGGGTTTGCCGCGTTCGCCATTCTGATTGCCGGATGGGTTGGGCGCTTGGTCTTGAACGTGCTTTGCCAGATCCGCCTGCAGACCATCAAACGTGCTGGCATACCTGCGCCCGATCTTGATGCCGGGCCATGGGCGCGCCGATTGGGTCTGACAATCACCCCAAAAGTCAGCCTGATCCCTGAAGGATCACCCTTCATGGCCGGGATCAAGCAACGAACGGTCTACTTGCCGGAAGCCGTGGCCGACCCAGCCAATGCCAACATCATCTTTGCACATGAATGTACGCATATGGCACGGGGTGATCTGATCACTCGTCCCTTTGAGCGCTTCGTTGCTGATCTATTCTGGTTCTCGCCATTTGCCTGGATGATGCGGCGACAGCTTGATTATTGGCGTGAAGCAGCGTGCGACGAGCAAACCGTCGCCCTAACCGGCGATAGTGTCGCCTATGCCCGCGCGCTCGCGACCACGGCGCGTCTGACCCGCCCAGCACCGCGACTTGATTTGCCGGTGGCTGCCTTCATCTTGCCGCGCCGCGAGACACTCAAGAAACGGCTGACCCAATTGCTTGAGCAAGATGACCAGAAACCGCGTCGGCGGTTGGCGCTCGTGGCGTTGGTTGCGGGTCTGGTACTGGCACCAATGTCGCTGGCGCAAGGCGTTTCGCTGGCTGAGAAAAATCTGTTCAGTCACGCCATTATCATGGATGCCAATGCAACCGTTTCAGCCGCTTATGGCAAACATGTCTATACTGACAAGGAATGGTGGCATAGCGGGGTTGATATCAAAGCAGCGAAATATACGCTTGTTTATGCACCCGCCAAAGCCAAGGTCTTGATGGCCAAGCACAAGGGTGAATATGGCAATACAGTCGATATCCTGCTCGACGATGGTCGCAAAATGCGTTTCTCGCAATTGGCGCACTTCCAGATCAAGCGGGGCGATATCCTTCATCCAGGTCAGGTGATCGGCAAAGTTGGCGAGTCTGGCAGCGCGAGCGGACCACATCTGCATCTCGAGTTCTTTACGGATGGCGAGCATCAAGATCCGGAAAACGTCAAAGGCTTGACGATTATCGAGGGGTAGCTCTGCCCCCTAGTCGAACAGTTTCGACACACTTTCATTATTGGCAATCCGGCGGATCGCTTCGCCGAGCAGCGGCGCGACGGAGAGTACGCGCAATTTCTTTGATTTCAAATCAGCAGCGTCCGGCTCGATTGTATCGCAGATGACCAACTCATCCATGACCGATTTTTCGATCCGACTGACGGCATTATTCGATAAGACGCCGTGGGTGATATAGGCGCTGACGGCAATTGCCCCCTGCTCTTTCAAAGCCGCCGCCGCATTCACCAATGTGCCGCCAGAATCGCAGATATCATCGACCATAATACATTTTCGACCCGACACGTCGCCAATGATGTTCATAACCTCTGACACCCCGGCCTTAGCCCGGCGCTTATCCACTATCGCAAGGTCAGCTCCGATCCGTTTCGCGAAAGACCGCGCCCGCACCACACCGCCAACATCAGGTGAAACCACCATCAGGTCCTTGGCTTTATAGCGGCGCTGAATGTCATCCACCATGACAGGGGAAGCAACCATATTGTCGGTCGGAATATCGAAGAAGCCCTGAATTTGCCCAGCATGCAGATCCATGGTCAGCACCCGATCAGCACCCGCTTCAGAGATCAGGTTGGCCACCAGTTTGGCCGAGATGGGGGTGCGGCCATCGGTCTTGCGATCCTGACGCGCATAGCCGAAATACGGAATAACTGCGGTAATTCGGTTGGCCGACGCACGCCGCAATGCATCCATACAGATCAGCAGCTCCATCAGATTATCGTTGGCCGGGCGAGACGTGGACTGGATCACAAACACATCCTCACCGCGCACGTTTTCATTGATCCGCACAAAGATTTCATTGTCGGCGAAATTCTTCACCTCAGCATCGGTCAATGGACAATCGAGATGTGTAGCTATCGCCTCGGCCAAGGGTCGATTTGCATTACAGGAAATCAGTTTCATAGCTCAGCCGCCTTTGCCCATAGCACCTGTTGGAGGCTTAAAGACGAAAGGGGGCTGAGTCGCAAGCGGAGTCCGCTGCACAATCTTAGTTTTGTTGCAGCCAGCAGTTTGGCGATACAGGCTTGCAAACCTCAAGGCTGGCGCGCCACGCCTTCACGGCGCGGGTCGGCAGCGCCTTCAAGCCGGTCTTCGCGGACAATGATCACATGTAGACCGCTATTTTCGCCGCGACGTTCTTGAACTGTGTAACCCATATCGCGTAAAGCTTGCGCCGCTTCCGGGCCGCCATCTCGGTCTACTTCGACCGCCACCTGCTGTCCGCGCGCGATGATATTCGGCAGCGCAACAGCCTGCTCAGCGGTCTTGCCCCAATCCAGAACGCCAACAATGGTTTTGGCGACATAGGCAATGATCGAGTTGCCACCTGGTGACCCGGTAACCATGACAAGGCCGCCCTCTGCATCCATAATCAGCGTTGGCGACATCGAGGAGCGCGGGCGCTTGCCGGGGGCCGGTGCATTGGCCACGGGTAGGCCCGATTTGCGAGGCTGGCGGGCAAAGTCAGTCAGCTCATTATTCAGCATAAAGCCACTCACCATGCGCGAATTACCGAAGGCCGCTTCGACCGTTGCTGTCATTGCGACCGCGTTGCCAGCATTATCAATGATTGAGATATGGGTCGTGCCCGGCGCATGTTCGGTCAGGTCCTGGCCCCACATGCCGATGATTGATCCACGCCCCAGCACCAGCCCAGGATCGCCAGGCGTTGGCGTCGCGCCAGGTTCGAACACGTCCAGCGCGCGAACATCCAGATAGGCTGGATCGATCAGGTCCAGAGCTGGCACCTGCACCATATCTGCGTCGGCAACATAGTGATCACGGTCGGCATAAGCGAGGCGCTGGGCGTCAACGAAGGCCTTCAAGTAGGTGTCTTCGGTCTCGGCATCTTGCGGGACGAGGCGGTCATAGAGGCCCATAATCATGTTCTGTGTGACCCCGCCCGATGATGGCGGCGGCGCCGAACAAATGCGGTAATCGCGCCAATCCCCGCACAGCGGCGGGCGGACTTTCACCTGATAAGTCGCGATATCTTCCACAGTCATACTGCCGGCCAGCGGCGCTTCGCCAACCCCAGCGACAATCGCTTCGGCGATCTCACCTTGATAGAAGGCCTCGGCACCATGCTCGGCGACGCGGCGCAGAACTGTTGCATAGTCTGGGTTGTCGCGCACAGCCCCTTCGGCAAGTGGTTCGCCTTCTGGATAAAAATAGGCCGCACTCACCTCGTGGTCATCAAGCCGCGTAAACTGGCGAATGCGATCATCCGCCAACATCCCGGCAAGGCGGGGTGAGACCTCGAAGCCATTCTCGGCCAGCCTGATCGCACCCTGAAACAGGCTTTGCCATTCGGCTTGCCCGTGCGCCTGATGCGCCGCTTCATAAAGCGCGATTGCGCCCGGCACGCCGGTCGATCGGCCAGACTGCCAGGCGGGAAGAAAGCCAAGCACCTCACCATCTTCGACAAACAGGTTCTCATCAATTGCCATTGGCGCGGTTTCACGGCCATCATAGACGGTAATCTCACCGCTCTCACGCTCATAGACCAGCATGAACGCACCGCCGCCAATACCGCTCGACTGTGGTTCAACCAGGCCAAGCACGGCATGAACGGCAATCGCCGCGTCGACCGCGTGGCCGCCTTGACGCAAGACCTCCAATCCAGCCTCAACCGCGCGCGGGTCCGCTGCAGCGATCATCGCGCCCTTTGTCCAGACCGTATTTTCGATGACCGGCGGCGTGACCACATCGATAACCGGCTCGGGACCGCTCGCCTGCTGGCACGCAGCCAAGAAAGCGACCGATAGAACCGCTCTGAAGGACAATGAAAATTTCATGACAAGAAGCGCTCCCGGCTTGGCGAATGAATGAGACCACCGTAATGCGTTAGCTAGCAATTTGAAAAGGCTAAACATGTCTGCTCCTGGTCCTTTGAATCTCCTCACCGACATCGCCGGTCTAACCGTTGGCAACGCACATGATAAAGCCGCCGCGACCGGGACAACGGTCATCCTGACTGATACGCCATGCGTTGGCGCTGTTGTGGTTGCAGGCGGCGGACCTGGAACGCGCGAGACGGATCTGCTCTCGGCGGACACAATGGTCGATCAGATCGACGCCATCGTGCTGTCTGGTGGCAGCGCCTATGGGCTCGCCGCCGCTGATGGCGTCGCCGCAATGCTTGGTGCACAAGGGCGTGGCTTTGGTTTGGTTGACCGGCCCGGCGTGCCAAAAACACCGATTGTTCCAGCCGCCATTCTGTACGACCTGGCCAATGGCGGAAACAAGGCCTGGGGCGAAAACCCACCTTATGCCGGGCTTGGCAAAACGGCACTGGCGCAGGCGTCCCGCCATTTCGAGCTTGGCACAATCGGCGCTGGATATGGCGCCAAAGCTGGCCTCAATCGCGGCGGCCTTGGGTCAGCGTCAATTGTCACCGATGACGGACTGTCGGTCGCAGCCCTGGTGGCCGTCAACAGTTTCGGATCGGTCTATATGCCTGGCACTGACGCCTTCTGGGCCTGGCCCTATGAGGTGAACGGTGAGTTTGGCGGCGTCCGCCCGCCCGCCGACTATACGCTTGACGCCGAAGATTGGGGCGCATCGAGAGGCAATCCGCAGCTCGGCCAGAACACGACCATAGCCTGTATCGCCACCGATATTGCCCTGACACCGGGTCAGGCGAAGCGCGTCGCGCAAATGGCTCTGTCCGGGTTTTCCCGAGCCATCAGACCGGTCTTCGCGCCGTTCGATGGCGACGCGGTTTTTGTCCTCTCAACCGCCCAGAAACCCCTGCCCGATCCGACGCCTGCGACCCTAACCCGGCTCGGCGAACTGGCCGCAAACACCTTGTCGCGAGCCATCGCAAGAGGGGTGTTTGAAGCTCGTTAAAAAGACTCACACCAAACGCTTGCATATGCCAGCATGCGCCTGTATGTGTCCGCCTTCACCACGCTTTGGTAGCTCAGTTGGATAGAGTACTTGGCTACGAACCAAGGGGTCGGGGGTTCGAATCCTCCCCAGAGCGCCACTTTTCTATTTCGCGAGGTCAAGGCCCTTCGATGCGGCGGTTTGACTGGCCGACGCGTGGTCGCGCGTTGTTTTTCTCCTGTTTTATCATTCACCCAGCCGCCCGTATTCCGCCGAGGCGGTCGGCGGGCTTTACAGTCTGCGAATGCGTGGCGGCGGGCGTGGGACCGGGCCGATGGGCGGCGGTCTGGCGCGGCTGAGGTTTTGGATTGCTTGTGCGAACCCGGTATAAAGCATCGATATTTCAGTGCCATAACGATAAGGCAGGGCATGTGCGAGGCCCGGTGCGAAGAGCAGACCGGAGCGTCGACGCGCGAGACAGAAAGCCAAACGCCGGGCGCGGGCCTGCGGCGCATCGATCAAGGCTTTCAATTGGCTGAGGCGTTGCAGAAGCGGACTGGCCAAGATTGGCGCGGCGGAGGCCATACGGTCAGCGCCCGATTTGGGGGATTGAGTGTGGAATAAGTCGGGAAAATCGTGCTCGCCCGTAAAGATGCGGAAGGCCTTGGCACGGAATTTTGAGCGTGATCCATAGCGCACAGCGCGCTCTGTTTGGTCAGGTTTCAGACCCGGCTCAAGGGTGAGCGCGAGCAGGATCAGCAAGCGTCGCAGATACGCCTCAAGCGCCCGGATGCCCTGCCCTAACCGGCGTGCAGCGGCACGGGTGATCATCTCCGGCGCCAAGTGAAGATTGTCACGCGACAAGACGTATGCCGCAAGGCGGCCGCCCTGCGCGGCGGCATGTTGGAAGAAGCTGGGCGTTAAGTCCATGACCCATTATACCCCGACCGGGCAAGGGGGAGGATTGGTGGGCGCGAAGGGAACTCATGATGAAGCGGTTTTTACGTGTTGAAGACTGCGGACGGCGGGATGCTATCGCGCCCTGCGAGGTGCGTAGCACCTCTGTCCGACATCTCCGATCTTATCAGCGCGTTCCAGCACGCGAAGTTTGCGGCGGATCTCGCGTTGATCTCTGGTCATTGAAAACACCTTTCTTCCCCCAATCGGAGATTAAACAAGGTGTCTCGCTGAATGCTAGGGTCAGGACCTATTAATCTCACCACTTTGGCGCTGTCCTGACCCTAGATATCTACAACCAACTTTCGACTGACGGTGCAACAAGATCAGCCCACGTCTTCGATCTTTATCGCATTGCCCGATACATCGATCGTCACTTCCACAACATCACCATCTTGGATGAGCGCACCAAGTGTTTCAGGAAGATCGCCGAACCGAAGATCTTCAGGTCCAAGCTGAACACCACGTGCTCGTTCCACTATGGAAGAATCAATAAGAGTGTCGCTAGTAACCTGGATTTGCTGGCTGAAAATGACGAACGTATTTGCCACATCATCCAGGTTAGAAACTGTGCCGGAAATCTCATTATCATTCCCATTGCCGCTATCGTTATCGGTTCCGGATGAGGTCCCTGTCACGCCGTCATCTGGCTCAAATTCAACTTCGCCGTCTGATTGTGTTGACAGGCGTCCATTTGTACAGCCAAGGCCAGCATCATCACTGGTCGCCTGTACGATGTCACCAACTTGCAGACGGCTGAAGAAGGTGGCGCGATCAATATCGACGTCATTTTCATCTTCGAACCCGCCAAAACCAAGCCCAGTGGTGTCGACTGTTACGCCTAGTATCTGGAACTCGGGATCGAGAATGCTTCCGGATTCGACGGGGCCACGCAGGCTGCAGCTCTGGTCATCCTCTTGTTCACGCTCGATTCTTGTCCATGTCACACTCCCATCCGCAGCGGGGAAACCACGCGCCGATATGAAATCATTGATGCTGAGGCGTTGGAAGAATTGAGCGACAGAAAGACTATCGCCGCCCACCGCTACTTCGTCTTCGATTCGACTCGCGCCTGTCGGAGTCACGGTTAATCCGAGCGTTGTGGTGAATGTAAGCGCATTGGAATCGATTGAAGCAATCCGGTCTTCTATTCTAACCGAATTTTCAATTTCGAGTTCGACTTCACCCAATTGCAGGACGCCATTGGCATCAAAAGACCCTTTGATTTCCACCCGAAGTCCGACACGTGAGACAAGGCTGGATGCATCGTTGACTTCAATGGTCAGTCCATTAATCCGAATGGTATCTGGATCTGTCGAGGTGTCGACCGATTGCAGGATTCCTTCAATTTCGAACGAGTCGTCACCTCCAAATCCATCAAGGTCATCCTCAAACTCAACCCGAACTGCGATGAAGTCGCCGAACGCATCGATGTCGGCTTTTATCTCGACAAAACGCCCAACCAGCGAGGCATCTACCACAAGTCCATCATCTAACTGAGTTGCACTCGTGATCGTGAAATTGGCACCGTTGATCGTGATTGTTCGTCCGTCTGCTGAAACGGCGTCGACGATGCCTTTTACTTCCACTTCGTCGCCATCTACCGATGGACGCCCAAGATCACTGGCCGCCAGGTTAACTCTCTCAATGCGGGTGGCAACCACGCCAGAATCCGTAAGAAAGCCACTGACTTCGACAACCATAGGCGTGCCGCCAGGAAGAAAGGCGGGGTCGAGATCACGGATATCGATGCCTGTGACACCGTCATTATTGCCAATATCGTCATCAAAAACTGTGTTAATATCAACAATTACAGTTTGTCCGACTACTGTAAAAGTGCCGACTGAGGGATTTGTGATATCGCTCACAATGTTCTCTGCAAGTCCTTTTAGATCATCATCAAATTTGACCTGCGATGCAGAGCGGTTTCCGTCGCTTTCGCTTCCCTTAACTGTGACTTTCATGCCGAGTTTCAACGCTGATATATCACCGGTGACATCACTCTGCCCTTCAATCGCAACCACCGTGGTGCCATCGGTTGAGTAGCGAACCCCATTGATGAAGACGCTACCAAAGCCAGTAATCGTGCCCACCGCCGAAACCGACGTGGATACGGGTGGTGGTGGTGGCGGTGGTGGACTAGATCCTACCTGCCCTGGTGGCGTACTTCCCCCGCCACCACTACATGCCGCCAAAGCGAGCACTGCCACTGCAACTGAACTAAGTAAAACCCTTTGGGTGCGGTTCATGATGAATTTCCCTGTTGATCCAACTGACAAAGCAGAAATGCCCGTCTATGAAAGAAACGGATGACGCATGCCATCTATTCCCAGATAATAAATAATATGTCGGATTAAGTGTTATACGGTTCGCTACATTTTTAAACAGCGACTATGCTGGACTAAATTATATTAATGTAATGTGGTTATACCATCCAATTGCGGGGCGCGCGTGTGTTCTTTCGTGCCCACGCAGTCATAGCCCTCTGCCACTGCCGTGGCCTTCTTCGTTGGCATTGATCCCCCGGATCAATTTCCGGGCGCATGGCAGACAGAGGTGCAGCGCATCTCGTAGGGCGGGTTTCAACCCGCCGCATCTAACATCGCGCTCTAATGGCGGGTCAAGACCCGCCCTACAATGCGAACTCTTGAGCCTCTTCCCGCAAGGGCAGGGTTGGTTCGTGGTGGTGGGCGCGCTACATATAGGGTTCGCCTGAGGAGGCTTGTTCTATGTTCCTGAATTTCTTCAATGAGCTTCGCGCCGCGAAAGTGCCGGTGACGCTGAAAGAATACCTCTCGCTGATGGAGGCGATGGACAAGCAGGTGATCGGCCGCGATGTCACCGATTTCTACTATCTGGCGCGCACCGCGCTGGTCAAAGACGAGCGCAATATCGATAAGTTCGACAAGGTGTTTGGGCACGTTTTCAAAGGCCTGGACAGTTTCTCAGATGCCGTCGATGCGCAAGATATCCCTGAAGAATGGCTGCGCAAGATGACCGAGAAATTCCTGACGCCCGAGGAGATGGCGGAAATCGAGGCGCTTGGCGGGTTTGAGAAACTGATGGAGACGCTGAAACAGCGCCTCGAAGAACAAAAAAAACGCCACGAAGGCGGCAATAAATGGATTGGCACTGGCGGCACGTCGCCGTTCGGCGCGAATGGCTACAACCCGGAAGGCGTGCGGATCGGTCAGGACAAGTCGCGCCATCGCCGGGCGACGAAAGTCTGGGACAAGCGCGAGTTCAAGAATTATGATGACAGTGTCGAGCTTGGCACCCGCAACATCAAGATGGCGATGCGGCGTCTGCGCAAATGGGCCCGCGACGGCGCGGCGGATGAGCTTGACCTCGATCAGACGATCAGCAACACCGCGCGCCAAGGCTATCTCGATATCGAAATGCGCGCCGAACGCCGCAACACAGTGTCGGTCCTGCTGCTGCTGGATGCCGGTGGATCAATGGACCCGTATGTCAAAGTGGTCGAGGAATTGTTCTCTGCTGCGCGCGCCGAGATCAAGAATCTCGAATATTACTATTTCCACAATTGCCCGTATGAGGGCCTGTGGAAGGACAATCGCCGCCGCCGCTCTGACGTCATCCCAACTTGGGACGTGCTGAACAAATACCCATCGGAATACAAAGTGATTGTGGTCGGCGACGCGACAATGAGCCCGTATGAGATCACCTATTCTGGCGGCTCGGTGGAGCATTGGAACGAAGAAGCAGGCGGGGTCTGGATCCAGCGTTTTGTACAGCAATATCCCAATTTTGCTTGGCTCAACCCGGTCAAATCGGGCGCTTGGGAATATACCGGCTCAATCCAACTGATCCGCGAACTGATCGGCCCCGACCGGATGTTCGAGATGACCATGCAGGGCCTCGAAGACGCCATGAAAGAGCTTGGTCGCTAACTCGCCAAACGCCCGCGCAGTTGTGGCAAGCTCATACCACTTGCAGCGCGCGCCATCAGGACATCGGCCAGTGTTGCGACCAGAGCAGGCCCCTGTATCGGTTTGTTCAAGGCCCGATCAGCCCCCATCGCCAGACAGGCCTGGCGTGTGCCATCGGATATGTCAGCCGTCATCACCAAGAGCGGCACCGAGGCATTCGGCCCGCCATGACGGCGCGTCGTATCAATGAAAGACAAGGCGCTGCCATCCATCAAATGCAGATCCGTCAGGATCGCCTGAAAGCTCTGGACAGAGAGAATTTCATTTGCGGTAAACAGGCTCTGTGCGTGATGCACGGTCCACCCGGCTTTTTCCAACGCCTCAATCGCAATCATCGCGCAGGCCTCGTGATCCTCCACCAGCAAGACATCACCGGGAGAGAATTGACCGGATCGCGGCCCGGTCGTCGGGGCCTTGAACGGCTCTTGCGCTGCCCGTTTTACCGGGATCATCAGGGTAAAGACACTGCCACCTGCCGGATTGTCGGCCAAGCTTAACTTGCCACCAAGATGCCGTGCCAATGCGTGTGAGATGGTCAGACCAAGCCCCCAACCAGGCGCGTCTTTCAGGGCCTCGCCTTTTTCAAACGCATCAAAAAACCGGCTGCGGTCGGTTGCCCGAATACCGCGCCCGGTATCTGCAACTTCGACACTCATCATCAAGTCTTCGCCGAGCATCTGGGTTCCGATCGTGACGGAAACGCTGCCTTCGCTGGTAAATTTCAGGGCGTTGCTGATCAGATTATTGGCAACCTGGCGGACCCGGCCAAGGTCAACCTCGACGCGGTACGGGCCATCCGGTGTAAAGCTGACATGCAAAGCCAGCCCGCGCCGGGCGCTTTGCGCTGACCATAAGCGGCGCAGATCGCTAACCAGACCGGTCAGGTCAGACGGCTCTGGCTTCAATTCCAGCTTGCCGCTCTCCAGACTGACATAATCAAGCGTATCCTTGAGAATACGGTCCAACGTGTCGCCAGACCGGACAATGGTTTCGGCAATATCGCGGTTTTCAACGTCTTGGGTCCGGCTCGCCAGCATTTCAGCAAGCCCCATCATGCCCGACAGCGGCGTGCGCACCTCATGCGCCAGCGTTGCCAGCAGATATTGCGTGTCAGCAGCAGCCGAGTTCTCTTCGGCGGGAGGCGTCACAGGGGCTTTGGCAGCCTGGCGCATAGACCGCGCCCGCGCGGCATTCTCTGTCGACACAGCTTTGAGCAGGCGTGGCAACGTCAGGATACCAATGAACCGGTGGTCCTTCAGAATGAACACGCCCGCCTGTAATCTTTGATAATCGTCGCTTTGATGGTCGTGGGCAAATTGCGCTGCCGCCATACCGGCATCAACCCGCTGCGGTGATCGATCAATCATCTCTCCTGCCGTCAGCAAACCGAGCGCCTGCTGTTTCGAGGAGACAGCCAGTTCCATTGTCTTGGCACGCGGCAATAATCCAACCGGTTTACGGTCTTGTACAACGATTAGCCATTCACGCGCCGGGTCTGATAAAAAAATTTGCACGACATCTGTCATTGGCGCATCAGCTGCAACCAGCCGTGCCTTTTCCGCCAAATCTTCAATACGAACAAGCATAATTGCTCCCCACACTCTTCGAATGTGAAGATTTGCAGGAAATTCCTTTACGTCTTACAAATCAACGCGTCAGAAGTGCAATTATTTTATTTCGCTGTGGTGAGACACGATTTTGTTGACGAGGCCATATTTGACCGCCTCTGCGGCGCTCATCCAATGATCGCGATCTGTGTCTTTCTTGATTCTGTCGAGGGTCTGCCCCGTTGCATCAGCAAAAATCTTGTTCAAGCGGCCGCGCATACGGACAATTTCCTTGACCTGGATCGCAACATCTGACGCTTGGCCGCTAATCCCACCGCGCGGTTCATGCAGCAAGAAACGAGTATTGGGCAGCGCGTATCGGTTTTCCTTTTTGGCCGCCGAATAGATCAACGCACCCGCGCTTGCGACCCAGCCGGACCCGAGCACCTTGATCGGAGCGCCGACGAATTTGATCATGTCATGAATCATATCGCCAGATTCAACATGGCCGCCTGGCGATGAAACCACCAACAGGATCGGATTATTATTTTCCGATGCAAGCGCAAGAAGACGCTCACAGACACGCCGGGCCAACTTGTCGTCAACACCGCCTGTCAGCAGAATCGTGCGGGCTTTGAACAGCGCCTCTTCCAGAAAGGCGTTCGGTTCGCTCATTATTTTTGCATCAGGTTCGTCGTCAAGGCGTGTCATGAATACTCCAGAATTTCCTGATGCCAGAGATGATGCGCGTGGCGCGTCTGGTCAAGCGGCAGGGTGCGGCTAATTTGTATGCGTGACCACAATGCCAAATATCTCGACAACCTCTTCAGGGTCCGGCTCGTCATCAATCCCCTCAATCAGAGCAACCGTAATGGGTGCAGGCGGATCGACCCTGATCTCAAATGTGCCACCGGTTTCGATAAAGCCGGCAAACGCTTCGAGCCAATCAACCGCTGGCGGGAATTCTGTACGGACCTGCGAAACGCCGAGACGCATGAGACTTGCCAGATAGGCGCGCATTTGCGGTGGCTCCATGCTGCCCAGCATCGCGCCCCAACCTTGATCTGGATAAGCTTTGCCAATGTCATGTGCAAAGCCGAGCAGCTTGTCGAACCCGCCGCCGTCGGTTTCTTTGAGATGCGCGCTTCGGAACGCAAAGGCATCCTGAAATATTTGATCGAAGACGGCTTCGATGTCATCGGCCTGCATCGCCGTTGTGACCTGATCATAGGTCGGCAGGTCGAGTGACAGATCATAGGAGACATCGCCAAATCCATCCGCAGCGATCTCAGCTGAAAACTCCGATGGGCCTGCATCTGCATCCCATACAGCGTTCGCCCTGGCATTAAACGTGATCGTATCGAGCCCATGCTGAGGTAACAATTCCAGCGCCTTGCCGAACCCTTCGCGGATCAGTTCAAGCTGTTCGCGATCTGCTTGGTCCCCATCAGCAATATCCGGGCTGGCCAGTATGATCTCGAAATACGATTTGAAAACCCCGGTCAACTCATCAACATGCAGCGTCGCATTGTTGAACTCATAGCCAATATCAGACGGCAATACCCATTCAAACTTGTCCGCTTGCAGCTTCGCGGTTTCAACCGAAAATACCGGCTTGTCATTTACTGCGAGCGTATAGTCGGTGGTTTGCCACAGCCCAAGGCTCATCAAATCGCGCTGGTCAATCGGTGGCAGCTCACTGCGGGCAAGATAACCCATAACCGCATCCAGCCGGACATCCTGGATCTGCGACAAGGCGTATGTGGTTTCCTGAACGAGGCTCAGCCCCGGGGGGAAGCCCGTTCCAAGGGCTGGATCCATTTCAGAATAGAGGGTTTCCTGACGCGTGCGAGCATCCCTGATGACCATTTGCCCAAGATCGAAGCCAGCGGCATCGGAGAAGCCATAAAGCGCCAGGCGCGACTCCCCTTTCACGGTTGCGCCCGGCTGGCGCATTGCGAATTGGGTATTTGTGTTCAGCATCACACCGGCCCCGTATTCAAGCGATCTGGAGGCAGCAATCAGGTGCTGACCCAGATGGATCGCGCTGAGCAGAATTTCTCGGTCATCCGCCTCGTCAATGGAGTCAAGCAAAGCTGCAGGCGCTTTGACAAACTGCCATGGGCGCAGAGCAGCATCGGTAAGGATCAGCCTCTGTGAAGTGATCTCAAATGCGTCAAAGGAGATTTCCACCTCAGGCGGTAATTCAACCTCAAGCTGAAGAAGGATATGCTCAAAACCCAAATTTAAGGCTGAGCTAAGACCGAAATATGACAGATTGCTGGCATCAAGCCGGGCAAAGAGCGGACCACTTTCAGCCAGACGTTGGCCCTGCAGTCGCGCTGCCAACAAGTCAGATTCCATGCCCCATATACGCGCCTCATCAACCCGTATTCCAAACGCGGCATCGTCGCCAAAGCTGATCGACAGACCCGTTACAACCGTCGCGCCGGTCGCTGTATCCAGCATTTTTGTATCCCAGTCCAGATGCGCATAATCTGGCAGAGCCGCAATAATCACGTCCAAATCCGCTTCACTGGCATTGGCGATGACAAATTGGTCCTCGGCCAGATCAAGATATGGACGAACGGCGGCATCTGCACTGGCCGCCTCACTGGCCGCCTCACTGGCCGCCTCAACCTTGCCTGCAGTTGGCCCATCTGCAACTGGAGCGACCGGGACATCACGGCCTTGTCCACAAGCCGCAAGAGCGATTATTGTAAGGGCCGCGACGGGCCATCCGAACAGTTTCATACTATTCTCCCAAATATTAGGCGGCGTGGCAGCCGCGTCAGTGGACGATATCGCCGGTCGCCACTGTCTCTGGCGGTGGTGCTGTTTCCGGTTTTGTCGCTTCGACCTCGACCGCTGGCTTTGGCTTGCGTTTCCAGAATGGCGCGTTCGGATCAGCCTTGCGGTCATAAAGCATCGCGTAATACTGATTTGCCGTATAGGTCAGCGGCTTTGGCGTCAGGCTCATGCCGCGTGTGCGCAGGCATTCGACGACCTCATCGCGCAGGTGCAGGCCGGGGATCGCTTTGGCTTCAAACGCGCGCGCTTTCATCCAGTCCCGAACCTGCCAGGTGCGTGTCGATTCAGCAATTTCGGGCGGCTTTCCTTTATGCATCTCCCAGAGGTATAGCTCGGTGATCGCCTCAATGGTTGCCCGCGCGGCGGTATCTATGGTCGGTTGTGCATCACCGCCCTGCGCCATGGCGTCACGTACATTCTGTTTGCGCGCCTTGAGCGCGTCATAGGTTGCCCGAATTTCAGTCAAAGCCCGACGGTCTGCCTCGACCCGGCCGGTTAGTGCAGAATTGAGCTGAACATGAGAAATCGGTAAAAGATCGGACGGCGCGCGCAACTCACCCCGGGCGGCCGCGCCAAGCTCTCGCGCCATATTTTGCAGGGTTACACGTAGTTCGTGACCAACCCCAACCAAGAGCGACCGCTCCATATCACGGGCCCGGTCGACATAGCGCCAAATGCACCAAGCCAGGAAAACAGCGGTACCAATCAGCACCATCAGGCCACTCACCAGAAACGTTTGAAAACTCGTATCACTCATTCTTCTTGCCCTTCACTGACAGCATAGCAAAAGCAAATCGGTTTTGCTATTTGCAATCTCCGCGCAGGGCTGCAGTGTCAAACCCTAGATCGCGACGGGGGCCTTTATGTGCTTGTGAGACTGGTAATTTTCGAGTTTGAAATCGTCATATTCCCAGCCGAACAAGTCCGTCTTGCCGGGGGTCATCACCATTCTTGGCAGGTCAAAAGGCGCGCGGGTCAGTTGCAGACGCGCTTGCTCAAGGTGATTGGAATATAGATGCGCATCGCCAAATGTGTGCACAAAGTCGCCTGGCTCAAGCCCGGTTGCACGCGCCATCATCATCGTCAGCAAAGCGTAAGAGGCGATGTTGAATGGCACCCCGAGAAACACATCGGCGGAGCGCTGATAAAGCTGGCAGTTCAACCGGCCAGCGATCACGTTGAACTGAAACAGGCAGTGACAAGGCGGCAGCGCCATATC
Source organism: Henriciella sp. (assembly GCA_021776655.1). GTDB lineage: Bacteria > Pseudomonadota > Alphaproteobacteria > Caulobacterales > Hyphomonadaceae > Henriciella. The sequence goes on along the minus strand of JAJFFK010000001.1, from coordinate 5,823 downwards.
CGGGACATCAGCTGGATTCCAGGCTGAAACGACCATACGGCGCGAGTTTGGGTTGGTTTCAATCTCGTTCTTGACCCAGATAATCTGATCAATCGCCTGGCCATCAGGGGTCGCCCAACTGCGCCACTGTTTACCATAGACCGGACCCAAATCGCCGTCGGTATCGGCCCATTCATCCCATATCGAAACGCCGTTCTCATTCAGCCAACGGACATTTGTATCGCCGCGCAAGAACCATAAAAGCTCAATAATAATCGACCGCAAGTGCAGTTTCTTGGTCGTCAGAATGGGAAATCCTGCCGCCAGGTCAAACCGCATCTGACGGCCAAATACGCCAATCGTACCGGTGCCAGTTCGGTCACCGCGCTCAACCCCGTTATCGAGAATGTCCTGAATCAAGTCGAGATATTGCTGCATGCTTCTCGATCACCTGACTCGGCGGGCAAAGTCCAGCCTCGCGAACAAAAAGATTCATTAACAAATTATGAATCCGAACCCGGCAATCACAAAGCCCGAGATAACCTGATTGAAAACCAGATGCACTACGCAAGCAGATTGACGGGGATGACCTCACGGAGACAATCATGGCAAAGAGTTCAGGCTGGCGGCGGCACTTCAAACGCATATTCAACAACAAATCGGGCAACGTCGCGATGATTTTCGCATTGGCGATCATCCCGATTTTGAGCATTGCCGGTTTTGCGATTGATTTTCAAATCACCACAGTGCGCAAGAACAAGGTTCAGACGGTTATTGATTCGGCTGTCCTGGCCGGCGCACGCGCCATGCAGGCCGGCAAGACCCAAGCTGAAATTACTGAAATTGTTAATAGCTACATGACCGCCCAGCTCACAACTGTTGGGACAACGCTGACATGCGGCAACCTGAACATGACATTTGTCGAGGGCTCGAAGGACATCGAACTGGATGTCGAATGCTCACAGGAAACCAGCCTGATGCAGATTGTCGGCAGAGATGAAATGACATTCTATGTCAGTTCAGCCTCAACCTGGGGCATCGGTAAACTTGACGTGGCCTTCATGTTCGATGTGTCCGGATCAATGGGGGGCAGCAATCGGATGACGTTTCTCAAAGCTGCGGCTCTGGACGCCATCGACACTTTGCTGCCGGAAGGCGGCGGCGCGGCAACCGAAGATGTCCGCATCGCGATGATCTCTTACGATAGCATGTTCAATGCAGGTGACTATTTTGAAGACGTCACCGGCCTCGCGCAGGAACGAACATATATCTACGAGTACGAGACGGTCGAAGAAATAGAATTTGAATATAAGGGAACCTGCGACACGCTTAGTTCAGGTTCAAGCAATTGTGACCGCCGGCAAGTCTGCAAAAAATGGCGCAGAAATGGCACTTGCCGGAGGTGGAGATATAAAACGATCTGCATTCCTTATGAATCGACACAGGTCAATAGTGGCGGCAACTGCCTGGTTCAGTTCACCGAAACAACGACATTCAGTGAGCAACGTACAATCGACTCAACCTGCGTATGGGAACGGCCAGGCGACGAAGCCTTCAGCGACGCGGCACCAAATGCCAATGCGCCAGTGTCCGACATCAATGTGGATGCGAATGAGTATGTCTACAATGGCGGTGATGAAACGCCCAATAGCGAAGCCCTGCTAGCTGGTGGGTATGCCAGATACCATTTATATGACGGTGATGAGCCGGATGAGGGCCATTGGCACACTGAAGGCACGAGCTGCAATCCACATGAGCCCCTGCCTCTGACAGATAGCCGTACAGACCTGATCAACTATGTGAACGCCTTGACCACGAATGGTGGCACGGCGGGCCAGCAAGGCATTGCCTGGGCCTGGTATATGGTTGCAGAGCCTTGGCAGACCATCTTCACGGGAGACGCCGCGCCGCTTGATTATGATGAGCCGGATTCAACCAAGGCGATCATCCTGATGACCGATGGATCATTCAACCGCGAAGAGTTTGACGATCTCGGCGACTCGTTCGAACAAGCTGCCGATCTCTGTGATGGGATCAAAGCCACAGGCGGCGTGTTCATCTATTCAGTGGCATTCCAGGCGCCAACATCTGGACAGGATATTCTCGACTATTGCTCAAGTGGTCCTGAATTCTCCTTTAGCCCTGAGAATGGCGAGGAGCTTAGCCAAGCCTATCAGGCAATTGCGACGTCGATCTCGGACCTTCGCATCAGCTACTGATCCGCTGGTTAATCATCACTTGCGCGCGCACCACAAACTTGCGCGCGCAAGCCAATGGAATTGAAACCCAAAACCGTCACTCTTGCCGCAGAGCTAAGTTATATCGAGGCGGGCATGATCAAGTTGACAGCAAAATTTCTAGATCGTTTCATACGCAATACATCCGGCAATGTAGCGATGATATTCGGGCTGACAATTATCCCGATCACAATTGTTGCCGGGTTTGCGATCGATTTTCAATTGGTCACAACCAAGAAAACCAAGGCGCAATATACGCTTGATACCGCGATCATTGCAGGCACTAGAAAGCTACAAGACGGCGGCACAATTGCTGAGGTAAAACAGGTCATTCGGGACTATTACACGTCAGCGACCAGCACGACTCAAGGCGGCTTGAATTGCGAGGTTCTGGCAGTCGAGATCAGTGATCAGGACATCTCAGCTTCCACGATCTGTTCTCAGAAAACCACTCTGTCAGCGATAGCAGGAATTGAAGAAATGCGGTTTCGCGTTGATACCGCGACCCAATATGGCATTGGCATGGTCGACGTTGCTTTCGTCTTCGATGTTTCCGGTTCGATGGCTGGCTCACGTATGACATCTCTGAAAGAAGCCGCCGTCATCGCTGTCGACCAGCTGCTCACCGACACGCCAATTGCCGGGCACGAACAAGACACGCGCTTGGCGATGGTGTCCTACAATAACTCAATGAATGCTGGTGACTATTTTGAAGCGGTGACCGGACAATCGCCGAATAGAACCCATACTTATTACGATTCAGACGCTGACCAATTTGTCGACGTCAGTTACGAAACGACATGCGTGTTTCAACGCTCCGGTTCGAAAAAATTCACCGATGATGGACCTGGCTTAAATCAATATGTGACGCCTGCCGGGTATTGGGACAGAAACGACTGCCGTGATGCAGAACCGGTCCCACTGACAACCGACAAGCAGGTCTTGAAGGACTATATTGCATCGCTGGATCCATCGGGCGGCACGGCCGGTCATCTTGGTGTGGCGTGGGGCTGGTACTCGATTTCCCCCGCTTGGAATTCAGTATTTGCCGGCGATCCGCATCCCTATGATGAGCCTGATACGGTCAAGGCGCTTATCCTGATGACCGATGGCGCGTTCAACGCCACCATCAACAATTCACAAGGGTCATCCACCTGGCAGGCGAAACAGCTATGTGACAATATCAAGGATCAAGACGTCGTGATCTACGCCGTGGCGTTTCAGGCCCCAAGCTCAGGTCAGGCGGTTCTGCAATATTGCTCCTCAGGGCCTGAATTCTACTTCAGTCCTGAAAATGGCCAGCAGTTAACGCAAGCCTATAGAGCGATTGCGACATCCATCTCCGACCTGCGGCTGACCATGTAAAAATGCCCAATTGCTGGAGCGAAGGCCTCTAAACTGCAGACAGCAGCGTCGTCTTTGTCGCTGGCAGTGTCCCCGCAGGCCACCCTTGCCAGAGCGCTTCACGGCGTTGGTTCGCGGTTTCAATGGCCTCGTCTTTGACATGACCATAGCCGCGGACCTCATCGGGAAGTTCAGCGATCTCAACCGCTAGTGCCAAATTGTCAGCGCTGAGCTCGTGGCAGAGCCGGTCGATCTGGCTCAAATACTCGTCACGTAACTCACGCTCCAGCTTGCGCTCGACTGTCCAGCCGAACGGATCCAGCCGTGTGCCTCGCAGCCATTTAAACCGCCGCAAGACCTGAAACCCGGTTTTCATCCATGGCCCGAAACTTTTCTTTTTCAAATGTCCCTGGCTGTCTTTCTTGGACAGCAGAGGCGGTGCCATATGATAGTAGATCTTGCCACTCTTGAAGGTCTCGCGAAGCTGTTTCTCGAACGCGCCATCGGTCCATAGGCGGGCCACTTCATACTCATCCTTGTAGGCAAGAACCTTAAAATAATTCCGGGCAATTATTTCGGTCAGGGCTGTTGAACCAGACTGAATCCGGTTCTCAAGTGATTTGAAACGTGCGAGCAAAGCCGTGTATCGATTTGCGAGTTTGTTGTTTTGGTAGGATGTGAGGAGTGTTGCGCGCTGATCGATGACTGCTTCTAGGTCAGTCGCAATGGGGTCCAATTGAACCTTGTCGGCATAAGCCCGATTGAGAACGGCTTCCGGATCATGAGCCAGCAAACGACCCCATCTAAAGCTTTTGAGGTTTTGGGCGACAGAAACATTGTTGAGCGTGATGGCTTGCTCGATCGATGCGTCGCTCAACGGGATCAGGCCTTGCTGATAAGCGAGGCCTAACAGCATGAGGTTGGTGGCAATGGCGTCGCCAAAGAGGTTGGTCGCGATCTGAGTGAATTCCAAGAACGAGCTCCGATCTGTCCCCACGGCTTGTTTGATAGCGTGCATTGTCGGATCTGCAGGCAAGACCGTATTGGTGTCGAGCGTGAACTGGGCTGTCGGGGTTTCATGGGCGTTGACAATGGCCCATGTGCGGCCTTTGTCGCAGCAGGTCAACGCGGCCATGCTGCCGGCAACAACCATGTCGCAACCGAGGAGCAGGTCGGATGATAATTCGCCAATCCGAACGGCATCGAGGCTTTCGGGACTTTCACCTAATCTGACATGAGAGATCACCGCACCGTTTTTCTGGGCGAGACCGGTAAAGTCGAGAACGGATGCGCCGCGTCCCTCAAGATGAGCGGCCATGCTGATCAGTGCACCGATGGTGACAACACCCGTGCCGCCAATACCGCCGACAAGAATGTTGTAGTGTACTTCCGGACCGGGTTTGAGCGTCGGCGCTGGAAGGGTGGCCATCAATTGTGCTTCTTCATCATCGAAACGCTTAGGATTGGGTTTGCGCACAGATCCACCGTGGACCGTGACGAAGCTTGGGCAAAACCCTTTGACGCAAGAAATATCTTTGTTGCACGAAGATTGATTGATCTTGCGTTTGATGCCCAGTTCGGTGGTTTGCGGTTCGATCGACACGCAATTTGATTGCACCGAACAATCGCCACAGCCTTCACAAACTTGATCGTTGATGAAGACACGGATCGGCGGGTCTTCCAACAATCCGCGTTTGCGACGCCGGCGCTTTTCGGCCGCGCAGGTTTGGTCATAGATGATCAGCGAGGTGCCTTCGATTTTGCGGAACTCTCGCTGCAGTTCGTCGAGATCATCCCGGTGGCAAAAAGAAAGACCGTCAAATTGCTGATCTTCCATGTGGTAGTGCGCCAGGGCTTTTTTGGGTTCTACTTCACCAACGATTGCGATGCGTTTGACACCCTCAGATCTCACTTGGGCAGCAATGGCAGGGATGGTCAGCTGTCCGGCGATCGGTTGCCCGCCAGTCATGGCAACGGCGTCGTTGTAGAGGATCTTGTACGTGATATTGACATCCGCAGAAACCGCTGCGCGGATCGCCAAGATCCCGGAATGCTCGTAAGTTCCGTCCCCGAGATTTTGGAATATGTGGTCGGTTTCGGTGAACGGCGACATACCGATCCAATTTGCCCCTTCAGCGCCCATATGGGTAAAGAGGTGCGTATCACGTTGCATTGACAGCGACATAATGTGGCAGCCAATACCGGCCATGGCTTGGCTGCCTTCAGGAATTTTGGTTGAGGTATTGTGCGGGCAGCCGGAGCA